>NZ_QGKM01000005.1:2719-121744 GCF_003172875.1 Leucothrix pacifica | reverse complement strand
TTAGCCAGTTAGCCAGTTAGTTATTGGCTGTGGCGTCGTGCATCGAATACGTTATGAAGCTGTGAGACCTTATCCAGTAGCTCAGATAGCTGGGTGACGTTTCTGATTTGTACACTGAGTGTTAGAAAAGAGGTGAGTTCGGTAGAGCCGCGACGAGTCGCAATATTGATAACATTCACTTGCTCTTTGGCTAGCACAGCCGCAACATCACGCAGTAGTCCGGGCTGATTTAAGCCGTGTATTTGCACATCAACTTTATAGCTGGTGTCTTCTTCTCCCCAGTCTGCTTCGACAAGTCTCATGATTTGATCCGGAGTCAGGTTGTCTTCGCTGACATTTGGGCAGTCCGTCCGGTGAATGGTAATGCCGCGTCCCATGGTAATGTATCCGATGATTTCATCACCCGGTACTGGTTTACAGCAGTTGGCAGTATCAACTAACAGGTTACTGACTCCACGAACTTGTATCCCCCGGCCTTTGCCTTGATCTTTAACTTTGATGCGGCGGAATTTCACTTCCTCATCATGTGTAGAAGAATCATCCAGAACATCAGTCAATTGTGTGCTGCTGATGTCACCACGTCCCAGTGCGATCAGTAACTCATTTTCGCTCTGTTGATTAAATCGTTTACACAGCTCCTGTAGATCAATTTTCTTAATCCCCAGTCGTTGTTGTTCCTGTTCGAGTAGCGCAAGGCCATCTTCACGGTTTTTGCCATGATCCTGTTGACGGAACCAGTGTTTGATTTTGTTGCGAGAGCGCGAAGAGCCAGTGTAGCCCAGTGATGATTTCAGCCATTTCCGGTTAGGTCGTTCGTTCTTACCGGTAAGAATTTCGACTTGTTCACCATTACCGAGTACATAGTTTAATGGAACGATTTTGCCATTCACCTTTGCGCCTTGGCAGCGGTGTCCGACTTTTGTATGAATAGCGTAAGCAAAGTCGATAGGGGTAGAGCCTTTGGAAAGGTCTAGTATTTCACCCTTTGGAGTCAGGACAAACACTCTGTCAGGGAAAATTTCAGAACGGAAGTCTTCAAGAAGCTCTTCATTCTTCTCTTCATTATCCAGAAGCTTGCGAAGTGAAGAGACGGCGCCTTCCATTGCCGCGTCATTATCGCCACCTTCTTTATACCGCCAATGTGCTGCGACACCGAGTTCCGCAAACGTGTGCATTTCCATGGTGCGAATTTGTATTTCAACATATTTACCGCCGGGGCCGATAATCACGGTATGTAGTGACTGATAGCCATTCGGTTTGCGGTTATTGATGTAGTCGTCAAGCTCTTCCGGCACATGCTTCCAATGCATGTGAACGAGGCCTAAGATGTCATAACATTGGCGTATATTATCGACAATTACACGAACGGCGCGCAGGTCGTATAGCTGCTCGATGGTGAGCTGTTTGCGCTGCATCTTTCGCCAGATGCTATATATATGCTTAGGGCGACCATAGACTTTAGCGTCTATCCCCTCACTACTCAGTACATCATGAAATTCGTGAGTGAATTCTTTTAAATACTCTTCCCGTTCGATGCGTCTGTCATCCAGTGACTTGGCGATTTTCTTATACGTCGTCGGTTCAAGATAATGGAAAGAGCGATCTTCCATTTCCCACTTTAGTTGGCTGATACCCAAACGGTTCGCGAGTGGTGCAAAGATGTCGATGGTTTCACGTGCGAGAACGGTGCGCTCGTGCGAAGGAGTATCTTTGAGTGTTCTTAGGTGTTCCAGGCGCCATGCCAAAATGATGAGTACAGCGCGAACATCATCTACCATTGCAAGCAGCATCCGCCTTAGGCGTTCGGCTTGCTCTGGTTCAGTCATTGCTTCGCCAGATGCAGGTGGTTTAAAGTTTTGTAACCAACGGACGTTCTTAACCAGATTAGCGATAGTGTCAGAGTAGTCCTCGGTAATCTTTTCGAGGCTGAACTGTGCTTCGAGTCTTACATCACACAGTAAGGTCGCGATAATGGTTGTTTGGTCCACCTGAAGCCCATGCAGAATATCGGCGACATGCATGCTGCAAGGATTGTCACCTCTGCTATGAAATTGTTCGGCAGTCTGGATGGCATCGATTAGACATGCCAGCGTGTGTCTGTCTTCGGAGGAGTCTGAAATACACAAAAGGCTGACCCAGTCTTCCGGGCTTCGTTGGCTTGTGTCACTCAGTTGACTATGTTGCATGGGTGATTTTTCACTGTGATACTATCCGCCGATTATAGCATGCAGGGTGGGCACTTTTCATATCTAAGATAGTCTCATTTTAAGTAGGCAGTAGTGATGTTTTTTGAATGCATCTCGATATCCGATAATTGTCATTATTTCAATTAATTACGATGGTCGGTTAAGTTACAACTAAAAATAAAAGAGTAATCGTATGGCGCTAAGGTTGGGGTATTTTCTTCTGGTTGTTTTGATATTGAACACTACTCAGGTGGTTCATGCCAAAACAATTGTATTTATTCATGGCTATATGGCCGAAGGTAGTATTTGGTCTCGCTCTGGTGTGCTGGATCATTTGGCGCGTAATAATTGGCCATTTGCCGGGCGATATGGGTATGACGCTCAGGGGCGGGTTGTTTATGATGTTCGTGAACAAGGACGAGATGCAACGGTCACCGTTGAATTACCATGGGAGCAGTCAATAGAGTTTCAGGCGTCATTACTTGATAAGTATTTATCGGAAATCTATAAGCATCGGCCACAGCCTATTGTGTTGGTTGGCCATTCCGCTGGAGGTGTGGTCGCGCGCTTTAGTCTGGTGAAAAATCCAGTCAGCAGTGTGCATGCGCTGATTACCATTGCGACCCCGCATTTGGGGACGCCAATGGCGGATCTCGGAGCGTTAGCGAGTGATTCACCATTGGGGATATTTTTGCAAGAGCTGGGAGATCCGACTCTAGTGCGGTCGCGAGGTTTATTTCGTGACTTACAGCCAGCGAGGAGGGGGAGTATGTTGTACTGGCTAAACAGGCAAAAGCACCCAGCCATCCCTTATTTTTCGATCATACGCAGTAATGAGGTGGTTGATATTACACGTTATGACCAGGCGGACTTGGTTGTGCCGCCTGCCTATCAGGATATGAATAATGTACAGGCACTGCGCGGAAAGTCAGTTTCCATCGCTAGTGACGGTGGTCATGCGCTTAGCGTTTATGATGCTATCAGAATACAGAAAATTCTAAAGCAGCTGTAAGTTTAATGACCACATTGTCTAACACGTCTCTGCTTACAGTGGGCTAAGGTTGGCGTAGGTAAGCACGAGCCATTTGCTGCCTGCATCCTCAAAGTTCACCTGAACACGCGCGTGACTGCCAGAGCCTTCGGTATCGGTAATAATGCCGTTGCCAAATTTCTTGTGACTGACTGACTGTCCAATGCTTAGTCCGCCAGTGTCTTGCTTAATGTGTGATGTGGTCGGTGTGTTGTAGCCGGAGGCTGACCAGCTGGGGCGACTTGGTTTTGGTCGAACAGGCTCGACTAAACGGTCTGGTATTTCGTGGATGAAGCGTGACGGAACGCCATAGTGTGTGGTGCCATAAAGTCTGCGTTGCTCGGCGTAGGATATCACCAGTTGCTTCTCGGCGCGAGTTATGCCGACGTAGCAAAGGCGACGCTCCTCTTCCATGCGATTCAACTCTTCACTAGATTGCTGACTTGGGAATAGTCCTTCCTCCAGGCCAACCAAAAACACTAGCGGAAACTCTAGCCCTTTCGCTGAATGCAGGGTCATTAATTGTGCGCAATCATTGCCGGCTTTAGTTTGGCTATCGCCTGCTTCCAGTGAGGCGTGGGATAAAAATGCAGATAAGAAGTCCATATTCGCATGTTCATCTTCTGGCTTGTATATAAAGCCTTGGGCAGCAGAGACAAGTTCATTCAGGTTTTCAACTCTGGCCTCACCTTTGTCGCCTTTCTCTTTATGTAAGTAATGCTGCTTTAATTGTGACGCCCGAATCGTTTTATCAACTTGCTCTTCAAGTGGCAGCCCTGAGATATCGATAGAGATGTCAGCAATCAATTGAGTAAAGCCGGTAATGGCATTGCTGGCTCGTGCAGTGAAGTGATTCATTTCCAAGAGTGCAGTAGCAGCCTGCCATAATGAAGTACCGCTATCTCTGGCGTGGTCGCGAATCACGCTGACGGTTTTATCGCCGATGCCACGGGGTGGTTGGTTAATCACGCGATCAAATGAGGGGTCATCATGGCGGTTGGCGCTGAGGCGCAAGTAGGCCAGAGCATCTTTGATTTCAGCACGCTCGAAGAACCGTTGGCCACCATAAACCCGGTAAGGAATGCCAGCTTCGATCAATTGGCTTTCAAATACACGTGACTGTGCATTGGAGCGATAAAGAATTGCACATTCCTGATGATTGTTGCCTTGCTCAACCCATTGTCTAATGCGTGATGTGACATAACGTGCTTCATCATTCTCGTCGTGAGCAGCGTATAGATGTATCAACTCACCTTGTCCGGAATCAGTCCACAGGTTTTTGCCGAGCCTTCCTTGGTTGTTGTCGATGAGCGCATTTGCTGCTTCAAGGATGTTACCGCTGGAGCGATAGTTTTGTTCCAGTCTAATTATGTTGGTGCTGTGAAAGTCTTTACTGAAGTTCTGAATGTTTTCAATTTTTGCGCCACGCCAACCGTAAATCGACTGATCGTCATCACCTACGGCAAAGGGCGGGGTGGTGTCGCCAGCAATTAGTCTCAACCAGCCGTACTGTAATGTGTTGGTGTCCTGAAACTCATCCACAAGCAGGTGACGAAAACGCTGCCGATACTGTGCCAGCAGCTCAGGATTGTCGCGGAGTAGCTCAAGTGACCTCAGTAATAATTCTGCGAAATCAACAACGCCGGCTTGTTTACAGGCTGCCTCATAGGCTTCATAGATGGCTCTGAGTTGAGAAGTTTGTGGGTCACCTTTGTCTTCAATATGCTCCGGGCGCTCACCATTATCCTTGCGTGCATTGATAAACCATTGGCTTTGACGTGCCGGCCAGTTGGCTTCTTCAAGTCCCAGATTGCGACTGACTCGTTTCACAAGACGAAGTTGGTCATCACTGTCTATAATTTGGAACAGCTGAGGTAATCCTGCTTCTTGCCAGTGACGACGTAATAATCGGTGTGAAAGGCTATGAAAAGTGCCTACCCACATTCCGCCCATTGGGGTGCCGAGTAATTGCTCGATGCGAGCGCGCATTTCTGCCGCAGCTTTGTTGGTAAAAGTCACCGCCAAAATGCTGAACGGCGAGAATTGCTCGACTTGAATTAGCCAGGCGATTCTGTGAACCAGTACTCTTGTTTTACCACTGCCAGCACCGGCCAAAACGAGTGTTGGTGTGGTTGCGGCAGAGACAGCTTCGCGCTGAGGTTTGTTGAGGTCGTCAAGTAAGTGAGATACATCCATCACGCGATTGTAACTTGCAATAGTTGAGGGTGCTATGGTTCATCGCTAAATAATGGTGAATCGATTGGCTTCACTTAAGCTTGGTTGTGCTAGACTCGCTGGCGTCACAATTACTATGTAAGAATAATAATATGTTGAGTACTCGTAGCGCTAGTGGGGTTTTTATGGATGGTCGATATCAAGTGGTTCATCGCTTGATTGTATGGGTACGTTATCTAAGGCGGATAAAGCCTGTTAAGTATAGTTTCTTTGCTGTTCTTCTTCTCTTGATGCTGGCGGGAGTTAAGGTGGCAACCATGCCATTACAGTTTCCAGAGAGTTTGCAGCTAAATGATAAGGTTATTCATGTCGTTGTATTTTTTGGTTTTGCAGTATTAGTGGATTTAGTTTCCTCGCGTGAACCATTTTGGTTTTGGAAAGCCATGCCTTTAATTATTTATGGTGTAGGTGTTGAGGTGCTGCAATACTTCAGTCCGGACAGAAGTTTCTCGGTGCTGGATGCCTTGGCAGATGTCGCAGGCGTGCTGTTGTATTGGTTGTGTAAGCGGTGTTTGCAGTATTTTGATGAGAAATCTTCGTGAAATAGCTAACTAACAATAAGTATTAATGAAATTAATAGCCCTTTTGTTTTGCGCGTCACATAGGCTAGTTGGGTTTATTTATTTGTTAATAATTTGTTAAATTTGTTCTCTGTGTGAACGCATGACTAATGTAAGAAAATTGTGTTGTTGACCACCCAAGACCGAGTCTTTATACTGCCCCCACTATTTTATAGCCTATTTAATTAAGTGTTGATTCAGGGTGGAGTGCAATTGTTACGGTTACTACTAATTCAGGCAGGCCTTGTGTTGTTTGCAGCAATTGGTTCCTTTTACTATTTCGGTGGTGAAGCAGTGCCCGCGACTCTGTTTGGCGGTGCAATCGCAATCGCAAATACCTTCCTCCTATCCCGTCGACTCGATGCAGCAAGTGACCTTGCCGTTGATAACCAGAATGCAGGCGTGCTTACTCTATATTTAGGGGTTATTCAGCGCTTTGTGTTCACTCTTATTATGTTTGCAATCGGTATTAAAGTATTAGGCTTGGTTCCACCGTTCGCCATTATTATTGGATTCGCGGTGGCACAACTTGGATTTATGATTAGTGGCGTCCGGCAGCAGGCTGCTGATGGTGCGGCTAAGTGAAGTATTTTTTAACTTTAAAAGGTGGGTAAGTTGTGAGCGAAGGTAATGCGCCAGCAATTTCGAGCCCTGTTGAGTATATCCAGCACCATTTGCAGAATGGAAGTATCGGGGGTAAGCCTGAGTCTCTAGTAGACTTCAGCGTTTTCTTCTGGGACATCTTTGCAGTGACTGTGATTCTTGCAGGTCTTCTAGCATTTGTTTCCTGGAAAGTGGGTCAGAATCTTGATCCGGATAAACCAACAGGTATACAGAATGTTCTTGAGTCAATTGTCGAATTTGTAAATCAGCAAGTTCAGGATATTTTCCCGGATGCTGATGAGTGGATTGGTCCGCTGGCTATCACCATATTCATCATGGTCATCCTGATGAATACCATGGATATCATCCCGGTTGATTTGTTCCCGTCTTTGGTTGCTGGTGTTGCAAGTATCTTCGGAGCTGACCCTCATCACGTTTACTTTAAGCTTGTTCCAACAACAAACCTTGATACGACTTTCGCACTTGCATTGATGGTGTTCATCTTAGTGATGTTCTACAACATCAAAAGCAAAGGTCTGCTTGGTTACTTAAAAGTATTCGTTACTCACCCATTTAGTGCTGAGAAGACATGGGTCAAAATTATCCTTGCACCTGCAAACGTCATGATGACGATTATCGAAGAGCTAGCTAAGCCAATCAGTATGGGCTTACGACTATTCGGAAATATGTTCGCTGGTGAGTTGTTGTTCCTACTGATCGCTCTATTAGGTGTGGGTTGGGCAATGCCAGGTCAGATTGTTCTGGGATCGTTGTGGTCTATTTTCCACATCATGGTAATTATTCTTCAGGCATACATCTTTATGCTGCTGACTGTTATCTTCTTAGGATTAGCTAGTCAGAAGGCCGAAGATCACTAATTTTTAGTTTTATTATTTTTTAAGTTTTTATTTTTATTGTTTTAGGAGTTTCACAATGGATGCAACAGTAGTATCTGAAATCGTATCATCAACTGCATTAGTTGTAGGTATCGTTCTGGCAGCTGCAGCGTTTGGTTCTGCGCTAGGTTGGGGTTTAATCTGTTCTAAGTTTATCGAAGGTATTGCTCGTCAGCCTGAGATGCGTGCTCAGTTGACAGGTCAAATGCTATTCACAGGTGGTTTGATGGAAGCATTCCCAATGATCGTATTGGGTATTTCAATGTGGTTCATCTTTGCTAACCCATTCCTGGATGCAGCAAGAACAGCTATTGGCAGCTAATTCTCCTTCAATGTTAGAGAAGTTTTAAACTTAACATTCGGAGAGAGTAATTATGAATGTCACAGCTACCCTGTTTGGACAGCTAATAGTTTTTACTGTCCTGATTTGGTTTATCAAACAGTACCTGTGGGAGCCTGTCATCAGCACTTTAGAAGCGCGTAAAGCGCGTGTTGCTGAAGGCTTGGCAGCTGCTGAAGAAGGTCACAAGTTCGAAGAGCAAGCGCAAAAGCAAGTTGAAGCGGAGTTGGGCGAAGCAAAAGCTCAGTCAGCTGAATTAATTGCTCAAGCGCAGAAGCGCGCAGCTGAGATTGTTGATAAGGCGAAAGCTGATGCAGCAAGCGAAGCAGATCGTATTAAGACAGCTGCTGAAGCTGAAATTGCGATGGAGCGTAGTCGTGCGACTGAAGAGCTTCGTTCTCAGGTAGCGACATTAGCAGTTAGCGGTGCTGAAAAGATCCTTGGTAAGGAAATTGACGGTGCGGCACATGCTAAAGCGCTGGATGAACTGGCCGCAAAAATCTAGGTGGTGCCAAAATGTCTGAATTGACAACTGCTGCACGCCCTTATGCTAAAGCTGTATTTGAAATCGCTGAGGCGACTGGTTCTTTAGACTCTTGGTCTGATCAACTTGGTCTCATGGCGTCGATTGTTTCTGCGGAAGGTTCAGCGTCATTGCTGGAAAGTCCAAAGGCAAGTGCGACTCAAAAGGTTGATATGTTTGTTGATGTTGCTTCGGGCAACTTAAATGAGCAGAGCGTCAACTTACTGAAGTCACTTGGCGAGAATAATCGTTTTGCATTATTACCGGACATGGCTTCGTTATTTGAAGAGCTAAAGTCTGAGTCTCAAGGTGAAGTAGAAGGTGAGCTTATTGCTGCCGCTGCAGTTAGCCAAGAGCAGGAAAGTGCGATCGTTACAGCGTTAGAAAAGCGTTTGGGCCGTAAAGTAAAACTCGTTACCAAAATCGATGAGTCCTTATTGGGCGGCGCGGTGATTCGCGTAGGAGATTTGGTAATTGATGGTTCGCTACAAGGGCGTTTTCAAACAATGAAATCGAACTTGAGCTGATATAGAGGAATATCTAATGCAACTGAACCCAACTGAAATCAGTGATCTGATCAAGAAGCGTATTGAAAGCTTCGAAGCAGATTCTGAAGCAAGAACAGAGGGTACAATCGTCTCAGTAATGGACGGTATCGTTCGCATCCATGGCCTTGGCGATGTGATGTCGGGTGAGATGATTGAATTCTCAAATGGTACTTATGGTTTGGCGCTTAACTTAGAGCGTGATTCTGTTGGTGCCGTAGTCCTTGGTGACTACAAAGATATTAAAGAAGGCGACACGGCTAAGTGTACTGGTCGTATCCTTGAAGTACCTGTCGGTCCTGAACTAATGGGTCGCGTTGTTGACTCTTTGGGGCAGCCAATTGATGGTAAAGGCGCAATCGAGACTAAAGAGTTTGGTCCTATCGAGCGCGTTGCTCCTGGTGTAATCGATCGTAAGTCGGTTGATGAGCCAATGGAAACTGGTATCAAGGCACTTGATTCGATGGTTCCTGTTGGTCGTGGCCAGCGTGAATTGATCATCGGTGACCGCCAGACTGGTAAGACTGCAATCGCAATCGATGCAATCATCAACCAGAAAGGTAAGGACGTTAAGTGTATTTACGTAGCAGTAGGCCAGAAGGCTTCTTCTGTTGCTGGTATCGTACGTAAACTTGAAGAATACGGCGCAATGGATTACACAATCGTTGTTGCGGCTAATGCTTCAGATCCAGCGTCTATGCAGTACCTTGCGCCATATGCCGGTTGTGCAATGGGTGAGTACTTCCGTGATCGTGGTGAAGATGCACTGATCATCTATGATGATTTGACTAAGCAAGCATGGGCTTACCGTCAGGTATCTCTATTGCTACGTCGTCCGCCGGGTCGTGAAGCTTATCCTGGTGACGTTTTCTACCTTCACTCACGTCTGCTTGAGCGTTCTGCTCGTGTTAACGCTGACTATGTTGAGCGTATGACAAACGGTGAAGTGAAAGGTAAGACAGGTTCTTTGACTGCTTATCCAATCATCGAAACTCAGGAAGGTGACGTATCTGCATTCGTTGCAACAAACGTTATCTCGATCACTGATGGTCAGATCTTCCTGGATACAGATTTATTTAACTCAGGTAACCGTCCTGCGATCGATGCTGGTTTGTCAGTATCTCGTGTAGGAGGTTCTGCTCAGACTAAGATCATCAAGAAACTTGGTGGTGGTGTTCGTCTTGACTTGGCGCAGTATCGTGAATTGGCAGCATTCTCTCAGTTTGCTTCTGATCTTGATGAAGGGACTCGTAAGCAGCTTGAGCGCGGTCAGCGTGTAACAGCTTTGATGAGTCAGCCTCAGTACTCTCCACTGACAACAGGTGAATTAGGTTTGGTGCTATATGCAGCGAACGAAGGTTTTCTGGATGATGTAGAAGTATCTAAGATCGGTGATTTTGAATCTGCATTGCGTGCCTATGCTAACTCAGAAAAGTCAGACTTTATGGATTCTATTAATGAGTCCGGTAGTTACAGTGATGATATCGCTGGTGAGATGCGTAGCTTGATTGAAGATTTCAAATCCAAAAGTACTTGGTAACGGGAGGTAACGTCCCATGGCAGGTCTAAAGGAAATACGCTCACAAATTGGTAGTATTCAAAATACCAAGAAAATCACCAAAGCAATGGAAATGGTTGCTGCGTCCAAAATGCGTCGTGCAAAAGAGCGAATGGAAGAGTCTCGTCCATACGCTGACAAAATGCGACAAGTTGTTGGGCATTTAGCGGGTGGCCACCTCGAGTACAAACATCCTTACACGGTAGACCGTGATGATGTGAAGCGAGTTGGTTATATTATTGTCTCTACAGACCGTGGTTTGTGTGGTGGCTTGAACGGAAACTTGTTCAAAGCCGCATTTCGCGATATTGCGGACTGGAAAGAAAAGGGTGCTGAAGTTGATATTGCTGTTTTTGGCAGCAAAGCATTGTCAGCATTTCGTCGTTACGGCGTCGTAGCAGAGAAAACCCATATGGGCGATAAACCTTCAGTGACTGATTTGATCGGTACTGTGAAGGTAATGCTTGATGCATATGATGAAGGTCGTATCGATCGCTTATTCTTAGTAGAGAATAAATTCGTTAACAGCATGACTCAGACACCACAGGTTACTCAATTAGTACCTGTCGTTGCTTCCGGGCTTGAAGAGGTTGACCAGTCTCACTGGGATTACCTTTATGAGCCAGAGTCGGAAGTTGTAATTGATCGTTTGATGACTCGCTATATTGAGTCTTTGATCTATCAGGGTGTCGTCGAGAATATCGCCTGCGAAATGTCGGCGCGTATGATTGCTATGAAGAGTGCATCTGATAATGCGGGTAGCATCATCAATGACTTGAAACTGGCATATAACAAGGCGCGTCAGGCTGCGATTACTCAGGAAATTTCCGAGATCGTTTCAGGTGCTGCGGCGGTTGAATAAACCGCTGGCGACTGGCTGAGCAAAGTTTAATATATTTTATAGAGGTACTATCAAATGAGTACTGGACATGTAGTGCAGGTTATCGGGCCGATTGTTGACGTGGAATTTCCACGCGACGCGGTACCGAGTGTATACGATGCGCTTAAAGTGGCAGACCACGGCGGTTTGACATTAGAAGTGCAGTCTCAGCTTGGTGACGGTGTGGTTCGCACAATCGCCATGGGTGAGGCAGAAGGTTTGAAGCGTGGTATGGAAGCTGCTAACACAGGTTCCCCGATTCAGGTTCCGGTTGGTGAAGGAACGCTGGGTCGTATCATGAACGTTTTGGGTGAGCCGATTGATCACGCTGGTGACGTTAAGTGTGAAAAGACAATGGGGATTCACCGCGAGCCACCAAAGTATGATGAGTTGTCATCTGGTTTGGATATCTTAGAGACTGGTATCAAGGTTGTTGACTTGATCATGCCTATCGCTAAGGGTGGTAAAGTTGGTTTGTTCGGTGGTGCGGGTGTTGGTAAGACCGTAACACTGATGGAGTTGATCAATAACATCGCTAAGGCACACTCTGGTTTGTCTGTATTTGCTGGTGTTGGTGAGCGTACTCGTGAAGGAAACGACTTCTACTACGAGATGGAAGAGGGGGGCGTACTTGATAAAGTAGCGCTGGTTTACGGTCAGATGAATGAGCCACCAGGAAACAGATTGCGTGTTGCCTTGACTGGTTTGACAATGGCTGAGCACTTCCGTGACGAAGGTCGTGACGTACTAATGTTCGTTGATAACATTTATCGTTACACACTGGCGGGTACTGAGGTATCAGCACTGTTAGGTCGTATGCCTTCAGCGGTAGGTTACCAGCCTACACTGGCTGAAGAAATGGGTGCACTTCAGGAGCGTATTACCTCTACAAAGACTGGTTCGATCACATCGTTCCAGGCGGTATATGTACCTGCGGATGACTTGACGGATCCATCTCCGGCAACAACCTTCGCTCACTTGGATGCGACTCTTGTATTGTCTCGTTCAATCGCCGAGCTTGGTATTTACCCAGCGGTAGATCCATTGGATTCTACATCTCGCCAGCTTGATCCGTTAGTTATTGGTGAAGAGCATTATGGTGTTGCACGTGATGTACAGGGTGTACTTCAGCGTTATAAGGAGTTGCAGGATATCATTGCAATTCTGGGTATGGATGAATTGTCTGAAGAAGATAAGCAAGTGGTTGGTCGCGCACGTCGTGTTCAGCGTTTCTTGTCTCAGCCATTCCACGTAGCGGAAGTATTTACCGGTTCTCCTGGTAAGTATGTTTCTCTTGCTGATACTTTGGCTGGTTTCAAAGGCATCATTTCTGGTGAGTATGACCATATGCCTGAGCAGGCATTCTACATGGTTGGCGGAATTGATGAAGCCATCGAGAAAGCAGCTAAGCTGTAATAGCGGGGTAATATCATGGCTACAACGATACGTTTAGATGTTGTAAGTGCTGAAGAAGCACTATTCTCAGGTGATGTGCTGGAGTTGACAGCGCCCGGAGAAATGGGTGCGATGGGTATTTTGCCTAATCACAGTCAGTTAATTGCAACGCTGAAGCCTGGTGAACTCAACTATAAAACTAGTGAAGGTGTTTCTACACTGTTTGTTGCTGGCGGAATTATCGAAGTCCAGCCAACGATCGTTACGATTTTGGCTGACTCTGCGGTTCGTGCAGAAGACTTAGATGAGAAAGCTGCTGAAGCTGCAGTGGGTCGTGCTCAGGATGCACTGGCAGGTAAAGATCCGGAAGACTTGGATTATGCTGCTATTCAGGCTGAGCTAGACGCTGCTAAAGCACAGATTGAAATGATTCATCGAATCGGTAAAACGTTAAAGCACTAGTTTAACGGCTGTTAAGTAATATAAAAAAGCAACCTTTTACGGTTGCTTTTTTTATGTATACGAACTTAATATCTTCTTCAGGATGTGCGTTGATCATATTTTTAGGCATTTAAACAAAAAAACCGTATGTTTATCGCACCTTTTTTTTGAATATAGCTTGATTTAATACTATACTTCGGGAGCGGATAAACAATAATATATAGATCGTTTGTTCAATCTAAATCTACGCAGTTAACTAGTTAAAGGATGTATTACATGAAAATTAAACATCAACTCTCGGTTGCAACTTTAGTGATGGCTGGTGTCTTCGCTACGGGTTGCTCGCAGCAGTCAGTGATGGGTGAAGGAGCTTCACAAGTAGCAGGCGGTCAGCAAGTTGCTGGTGGTGCTCAGGTAGCAGGCGGTCAGCAGGTTTCTGGTGGCGAGCAAGTTGCAGGCGGCCAGCAGGTTGCAGGTGGTGAGCAAGTTGCAGGCGGCCAGCAGGTTTCTGGTGGTGAGCAAGTTGCAGGTGGTCAGCAAGTTGCAGGTGGTCAGCAAGTTGCAGGTGGTCAACAAACAGCTGGTGGTCAGCAAACAATAGATTCTCAAATTCCTGAGAAAATGGTTCCAAAGACTCCTATGGTTCCAGCAAAGCCGATGGCTCCGGCTAAGCCAATGGTTAAGCCTAAGCAAGTAATGAAGCCTAAGCCAATGGCTCCACGTCCTGCTAGCAACTGTCACGGTCATGCGGCTAACTCAATGACAAAGACTGTACGCCACTGTCACAAGAACCCACGTGGTCAGCACAACTACAAAGCTAAGCAAGCAGCTCGTCCAGCAGCTCCACGTGTTGTAACTAAGACTGTCTATAAGCCAGTTGTAAAGACTGTATACAAGACAGTACCTAAGGTTGTTTACAAAGATCGCGTTGTATATAAGCCAGTATACAAAACAGCTCCGGCTAAGCCAGCTGCTCCAGTACGTAAGCCAGTTAACCGTTGGTGTCACAGCCACCCGGCTAACAGCATGACTAAGAGCGTGAGCCACTGTCATAAGTACAACCAGCGTAACCACAGCCACATGTATGGTGGTAAGCGTCCTGCAGCTAAGCCAGCTTACCGAGCTCCAGCTAAGCCAGCATACGTAGCTCCAGCTGCACCTAAGGCTGCTACTCCTCCACCAGTTGATGTTTTTGCTCTACAGCAGAAGCTGAAAGCTAAAGGTTACTACAAAGGTCCAATCGACGGTGTAGTAGGAAGTGGTACTCGTGCAGCACTTCAGCAGTTCATGCAAAATCGTTAATCAGAAATAATGCACATTAGTGTATTGCTCTGATAAATGAGAGTTTAAAGTGGGATTGGGGGCTAACTTCAATCCCATTTTTTTTATGATTTTTTTGAACACCGAGTAATAAATTTATTATTAACAGTTCTAAGAATACTGAGCCAAAACGCATACTTAGAAAAATCTAAATGAGTAACTTATGGATAAGAAAATAAAGGGTTTCGTCATTAACGGTATTCTCTTGGTTGGGATTTTGTTTGCTTCATCAGCTAGTGCTGCTGTGTGGAAAGCAAAAAATACCTGGGATGAACGCTGGGAAAATAATTACCGTGCCTGGGTAACCCGTAATTGGAACGAAGAGTTTTTCATGGATGAGAAAAAACCTTTGTACTATAAATTTGAGCATGACTGTGCGGATGCAGTTTATGCGATGAGGCTGGTTTTTGCGTATGAGCACAGACTGCCTTTCGTGATTAACGACCCAACCAGAAAAAAGAAATTTATCACCAACAATATGAGTAAATGGGACAAATTGCCTGAACATCAACGGGTAAGAAAGTTCATGGATTATATCTCAGCTGTCGGTAGTACTTCATCGCTTAAGAAAGATACTTACCCTGTTGCTATGAATGATATTAAACCGGGCGATATCTATGTTGCACCGGGAGTACATTCATATACGATTGTGAATGTTACTGATGCAGGTGTTGCTGAAGTTGTCTATTCTACTACACCAAAAGCTGCTCGTTTTATGGATCGTATAGAGTCTTTTCCATTCTATGTGCCTGAAGACATGAAGGGCTATAGCGATGGCTATCGCCGTTTTGTTCAACCACAAAACATTAAGAAATCGTTGAAAAAGCAGCCTGGCTACAGTATCGAACAGTTTACGATTTCTAAGTCAGTAAAGCAGGATTATGTGAAATTCACGGATATTTTATCTAGTGCTTTAGGTAAGAGAAAAGAGCGTCCTGAAGAAAAGTCACTGCGTCTAATGATTGCGCTGTGTCAATATGCTAATGACCGCAGTGTTTATGTGTATGATGCTCTATGGCATTTACAGAAAATAAGAAAAGCTGGTCGACAGTGCATGAATAGATCTGAGTATGATAGTTACTCAACTCCATCACGTGACCGCAGGCTTAAGGCTTTCTTCAACGCGATTGGTCAGCACCATGCAAGAACCAGAGCAACGGCACCTAATAGTCAGCCACAGCAGTGGACAAACACATTGTTTTCTCCATCTGATCCAACACCTGCACAGAAAAAACAGTTAAACGATTTCTGCATGGTGCAAATGAGTTTGGGTGAAAACTATTATATGCCTCTTAGAGAGCTGAGAAAGAACCTATACGCCGGTCATGTGTCCTCGAACCCTAATGCTCCATTGGAGTACAGATGGGGGATTGTGCCAAAGCCATATAAATCTTCATGCAAGACTTATTGATCTATTTGCTTGATCTTAATTGTTTAACGGCCGATAATTTGTCGGTCGTTTTTGTTTGTAATGTTTACTTCATCGCAAAAAAAACATCTGTAATCGTTTATTACACACGACCTTTCGCTTAACTTGGTATAGTTTTGCCAATCTAAAAATAAGTTAATTGTATGAATATTAAATCTATTATTCTGGCCGCAGGTAAGGGAACCAGAATGCGTTCTGAACTTCCGAAGGTAATGCATAAAATTGGCGGTAAGCCGATGTTGCAGCATGTTATTGATACCTCACGTGAGCTAAGCTCAGGTCCAATCGTGGGTGTTGTTGGTCATGCAGCTGAGTCAGTAATTAACGGTATAAGCGACGACACTATTCAATGGGTGCATCAGTATGAACAGCTGGGCACAGGACATGCAGTCCTTCAGGCTGTTCCATACATTGATGATGAAGATATTGTACTAATCGCATATGGCGATGTTCCATTAGTGAAAAGTGAAACTCTGCTTCCATTGTGTGCTTGTATTGGTGAATACGACTACGCACTGCTGACTACTAAGTTGCGGCAACCATTTGGTTATGGCCGTATCGTAAGAGATCCGGCAGGTAATATTCGTAGGATTGTTGAAGAAAAAGATGCTGATGAAGAAATCAAGAAAATTAATGAAATCAATACTGGAATAGTCGCTGCCAAAGGGAGTTGTATAAAGCGATGGCTGTCCTTATTAGATTCAGATAATGCTCAGAATGAGTATTACCTGACTGATTGTGTTGAGCATGCCGTAGCGGAAGGTGCGTCAATCACTTCTGTTGATTGTGCTAATCCTGATGAAATACAGGGTGTTAATAATCGTCAGCAACAAGCAATGCTCGAAAGAGTTTATCAAGCAAGAAAAGTCTCCGAATTAATGGCAGAAGGCGTCACCATTCTTGACCCAGCCCGAGTCGATATCCGTGGTAATGTGAGTGTTGGTAAGGATGTTGTGATTGATATCAATGCTGTTTTAGAGGGTGATGTGAAGCTCGGCGATGGTGTTGTTATTGAGACTAATTGTGTGATTAGCAACAGTGTTATCGGCCCGAATGTTACTGTTAAATCGCATTCTGTAATCGATAATGCTGTTGTTGGTGAGTCCTGTGATATTGGCCCCTTTGCAAGAATTCGTCCTGGCACAGAGCTGGCATCAAATGCGAAAGTTGGCAACTTTGTTGAGATCAAAAAGAGCAACATTGGTGAGGGTAGTAAAATTAGTCACTTGAGTTATATCGGCGACACAGAAATGGGTGCCAATGTAAACATTGGTGCTGGGACCATTACCTGTAATTATGATGGTGTGAATAAGTTCAAAACGATCATTGGTGATGACGCTTTTGTTGGCTCAGACAGCCAACTCGTTGCACCTGTCTCAATTGCTAAGGGTTCTACAATTGGTGCCGGTTCAACGATCACTAAAAATACACCAGAAGACTGTTTGAGTCTTTCACGTTCGAAACAAGTCAGTATTCCAAGCTGGCAGCGCCCAGTCAAAACAAAATAGGATTAAGAGAATATGTGTGGAATAGTTGGAGCTGTTGCTCAAAGACCTGTTGCAGGAATACTGTTAGAGGGGCTACGTCGCCTTGAATATCGTGGATATGATTCAGCGGGTGTAGCGGTCATCGACAGTGACTATCAAATCAGTAGAACACGTGCCTTAGGTAAAGTTGCTGAACTTACAGAGAAGTTAAATGATGAGCCTGCCTTAGGTTCTATCGGTATTGCTCACACACGTTGGGCAACACATGGCGCTCCGTCTGAGCGTAACGCTCACCCTCACTTGAGTAATGAGCGCATCGCAGTAGTTCACAATGGCATTATTGAAAACTATGAGTCGCTTCGTGAGGACTTGACAGCGAAAGGTTATCGCTTTGATTCTGACACCGATACAGAAGTTGTTGTTCATCTGATCGATACTTTCCTTGAGTCAGGAACCACATTGCTTGAAGCTGTGAATCTTGCGACTAAAGAGTTGCGTGGTGCTTATGCTTTAGGTGTGATTTCAAAAAATGATCCTGATCACCTGATTGCAGTCAGACAAGGCAGTCCACTTGTTTTAGGGCTTGGTATTGGTGAGTATTTTATAGGGTCTGATATTCAGGCATTGCTGCCTGTTACAAATCGCTTTATCTATCTTGAGAATGGCGACAGTGTTGAGCTGGGACGTGGCGGTTTCAAAGTGTATGATGAGTCAGGTGCTGCTGTAGATCGTCCAGTGAAAGAGTCTAGTGCCAGCTCAATGGATGCTGATTTGGGTGAGTATCGCCATTTCATGCTTAAAGAGATATATGAGCAACCCGCCGCAATTCAAAACACACTATCGGGCCGTGTTGATTTAGAAAACGTACGTGATTGCATCTCTGGCAATCCTCAGAAGCTTGCTCAGGTTTTTGATGAAATTAAAGAGGTACAAATTATTGCTTGCGGAACGAGTTTTCACTCTGGTTTGACGGCAAAATACTGGATCGAAAGTTTGACTGATTTACCTTGTCAGGTTGAGGTTGCGAGTGAGTATCGCTATCGACGTCAGCCTAAACGCGATGGCGTGCTTGTTGTGACGATTTCTCAGTCCGGTGAGACTGCCGATACCTTGGCTGCGCTTGAAAAAGTAAAGAGTGAAAGCTATCTGGCAACACTAACCATTTGTAATGTGCCTGAAAGCTCGTTAACCAGAGAATCAGACTTTGCTTTGATGACAGTTGCTGGCCCTGAAATCGGTGTTGCATCTACTAAAGCATTCACTACCCAACTGGTCGCACTACAGTTGCTTACAATTGCCTTGATGCAGCGAGATTCAGCTAATGCTGAAAAAGCGACCGTCATGCTGAATAATCTTAAAAGACTGCCAGCGTTAATCGAGCAGTCATTACAAAAAGATGCTTCCATTAAAGCAATGAGTGAAGCATTCATAGATAAACATCACTCGCTCTTCTTAGGGCGTGGTGAGCTTTACCCGATTGCAATGGAAGGCGCACTGAAGCTAAAAGAAATATCCTATATTCATGCCGAAGCTTATCCTGCGGGTGAACTAAAGCATGGTCCATTAGCGCTTGTTGATGCGGATATGCCGATTGTCGCGGTCGCACCCAACACGCGGTTACTCGAGAAGTTGAAGTCTAATCTGGAAGAAGTCCGTTCACGTGGTGGTGTATTGTATTTATTTGCAGATGAAAATGCAGATATTGCTGAGCAGGAGAATATTCATATCATTCGGGTTCCGGAAATGCCAGAAAGTTTGGTTCCCATTGTTTACACAATTCCGCTACAATTACTGTCTTATCATGTTGCAGTATTTAAGGGAACAGATGTTGATAAGCCAAGAAATCTCGCAAAATCAGTTACTGTTGAGTAGGAAAACATTATGAAGGCTGTCAAAGTTTTATATTTTGCCAGTCTTCGTGAGCTACTCGGCAAATCAGGTGATACCTTACCGTTAGATGTCGAACAGACCGCATTGACCATCTGGCAAACACTTAATCCAAATAGTTCACTACCTGAATCTTGTTTGATAGCGATCAATCAAGAATATGCTGCGGCTGACTCTATCGTCAATGCCGGTGACGAGCTTGCATTCTTTCCACCTGTTACAGGAGGCTAAATGAATAAAGTTAATATTCATCCGGCGCCTTTCAACCCTTGGCGGGAAATAACTGATTTTCAGGAAACTAACTTACAAGGCCTTTGTAACTATGGGGCGACGGCAACATTTGTCGGTACCATGAGGGATTTTAATGAAGGCGATGATGTGGCTGAGATGGAGCTGGAGCATTACCCGGCAATGACTGAAAAGCAGTTACAATCGATAATCGCTGACGCTGAACAGCGATGGCCACTGCAACATGTCTTACTGAGTCATCGGGTTGGGCTAATAAAGCCTGCTGATCCAATTGTTCTGGTTTCAGTGTGGTCTGCGCATCGTGCAGCGGCTTTTGATGCATGTCGTGAGATCATGGAAGCATTAAAGCATAAGGCGCCTTTCTGGAAAAAAGAGAATCTGTCTTCCGGTGAGTCTCGTTGGGTGGCTTCCAATACACCTGGATTCAGCGAAGACTAAACTTCATTATGTCTTTATTAGTTAAAAAAGACCCAATCAATAATTATTATTTAAATAACTATCTGATTAGGTCTTTTATTTACTTATCGGTTAGTGCTGACAAGATTTATTGAGCTGACACCCACTGACCGTTCACCATGCAAGCTTTACCTTGAACTCGTTCAGGCTGGCCACCCATATCCACTAACATTGTATAGTTACGGCATTTTGTTGGCTTGTTATTGACCTGTGTCTGATAACTGCTCGTCGGAGTGAATGTGTAATTAGCGCCAGAGTTGTTGTTATTCCAGCGTACCTGACGATTATCCGGAGTACTGTTAAGAGCAGTATTTACATTGTTCGTATCGTAACCATCTAAGCTACGGCCCAATGTTGAACCCAGGTAACCACCCAATGCTGCTCCTAGTAGAGTTGTCACTCTACGGCCAGAGCCGCTACCAAACTCGCGACCGATAGCGCCACCAACGACGGCTCCCACAACGGCGCTGGTTTCACCACTAGTCATGCCGCTACCTGCGCAACCAGAAAGAATGATTACTGAACTGAATGATGCTAGTAATGCACCTGTTTTTAGTTTTCTTAACATTGTGGAAACCCTCTTTAAATTATTTATGATATTTGATTAATAGGTAGACTTTTCTATGCGTGATAAGTTTCTGGAATTTGTCGTTGAAAGATAAAAAAGTTCTGCATGTCAGGTTTATCCAGAGAAGTCAGGCGCATAGACATCTGGTGCAAAGTTATCAAAGCGCGTGTATTTACCATGGAATGTTAAACGTACGGTGCCAATAGGGCCGTTACGCTGTTTACCAATGATGATTTCTGCCTGACCTTTGTCTGGTGAGTCTTCATCATATACCTCATCACGATACACAAACATGATGATATCCGCATCCTGCTCGATTGCACCGGATTCACGCAGGTCAGACATGATTGGACGTTTATTGGGTCGTTGCTCAAGACTACGATTAAGCTGCGAAAGTGCGATTACTGGGCAATTGAGCTCTTTAGCCAAACTCTTTAGTGATCGTGAAATTTCAGAAATCTCACTGGCCCTGTTATCCGCTTTATTGCCTGACTGCATTAGCTGTAGATAATCGATGACGATTACCCCGAGTTGTCCGTGTTCTCTAGCCAATCGACGCGTTTTTGCACGAATCTCAATAGGAGACTGACCACCAACATCGTCAATAAACAATTTTGTTTTAGAGAATGCTTTAACCGCCATTGCGACGCGGGGCCAGTCTTCTTCACGAATTTTACCGGTACGAATATCACTTAACGGAACGCGGCCATTGGACGCAAACATTCTGAGAATGAGTTGCTCCGCCGGCATTTCCATGCTGAAGATTACAACAGGCTTATCATTGAGAGCGACATGCTCCGCCACATTCATCGAGAAGGTGGTCTTACCCATTGCAGGACGTCCTGCAACAATGACTAAGTCACCCGCGTTCAGGCCAGAGGTCATACTGTCAAGCTCAGTGTAACCTGTTGGCGTACCTGTAACTGTGCCTTCTGTTTCAGCTAAGCGTTGGATATTGTCCAAACTGTCTTTCAGAAGCTGTTTAATGGGCTTAAAGGATTGCTCTCTATTCCCTTGTTCTGCTATGCGGAATACTCGTTTTTCTGCTTCATCGAGTAGTGACTTACTGTCTCTGTCTCCACTGTCGTAAGCAAGGTCTGAAATATCGGTTCCCACTGAAATGAGCTGCCTTAGAACGGACTTCTCTCGCACTATGTCCGCATAGGCGCGAATGTTGGCGGCACTTGGTGTGTCTTTTGCTAAGGTGCCTAAGTACGCTTTACCGCCAGCATTTTCGAGTTCTGAGCGTTGCTTCAGCCACTCCGAAAGCGTAATAAAGTCTAGTGGTTGATTTTGTTCAGCAAGCTCGGCGATTGAGCGAAAGATTAGCCGGTGATCATGCCGGTAAAAATCCTCTTCTGACACACGGTCTGCGATAGTTTCCCATGCATGATTATCAAGCATGAGTCCGCCTAATACAGACTGCTCCGCATCTATTGAGTGGGGTGGTATTCTTAGTGATTCAAAGCTTTCATTATCCATGGCGAGATTGTATTCCCAAATCAGCCTTCACGATAGACTACAAAACTATCTCTTACATAAGGGCTTCTTTTATAACGTCTTTTTATTTTGTCGTTAACAGCAATCGCTTCCGCGCGGCTATAAGGGCCTAGTCTTACTAAATACAAAGGACTACCTCGCTGAGACGTTTCCACAATGAAGGAGGAGTAACCATCCAAAGCAAATTTATTCATTACCTTTTTTGCTTCAGCAAGGCTCGTCGTGGCGACAACCTGCACACCAAAACCTTCGAATTCATCCTTAAATGGATTGATTTTTTGCATGGGGGCGGTGATGGTTTTGGTATTCAAACCAAAATAATTGTTTTGATGAATCCATCTCAAGCTCAATATCAGCAGCACCAGTGATACAAGGATGAGTAGTATTTTGCTGAAGGCGATACCTGTTTGACGCGACGGTACGCTAGGTTTTTTTGAGTGTTTTAGCATGAGACGGTTTCCATATTATTCGTTTTCGTCGGGCATCCGATGCACGGTGATGTGTACATGATAGTACATGCCTTTTGAAACGTATACTGTCCGTCCAGAGCTGTCAGTTTAAACTTTCAACAGCTCAAGCTTTGATAGAGTCTTTACTGGGGTTGATAGCGATTGCTAGCCAAGATTCATAATTAATAGAATGAGGCCGCAAAGCGTCAGAAGCAGACCGCTGGCAATAATCATGATTCGGGACACGATCGAGCTCTCTTCAGGCTCAGCACTCATCATCATGACGCTTTCATAGGCTTCCTGATTAATTGTTTTATTTGTCTCACGATTGAAATAGCGATTGTATGTGCTGAAATCGAGACTAAAGCGGTCTTGTTCCTGTAGATGAGATAAGGTGTCGATTAGCGGGAGTTCTCTTTTGTGAACGGCATTAATCGTTTTGATATTTTGATTCTCATCCAGCACAGACATCCCTGTGACGGTACGGGTATTACCCAGCTCATCAGTGATATGGTAGGTCAGCATACCTTTTTTAGGAGAAATTGTTTGCTGTACGATTTTTTCAAGCGTAAATGTCTTAATCATTGCCAGGGCATCCATAATTAATTGTTATTGATATTGCATAGGATCTGACAGGTCCTTGTAGAGATTTTATCACTATCAAGTGGGAGTGGAATTAACTTCCGATGAGCGTCTCTTTTCCATTCATATTAAGAGCTTAGCCAACAAGCGAGTTACCTATCAGGAAAGTAAATATTGCAGGAAAGGCGTAATACACCAACACCGATTTACGGTCTTTTTGCATCACGATGCCCGGACGAATTAAGCCAACTAGAGTGATTAGCGTGAGCGCAACGCTCAGAATTACTAAGATAGAACCAAGGCTAGACATATTTAACTCCTGTGATAGTGAGTAGAGTATGGAGTCAGCGTATGGATCACTGCACACTGACATTCAGTAGGGTTGTTTCTAAAAAATAACAATCGCTTTGTAAGGTGTAACACTTCTTCTATGCAGGGGTAATGGCGTGCACAACCCGTACATTACGAATGTTAGCCAGTGCACTGCAATGTTGCTGTAGTTGAGCTAACACACGTTGAGAAGGTGCTTCTGATAGCGTTATTTCAACTTCAATTTGACCATCCAAATAATGCAAAATGACATTATCAAGTTGGTCAGCAAGTCCGACCTCTTTAAGTACCGGCTTGAGTTGTTTCAGAATATCTGCACGATTCGGAAGATCTCTGGATGGCGCTGCAGTTTCATCATCCTCTGGATCAATGTGCACCATGATATCGCTTACTTCGTCGTAGTGCTCTTTCAACGCGCCCATGACTTGTTCTGCAATATGATGACCTTCAGAGACGCTAATATAAGGTGACACCTGAATATGCACATCAACCAGTACGTTAGAACTCATTTTACGAGTTCGCAGCATATGCGCACTTTGAACACCATCGATATCACCAATTAGGCTCAGCATCGATTCAACTTTTTCAGTCTCCCAAGCCGTATCAACCAGCTCCATGGTGCTATCAAGAATCAGTTTTGCGCCCATGTAGAAAATCATCACGGCCACCGCCATTGCTGCCAGCGCGTCCAGCCATGGAATTGAGAACATAACGCTGGCACCGACACCAATAGCCACCATGACCGATGAGACTGCATCACTGCGGTGGTGCATTGCGTTTGCTTTTAATATGCTGGAGTTGACCGTCTTGCCAACCTTATAAGTGTACCGATAGAGACCTTCTTTACAAACAATCGCCAGAATCGCCAGTGAAACAGCTAAGGCACCGGGTTGTAACAGCTTTTCCGGGTTCTGCAGTCTATCCACGGCATCGAGTGCGATACCAATGCCGACACCGCCCAAGGCAAGCCCAAGAATAATCGTGGCAACCGTTTCGATTCTTTCATGGCCATAAGGATGGTCTTCATCAGGAGCCTTATTAGCCATTTTAGCAGCGACCAATACCACAAAATCTGTAATTAAATCAGACAGTGTGTGGAAGCCGTCGGCGATCAATGCTTGTGATTGAGCAATGAATCCACCGATGACCTGCGCCAGTGCTAAAACTATATTGACTACAACGCCAACCAGCGTTACTTTCTGTACTGCCTGGTAACGTAAGTCTTTCTTTTCGCTTTGATTCAAGCTGCTTCCTCAGGCGTGAGGGCAGTGATGGTCAAAGCATGAAGTTCACCTGATGTAATAGCTGAGTTTACAGCTGCGTAGACCATTTGATGACGCTTCACTTTGCCCAAGTTGGCAAACACAGGGCTGATAACGGTAGTCTCATATTTGTAGCCATCTCCGGATACAGTCACATCTGCATCGGATAGTGTCTCCAAAATCAAGGCTTTAACCGCTTCGTTACTAATGCTCATAGGTAAATATTCCTGTTGTAAAAGTCCGGAACTCCGGAATTAACCGTGTATTATAGCTTTTTTGGTGATTGCGTATAATACTAATCATAAATAGAACTAAGTGGATGTCCGAATGGATCCTTACCTGCAAAAACTAGCGAATACAGTGATAGAGACAAGTCCTGACTTCTGCGCTGCGCTCACTCGTGATGAAATAGAAAAATTCGTGGCCTTTACCCGTGAAAAAGAAGTCGGTGGTAACGAGGTGCTGAGCGAGCTGGGATCAATTAGCGATGAATTTTATTTGATCGTTGGAGGTGAGGTGGTGCTTTACAGGGAGGAGCTGGGGGAAGAAATTGAAATAGGACGTCTCGGACCAGGTCGGTTAACCGGACACATGTCGTTTTTTGATCGTGAACCACGTACCATCCGTCTCAGGGCTTCATCATCCGGAGCGCAGCTTCTCGGTGTGACACGTCCGATGTACAAGCGTCTTTGCATCGAACACCCATACATTAGCGTAAACCTTGTTGAATTTGTGGTGCTCAGTTTAGATAGTCTGCTGCGTTCAACGAGTCGAGAAGTCTCATCGTTATATCAAAAGCTAAGCACCTCCGGCTGAACCAAGCGACTTTGATAGCGTCAGACCCTTCAGAATTCCCCCGTCAGGTCTCGATATGTTAGCCGATTTTTTATACGGTCTTTTAATAGTCACTACTGTCTTAGCCGTATTTGGTATCTTCCGGATTGTCAGGCGTATTCGTCGCACATCAGGCGCGCCGACGGAACGGCTGTTAGTACTGACATTAGTCATGCTGGGTGGTCTGACGATACTGTTCTTTTTCCTCAGTGGCCAGTTAGATAATTACCGAAGCGCCAATGGAGAGGTGCGAAAAACAGACCAACAGCTGTTTGTTGAGAAAATCTATCCACCATTAGCTGAATCGCAAACGCTACTGGACTATCAATTAAAACAACTGACAACACTTCAGGAGCGTATCTATGAGCTGAGCAGGGATCATCCTCAGCAGTCATCACGCTTACAGTTCGCCTACAATACGTGGAAATATGAGCGTCAGGGCCTGACAAAGCTCAAAGCCAGAGCAGACAGGGCGGTACGGGTGGCTATGGGCGTGCATTCAGTGTCTGATAAGTCATACATCGAAAGTGCATTTACACAAGAAGCCGTTGATTGGGAGAAGGTTATCAGTGATCGTTTAAATGAATATCATGATAGCCAGTTGAAAGTGACAAACTCCATGATCGACAATGTAATATTGCAGAATAAGAACCTGAGTCAGCTTCGTCAGAATAAGAACACACTGGCAACCTCAAACAGAACGAGTCTGAAGTCTGGTTTTGATGCTAAGACGGTAAAGCTGCTTATTGAATATCTGGAAAATACAGAGTCTGGTTTGGCTGAAAGCCTGACGCAGTTAGAAGGTGAGGTTACCAATGCTACACAGAAGCGGAGGCAAGCCAGAAATTATGCACTAGAGAATCCTGATCTGGAACCCGTATTTCGTAAAGTGATTGATGGTTGGTTGCAACTTGAGAATAAAGGTGTCTACTTTCGTGATCAATTATTGCACGCGGTTCAGGCAGAATATTTGGCGGTATTGTTAGGGGCCAATAAAAAAGACCCACAAGTTGTTCGCTTAAAAAAATTAGTCTCGCAGTTGGCGCAGACTCTCTATGAGGACTTGGTAAGTTCACGCAAGGTTCTCGAAAAAAGCTATAGAATAGCGCCCAGATAACGGGAAATATTAGGAGTAGTGTTACATGCTGATCTCAAACCTTGAAATCATTCCTGACCGAAAAGTCGTCAAACACCTTGGCTTAGTGCAAGGCAGTTCCGTGCGGGCTAAGCACGTTGGTCGGGATATTATGGCGAGTCTGAAAAATATTCTGGGTGGCGAGTTGGTTGGCTATACCGAGCTATTGTCTGAGTCACGCGAAGAAGCAATGGATCGTTTGAAAGCTCAGGCAGAATCCATTGGTGCAAATGCCATTCTTAATGTGCGCTTTTCGACCTCTAGCGTTGCTCAGGGTGCGGCTGAGATTTATGTCTACGGCACTGCTGTCGTACTGGAGTAACAGGCATGATTTATCAAATCATCTGGGTACTCGCGCTACTTGTCGTTGGTTACATTATCGGTACTTATCTCGAGAGAAAGCATTATCGGTCGATCTTAAAGCGTGAAGAGGCTCTCAGGTCACTGCCTGTCGTTGCCAGTAAATATTTACCAGAAGACGGAGTGTCTTATCAGCAAACGTTAGTGATGGGCAATGTCACGATCTCTGTGGATTACTTCAAACGTTTTCTGGCGACACTGCATAATTTCTTTGGTGGCCGGGTAACGTCTTATGAGAGCTTGCTTGACCGGGCACGTCGGGAAGCGATGCTCAGAATGAAATCGCAGGCTGCATCGCAACAGGCTAGCTTAGTGCTCAATGTGAAATACGAGACGGCATCAATCTATAAGGGTAGTGGTAGTAATATCGGGTCTGTTGAGGTGCTGGCTTACGGTACCGCACTGATTCCAAAAAGTACTTAGAGATGAAATACGAAACGCCTAAAATTCCGGAAGGGATCAACGTTAGTAAGACTCACCCACTGAAGACCTTCACCGTGCTAATCGCAGGCATGCTGGCGGTACTATTGTTGAGTGCGTGGCTGTTGGGATTAGGCGGGGGTTATTTAGCAAAAAAGTTACCATACTCGCAGGAATTAAGACTTGCCGAGACCTATCAGGAGGTCGCCGCCCCACAAACTGAATTGCTATTCTACCTTCAACAACTTGCTGATCGTGTTGCTGCTGCAATGGAGTTGAGTGATTCGATGCCGGTCACCATCCATTATGTGTCTGAGCCCGTTGACAACGCCTTTGCAACCATTGGTGGAAATATTTTTTTATACAAAGGGTTGTTACAAAAACTCCCTAGTGAAAACACGCTGGCTATGTTGATCGCTCACGAAATTGCCCACGTAGCACATCGGGACCCGATTGTATCGGTGGGTCAAAACGCTGCAATTTCTATGGGAATGATGGTGTTATTGGGGAATGCAGATAGTGGTATTTTGGGAAGCACAGGTTTGTACACCCAGATGAATTTTAGCCGTGATATGGAAACTGCTGCAGATGTTCGTGGCCTGAATGCAGTACAGCGTATCTACGGGCATGTGGGTGGTGCGCTGGACTTGTATAAAATTCTGGAGTCCGTCAGTGCTGACTCTTCAGTGTCGCAACCTGAATTTTTTTCAACGCACCCTCAGAGTAGTACCCGACTGGATGATCTTAACAATTTGATTCAGAAGCATTCATGGCAGCAATCGCCAGATGTTAAATTATTGCCTGATGATTTTTCTGCTTGGTTGTCAGAAGGATAGCTGATTAAGCAAGGAGGTGGCTTAAGGTATGTGTTATAGCTTATTGATACTGCCATTAATCGTTTTTACATTCATTCTATCGTTTTCGGTTATAAATAAAATAAATTCTGTGTGATAGTAAGATCACTTCAGCGATCAACCCAGATCGTTGGGAATGAATAACAATTAACTAGAAAGCGTGTCATTAGTCATTTACCACTTCCCCCAAGTGAAAGTTTCAATGGCAGTCGTTCTTATTCTATCCAGTTGTTATTTCATAACTTGGCCTTAATTCATCAAGGCTTTAAGCGAATTTAATTTGTTTTGTTGTTAGCCCCCCAGAGCTCTGTGAGCTCGTTCTTACGCTTAGGTGCCCCCCTAGCGTAATACCTTGAGCCGGACTCATTTGGTCCGGCTTTTTTTATTCCTGAATATCAATCAGAAGCAGCGAAATACCCCTAAATCAGTGCTGCTTGTGCTAATATCCGCTCCTGTTGGCAATTCTGCCGATTCAGGCTCAAGTGAGGTTTTAGTGTATCAGTTCATTGACAGTCAACAAGCGCTGACTGATTTCGTCGCATCTATCCGTTCGAGTAAGTGGATTGCGATTGATACGGAGTTTATCCGTGAAAAAACTTACTACCCTCAGTTATGTCTGATCCAAATTGCCGCTGATGAGCACATGGCGTGCATCGATCCGATTGCTTTGGATGATTTGTCAGAGTTGTATGCTGTTTTTAATGATCCGGATGTCATTAAGGTGTTCCATGCTGCGCAGCAGGATCTTGAAATTCTTTATTATGGTAGCGGTAAGGTTCCATCACCCATATTTGATACACAGCCAGCGGCCTCGATCTTAGGGATCGGTGAGCAGATTGGTTATGCAGGACTGGTTGAAAATCTGTTGGGTGTCACTTTGGCAAAGGCTGAATCCCGCACGGATTGGTCAAAGCGTCCATTGAGTAAGGCTCAGCTGGAATATGCCATTGACGATGTGCGTTATCTTCAGCAGATGTATCCATTGATTCTGGAAAAATTATCAGAGGGTGGCCGCTCAAGCTGGCCAAGTCGTGATTTTAATCGACTCACCAATCCTGAGACTTATCAGTTAAATGCGCGTACCCGCTGGAAAAAAGTCAAGGGTTTACAGCACCTGAATCGCCAGCAATTGTCTATTCTCAGAGAGTTGGCCGCCTGGCGAGAAGAGGAGGCCGCTAAGCGCAACCGTCCGCGTCGCTGGATAGTCGGTGATGAAATTCTGGTAGATTTAGCGCGGCTACAACCTTCTGATCTGGATGGTGTGCAAGCGATTCGGGGGCTCAATGCTGATCAGGCAAAACGTCATGCTGAAACGTGGTTTGCTTGTATGGAAGCGGGCAGAAATTGTCCGGAAAATGAATGGCCAGAAATGAAACGCCGTCAAAAACCTACGCCACAAATCGATGCACTGGCTGAGTTATTGATGTTGGTTA
Organism: Leucothrix pacifica; assembly: GCF_003172875.1. Lineage (GTDB taxonomy): Bacteria > Pseudomonadota > Gammaproteobacteria > Thiotrichales > Thiotrichaceae > Leucothrix > Leucothrix pacifica. The sequence goes on along the minus strand of NZ_QGKM01000005.1, from coordinate 91,997 downwards.
TTAGACTTGAAGCAGAAAAACAAGGCGTTACTGTTTCTGCGATCACCAGCAAAAGCCAGGTTGTGGCAATGCTGCAGGAAGGGCGTAGTACGCTGTCTGATGATTGGCGGGGTGAGTTGGTCAATGATGTAATCGCTGATGTCCGTTCACAAAAAGCGGTACTTGGTGTGGTGGACGGTAAAGTCCAGCTATTAACAGATTAATTATTAGAGTTTGGTATGTCAGGAAATACGTTCGGAAAATTATTTACAGTGACTTCATTTGGTGAGAGTCATGGTCTGGCAATCGGTTGTATTGTCGATGGTTGCCCTCCGGGAATGGCTTTGACCGAAGCGGATATTCAAGGTGATCTTGACCGTCGTCGTCCGGGTACCAGTCGCCATACCACGCAACGTCGTGAGCCTGATGAAGTACAGATTTTGTCAGGTGTATTTGAAGGTAAAACGACTGGGGCACCAATCGCGCTGGTCATCAACAACGTTGATCAGCGTTCAAAAGACTACTCCAATATTATGGATCGTTTCCGTCCCGGTCACGCAGATTACACGTATTACAAAAAATATGGCTTCCGTGATTATCGAGGAGGTGGGCGTTCGTCTGCGCGTGAGACTGCGGTTCGTGTTGCTGCTGGTAGTATTGCTAAGAAATATCTGGCAGAGCGTTGTGGTATCAAGGTTCGTGGTTATTTATCACAGCTAGGGCCGGTGAAAGCTGACAAGTTTGATTGGGATGAAATTGAGAATAATCCGTTCTTCTGTCCTGATGCAGACAAAGTCGAAGAAATGGAAGCTTATATGGATGCTCTTCGCAAAGAAGGAAATTCCATCGGTGCAAAGATTTCGGTTATCGCCACTGGAGTGCCTGTTGGTTTAGGTGAGCCGGTGTTTGACCGTTTGGATGCTGATCTTGCTTTGGCGATGATGAGTATCAATGCAGCGAAAGGCGTGGAAATCGGTGCTGGTTTTGACTGCGTCACACAAAAAGGTACAGAGCACCGTGATGAAATTACGATGGATGGATTCCTGAGTAATCATGCGGGTGGTATTCTTGGTGGAATCTCATCAGGCCAAGATATTATTGTTCACACCGCCTTTAAACCAACCTCGAGTATGCGCTTACCGGGTCAGACGGTTGGGTTGGATGGTGAGCCAAAAGAAGTAATTACTAAAGGCCGTCATGACCCTTGTGTAGGGATTCGCGCGACCCCAATTTGTGAAGCGATGATGGCGGTGACGCTAATGGATCATTTGCTACGACATCGCGCACAAAATGCGGATGTCACAACTGAATTGCCGGATATCCCAGCTCAAGCATAAATATCAGCGAACGCATAATGACTGTCCCTAATACGATGGTTTTGCGTCGCTAATAAAAATGCCGGTAGTCGGAGTCGACACCGGCATTTTTTATGATCGGTTTTGTGGATAACTTAGCCGAGTTGGAAATATGCCGTCATGCCAGTCACAATATCATCCCGCCAGAGTAGCCCGATTAATCCTGCCAGTGCCAGCCAAGGACCATAAGGAATAGGGTGACTGTCTTTGCGGCGTTGAATCTTCATCATGGCAATACCGACAACAGCGCCTAGTAGTGCTGATGCAAAAATGGTAAAAGGCAGAATCTGCCATCCACCCCATGCCCCAATTGCCGCAAGAATTTTGAAGTCGCCATAACCCATGCCATCCTTGCCCGTTACCAGTTTGAATAGCTGGAATACACTCCAAAGAGACATGTAGCCCACAATTGCACCAATAACGGCACTGTTGATATCGGCATAGAATCCATTGAGATTGACCAGTAATCCTAGCCACATGAGCGGCAAGGTTAAGCTATCCGGCAATAACATCGTGTTAGCGTCGATCATTCCCAGTGTAATCAAGGTCCACGCGAACACCAACATTGCCAACATGGGCCAGCCATAACCGAATTTCCATGCGATAAGCATCGACAACACCGAGGTCAGAATTTCAATAATCGGGTATTGCTTAGAAATTTTAGTCTTGCAGCCTTTGCACTTACCACCCAGCATGAAGTAACTCAGTACAGGAATATTTTCCATTGCTGAGATTTGATGGCCACAAGTGGGACAGCATGATCGTGGGACGAAGAGATTGAAGCGCTCCAGAGTCTCGGGAATGTAGTCAGGATCTTTCTCATGGATGTGTGCTGAGCACTCCGCATCCCATTCGCGCTGCAACATAATTGGTATGCGATGAATTGCAGCGTTCAAGAAACTGCCAATCAGTAAGGAAAAAATCCCAACCACAGTGATCAAAAATATCGGACTGTGTTCAAGGAGTGCAAGTAGTTGCATGATAAAAGAGCCCCTGTATGGCATATCCACGCCATTATTCTATGTGAGAGGTCGCAGCAAGCGATTATGCTGCGACATTGTTTTATTTTATGATTTACAGCTTTTTAGCCGACCACTGCGCCGAGCTTGAATATTGGCAGGTACATTGCGATAACTAATCCACCAACAATGACACCAAGCACAGCCATAACCAACGGCTCAATCTGCTTAGACAAAGTATCCACTAAGTCATCGACTTGCTCTTCAAAGTAATCTGCTACTTTATTCAGCATTTCCTCCAATCGTCCTGACTCCTCACCGATCTTTGTCATTTGTACTACCATGCTTGGGAAGCGTTGCGTGGTTAACATTGAGGTGTTGAGCTGCACACCTTTCGAGATATCGTCTTTAATCTGCAATGTCGCATTTTGATAGAGTCGATTACCGGTACTACCCGCAACAGAGTCCATCGCTTCCACCATAGGAACACCGGCGGCGAACATGGTTGATAAAGTGCGTGCAAAACGTGCAACCGCTGATTTTTCGATAATAACACCCATGACTGGGATTTTAAGTGCCAGTGTATCCACAAACACATTAAATTTCTCTGAGCGCTGTTTCGCTTGGGTGAATGCTATACCAATCACGATGATCGCGAGAATTGGTTGCCACCAAGAGGCTTGCAGCCATTCGGAGAGACCAATAACCCATAAAGTAAATGCAGGTAGATCCGCTCCGAAGCTCTCAAAGATGCTCTTAAACTGCGGGATTACCCAAATCAACATAATAGCGGATACTACCATCGCCATTATCAGTACCATAACCGGGTACATCATCGCTTTTTTAACCTTAGCCTTCATCGACTCGGTTTTTTCTTTGTAGGTCGCGATTTTTTCTAGCATATCCTCCAGTGACCCGGAGTGCTCACCCGCCTTTACAAGACTTACAAATAGGTCGTCAAAGTGCTTAGGGTGATTCGAGAGGGCAGTACCAAGATCTGCACCACTCTCAATATCCTGAGTGATCTTTTTGATTAGCGTTTGCATGCCCGCTTTTTCATGACCACTACCAATCAACTGAAGTGACTGAACCAATGGTACACCTGAACGCATCATTGCGGTAAGTTGTCGTGCAAAGTAAGCGATATCTGCGGGACCTACGCTAGCGCCTAAGAGTGGCTTGCGTTTGGGCTTTATGACGCGTGGTTGGATACCGCGACGTCGTAATGTGGCACGCAACATATTGGCATTGGCTGCCTGCTCTTCACCGCGTATTTTTACGCCGGCTTTATTTTTACCTTCCCAGATAAACGTAGGTTGTTCTTTAGGAAGTGCTTTTTTTGCTACTGTGGCCATAAGTTTTAATCCTTAGTTACCCGCTCGACTTCTGCCAGAGTGGTTATCCCTTGGCGCACTTTATCTAGTGCGGATTGTCGTAGGTCGTTAATATTTTCTGATTGAGCTAATTCTGCCAGCTCTAACGCATTACCATTCTCCATAACCAGCTTTTCCATATTGGCTGAGATAGGCATCACCTGATAGATACCGACACGTCCTTTATAGCCGCCGGAACACTCACCACAACCGTTAGCTTCATAGATGGTAAGGTCATCCAGTTCATCAGGTGAAAAGCCGATTTGTGTGAGCACATCAGCGGGAATATCTGCAGGTTGCTTGCAAGACTTACAAAGTCTTCTGGCTAATCGCTGAGCAACAATAAGGTGAACCGTAGAGGCGATATTGAAAGGGGGGATACCCATATTCAATAGACGTGTCAGTGTTTCAGGTGCGCTGTTTGTGTGTAGTGTTGATAATACTAAGTGACCAGTCTGTGCCGCTTTCACAGATATCTCAGCCGTTTCAAGGTCACGAATCTCCCCCACCATAATGATGTCAGGATCTTGTCGAAGAAACGCTCTTAGCGCACTAGAGAAAGTCAGCCCAACTTTGTCATTTACGTTAACCTGATTAATGCCAGGTACCTGAATTTCAGCTGGATCTTCCGCTGTAGAGATGTTTTTCTCTGAGGTATTCAATAGGTTAAGGCAAGCATAAAGCGTTACCGTTTTACCACTACCGGTTGGTCCGGTAACCAGCATCATGCCATCAGGTTTGGCGATAGCTGCCATCAAGTCGGCTTTTTGTTTGTCATCAAAACCCAGGTTATCAATACCCAACGATGCAGTATCTGAATCAAGAATACGCATTACGATTTTTTCACCGTAAAGCGTGGGTAAGGTGTTTACACGGAAGTCGATGAATTTGTCTTCTCCCACCTGAAAGTGTATTCGTCCATCCTGAGGGATGCGTCTCTCAGAGGAGTTAAGTTCCGCCATTACCTTGATGCGCGAAGTCATTTTTCGGGCAATGCCTTTTGGAGGCATACTGACTACCTGCAAAATACCATCGATACGATAGCGTACCCGCAGAATCTTTTCATAAGGTTCGATATGGATATCAGACACGCCTTTTTTAATGGCGTGTGACAAAAGCTCGTTCACGAATTTAGTAACATCCGTACCTTCGTCATCATCCTCTTCATCTTTCTTCTGTAGGGTAGATGTACCCACAACCAGATCCTGGCTGTGTGCTTGCGAAGTAATTGACAGACCTGCTGCCATATCCTCGCCACTGTCAGAGCCAAAGATTAATTTACGTAGTTTGTTATGCTCAACAATGACCGGCTCAGGCACAAGCTTGGTAGTTACTTTGATGTCACCTAGCTCAAAGCTGTAATGAGGGTCGGCAATCGCAACAATTAACGCACCACCGATAGTAAACAGTGGAACAGCCATAAGCCGTTTCATCATGTCATCGGGAATAAGGTCTTGCATCTCGGGCGCAATAGTGATGGCATCCAGGTCGACAAAGCTTAAGCCGTACTGATTACTACATGCGGTCGCAAGCTCAATGGAATCAACAATCTGCCGATCCAGTAGGTGCGTAACAATGGGTTTTTTTCTATCAGAAGCATCCCTGACCGCACGCGCTGCTGTATCACCGTCCAGTTTGCCGTTATTGACAAACGTCTGGACGATCGCAGGTAATGTAGATTCAGTACTTGTGGTCATTATGGATGGACTCTTATTTTTATTATTGTATTTATTACAGCCATGCTACGACGATTCGATAAGGGGTGAAAGTGTGTCCGGATAGTCGGTTATGTGTTTGAGTGTATGTGTTAATATCAGCCACAAACCTACAGTACTAAGTATGACTGCACTTTCTATGACACAGACTGAACAAGTATTTTTAAGCTATAGCCATACTGACTTGGATGCAGCCATTGCATTGCGACTAACCCTATAAATTCTAAAATTAGAGACAGCAGCCGACGTTAATAAGCGATATGCTATTATCATAAAAAACGACGGAGTGCTTATGCACGCAATAGAGTTTGAAGCAGATATTGAAAATGGTGTGATCAGAATTCCTGACGCCTCTGAGCACTTGCGTCAGCCTCTAGGCCTAAATACGATCTCAATAAACCTAAAATAATTATTCTAAAAAAATGGCAATCACACGAATTATCGGTATAGATCCCGGCTCACGCATCACCGGCATCGGTGTTGTTGACAGCGACGGACGTCACAATAAACACGTATACAGCACTTGCATACGCATGGGGAAACAATCATTTCCAGAGCGCTTAGGCATGATCTATCAGGGCATAACCGGCATTATCCAAACCTATCAACCGCAAGCTATGTCGATTGAAAATGTCTTCGTCTCCAATAACCCATCCTCCGCACTTAAATTAGGGCAGGCGCGTGGCGCAGCGATTTGTGCGGGTGTAATGAGTGGCTTAGAGGTGCATGAGTACAGTCCCAAAGAAGTGAAGCAGTCGGTCGTGGGAAAGGGGAGTGCTGATAAGGAGCAAGTTCAGCACATGGTGAAGATTTTACTCAATCTGTCAGGCCGCTTGCAGATTGATACCTCAGATGCCTTAGCTGTTGCCTTGAGTCATGCTCATTATGGGGCTTACAAATCTAAAATTGCACAAGCTACAAGAAAATGATAACAATGCCGCAGACAATCACTAAAGAGAAAACCGCATGATAGGAATGCTCCGAGGGAAACTGATTTATCGTCAGGCGCCGGATTTAATGTTGGATGTCAATGGTGTCGGCTATGAACTGCAAGCCTCAATGACTACATTTTATGACCTGCCGGAGTTGAATCAGGAAGTGACGCTGCACACGCATTTTATTGTGCGTGAAGATGCGCAGGTGCTGTATGCGTTTAGCTCCACCAATGAACGTGAACTATTTCGCACCTTATTAAAGGTGAATGGTGTCGGTCCGAAAATGGCTTTGGCGATTGTATCCGGTATGACAGTGAATGAGTTTGCCGAGAGAGTACGTGATGGTGATGTGACAGGATTAACTCGGTTGCCGGGTGTGGGGAAGAAGACGGCCGAACGTTTGATTATTGAAATGCGTGATCGCTTACCAAAAGCATTGCCTGATTTAGAAGGGCAAGCAGGTGAGCAAGCAACGATAGATACTAGCTCCACAGGTTCTCCAAAAGATTTGGAAGAAGAGGCGGTCACGGCATTACTGGCTCTGGGTTATAAACCCGCAGAAGCCAGCCGCATGGTCAGTCGCCAAGCGAATCAAGGCTTATCGGTTGAGGTGATGATCCGTAATGCGCTTAAGGATTCCTTGTCATGATGGATGATGATAATCGGGTCATTTCACCGGTTGCCGGGCTTGATGAGTTAATGACGGAAGAGAAAATCCGTCCGCAATACCTGAGTGATTACGTCGGGCAACCTGTTGTTCGCGAGCAAATGGAAATCTTTATTCCGGCTGCTAAGGCGCGTGGCGAGGCATTGGATCACGTATTGATTTTTGGTCCTCCGGGTTTAGGTAAAACAACACTCTCTCATATTATTGCTAATGAGCTAGGCGCTAATTTACGTCAAACTTCTGGCCCCGTTCTGGAAAAAGCAGGGGATCTCGCCGCATTACTGACAAACTTAGAACCGCATGATGTGTTGTTTGTGGATGAAATTCACCGACTCAGTCCAGTGGTTGAAGAAATCTTGTATCCTGCCATGGAAGATTTCCAGCTGGATATTATGATAGGTGAGGGGCCTGCAGCACGATCGATAAAGCTAGACCTGCCTCCATTCACTTTAGTTGGCGCAACTACGCGCGCTGGTCTGTTAACATCGCCATTGCGTGATCGTTTTGGCATTGTGCAGCGGCTGGAATTTTATAACGTGCCTGATCTACAATATATTGTGACACGTGCAGCGGGGATATTAGGGGTTCAAATCGATGATGGGGGTGCTTATGAAGTTGCACGCCGTGCCAGAGGAACACCTCGAATAGCCAACCGTTTGCTGCGTCGCGTCAGAGATTATGCTCAAGTCAAAGCTGATGGTATGATAAATGCCAGTATTGCTGATCAGGCATTGAATATGCTCAATGTTGATCAACAAGGTTTTGATCATATGGATCGACGTTTATTGCTGGCAGTGCTGGAAAAATTTGAAGGTGGGCCAGTCGGTATTGATAATATAGCCGCTGCAATTGGTGAAGAGCGTGGGACAATAGAAGATGTATTAGAGCCCTATCTCATTCAACAAGGTTATTTAATGCGAACTCCTCGAGGGAGAATGGCGACACGCCTGGCGTGGGATCATTTCTCATTAAGCATGCCGGACCAAACTACGTAAAGCTTTGTAAATGCAAAAGCTCCTTAAGTAAAAAAATGATAATTTGGAGAAGCTGTGCCAGCCACTCAATTCAATTCTGATTTATTTGTATTTCCGGTGCGGGTCTATTATGAAGACACCGATGCTGGTGGTGTCGTTTATCACTCCAATTATCTGAATTTTTTTGAGCGCTGCCGTACGGAATGGTTGCGTCATCTCGGTTATGAACAAGATGAACTCAGAGCAAATCACGGAATTGTGTTTGTGGTCAGATCGGTCAATATAAATTATTTGAAACCAGCCCTATTCAATCAGCAACTTATGGTGACGGCTGAGGTCATAGAATTGGGCGGTAGTAGCCTGAAAATGGAACAGAAAGTCCTTCATGGCCGAGGCTCTGGAGAAGTCGATACACTAGCACAGGGCAGTGTCAGTCTTGTGTGTGTCGATATGAATAAATTTAAACCAACACGGATTCCTGATGATATCAGAGAGTCTTTAACATCAACGGAAGCTCACACTAGCTCGTCAAATGCCAAGGGGAATATTTGAATGTCATTCGATCATTCAATTCTGTCACTGATACTGGAAGCCAGTATTGTTGTTCAGGTCGTAATGGGACTGTTGTTACTGGTCTCTTTGATTTCATGGACAATCATTCTTGTTAAATCATCACAAATTAACAAAGCCCGTCGTAATCAGGAAAAGTTTGAAAAGCGTTTCTGGAGCGGTGTTTCCTTAGATAAATTGTATGATGACTTGTCTTCAAAGACCGGAAAGAGTGGTTTAGAGACGATGTTCTTCAGTGGTTATCATGAGTTTTTAAGAGCGCGTCATACCGAAGGTGGTCTTCAGGTGCCCGCTGTGATTGGTGCACAGCGTGCGATGCGCGTTGCAGAATCCCGTGAGCTGGAAAAGCTGGAAGGTAATCTGTCTTTCCTGGCAACAGTAGGTTCAACCAGCCCATATGTGGGGCTGTTCGGTACGGTTTGGGGGATTATGAATTCCTTCTTATCATTGGGTCAGATGCAGCAGGCATCACTGGCTGTGGTTGCGCCCGGTATCGCTGAGGCCTTGATTGCAACGGCGATGGGACTGTTCGCGGCAATTCCTGCGGTTATTGCCTACAATAAATTTAGTGATGGCGTCGATCGTGTTGCAACGAATTATGAAAATTTCCGTGAAGAGTTTACGACATTGCTTGAACGTCACAGCAATCGTACTGGAGCGTAACGATGGCGCGTCGTAGTCGGGGCGGTCGTCGCTCAATGGCCGATATGAATGTTGTGCCATATATAGATGTCATGTTAGTGCTGTTAGTCATCTTTATGGTGACAGCACCGATGATGCAAACGGGTATCGAACTGAATCTGCCAAATGCTGATACCACTCCAATTGTTAACAATAGTGGTAGCACTGCTGTTGTGATCTCAGTAGATGAAACGGGGCAATACTTTGTGGATGGCAGTGATGCGTTGGATTTGGATGAGTTGGGTGACTTAATTAGCCGTGAGCTAAGTCGTTCTAAAGAAAAGCCTGTTTATATTCGTGCTGACAAAGAGGTGTCTTATGGCTTTTTGATGCAAGCTATGGCGGCAGCTCAACAAGCAGGGGCAACTAACATTGGCCTGATGGCTGATCCGGACGCGCTGAAAAACTGATGATGAAAACGCTTCTCAGGCATCCTTTTGCATTTATTCTGGCCATCATTCTGCATGGTCTGATTGCTCTGTTATTTGTGATTAGCTTTGATCTGCATTTGGTGGAAGGGTCACTAGGAAAGATATCGCCCGTCAAAGTGATGCTCAATTCACAAGCTATTAGCGAACTCCAATTAGAGCCAACGCCTGAACGTGATACACCTGATCCGGTAATGGATGCTGCGGCATTACAGGCTGAGTTGGAGAAGCAAGCACTTGAGAGTGCTGAAAAGGCTGAGCAAGAAAGGCTCGAAGCAGAGTTGGCGGCAAAAGCAGAGCAGGAAAGAATAGAGGCAGAGTCGCTGGCTCAAGCCGAAGCAGAGCGTATGGCTCAGGAAGCGGCTGAAAAGGCCTCGCAAGAAGCTGCAGAACAAGCCGAAGCTGCCAAGGAGGCAGCACGTCAAGCTGAAGAGCAGGCTCAGGCAGCAGCTCAAGCGGCTAGAGAAGCAGAAGAACAAGCGACAAAAGAGGCGCAAGCTAAAACAGAGCAAGAGCAAGCAGAAAAAGAAGCACGACTAAAAGCCGCTCAAGAAGCGCAAAGAAAAGCAGAAGAAGAGGCGGCCGAGCAAGAACGCCAAAGACAATTAGCAGAGGCCGCAAGAAAAGCGGCAGCTGCTCAGGCGGCATTGGTCGCTAAGCAAGCGAAAGAGGCAGCAGAAGCCAGAGAAGCCGCTAAAGCTAAAGCAGCCGCTGAGGCAAAGGCTCAACGTGAGCGCGAGGCAGCTGCAGCAAAAGCTAAGCAAGAGCGCGAAGCGGCGGCGGCAAAAGCAAAACTTGAAAAACAGAGGGCTGAAGCTGAGGCGAAGCGACAACAAGAGATTGCTGCTGCAAAAGCACGTGCCGAAGCCATCAAAAAGCGTCAGGAAAGAGAAGCCGCGATTGCTAAGGCAAAGGCTGAAAAAGAAGCCGAGGCATTACGCGCTAAACGACAGCGTGAAGAACAGGCGCGAATTGCAAAACAGAAGGCAGAGGAAGCTGCGCGCTTAAAAGAGCAAGAGCGAAAGCGGGCAGAGGCGGAGCGTGCGCGCATAGCCAAAGAAAAAGCGGAACAGGCTTTGATTGCGAAGCGTCGCGCTGAGTTTGAAGCGAAAAAACGAGAAGAGGCGCGAAAGAAAGAAGAAGAGGCCGCCAGAGCAAAAGCTGAGCGAGCTCGTTTGGCTGCTGAGAAGAAGCGTAAAGCCGAGGAGGCAAGAAAGGCTGCTGAAGCCAGAAAAGCGAAAGCACTTGCTGAGAAGAAGCGAAAAGAAGCAGAAGCCAGACGCGCAGCAGAGGCCCGTAAGAAAGCTGAAGCTGTGAAAAGAGCGCAAGCCGAGGCTGAACGTAAGCGTGTTGAGGCGGCCAGAAGGCGAGCTGAAGAACAACGCAAAGCTCAGGCTGCCGCAGCCGCAAGACAGCGACAAGCTGCTGCTCAGGCGCAGCGTGCTGCGTTAAACCAATGGGGTGCCCAGATAGAGAGGCATGTTAAACAACGTTGGTTCCCTCCACCAGGTAGCGGGGGGCAGGTTGCTAAAGTTCGGTTGCAAGTTAGCTCCAGTGGATATATAAGAGGCCAAATACAGTTTCTACAATGTGGTGATCCGGGCTTTTGTGCGTCTATCAGAGATGCCTTTGCCCGATCTGAACCGCTGCCAAGCCCACCACGAAACGTGTTGGACAGAACACTATTGATTACGATGGACTAACTTATGAAAATTAATAAACTAATTCGTAGCTTTGTATTTTTACTTGCCCTCGCGATGGCGGGATCAGCCTGGGCAGATTTAGAGTTGAGGATTTCTAAAACCAGCAACCGGGGTATACCGATTGTGGTTGCTCCTATTGCAGGTGGTGCACATGCCATTATTGAGGCCGATTTGAATCGTAGCGGACGCTTTAAAATTGTCAGTTCGCAGCGTGCAACTAATATGGCTACATTTGGTTCAACACTGGATCCTGCCAGATTAAAGATGTTGGGAGCAGCGTTTCTGGTGCGTGGTCGACGGACACAGGCAGGTTTGGATATAGAGCTCATTTCAACCGCTACCGGGCAGCGTGATGCCAGTTATCGGATTGGTAATCTGCCTAATCAGCGGCGTGTTGCTCATCAGGCAGCTGATAAGATATTTGAACAGTTAATTAAAGTGAAAGGTGCTTTTGATACCCGTCTTGTCTATGTGACCGTCACAGGCCGTGCGATTAGTGATCGTGTGTATCGTTTGTTTGTAGCTGATGCGGATGGTTACAACCCAAAAGAGATTTTGACATCGCGTAAACCGGTAATGTCGCCGAGCTGGTCGTTTGATGGTAGTCAAATTGCCTATGTATCATTTGAGCGTGGCACGCCAGCAATTTTTGTTCAGAATATATTTACTGGTCAAAAACGCATGGTGTCATCACGAAGAGGTATCAACGGCGCGCCGAGTTGGTCGCCTGATGGACGTAAGTTGGCATTGAGTTTGTCGGTGGATGGTAACCCGGAAGTCTACATACTCAGTTTGGCTAATGGTGCGTTTAAACGACTAACTAACTCAAGAGCAATTGACACTGAGCCAAACTGGACTGAGGATGGGCGTTCGATTATATTTACCTCAGACCGTGGCGGTCGCCCGCAACTGTATGAAATATCAGCAAATGGTGGTGGCGCTAAGCGTGTAACGTTCGATGGGAGTTATAACTCTGCGGCAGATGTCGTAGGAAAGAAAATTGCATTTGTGCGTCGGGTATCGGGTGCCTTTCGTATAGCTGTAATGGAAAAAGGGAGTCGTGGTGCGAACGTAGTATCTGATGGGCGTTTTGATGAATCGCCATCACTTGCTCCTAATGCCACTATGGTGGTGTACGCAACACAGAATAACGGGCGTGGTACATTATCGGTTGTTAGTGATAATGGTTACGCGAAACAAGAATTATTTTCGCCAGCGGGTGAGGTGCGAGAACCCGCATGGTCACCTTATTTAAGATAAAAGGAAAAACCAAATGAATTCAACAAAATGGATAGTCCCCTTGATTGCAGCGAGTGCTTTGGTGATCAGTGGTTGTTCACAGACACAGCAAACAGTTAAGCCTGCTAATGCTGCCAACCGTATTACGACTGGTACTGGAGCTGGTACATCAGGATCTAATGCTGGTTTAATTCCGGGTAGTCGTCGCGGTGTGGGTGTGACAACGGCTGGTAATGCGCTTCGTGGCTCTTCTGGTCTTGGTGGTAGCACTTCATCAAGCTTTGGTGGTGCAACCAGCACTAGCTATGGTGATGGACGCGGTAATTTGATTAATGGAATCGGCTCGGGCTCTGGTTCCGGCTCTTCTGGCTTTGGCTCAGGTGGCAGCAACTTCGGTAGTGGTGGATCTGGTTCAGCCGGTGGTCTAGGTGGTTATGGTAACTTTGACAATCGTTTGGGTGGCAGTGGTGCTGGTGACTACAAAGTGACGGATCTTAATGATCCTAATAGCATTTTGTCTCGTCGTGTCATCTACTTTGCTTATGATCAGTCAACCATTGAGCCGGAGTATTTTGAGATTCTTGACGCTCATTCTGAACTATTAGCAAGTAATCCGAATCTTACTGTTCGTTTAGAGGGTCATGCCGACGAGCGTGGTTCTCGTGAATATAATGTTGCGTTGTCTGAGCGACGTGCCCAATCTGTGAAGCAATTCATGGATCTGAAAGGCGTAGGCTCAGAGCAATCGCAAACTGTTGCATACGGCGAAGAGCTCCCGGTTGATCCTGGTCATAATGAGAGTGCCTGGAGCAAAAACCGCCGTGTGGAGATCAAATATATAGGACGTTAATATGCTCTACTCCTTACGCAAATCTTTAATTGCGGCAGGGTTCTTGACTGCACTGGCGGTTCCGCCAGTGCATGCAGTCAGCCCGGATGAACTGTTCGAAGTATTACAGCGCATTGAGTCACTGGAGAACGAAATTCGTTTTCTGAGAGGTGAGAATGAACAATTGCGCTATGATATTGAGGATGTAAAAAATACGCAGAAGTCGACATTCATCAGAATTGACGACCGTATGGATGATTTGTTTAGGTCAATCAATTCATCGAGTTCAAACTCCGTTACACCACCTTTGGCTCCATTAGCTTCAGTGTCTCCTCCTCCAGTGCTAACGACTCCTGTGGAGAAGTCCGTTACTCCTGCTTCGGTAGTCACAAAGTCCCCGGCAGCGCCTGCTTTGGTTGAGTCAAAAACTGAAGTAAAACCTGTAGTCGCGCAAGCAGCAAAGCCAGCTTCGGCTAAAGTACCGGCAGCTGCCGCTAAGGTTGTACCGGTAAGTTTAAGTGTTCCTGCCAGTAGTGCAGAGCAAATTGCCTATAACGCCGCACTTAGCAAAATGCAGTCGCAGCCAGCTGCAGCAATCGCGCAGTTTCGTGGTTTCCTGAAGAAGCATCCTCAAAGTCCTCTGGCGCCAAGTGCGCAGTATTGGCTGGGTGAGATGATGTACTCAAGCCGAAACTACCAGGGTGCGATTGATGAGTTTGTGACGGTGTTGCAAAACTATGGTACGAGCCCTAAAGCGCCAGATGCGGCTGTCAAACTTGGTTTAAGTTTTTATGAAATGAAGAACTGGGTTTATGCGCGTCGTACACTGGAAGATGTGATGAGAAATTATCCTCAAACATCGGCTGCAAATACCGCTCAGATGCGACTTGCTAAGATGAAAGCAGATAATCTATATTGATATTTGACTGACTGATGTTAAAACAAAAAAGCCTGATCAATGATCAGGCTTTTTTATTGGTTCGATATTGAGCTAAGACTTAGTCTTCGTCAACAAACGTACCGATTGATTCAGCTTTTTCCACAACTTCAACAACGTTGTCAGAGTGGATGATAACTTTCACTGTCGCGTCAACATCAGTGTGTAGGTGGATACCTACTTCGTGTTCACCAACGTTACGGATTGGGCCTTCAGGCATGCGAACGTTACGACGCTCAACCTCAAAACCAAGTTCCTGAAGTGCTTCAGCAATCTCATGGTTAGTGATAGAGCCAAACAGCTTGCCTTCGGAGCCAGCGTTAGCTTCCAGTTTGATCTCTGTCCCATCAAGCTTAGCGCGGACAGCTTCAGCAGCCGCTGTAGCTTCTGCTGCAACTTTTTCTAACTCAGCACGAATTTCTTCGAAAGCTTCGATGTTAGCTTTAGTTGCGATCTTAGCCTTACGACGTGGAACTAAGAAGTTACGTGCAAAACCTGCACGTACGTTGACGATCTCGCCCAAAGAGCCGAGATTATCAATTTTTTCCATTAAAATAACTTGCATGATAATTCACCTATTTTGAGCAGGTTTTACTTGTGCTGATCCGTATAAGGAATCAGAGCCAGGTAGCGTGCGCGCTTGATAGCAGTCGCCAATTGACGCTGATATCTGGCTTTTGTGCCAGTTACACGACTTGGCACAATCTTGCCCGTCTCAGTAATGTAGGCTTTAAGGGTATCAAGATCTTTATAATCGATCTCTTTAACGTTCTCAGCCGTGAAACGGCAGAACTTTTGACGACGAAAATAACGTGACATAGTAAACTCCGAATTAATTAAGCGTCAGAAGCTGCTGGTGCAGGTCTTCTTGCTGGTCTTTCTTCCGCTTTTTCTTTGCTCAGCAAAGAAGCTTCAGTGTCAGCACTGTCGCGACGGATAGTCAGGTTGCGAAGTACAGCATCGTTGAAACGGAAAAGATCTTCCAGTTCAGCCAATGTGCTGCTATCACATTCGATGTTCATTAGTACGTAGTGGGCTTTGTGCAACTTAACAATTGGGTAAGCCAGAGGACGGCGTCCCCAGTCTTCCAAACGGTGAACAGCACCGCCGTTGTCAGTCATCAGCTTGCTATAACGCTCGATCATAGCAGGCACTTGTTCACTCTGGTCAGGATGGACCAGGAACACAACTTCATAATGTCTCATTTAAGATTCCTTATGGATTAAACAGCCCTTTGAAATTCAAAGAGCAAGGAAGGGCCGAGACCCAGTAGGGGCGCGATTATGGGACAAGTGATGTTACTTGTCAATGCACTGTCAAAAACAGGTGATTAGTCGCTGATAGTTTCCAGAGAGCGGTGGATTTTTGCTTGTAAATCATCCAGTCGCGTGATCACATCCATATCAATGTTAGCAACCTGACCTTTTGACATCAGCATTTCATGGGCGATATTAATAGCGGCCATGACCGCGAGTCTTTCAGAGCTTATGATTTTACTGCCGCTGCGTATTTCGCGCATTTTATCATCAACATGTTGGACCGATGATAATAAAGCAGCATGCTCATCAGGAGGGCAAGAAATCGTATATTCCTTGTCGAGTATCTTTGCTGAAACGGGAATGGGTTTATCTGACATGGGGCGAGATCCTAGGCATTTTCCATCGCTTTTAAACGCTGAATCATCGCTTCGACCTGAGTGCGAATTTTATCATTCTTAGCATGAAGCTCAGCACGTTCTTTTATTAGTTGTGACTCTTTGGCTTTGAGAGACTGATTTTCATCGAATAAACGTTCGCTGACCGCGATTAACTGCGACAGCGTTGTTTCGAGTTCGAGGACTTGTTCTTTTAAGCGTGAATCTGTGTTGTTTGTATCCATAATTTCTCATCTTAGTCCAGAGCGGAAAGGCGGGTCAAACAATTTGCATGATGATACTATAGACGACCTTATAAATGTTCAGATTATTGATATGAATAAACCGATTGATTATGACGATGTAGCAGGCTGCTTAGAGAGAGCAGGTTTAGAGCTACTTCCTTCCGAAGTTCACGGAATTGCCTGTGGCATGCTGGCGGGTGATAACGCTGCGGATAAAATCAAATGGGTGCAGGAATTGGTACCAGCGATTGAGCAGGGCAATGTGCTGCAGAATGATGCTATCCGTGAAATGGGTAATCTGTTTGATCGTGCTCAGCGTGAAATGCAAGACAGCCAATTCAGGTTCGAATTGTTTTTACCTGAAGATGACGATTCCTTGGCAACCCGTATGGAAGCATTGCAGGACTGGTGTCAGGGTTTTATTCTTGGAATGACCATGGTGGGTATCAAAGACTACAGCGCGCTCCCGGAAGACTCGCGTGACTTGTTGGAAGATTTTGTCAATATCGGAACCTCCGGTGAATTTGACTTTGATGATGAGCAAGAATCCGAAATTGCTTTCACCGACATTTCTCAATATGTACGGGTAGGCGTGCTGCTGATCAATGAAGAGCTGCAACCAATGCGCCAAAGTGCCACTATTCATTAATATAAAAATGACGGAATAAATTAAGCATGAAAAACAACAATCCTGTTTTGCCAGCAAAAGAGTTCGCCGACCGCCGCGAACAATTAATGAGCATGGTCGGGCCCGATGGAATCGTTATTGTGCCTTCGGCTACTGTGTTGATTCGTAACCGTGATGCCGAGTTCCCGTTTCGTCAGGATAGTGACTTTCAGTACTTAACCAACTTCAACGAGCCTGATGCTGTTGCAGTGTTAGTACCTGAGCGTGAAGAAGGTGAGTTTATTCTGTTTTGCCGTGAGAAAGACCCACTGACCGAACGTTGGACAGGTCGTATGGCAGGTTTGGATGGTGCGCGTGAGTTGTATCAGGCTGATGATGCGTTTCCGATTGAAGACATTGATGAAATCCTGCCAGGTCTAATGGACCGTCGTGAAACCGTTCACTACAGTATGGGTGTGAATACAGAGTTTGATAATCAGGTTATGTCATGGGTCAATGCGTTGAAAGCTAAGATTCGCAATGGTGTGAACCCTCCCCACGAGTTTGTATCGCTTGATTTGTTGTTACACGACATGCGCCTTTATAAAACGAAGGCGGAAATAAAGCTGATGAAGCATGCTGCAAAAACATCGGTAGCGGCCCACGAGCGCGCGATGAAAATCTGCGAGCCCGGTATTAATGAAGGTCAACTTGATGCTGAATTTCTGCATGCGTTTCGTTGGAATGGCATGGTGCCAGCTTATACAAGCATTGTCGGTGGCGGTGAGAATGCATGCGTCTTGCACTACATTGAAAACAATAAACCGCTTGAAGATGGTGACTTAGTTCTAATCGATGCTGGTGCAGAATACGACTGCTATGCCAGCGACATTACACGCACATTTCCAGTAAATGGTAAGTTTAGTGAGCCACAGCGTCAGATTTATCAGGTCGTGTTAGACGCTCAATATGCTGCCATTGAAGCCGCGCAGCCGGGAAATACTTGGGATGACCCACATGCCGCTGCCGTTAAAGTAATTAGTCAG
The DNA here is from genome assembly GCF_003172875.1 of Leucothrix pacifica. Taxonomy (GTDB): domain Bacteria; phylum Pseudomonadota; class Gammaproteobacteria; order Thiotrichales; family Thiotrichaceae; genus Leucothrix; species Leucothrix pacifica. The sequence continues at coordinate 74,122 of NZ_QGKM01000005.1, read as the reverse complement.
GGATTGTTGGACTTAGGTTTACTGGAAGGAGACCTGGAGACCATCATTGAAGAGGCGACTTACCGTGAATTCTTCATGCACAAGACCGGTCACTGGTTAGGTATGGATGTGCATGATGTTGGTGATTACAAGATCGATGATGAGTGGCGTGTGCTTGAGCAAGGCATGGTGCTGACGGTGGAGCCGGGTATTTATATTAATCCTGACCCGAAGATCGATGAGAAGTGGTGGAATATTGGTGTGCGCATCGAAGATGATGTGTTGATTACGCGTGACGGCAATGATGTTCTGACCGGAAAGCTGGTTAAGGAAGTGGCAGAGGTCGAAGCGCTAATGGCTAAAGGAAAAGCCGAACGAGCAGGATAAATCATGCAAACTGCATTTGATGTGTTGATTGTCGGTGGTGGAATGGTCGGTGCAAGTCTGGCCGTCGCCCTCAAAGATTTGCCAATAAAAGTGGGTGTTATAGAGGCATATCCTTTTGAAGCATTACAGCAGCCTGCTTATGATGACCGTGCTATTGCCTTGTCGTATGGGGCTGGTCAGATTCTTCGGGGCATGGGTGTTTGGTCATCCATTGAAGCAGTCGCAACGCCTATTGATAGTATTCACGTATCTGACCGAGGTCACTTCGGCGCAACACGGTTGAGCGCTAAGCAGCAAAAAGTGCCGGCTTTGGGCTATCTCATCCAAAGTCGGGATTATGGCTCGGTTCTACAGCGCGAGTTAGTCCACAGTGATGTGACTTTATTTCAACCAGCTCAGGTGTGCTCGATCGAAGATGCTGACGACACTTTGACTGTTTCAATCTCGCAAAATGCCGATACTGACGTTGTTTCAGAAGCACGCTTGAGCACTAAGCTACTCATTGCCTGTGATGGCGCAAACTCCAAAGTGCGTGACATGGTGGGAATAGAAGCAAAGCAGCATGATTATCAGCAGGTTGCCGTGGTTGCGAATGTTACCACCCAAAAGCCTCATAATAATCAGGCATTTGAGCGCTTCACTGAGCAAGGTCCCATTGCTTTATTACCCATGTCAGAAAACCGTAGTTCATTGGTGTGGACATTGGGTGTTGAGCACTATGAAGCTGTGTTAGCGCTTGATGATGCTGGTTTTTTAAAAGCGCTTGGTGAGGCTTTTGGTTACCGTTTAGGGCGCTTTGTCAAAGCTGGCAAACGAAGTTTCTTCCCTTTAAAGCTAACATCGGTCGAGCAGTTTACGACTCACAGAGTGGCTGTGATTGGTAATGCGGCACATGCTTTACATCCGGTTGCGGGGCAGGGACTGAATCTTGCGTTGCGCGATATTGCAGATTTGGCTAGCCAGATTGCAGAGTCTATGTTGGGTGACGATGACTTAGGTTCGGCTAAGCTACTCGATGCGTATGCCACACATCGAAAAAATGACACCAACAGAACCATCCGATACACCGATTCTCTGGTTAAGATCTTTTCAAATGATCAGTTTTTACTGGGACATGCGCGTGCGGTCGGTTTAATGATGGTTGACCGTCTGCCGCCATTAAGACGGTTGCTTGCTAAACAAAGCATGGGAATGACTCATCGTCAATCGCGTTTATCACGTGGTCTGCCATTACTGGAGAAGCAGCTATGACAATCTTGCAGTTTGATGCGGTTATTGTGGGAGCAGGCATTGTTGGTGGCACATTAGCAGGCTTGCTGATAAAGGGTGGTCGAAAGATTGCCGTTGTTGAGCCACGTTTGCCGGAACCATTCGAGCCAGAGAGTGACTTTGAGTTGCGTGTATCAGCGATTAGTCGTGCCTCGCAGCGAGCACTCGTTGAGGTATCGGCATGGGAAAGAGTCTTAGCCAAGCGCGCTCATGCCTATGAGGCGATGCAGGTCTGGGATGCTGGTGGTTCGGGCGAGATAAGGTTCGATTCAAGTGAGATGGGTGAGGCGGATTTGGGACACATCGTTGAAAACAATGTGATTCAGTCAAGCCTGTTAGAAGTGCTTGCGAAGAACACGCATGTCACCCTATTTACGCCGTCAAAAGTCGTTTCAATGAGTAACACAGAATCTGGCGGGCGCCTGATAACGCTGGATACGGGTGAACAACTTAGCGCAAACTTAATCGTGGGTGCAGATGGCTCACAGTCTGTGATACGTGATCTGGCAGGGCTATCGGTAATGCGAGAAGACTACGGTCAAAAAGGTTTGGTCACTGTCGTCAAAACAGAACAGGCACATCAGAATACAGCTTGGCAGCGCTTTTTGTCTGGTGGTCCTTTGGCGTTTCTTCCGCTAGATAACGGTTACAGCTCAATCGTATGGACGCTTCCGGCCGATAGAGCGGACCGTCACCTCAAACAATCCGAAGATGAGTTCAAACGTGTGCTGGCTGAGGCGCTGGATTATCGTTTGGGGGCTATTACTGATATTGGGCCAAGGGCTGCGTTTCCTCTCATGGGGTCACAGGCGTCAGCCTACATTGCGACAGGTGTTGCACTGGTAGGCGATTCGGCACATACCATTCACCCTTTAGCCGGACAGGGCGTCAATTTAGGCATTAAGGATGCAGTTGCTTTAGCTGAACTATTATCACCCTTGTCGAGTCGGGAATGGGGTAGTCACAAACGTTTGCGGCAATACGAACGTGCCCGTAAGGGTGATGATGTATTAACCATGAAAGTGATGGAAGGGTTCAAAACACTCTTTGGGCACGATGCTGATGTGGTTAAGCTCGCCAGAAATACCGGCCTCAATATATTTAATTCTATTCCCCTGTTAAAGCAGCAGATTATGCGCAGCGCCATGGGTCTGTAAAAACAATAGTAAAAAAGGGTACACAATGGATCTCATCCAAACATTTGCAGCGCTAATCACCTTAGCGGCTTTGTTTAGTTATATAAATCACCGCTTTATCAAGCTACCAACCACCATTGGTTTGTTGGTGATTTCACTGGTGTTGTCACTCGCGCTGATTGCTTTAGGGAAATTGGGTGTGCCGCTTGAGGGCTACGCGCAAGTGCTGCTTCAACAGGTCGACTTTAATAAAGCACTGATGGAAGGCATGTTGAGCGCACTGTTATTTGCAGGAGCTTTGCACGTCAGCATTGAAGACTTACGGGAGCAGAAGTGGGTTGTTGCCACTCTGGCGAGTGTCGGTGTGATTTGTTCCACCTTTATGGTGGGTTTTGCTTCGTTCTATATTTTTGGATGGTTCGGTCTTGATATACCGCTGATTTATTGCCTGCTTTTCGGCTCTTTGATTTCACCGACAGACCCAATTGCTGTGCTTGGCATTCTGAAACACTTGGGTGCACCTAAATCACTAGAGACAAAAATTGCCGGTGAGTCATTATTTAATGATGGTATAGCAGTTGTAATCTTTATTGTGATGTTAGGGATAGCAGGTGTGGGTGGTCATGGTGATGAGGCTGTCAGTGCCGGTAGCGTTATCAAGCTATTTTTGCAAGAAGCCGTTGGTGGTGTTGGCTTTGGTTTGATCGCAGGCTATCTGGTAAATCGTATGTTAGCCAGTATCGATAGCTATCAGGTAGAAATTCTGTTGACGCTGGGCTTAGTGTTCGGTGGTTATGCCTTGGCAGGTGCATTGCATATTTCGGGGCCAATTTTCGTGGTTGTGGCTGGTTTGTTGATTGGTAATCGCGGACGAAAATATGCCATGTCGGATCGCACCCGTGAGCATCTGGACGACTTCTGGGAGCTGATTGATGAGATTCTTAATGCCGTGTTATTTGTATTGATTGGTCTTGAGGTGTTAATCCTAAGCTTCGACATGACTTACGTTTATGCCGGTCTGGTGATGATTCCGTTAACACTCGGTGTGCGCTTTATTACCGTGGGTATTCCTGTCTCGATTATGAAACTGCGTAAGACTTTTACGCCTAACGTGGTGCGTATTTTAACCTGGGGTGGTTTGCGCGGAGGTATTTCCATTGCCTTGGCATTAACACTCCCGGCTGGCGAGTCACGAGAAAGCTTATTAGTGATCACTTATGTAGTCGTTATTTTTTCAATTATTGTGCAGGGATTGACCGTCGGAAAATTAATCAAACCTGAGTAGCTGCTCTTTACTTTAGGTGGCGTATAGACAATACTAAAAAATCAACATTCAGACCGTATCGAGTCGGAATCCCCGACGACTTTCGTCATAAATGCGGTTGTTTTCGTCGACAATGTACTTAGCCAACACAAACGGACGTGCGCGTGGCTAAGTCTGCACCCGAGGTTGAGATATGTATGAAATTGTTATACCTGTGATTGCCGGTATCCTCATCGGACTAGCTATCGCATTATTGTCTTTTCGGTTGGCCTCTAAAGAGCAAATTAAGAACGCCAAACAGCAGGGCATGAACCTGATCTATAAGGAAATAGTGACGAAGCGTAAATACAAAGATTATCAATATAGTGATGAGGTGAAGAGGGTGATGGATAAAGTCCATCTGTCTCAGATACTGGAATAACACTTCGCTACAAAACAAAAAAGGCCACTGATAAAAGTGGCCTTTGTCTTACTGTGAGTAGCGAAAGATTACTTAATGAAAAGCATCTCACGGTACTTAGCTAGTGGCCACATGTCGTCAGCAACTTCGCCTTCCAGTGTATCAGCATGAGCACGTACTTCATCCATCAGGCCGCGAACATCATTTGCAAGGAACTGCATGTGCTCGTCAGTTGATGCGAAGTCTTCCTTCTCAAGTGCAGCGCTTAGCTTGGCTACAGCAGCCATCATTGCATTCGCTTCGGAAGCAACAGTAGCAGCAGTAGTCTTGTCGAAGTCGATACCCATGTCCTTCAGGTCATCAGCCGTGCTAGCCAAGCTAGCCAGGTAAGAGACAGCCGCAGGGTAGATTGAAGTCTTAGCCATTTCTACAACAAGCTTAGCTTCTACTTCGATTGACAGAATGTACTGCTCTGAGTAAACCTCGTAGCGGCTAGCCAGCTCAACAGGAGATAGTACGCCAGTCGAGTCAAACAGCTTGATCACTTCTTCAGAGTTGAACGCTGGAAGTGCATCTGCTGTTGTTGGGATGTTCTTCAGGCCACGCTCTTCAACAGCCGCTTTGTGCCACTCATCAGAGTAACCGTCACCGCCAAATACTGCGTTACCGTGAAGCTCCATTAGCTCTTTAAGTACTGCAATAACTGCTGCATTCCTGTCAGCGCCACCGTTAAGTGCTGCTTCGAGTTTTTCAGCAATCCAGTTCAGAGAGTCAGCAAGCATAGTGTTCATTGCAACCAATGGGCCAGATACTGACTGAGCAGAACCTACCGCACGGAACTCAAAACGGTTACCAGTGAATGCGAATGGAGAAGTACGGTTACGATCACCCGGATCACGAGTGAAGTTCAGGATTTGATCCAGACCTAAGTCCATCTCGCCGCCTTCAGCAACTGCTTCTAGTTTGCCATCTTTAATGTCGTTGTAAACTTGCTCAAGCTGGTCGCCCAAGTAAACAGACAGGATAGCTGGAGGTGCTTCGTTAGCACCCAAACGGTGGTCGTTACCTGCAGAAGCGATGACCGCACGTAATAATGGTCCATAAAGGTGCACGCCTCGAATTACTGCACCACAAAAGAGCAAGAAGTTCAGGTTTTCGTTTGGTGTCTTACCTGGATCTAACAAGTTACCTTGTGTTGGGTTACCAACTGACCAGTTAACATGCTTACCAGAACCATTGATTCCTGCGAATGGTTTCTCATGTAGAAGACATAGGAAACCGTGTTCCTTTGCAGTCATCTTCATCACAGTCATTAGCAACTGCTGGTGATCTGCTGCAACGTTTGCTGCTTCAAAGTAAGGAGCGATTTCAAACTGACCCGGTGCAACTTCGTTGTGGTGAGTTTTCGCCGGGATACCTAAACGATAGAGTTTGTCTTCGAAGTCCTGCATGAAGACCTGTACGCGTGAAGGAATAGCACCGAAGTAGTGGTCATCAAATTCCTGACCTTTCGCAGCCGGAGCACCGAACAATGTACGACCAGCAAGTAGCAGGTCAGGGCGGCTGTTTGCAAAGTTAGCGTCAACCAGGAAGTATTCCTGCTCAGCACCACAGCTAGAGTTCAGTGTAGCGATTTCTTCTTCGCCCATTAGCTTTAGTACTTTCTGTGCAGCATCGTTCATTGCTGAGTTAGAACGTAATAATGGGATCTTTTTGTCTAGTGCTTCACCAGTCCATGACATAAATACACTAGGAATCATTAGTGTAGCGCCATTGTCAGTCTGCATAACGTACGCAGGGCTGGTTGGGTCCCAAGCAGTGTAACCACGTGCTGCGTTAGTCATACGCAGGCTACCATTCGGGAAAGAAGAACCATCTGGCTCGCCTTTGATCAACAGGCTGCCAGTGAATTCTGTGATGCAGTTACCTTCAGGGGTTGTGATGATGAAGCCGTCGTGCTTCTCAGCAGTCGCGTTCGTCATTGGGTAGAAAATGTGAGAGAAGAATTTAACCCCTTTCTTCGTCGCCCATTCTTTCATTGCAGCAGCAACAACATCCGCTGTTGCAGGGTCTAGTGGCTCACCAGTTTGTGATGTCTTCTTAATCTTTTTGTAAGCGCTTTTAGAGAGTGCTTCTTCCATCTTAGCCAGATTAAATACGTCACAGGCCCAGATTTTGCTCAATGCCTTAGGCTCTTTCACATCCATCGGTGTACGGTTAGTGATTTGATGGATTGCTTGCTGTCGGCTTTCGTTGCCACTCATACTTAGTTCCTCGGTATAGTTTTAAATCGCATTTCACAGGTTATTGTAAGCAAAATCCATGCCATTGTTAATATTCCCTTAATGAGTACGCTATCTTACTGATTTTTCGTCGGCTGGTTCAAAATAGGGCGAGATTTGGAAAAAATCTAATCTATTTGATTTAAATGGTTGCACTAATTTGGTGCGAATTGTTATAAAGCTTTGACTTCATCGCCAACGGAAATCATTGAGCCAACTGCTTCAGAGGTAAGTCGTACGTTGATGCCCATCAACGGCTGGCCTGCCTCATTGTGGTGCTTTTCCATCAATGCTTTCATCGGCTGTTTGTCAGGATGCGCAATGCCCGAGTCGGGGTCGCGCGTTGTTAATATGCACCTTACACAGGTATCGAGCATTTCAAAGCTGACGTTACCAATCTGGAAGTGGGTCCAGTTGTCTTCAGCGAATGCCTCAATCCCGTCGACAATAATATTTGGTCGAAAACGTCTGGCATCATACGGTACGCCACCCCAGTCGCAGCCTTGTTTCATACTGGCTTCACTGGCGATTAGTAGCGGTGCTGCATCTGCAAAGCTCGTTTCAAGGTCGTACTTGCCTGAGTGTCGGGATTTAGGTGTCCATAGGGCAATTCGGCTGGTTTTACCTAGGATGCTGCTAATCCACTCAGCGGCTTGCTCGCCCGCATCAATAGCGTTGATTTTGTCACGCCAGACCTGACCAGCTAGAGAGGTATTAGTGTCTGCTGCATTGGTAAAAGGAATTATGCAGTCGGAGGCTTGTTCAGGGTGGCTCAGCATCCAATGATCTGTATTCATCCGTACGTTAATGCTAAGCAATTGTGGGTTGTGGCGCGAAGTGATGAAGATTCCTTTTTCATCAACTGCCATTAGGCGTCGGTCGTTTAGCATGCCTTCTGCATCAAAACCTGTACAGGGCAATGAAATGCCTTGGGCAGATTTTAAGGGGTAGGTGATGAGTTTTGTGACGGTGATCATAGTTATCCTTGGCTACTTGGGGGCGGAATTCCTGTATTAGCATTACACAGACCTTGCTGCCACAGGCTGTGGCGAAGCAATGTTAATACCGGAGTGCTCTGGTTATTTGTTGCTGTAGTGCTTGTGTCGTACTTTCCTTAAGTCTAAACATATTGACCCGCACACCAGCCAGACGCCCAAGCCCACTGAAAATTATAACCTCCAAGGTGTCCTGTGACATCGACGCTTTCACCGATAAAATACAGGTGAGATATTTTTTTACTTTCCATGGTTTTGGATGATAATTCGTTGCAGTCAACGCCGCCCAGTGCAACCTCAGCTGTACGCATGCCCTCTGTACCGTGGGGTTTTAGTTCCCACTCGCTAAGTTGTGTTGCAATAGTTTGTAATTCATTTGGTGTGTATTGTTTCATCGGTTTGCTGGCAATGAAGAGTTCGCACAATCTGGCAGCAAGTCGTTTTGGAAGAGCGCGTGCTAGTAATGTTTTGAGCTCTGCATTGGGGTGTTCAACTTGCTGGTCCATTAACCAGTCCTCAGCATTGTGTTCTGGTAATAAGTTCACACTAATGCTGTCACCCAATCTCCAGTAAGATGAGATTTGTAGGGTAGCAGGACCACTTAGTCCACGATGAGTAAATAATATCGCTTCTTTAAAGCTCGTATTATTAACCGTTAAAATGACGTCCACTGCAGTGCCGGATAATTCCCGAAACAATAATTCCAATTCTTTTTCAGGGAAGGTAAAGGGGACTAGGGCAGCGGTGAATGGGTAGGTATTGAGGTTAAACTGTTTAGCAACCCGAAGGCCAAAGTCAGTTGCTCCCATTTTAGGGATAGAGGGGCCACCGCTGGCAATGACTAAAGAGTTTGCCGTGTAAACCCTCTCTTGTGTGATAATCGTAAACTGCTGTGAGGCATCGTCTGTAGTCTCATTGCTATGTTTGGTGATAGTGTCCACTTCGCTGTTTAGTTCAACTTTAACATCCGCCTCACGACATTCCGCCAGCAACATATCCACAATCGCCCCAGCTTTTTGATCACAAAACAATTGCCCCAGTGTTTTCTCTGTCCAGCTCAATCCATGCTTTTCCACCAAACCAATAAAGTCCCATTGTGTATAGCGGGAAAGGGCGGATTTGCAGAAGTGTGGGTTGTGTGAGAGGTAGCAATCAGGTTCTGTGTAGAGGTTGGTGAAGTTACACCGGCCACCTCCGGATATCAGAATCTTACGTCCCGCTTTATTCGACTTTTCCAGTACCAGAACGGATCGTCCGCGTTGTCCTGCCTGAATAGCACACATCAGGCCAGCTGCGCCTGCACCAATAATAATTACGTCAAAGTGAGTCAATGGGTAGTCCGTGTGGGGTTACTAGTAAACGCATGGGATAACTAACAATGCCTGAGCATGATATCTACAATAAAAACCATGAGCAAATCACGTAGGGGGATTTGGGATGATAAACGGTTTGGGAATGTGGTGTGGTTAATCTCTGGTTCTGTGAAGTGGCTGCATACTGCAATGACAAATATAAAAAGAAAAGGGTGCTGGGTATGGGTAACAATAAGCAATCGACTGGTAAAAGCGATGATATGGTTCCAACATATACGTTGGCGGCCGCTTTCGCAATTTCACTAGCAATGGGCTTGGTAGTGGTTTCAGGTATTATCTTCAAGCCTTATGAGGCAAAAGAAGTGGTTGAAGAGCTTCATCAACGAATTCTGTATGAAAAAGAAATGCGTGAGTTACGTCGTCTGAGCTATGGCACACAGCATGTCAATTATGTGCCTACAGTGGTTTCTGATAGTGCAGATGCTGGTCGCTATTACACTACAGATTCTTCATACGCTATTACACCGCCTAAACCGGTCACAATGGGTAAGAAAACAGAGCGCGCAGAAAACTTTGAGCGTGAAGTACGTTCTGACGATTACTGGGCGCATTTACAGGCGAGCGTTCGTGGCGAGAGCATGCCGCCAAGTTCTGAGCCGGTTGTTATCCCGCCGGTTGTAATCGGTTCTGCTGACTAATCAGACGGAGAGGCTACGTCCAGAGTTGTTGTAGCTTCTCCTTCAGTAATGCCCGAATACTTTCCTGTCGGTCAACATCCGTAATTGGGTTGTTTTCAGTATCTGTGAGGTAGAAAATATCTTCTGCTTCTTCTCCTAGCGTAGAAATTCTTGCTCCTTGCACAACCAATCCTTCGTTATAAAATACTTCACTGATTCGGGTGAGCAGTCCCGGGCAGTCGGAGGTATACAGCGTCAGTACCGTCTGGCCTCTGAGCTCATTCTGAGTGAACGTGACTCGTGTTGGGATATCAAAATACTTTAGCTGTCTCGGTATGCGGTAATTCCTGTCACTGACGCTAAAGTCCTCGCGAGTTATATTCCGTTTGATGGTCTTTAAAATCGTTGCCTGATCGCTGGGCATGGTGACACGTTTACCGTGGGCATCAAGAAAGGTTAGTGTATCCAATGCGTGTCCATTATTTCTTTCCGCCAGATCAGCCGCGACAATGTTTAACTGCATTTGCTCCAGCGCAGAGCAGATGCGAGTAAATAGGCTGCTTTTATCTTTAGCATAAATAAATACCTGACTACTACTGAGTTTTTCATCCTGTTTCATCCGAACAATAGGCGTATCGGTGACTTGTTGAATTTCCTCGATATGCCAGACTAGCTCATCGACAGAATGTTGCAGTAAGTATTCTGCATTCATCTCGGACCAGAACGTTTCACACTCTTCCCTGCTAATATTTTGCTTCGCTAACTGACTAGCTGCTGAGTTTTTCTTTTCTTCAAGAAGTTCTTGAGTCGTCGGATTGGGAGTCTCATCTTGTTGTAGATAGCTACGCGTTGATTTATACAACTCCCGTAATAAAGCGTTTTTCCAGTCAGTTAACAGGGTTGGGTTGGTACTGCGAATGTCGCAGATGGTCAACAAGTACAGGTAATCCAAACGTTGCTGAATGGCGACGGTGTTTGCAAACTCTTTGATAATCTCTGGGTCGCTAATGTCTTTGCGTTGCGCAGTTGTGCTCATCAATAGATGTTGTTTAACCAGCCAGCTTACTAAGTTGGAATCGTATTCATTTAAACCGTGAGATTGACAAAATTCCAGCGCATCAACGGCACCAAGTTCTGAGTGAGACCCCGGACGGCCCTTGGCAATGTCGTGAAACAGTGCGGCCAGATAAAGCAGTTGCGGCTTGTTGAGTGTATTGAATATTTTGCTGAGTAAGGGGTGTTTCTTTCTGCCATCTTCGACGCTCAGGTGACGAATATGCCTCACCAGATTGAGTGTGTGGTCATCAACAGTGAAGGCGTGGAATAAATCATATTGCATTCGCCCGACAATGTTTGCGAATGCAGGAATGTACGCGGCAAGTACGCCATAGCGATTCATACGGCGCAGAACGAATGTGATGCCATAGGACTCCTTGAGGATGTCCATAAAGATTTGTTTGTGTTCGTCTTTATTACGAAATTCTTCATCGATCAGATGAAGGTTGTTTCGAAGTTCCCGGATGGTATCGGGCGTTAAACCTTTTAATTGTGGCGTTACCTGGATGGTATGAAAGATTCCCAGAAGCGTATGTGGATGGTTTTTAAAGACATCAGGGTTTGCAATCGCCAGATAGTCATCATCGTTTAGATAGAGCGGTGTGACATGGTAGGGTTTAGTATTGGTTGGCGGCAGTATTTTTTTACGCAGTACACCCAGCAATACTTCGTTCAAACGTTCCAGCTCAGTTATAGTCCGATAGTAGCTCTGCATGAATTGTTCTATGGACTCATTATTGGCATCATTTTTATAGCCAAACATGTGAGCGAGTGAGCGTTGGTAATCAAACAGTAAGCGGTCTTCTTTTCGGTCAGCCAAAATATGGAGTGCAAAACGGACTTTCCACAGAAAGTGTTTGCCCTTGATGATGGTATCAAGTTCCTTGCGGGTCAAAAGGTTCTGCTCGAAAGGGACTTCAAGCAAGCGCACGCCATAGGTTCGCTCCGTTACCCAGTCGATGGTTTGTATATCACGTAGACCGCCCGGACCTTCTTTGAGGTTTGGCTCTACTCGGTAGGCTGTGTCACCGTATTGATCATAGCGTGCTCTTTGTTCGCCCATTTTGGCATCAAAAAATACCTGGCTAGGCCACAGGCGATCTGTGCCGATGCTTTGTGTTAATTGATCGAATAACGTCTTGTTCCCGGTTAGGTGGCGCGATTCAATCAGGTTTGTGATGACGGTGAGGTCTTGCTCTGCTTCCTCAACACACTGTTCGACGGTGCGGACGCTGTGTCCGACCTCCAGGCCCAGATCCCACAATGATGTTAGGAAGTCTGACAGCTTTGATTCGAGTTCACTGTCTGGCTCGCTTTGCAATATAATGAGTAAATCGACATCAGAAGCGGGATGCATTTCAGCACGTCCGTATCCCCCCACCGCGATTAGTGCAGTGCTGTTAGTGTCAGTTAGTCCGGAGTCATTCCACATCTCAGTGACTACGTGGTCAATGGTGTCACTGCGGTCCTGCATTAAGTCCTGAACAGGTACTCCCTTATCAAAATCATCCTTAAGCTTTTGATAAGACTGCTCCATAGTTTCTTTTAATTTCACAGGTACTCTAATGCCTCTTCTAGTCGTTGTGCGGCAAAGATTGTCATGCCTTTTGGTGTTTTTCTCGGCATATTGCCTTTTGGGATAATGGCGCGTTTAAATCCATGTTTCTGTGCTTCTTTCAGCCGCTCTTCGCCGTTTGGTACGGGACGAATTTCACCGGCTAAGCCTATTTCCCCAAACACCACCATGTCTGATGGGTGAGGGCGGTTTCTAAAGCTGGAGAGTGCTGCCAGCATCAGCGGTAAGTCAGCCGCGGTTTCAGATATTTTTACACCACCTACCACATTGGCAAATACATCTTGGTCGAACATTGAAATACCACCATGACGATGCATAACCGCCAGGAGCATAGCCATTCTATTTTGCTCGAGTCCTAGCGCTACCCGGCGTGGTTGCGAACCGTGGCTTTCATCAACCAATGCCTGTACTTCTACTAGGAGTGGTCGTGTGCCTTCGCGGGTTACCATGATCACACTGCCGGGTACGTCATCTTCATGACGCGACAGAAAGATGGAGGAGGGGTTGCTGACGCCTTTTAGGCCCTTGTCAGTCATGGCAAACACGCCTAACTCATTGACTGCCCCAAAACGATTCTTTACAGCGCGTAGCAAGCGGAAGCGACTACCCGGATCACCTTCAAAGTACAGTACAGTATCCACCATATGTTCAAGGACACGAGGGCCGGCAAGTGTACCTTCTTTGGTCACGTGGCCAGCGATAAAGACCGCAGTATTGGTCTGTTTAGCATAGCGTGTCAGTTTAGCTGTAGCTTCACGAATCTGGCTAACAGAGCCGGGTGCAGAGGTCAGGTGTTCGGTGTAAATCGTTTGGATCGAGTCAATCACCATGACTTCGGGTTTTTCAACGCTGGCCATTTCGATAATGCGCTCAATACAAGTCTCTGTGAGTAAGCGTAGCTTGTCTGTCGGTAGCTCTAGTCGTTGAGCACGCACTGAGACCTGCTGCAAGGATTCCTCGCCGGTGACATAGAGCGTTTTCATTTCCTGAAAGGAGGATAATGTCTGAATTAATATCGTAGACTTACCAATTCCCGGATCTCCACCAATCAGGATCACTGAACCTTGAACCAAACCGCCACCCAGTACCCGATCCAGTTCAGACATGCCTGTATGTGTTCTGATGTCATCTCGTGTGTCAATTTCATTGATCGACTTGATGCGATTGGTTTCAGCGCCGGCATAACCTACTCGCTGCGCCACTTTTGAGGTGGGTGTGCTGGGGATAACCGCTTCTTCTTGTAGTGTATTCCATTCATGGCAGTCGCTACACTGGCCAGCCCATTTTAAATGGACAGTGCCACAGGCAGTACAAACATATTGAGTCTTTGGTTTAGCCATGATCTTCCGAAGGTGGTTGACGATTGATGCGAGGATACAGAATTAATGTTTTTACTGCATTATTTCGGGTTTGGCGAACTTCAAGCGGATAGTTATTTACCAGAATAGTAACGCCGGGAACCGGTATAGAGCCAAGGTGTTCGGAGATTAGTCCATTGATTGTTTTTGGGCCATCGGTCGGGAGTTCTATTTTCAGATCTCTGTTGATCTCGCGGATATGCATGCTGCCATCAACCCATACTGTGCCGTCTTCCTGCGGAATAAGCTCTGCATTAAATGCTGTTGGTGAGAAGGCTCCGACGATTTCTTCCAGAATGTCTTCCAGTGTGACCATACCCTGTATTTCGCCATACTCATCCACCACAATCGCCACCCGTCTCTTTTCAGACTGGAAATTGATGAGCTGCTGGGTCAGTACTGTACCTGCGGGGGTAAAATAAGCGGGACGAATGGTTTCCAGAAGATCTTCACGAGCTAAGCGATCCTCGTGCAGGAGTGGTAGTAGGGAGCGTATATTGACGAAGCCTAAAACATTATCTAACTGTCCTTCATAGATCAGCAGTCGGGTGAAATTAGTTTGTAAAATCTGCTCTTCAATATCATTCCAATCATCCAGAATATCGATGCCACTGACATCGGTTCGGGGAATCATAATATCCTCAACCGTTGTGGATTCCATATCCAAAATACTAACCAACATGTCTTGGTGGTTTGTTGGAATTTTATCCCCCGCCTCATTCACCACGGCCTTGAGTTCTTCATGTGAGAGTGATTCTAAGCTGGCATCTTTTGGGTCGACACCAAACAATTTGACGATCGAGTTTGCCAATAGATTAATTAGCCAGACCATCGGATAAGCGATTCTTAGTAATGGCGTATAAACATAAGCCGCCGGAAATGCGATGGCTTCTGATTTGAGTGCTGCGATCGTTTTTGGTGTTACTTCAGCAAAGATAAGCAACATAAACGTCAGCGCACCCGTAGCCAGCGCGACACCCAAATTTCCCGCGATGCGAAACCCAATGAGGGTAGCGAGCTGGGTTATGAGTATGTTAACCAGGTTGTTTCCGAGAAGGATTAAACCAATCAATCGGTCCGGTTGGTCTAATAATTTGACGGCAAGTCTTGCCCCTCGACTGCTTTTTGCAAGGTGCTTAAGTTTGTAGCGGTTGAGTGCCATTAGAGCGGTTTCTGAGCCTGAGAAGAAGGCGGAGAGCAGAAACAAAATGAATAAAATAAAAAATAATAGGCCTAGCGGAATGCTATCGATGTTCACGGTGCTAGTAGATACTCTTGTACGAATTTGGTGCCAAAAAAGGCAAGCATAAGGATGCCGAAGCCGCTGAGTGTCCAGCGAGTGGCGCTAATTCCCCGCCATCCATAGCGCCAGCGGCCATAGAGTAGGGCTGAAAAAACGAACCAGGCAATGATGGATAAGATGGTTTTGTGCGCGACATGCTGTCCAAATAAATTATCCAGATAAATGAAGCCGGTGATTAAGGCAAGACTGAGTAGTGCTACGCCGACACTGATAAAGCGGAATAACAGGTTATCCATGTCCTGTAAGGCAGGGAGTGCCCTGAGCAAAGCATTAGGCCGATGATTGTGTAAATGGTTGTGCTGGTAGGCCAACAGGACGCCTTGAATTGCTGCAATCATCAACATACTATAGGCAAGTAAAGCGGAAAAAATATGCACACCTAAGCCGCTCATCAATACCAGTTTGGTTTCTTCAGAGACTGGAACCGATAATTGTAGCAGCAGCGATAAGGCTATAAACGGAATAGTGAACAAGTTCAGGCTTTCCAGTCTATGAGTGATCGCTGTAATGAGTAGGATTTGCCCTGCCAGCCACATCACATGTGACGCAGCACTGAGGAAGTCCAGTGCCAGATGGTGTTGGTGGAATAGAGGGGCATACAGATAAGCGGCATGGCAACTTGCTGCGACTAACCACATCCAAAGATAATGCTTGCTATAAGCTGGTGGCGGTGTTTGTTTTAAATTCGCTCGCCAGCGTGTCGCCAAAGTTGCCCAGGCGGCTGTATAAAGGAAAATAGCAATGATGCCGATTGTTATCATTATTTTGGTTCAGGTGAATATTCTCAGGGCATAATGGTATAATGGAACCCGCGTTGTGCATAGGGCGTAATCAATAGAATATTCACTTCAAGCTGTTGCGTTTGAAAGAGTCTTGTCAATTTGACATCACATACAACTAATAAGTAGTCAAAAATATGTTTGAAAATCTAAGCGATCGTTTATCTCATACGGTCAAAAAACTTCGCGGCCAGGCGCGCCTCACTGACGAGAATATTAAAGACACGCTGCGTGAAGTGCGAATGGCGCTGCTTGAGGCTGACGTGGCCTTGCCGGTTGTGCGGGAGTTTGTCGCACGGGTAAAAGAGCGTGCCATTGGTAAAGAAGTATTGTCTAGTTTGTCGCCGGGTCAGGCGCTGATCAAGATTGTTAATGATGAGTTGGTTGAAACCATGGGTCAGGCGAATGAGTCGCTTGACCTGAATGCACAGCCTCCGGCAGTCATTTTGATGGCGGGTTTGCAAGGTGCTGGTAAGACAACAACGGCCGGTAAATTAGCACAGCTTTTGAAGTCGCGCGAAAAGAAAACGGTTGGTGTGGTTAGTTGTGACGTTTACCGTCCGGCGGCAATTAAGCAGTTGGAGACTCTGGCAGAGCAAACGGGCGCAGTATTTATCCCGAGTAGTGTTGATCAGCCTCCGGTAGCGATTGCTCAAGCAGCCCTTGCTGAAGCCAAAAAACAATATTTAGATATCTTAATTGTGGATACGGCAGGTCGTCTGCATATCGATGATGAGATGATGAAAGAAATTCAGTCGGTACATGCTGCGATTACACCCGTAGAGACGCTGTTTGTTGTCGATAGCATGACTGGTCAGGATGCCGCGAATACGGCTAAGGCGTTTGGTGATGCCTTGCCACTAACCGGTGTTGTTTTGACCAAAGCAGATGGTGATGCGCGAGGTGGTGCGGCACTGTCGGTTCGACAAATTACTGGTAAGCCGATTAAATTTATCGGTATGGGTGAGAAGCTTGATGCGCTTGAGCCTTTCCATCCGGATCGTATTGCATCACGAATTCTTGGCATGGGTGACGTACTGTCGCTGGTTGAGGAAGCACAGCGTAATGTTGATCATAAGCAAGCGCAAAAGCTGGCGCGTAAGATTAACAAGGGTAAAGGCTTTGATCTTGAAGACCTGCGTAATCAAATGCTGCAAATGGAAAAAATGGGCGGCATGGGTGGCTTAGTCGATAAGTTACCGGGTATGGGGAAGATGGCTGATGTCGTTAATCAGGAGTCAACGAATGTGCAGGTAAAGCGCATGGTTGCTGTGATTAACTCTATGACGCCGCAAGAACGTCGTTTTCCTGACTTAATTAAAGGCTCACGTAAGCGCCGTATCGCTAATGGTTGTGGCTTACAAATACAGGATGTAAATCGCCTGTTGAAGCAGCATAAGCAAATGAGCAAGATGATGAAGAAATTCTCTGGCGGTGGTCTGAAGAAGATGATGCGTGGCATGAAAGGTCAGTTGCCGCCGGGTATGGGTGGTGGTTTCCCCGGAATGTAAAAAATACCGGGAGGCTGCGTGGTAGTCTCCCGATCTTGTCTACTCTGCGACTTTGAGTGCAAGGTATTGATTAGTGCTAGAGCTTATAAGTGTATTGAACACCGTAATTTGATTTGCCGATCAGGGCTCTGAATTTTTGGTTTTTCCTGAGGCGTAGGCTTGTCAGTCGTTTAATGACTCGCTTCGCTCCCAATATGCGTTGATGCATAGATGTCCTTGAGTGAGTCTGTTTATTATTTTTATTTTCAGCTTCGCTCTAAAGCGTGTAGGCAGTCTATTTTATAATGTGACTTGGGGTGAAAGCACGCCTGCCTAAGTCAACTCTATACCGTAGCATCCGGTGCGCCAATGTTTCTCTATACTAGCGGTATATTCTGTAAAATCGCATCTTTTCGGATTTTCTTTGAAAATTCCTCTTTTATTATTTGAAGATTAGCGTACAATTCCGCGTTTCCTTTTCTGGCAGGGTGCTTTGTGCTGTCCTGACAAACTGACTGAAGATATTAAGTATGGTTACAATTCGTATGGCAAGAGGCGGTTCTAAGAAGCGTCCATTTTACAATATCGTAGTAACAGATTCACGTAAGCCACGTGACAGTGGTTACATTGAGCGTTTGGGTTACTTCAATCCTGGAGCACGTGGTCAGGAAGTGCGTTTGCACCTTGAAGACGAGCGTGTTGCACACTGGGTTTCTCAAGGTGCACAGACTAGTCAGCGTGTGACTACATTGTTAAAAGAAGCTGCTAAGGCTGCTGCAACTGCTGCATAAGTGGTCGTTTGACAATGAGTGAGATACAGGATGAGCTAATCGAGCTTGGCAATATCAACGGTGTGTTTGGTATTCAGGGTTGGGTTAAAGTCTTTTCTCATACTTCTCCTCGCATACAAATTACTGATTATCGTCAGTGGGTTGTAAAGCATCAAGGGAAGACGACTGAATACCGGGTACTTCGGGGTCGGGTTCAGGGTAAGGCTATTGTTGCGCAGCTAGAAGGTATTGATGATCGTAATCAATCCGAAGCAATGGTTGGTGCAATTATTTATGTTCGCAAAAGTCAGCTTGAAAAGCTCGATGAAGGCGAATACTACTGGTCAGAGCTGGTCGGTCTGCAAGTCAAGAATCAGGAAGGTGTTGATTTAGGCGAAGTGGAATGGTTGTTCGAGACAGGTAACAACGACGTGATGGTTGTCACTGGGGATAAAGAGCGTTTTATTCCTTACGTCAAAGATCGCTTCGTGAAAAGTGTGGATACTGATGCAGGGACGATTGTCGTTGATTGGGACCCGGACTTTTAACTCATGCAGATTTCAGTCATTACACTGTTTCCTGAGCTAGTGAAATCAGTGATTGCTGAAGGTGTTGTTGGTCGGGCTGCAAAACGTGGCTTGGTTGAATTGAACTGTGTTAACCCAAGGGATTACACAGAAGACATTCATCGCACGGTTGATGACAGGCCGTACGGAGGTGGGCCAGGAATGGTGATGCGTCCGGATTGTTTGTTAAAGTCGATCAGAGCGGAGCGTAAACGTCTTGGTGAAACCAAAGTTGTTTACTTAACGCCTCAGGGTAGGCCGATAAAACAAGATATGCTGAAGTCTCTGAGTGAAGTGGATAGTGTTGTTTTGTTATGTGGTCGCTATGAAGGTATAGATGAGCGCGTGATCGACCTTGAAGTTGACGAAGAGTGGTCGCTTGGTGATTTTGTATTGAGTGGCGGTGAGTTGGCGGCAATGGTCGTGGTTGATGGTGTAACGAGGTTGTTGCCAGAAGCTTTGGGACATGATGACTCTGCCCTGGAGGACTCATTTAGTGATGGTTTGCTAGATCATCCACACTATACGAGACCAGAAAAAATTGAAGACCTTGAGGTGCCAGAGGTTTTGTTGAGTGGAAATCACCAGCATATTAAAAAGTGGCGCAGGAAGCAGGCGTTAGGGCGTACTTATTTAAGGCGACCAGATGTATTGCAAGAAAAAGATTTGAGCAAGCAGGACATGGTTTTGCTTGACGATTTTATGAAAGAAATTAAGACTTCAGAGGTTAAGTCATGAGTTTAATTATTCAACAGCTCGAAGCTGAGCAAATGAACAAAGAAATCCCACAGTTTGGCCCTGGAGATACCGTTGTCGTTCAGGTAAAAGTACGTGAAGGTGATCGCACTCGTCTTCAGGCTTTTGAGGGTGTGGTAATTGCTAAACGTAATCGTGGTCTGAACTCAGCATTCACTGTTCGTAAGATATCTTACGGTGAAGGTGTTGAGCGTGTATTCCAGACATACAGCAACCAGATTTCAAGCATCGAAGTGAAGCGTCGTGGTGATGTTCGTCGCGCTAAGCTTTACTATCTACGTGGTCGTACTGGTAAAGCAGCAAGAATCAAAGAAAAAGTGTAAGGCTACTTACGTTTTTTATACAAAAGGCCCGTGCTGTTACCAGTACGGGCCTTTTTTTATGCGTTCAGAATAGCGTCGCTAAGACGGCTATACAGCACTGATTAAGTTGGAGTGGGGTATAAAGCAAACTACATAAAATAAAAATAAGGTTAGTGGTAAATTTTGGACTTCCTAAAAGACCAAGCAATGTTGTTAGTGGCCGCTATCGCTGCGTTATTGGTAGTGATGTTGTTTATGGTCTTAAAGAAACGCAAGCGGGGCGACAGCGCGAGTAGTGCTTGCTCTGAAGCGCTTGCAGTAAAAGAAGAAATTCTCAAGATGGTACCAAACCCAGTGGTGTTGCTGACAGGACAATATACATTGGTTTACCTTAATCCTGCGGCTGAGAAGTTATTAGACAGTCCGCTTCGTCGAAACCTCGGTAAGCCAGTTAACGGCTTATTTCAGTTATTCAACACCCAAACTAAACTTCCGGTTAAAGATTATCTGGATTTGAATCATGCTGGTGCGTCAGTGAATCAGGCTAAGTTAATTCATTGCATTGTGAAGTATCAGCAATCCATCAATGCGTGGATGAATGTCACGATACAGCCAATTGAGCTGCATGAAGATCCCATGAAATCACAGTACGCGATCTTCCTTGAAGATGTGACGGCAACCAGAGCTGTTGAGTCACAGCTTAATTATATGGAGCGGCACGACAGTCAGACTGGTCTTCTTAATCGTAAGGCATTCGAAGCGGTGTTAAAGGCGTCCATTGATGATGCGAAAAAACATGGTTCATCACACGTGTTTATGGCGCTTTCAATTGATCAGTTCAAGACCATTAATGACACGGTTGGTTATGCGGCTGGCGACTCACTAATTACTAAGGTTGTTTCTGTGCTTAAGCAAACGGTTGCGGGTGAGGGTGATAATATCGGTGGCCGCTTAGCGGGAAATGATTTTGGAGTACTGTTTAAGGAAAGCACACTGTTCTCAGCGGCGAATAAAATGAAAATCATTCGTGATGAGATAGGTGCCTTTCAGTTCAACTGGAATACACGCACCTTTCCTGTGACATTGAGTGGTGGTTTTGTTGTCATCAAAAAAGATACCAGCTCTGCTGCACGAGTACTGACTGAATCTGATATTGCTTGCCGGACTGCACGTAACCACGGTGGTAACCGGGTGATTGCGTATCGCGCTGAAAGTGCAGAAATGCGTCAGGAACAGAGTAATATGGAGGGCGTCTGGAATTTAAAGAAGGCGTTCAAAAATAATAGTTTCGAATTGTTCGCACAGCCTATTCATCCGCTAAAAGAAAGTCAGTTCGGCAAGCCGTTTAGTCATTATGAGTTATTGATACGCATGGTGGGTGAGGACTCTAAGTTTGTTCCACCCGATGAGTTTATTCCGGTTGCTGAGTATTACTCAATGATGCCTGAGCTTGATCGCTGGGTAGTGCGTGAGGCATTTTCGTATATTGCTCAAGTTGAGCCCACTGATAATCCACCAGTATTTGCAATTAACTTGTCAGGCCAGAGTTTGGATGAAGCAAGCTTCAGAGACTTTGTGATGGATGAGTTAAAGACCAGTGGTGCAGATGCGCGTATGATTTGCTTCGAGATCACGGAAGCTGTAGCCGTAAATGACTTAACGCTGGCGACTCGTTTCATCAGTAGTTTAAAGGCTGAAGGCAGTAGTTTCTCACTGGATGACTTCGGCACTGGCGTTAGTTCATATGGTTATCTGCAGTCATTGGATGTTGATTACCTCAAGATAGATGGCATCTTTGTGAAAGATTTGATTAGGGATGGGATTGCCCGAAATATCGTTGAGTCTGTGACGCAGGTAGGTCATTCTATGGGCTTAAAGATCATTGCTGAGTACGTCGAGGATGACAAAATTATTTCTCTGTTGCGTAAGATGGGTGTCGACTACGGGCAGGGTTACGGTATCTGTAAGCCAAAGCCACTAGAAGAAATGATTGTTCCTCATCTTGCTGCAAAGAAAAAAACTGCCGCTGCGGTCTAGGTTCTACAATAGATTTAAGCGGCCTTGTGCTAGACTTTCACCAACGGTGAGTATGGTTTGCACAAGGAGTCTTTATGTTACAGCGAGCGTGGTTGCAGTGCCTTGGCATTGTTATAATTCTTAGTACGCAATCTGCGTGCACATCATTATCAGCAGATATAACCGGTGAAACACCTCGGATTGGCAATGTTGAGCGAACATCATGGGAAAACACTAACCGTGGCATCTATCGGTTCAATAAGGGTTTAGACCGAACGGTTGTAAAACCAATTGCTAAGGGGTATCAAGCTGTCACCCCTGCTATTGTTGACCGTGGCGTGACAAACTTCTTCGGTAATCTAAGTGATGTAAAAACCACCATCAATTCATTATTACAACTCAAAGGCAGAAGTGCAGCCAGTAGTGCCGGTCGCGTTGTTGTGAATTCAACGGTTGGTCTGGGTGGTTTTTTTGATGTGGCTTCAAAGCTCAAGTTGAAAAAATACGATGAAGACTTTGGACAAACCATGGCTCGCTGGGGAGTAAAGTCCGGGCCGTACGTAATGCTACCGTTGCTTGGGCCTTCCACGGTTAGAGATGCCGTTGGATTGGTTGCTGATGGATTTATTGATCCCTCTAGTTACGTGAAATATCCTGTTGCTTTAAATGCAGTTAAAGTCATCGACAAGCGAGCAGACCTGCTGCCAACAGAAAAAGCATTGGAAGATTTGTCGGCTGATCAATACAGTGCGCTACGTGATGTATGGTTGCAGCGAAGGGCATATCAATTGCGTGATGGAAAAGAAGACGCTGCCAGTGAAGAAAAAAGCAATGATATGATCGATTTATTAGAAGAATTGGAAGACGAATAAGAATGAAAATCCATATTTTGGGTATTTGCGGTACGTTCATGGGTGGTATCGCTGCGCTAGCAAGAGCAGAGGGGCATGAGGTCTCTGGCTCTGATGAAAATGTATATCCGCCGATGAGTACATTGCTTGAGTCACAAGGCATCGAAATACAACAAGGCTTTCATGTCGAAGATATCCCTGCTGATGTCGATCAGGTAGTCGTAGGAAATGTCATGTCGCGCGGCAAGCCTGTCATTGAGGCGATGCTTGATAAGGGTATCCCTTATACGTCCGGCCCTCAGTGGTTGTTTGAAAATGTATTGCGAGACCGTTGGGTATTAGCCGTTGCAGGTACACACGGTAAGACAACAACTGCGAGTATGTTGGCGTGGATACTTGAATACGCCAAAATGTCACCGGGTTTTCTGATAGGTGGTGTACCCGAAAACTTTGGTGTGTCAGCACGTTTGGGTGAGACACCTTTCTTTGTCGTTGAGGCTGATGAGTACGATACTGCTTTCTTTGACAAACGCTCGAAATTCGTTCATTACCATCCTAGCACATTGGTATTAAACAACCTTGAATATGATCATGCTGATATTTTTCCGGATCTTGAATCCATCAAAACGCAATTTCATCACTTAATGCGCATGGTGCCGGGTAAAGGGCTGGTCGTAGCTAATGCTGATGAGCCCAACTTACAGGATGTTTTGGATAAAGGCTGTTGGACACCTGTTGAGTCTTTCTCGTCCAGGTCCATTGATGCGAATTGGCGAGTGAAATTGCTAGAGCCATCAGGGCAGCAATTTGAGGTTCAATTTGAGGGTGAAAGCCTTGGTGTCGTCAATTGGTCTTTGATGGGGCAGCACAATGTAAGTAATGCGTTGGCATCAATTGCAGCGGCGCGTCATGTGGGAGTGCCACCGCAACATGCTATTGCTGCGTTGAATGAGTTTGAAAATGTAAAGCGTCGCATGCAACTACGCGGTGAAGTCGGCGGCATACGCGTTTATGACGATTTCGCTCATCATCCTACAGCGATTGAGACTACGCTGTCAGGCCTGAGGAAAAATGTTGGCAATCAGAAGATCGTGGCAATTTTAGAGCCTCGATCCAATACCATGCGTATGGGAGTGCATAAGGCAAAATTAGCAGATTCTTTACAGCTAGCTGATGAAGTTATTTTGTATCAGCCAGAAGGTTTGGCCTGGGATTTAGATCAAGTCACTGAAGGTCTTGGTGATAAAGCAAAAGTCTATTCATCTGTTGATAAGATTGTTGCTGATATGGCGGAGACCTCCTCTACGGGGGATCAGTTGCTAGTCATGAGTAATGGTGGTTTTGACGGTATTCATGACAAACTGTTATCCGCTTTAGAGTCACGATGATGATGCAATCAGCCCCTAAAATAGTAACGTTGATGGTCACTGGTGCCTCTGGTGTGCAATATGGATTGCGCCTGCTGGAAGTGCTGGTTAAGAAGGGCGTGACCGTGAATTTACTGCTGTCGCGCCCCGGCCAACTAGTGATTAATATGGAAACGGATCTGAAAGTACCGTCCCGGGCTAAGGAAGTGCAAGCCTACTTCACTGAGTTATATGGTGCAAAGGAGGGGCAGATCCGTGCATTTGAACGTGAGCAGTGGGTTGCGCCAGTAGCCAGCGGTAGTGGTGTTGCGGATGCAACGGTTATTTGTCCGTGTACCACTGCAACGCTGTCTGCTGTAGCGGTCGGTGCCAGCCGAAGTTTAATAGAGCGTGCAGCGGATGTGTGTTTAAAAGAACGCAGGCCGCTGATCATGGTGGTCAGGGAAACCCCTTTTTCTGATATACATTTAGAGAATATGCTGAAGTTATCAAAGATGGGGGCCGTTATTATGCCGGCCAATCCCGGCTTTTACTGGAAGCCGACATCTATCGATGAATTAATTGATTTCATGGTGGCGCGTATTTTGGATCACCTGAGAATTGAGCATGACCTGACTGCAAGGTGGGGTGATACTCGCTGTTTTTCTTGAAATTTAAAGGCCAAGTCCCTATATTCTTGCGTTCATATAAAATTTAAGGAGCCTGTTGTGGCGACCGTTGATATTACTGCAGAAACGTTTGAAGAAACTATTGAAAAGAACGAGATTGTTATCGTCGATTTTTGGGCGGAGTGGTGTGGGCCTTGTAAGTCTTTTGCGCCTGTTTATGAAGAAGTTTCAAACGAAAGCGAATACGAAAATATCGTCTTTGGTAAAATTGATACTGAAGCACAGCAGGAGCTGGCGGCACACTTCCAGATTCGCTCTATTCCAACACTCATGATTTTCCGTGAGCAGGTTGTCTTGTTCTCTCAGCCGGGAATGTTGACAAATCCACAGTTGAAAGAAGTCATTGGCAAAGTACAAGAGTTAGACATGGCAACTGTCCATGCAGAAATTGCTAAGCAGCAAGACGCTGCAGAGTAATTCATTCTTCATAAGCTTCAATATGTAGTCCGTTAACTGCAATCGTCACGTTTGCGGTTAATTTGAGGATTGTAAGGAAAATACATAGCATGAATCCAGATTATCTAGATTTCGAACAGCCCATTGCCAAGTTGCAAGCTCAGATTGATGAGCTTCGTACGGTTAGTGATAAAGATATTAATCTGGCCGATGATGTGTCGCGCCTTGAGAAAAAGGTGGAGTCGCTGACGAAATCAATTTTCTCAAAGTTGTCTGCAAAACAGGTTGGGCAAATCGCCCGTCATCCTAAGCGTCCTTACACATTAGACGTCGTTGCTGGTCTGTGCACAGATTTTCAGGAGCTGCATGGTGACCGTGCTTATGCTGATGATCATGCCACTGTCGGGGGTATTGCTCGTTTTGAAGGTCGTCCGGTAATGATTATTGGTCACCAGAAAGGCCGTGATACGAAAGAAAATATTCGTCGTAATTTTGGTATGCCAAGACCTGAAGGTTATCGTAAGGCATTACGTCTGCTTAGATTGGCAGAGAAGTTTCACCTGCCGGTTTTGACCTTTATCGATACTGCCGGTGCCTATCCGGGGATTGGTGCGGAGGAGCGGGGACAAAGTGAAGCGATCGCTCGTAACTTGTTCGAAATGGCAAAGCTGAAAACACCGATCGTCGCAACGGTAATGGGTGAAGGCGGTTCTGGTGGTGCATTGGCAATTGGCGTTGGTGATGTGGTGCAGATGATGCAGTATGCTACGTACTCCGTAATCTCACCGGAAGGTTGCGCTTCAATTTTGTGGAAGAGTGCAGATAAGGCTGCCGAGGCTGCTGAGGCGATGGGGATCACGGCTGAGAAGTTACATGCGCTTGGTTTGGTTGACCGTGTTGTCCCTGAGCCTTTGGGTGGTGCTCACCGGAATTACGAAGAAGCGATCGCTAACCTGAAAGAAGCGATTGCCAGCAGTCTGCGTGAAGTGGGTGCATTAAATACTCAGCAGTTATTAGACCGACGCTATGAGCGTTTAATGAGCTACGGTCAGTTTGAAGCATGATCTGCTAGTTGGAATTACGCCGCTGTTTTCCATTCTGGAGCAGCGCGATTTTCTGGTCGCCTACAGTGGTGGACTGGACTCACATGTATTGCTACATCTCATGAGTCGATTGCCCGATATCAATGTTCGGGCAATTCATATTGATCACGGGCTGCAAGATGCTTCGCCTTGGTGGGGGCGTCATTGTCGTGAAATCTGCAATGAGTTATCGGTTCCATTCGAGCGTGTTTCCCTGAATCTGGATGTTCCAGAGGGTGCGAGTCTTGAGGCATACGCGCGGGACATGCGTTACCAGGCGTTTAAGGCGCATCTGCTTGAGGGTGAGGTGTTAGTGACAGGGCATCACCAAAACGATCAGGCTGAAACATTGATGATTCAGTTGTTACGAGGTGCCGGGGTGGCGGGGCTTGCTGCTATGCCAATGATCACGAGCTTTGCTGCAGGTAATCATATGCGGCCTTTGCTGAATTTCTCACGCGAACAACTCGAGTCCTACGCGCAGCAACATCATTTAAGTTTCGTCGAAGATGGCAGTAATGCCGATTTACGATTCGATCGAAATTACTTGCGACATCAAATTTTACCTCAGATAGCTGAGCGCTGGCCTGGTTGTTATCAGACGCTGTCTCGCTCTGCCTTGATTCAGGCGGAGACCCAGCGTTTATTGGATTATTATGTTGCGAAAGATCTGGACGCTATGACAGGTTCTGTGGACGGGACACTGTCAGTCAGTGCCTTGATTCAGTGCGAGCCAGACCGGAGAAGGGCGTTATTGCGGCAATGGATAGTGGTCTCTGGTTTTCGGGTGCCCTCAGCGAAAAAACTACAGCATGTCGTGTCGGATGTGCTGTTTTCAGCGGAAGATGCAATGCCTTGCGTAAACTGGTCTGGTGCAGAAATTCGGCGCTATCAGGGCGATATTTACGTCATGGAACCGTTGTCTGAGCATGATCCGGGTCAGGCCTTTTATTGGGGGTTAGAAGAAGACCTAATGATTGAATCTTTGGGTGTTGTGCTTAAGATGGAGTCATTGGATAGTTGGCAGGAAAAGCTGACCGAAGATCCTGCGAAAGAGATGGGGCTAACAGTTAAGTTCCGGCGAGGTGGTGAGTCAATCTTGCCAAAGGGCAGAAATAAATCTATCCCCCTCAAGCAAATTTTTCAGCAGTTCGCTATTCCACCCTGGATGCGCGATCGAATTCCATTGCTCTATCTCGGTGATGACTTAATTATTGTCTATGGCCTGTGTCAGGTCGAGCCGTAGTTGGGGATTACTGAAAAGCGAGTAAGTCTGATTCGTTCAATTCTTTATTGTCGACTTTAAGGTAAGCAATACCTTCATCAACCGCGATGGCGACTTCTTTTACGCCAGCAACACGGTTAAGTGCTTCGCTCGTTGCTTGTCCATTGGTCAGCATTGCGTGATTCAATTTCAATAACCTGCTCTTGTAAAATTTCGGGGCAGGTAATGATAATGTCAGCGTCAGCCACAGTAGGGCAGCCACTGCGCCAAAGATAAACACAGCGGCTTGTCCAAATTGCTGCAGTAAAAAACCACCGATCACGCCGCCTACAAATATTCCCATAAATTGCGATGTGCTAAATACACCCATTGCCGTGCCTTTGATATTGACGCCAGAGTATTTAGCTACAAGTGATGGTTGTACTGCTTCGAGAAAATTAAAGCTGATAAAGAAGATCAGGAAGCTAAGCAGGAGTAGCCATATTATATTTGAGCTGGCAGCCATGCCAAGTTGGGCTAGTAATAATGCTGCAATGGTGCCAATGAGTAGTGGTTTTATCTTTTGGTACTTCTCTGCAAGGATGATCATTGGAACCGCAAAGATAAACGACAGCCCGAATACCGGTAAGTAGATTTTCCAGTGGGAGGCGCTTGCCAGCTCAAGCTGGTTTTTGAATATTAGCGGTAAGATGGTGAAGTTTGCGGTCATGACCATATGGAGCACAAAGACACCTGCATTCATTCGCAGTAAATTGGCATTCTTAAGCGCAGGCAAGATGTAATCGCCAAGTACGCCAGCATCGCGGTGATGAAAGAGTTTCTTTGGTTGTGGGACCACAAAAGCCACCAAGGCAATGCCGATCAGTGCAAGTAGTGCTGTGATCCAAAAGATGCCTGATAAGCCGTACCATTGATCAAGTATCGGGCCGACAACCATCGCGACTGCAAATGCGACGCCGATGGTCATGCCAATACTGGCCATCACTTTGGCGCGATTATTTTCTTCGGTCAGATCAGCCGCTAGTGCCATAGTGGCAGCTGCAATGGCTCCCATGCCCTGAATAGCCCTGCCAATAATAATGCTATAGATGTTGTCTGAGAGTGCGGCAATCACACTACCGAGTGCAAAAATCAGCAAGCCTCCAATAATAATTTTCTTACGTCCAAAGCGATCAGATAGTAAGCCCAGAGGGATTTGGAATGTCGCCTGTGTTAATCCGTAGACGCCAATCGCTAGGCCGATCAGGAAGGGTGTGGCGTCCTCGAAGCGCTCAGCGTATAGCGGCAGTATCGGTAGGATCATAAATAAACCGAGCATACGAACAGCATATACAGCAGCAAGGGATAGGGCGGTACGTTGTTCGAGTTTATTCATGGAGATTTATATGAGGGTTGTCATGAGATGAGCAAGTCGGCATATTACCAGATAATTTTTTGAAAGCAGAATATCTCATTGTGAAAAAAATCAGTTTGCGCGGGGCGCGTACCCATAACCTCAAAAATATTGATATCGACCTGCCGCGTGACAAGCTGATTGTCATTACCGGGTTGTCCGGCTCGGGAAAGTCATCACTAGCATTTGATACGATTTTTGCGGAAGGTCAGAGGCGTTACGTTGAATCTTTATCGTCCTATGCCAGACAGTTTTTATCCATGATGGAGAAGCCGGATCTGGATCATATCGAAGGGCTTTCACCGGCGATATCGATTGAACAAAAAACTACCTCGCATAATCCACGCTCAACCGTAGGGACGGTGACTGAGATCTACGACTACCTCCGCTTATTGTATGCACGAGCTGGTACACCATGCTGTCCGACGCATGGTCAGGCGCTGGAGGCGCAAACAGTCACGCAAATGGTTGATGCGGTGGTTGCTTTGCCAGAGGGGTCAAAGCTGATGCTGCTCGCACCTGTTGTGAGAAACCGCAAAGGGGAGTACGCCAAGCTATTTGATGAGCTACGAGCGCAGGGTTTTTTACGGGCCAGAGTTAACGGGACAGTTTATGACTTGGACGACACACCAACGCTTGAGTTGCGAAAGAAGCACACCATTGAAGTCGTAGTGGATCGCATCAAGGTGCGGGAAGGCCTTGAGCTGAGGTTGTCTGAATCCTTTGAAACTGCTTTGCGCTTAGCGGATGGTCTGGCGAGTGTGGCGTGGATGGATGATGACTCTCAGGCTGATTTATTGTTCTCTGCAAATTATGCCTGTCCGCATTGTGGTTATTCATTGCCAGAACTAGAGCCAAGGCTGTTTTCATTTAACAGCCCAAGTGGGGCTTGTCCGACGTGTGATGGCTTGGGTGTGCATCAGGCGTTTGATGAATCGCGTGTGGTGACCAAGCCTGAGTTGAGCCTGGCTGAGGGAGCGGTCAGGGGTTGGGATCGTCGCAATGCTTATTACTTTCACCTCATTGATTCATTGGCAGCAGCTTATGATTTCGATGTTGAGACACCTTACAAAGATCTTCCTAAGTCTGTTCAGAAAGTGTTGATGCAAGGGAGTGGTCGAAAAGCGATTGAGTTTCGCTATGTCGGTCAGAAGGGGCAGGTCTATCAAAAGACGCATCCTTTCGAAGGCATACTGAATAATCTGGATCGACGCTATCGGGATACGGACTCCAATAGTGTGCGTGAAGAGCTGATGAAGTACTTATCGACTAGGCCTTGTCCAAGTTGCCATGGTGCTCGTTTGAATGAGGCAGCCAGACATGTCTTCGTCGCGGATAAGAATTTGTCAGAGATCACTGAGTGGGCTATTGGCGAAACGCTGGATTTCTTCAAAAACCTCGAATTGCCCGGTAAGCAGGGTCAAATTGCAGAGAAAATCCTACGCGAGATTAGTTTGCGGTTGGAGTTTTTGGTGAATGTGGGATTGGATTATCTGTCACTAAGTCGCAGTGCTGATAGTTTGTCTGGTGGAGAATCACAACGTATACGTCTGGCTTCGCAAATTGGTGCTGGCTTGGTGGGTGTCATGTACGTTCTGGATGAGCCATCGATAGGTTTGCATCAGCGTGATAATGACCGTTTGCTGAAAACACTGATTCACCTGCGTGATTTGGGGAACACAGTTATTGTTGTAGAGCATGACGAAGATGCGATTCGTCTGGCGGACTACGTGGTTGATATCGGTCCCGGTGCTGGTGCGCACGGAGGAACGATTATTGCGGAAGGTACACCGGAGGAAGTGATGGCGGTACCTGAGTCTTGCACGGGGCAATTCCTGTCTGGTGAGCGGGTAATTGAGGTACCAAAAAAACGTCATCCGGTTGATACAGAGAAAATGCTACGTCTCATTGGGGCGACGGGGAATAATCTGCAGAATGTCACTGCAGAAATTCCAATCGGTTTGATGACGTGTGTGACGGGGGTGTCTGGTTCAGGTAAATCGACCCTTATCAATGCAACCTTGTATCCAAATATCGCGAAGCATTTGAATGGTTCGGATGTCACGGGTGCGGCAGTTAAGAAAATTGAAGGTTTGGAGCTTCTTGATAAGGTGGTTGATATCAATCAAAGCCCGATTGGGCGTACACCGCGCTCTAACCCTGCTACTTATACAGGGGTGTTTACACCGATACGGGAGTTGTTTGCGGCGACACAAGAAGCACGCTCCAGAGGGTATACGCCGGGGCGCTTTAGTTTCAATGTCAAAGGTGGGCGCTGTGAAGCTTGTAGTGGGGATGGTGTGATCAAAGTTGAGATGCACTTTCTGCCTGATGTGTATGTCCCCTGTGATGTTTGTAATAGTCAGCGCTATAACCGTGAAACACTTGATGTTCGCTTTAAGGGTAAAAACATCAATGAAGTCTTGGCGATGACCGTTGAGGAGGCGGTGGAGTTCTTTAGCGCGATACCTGGTATTTATAATAAGTTATCAACGCTTATGGATGTGGGTCTGTCTTACATCACGCTTGGGCAGAATGCGACGACTTTGTCGGGCGGGGAGGCGCAACGGGTTAAGCTTGCAAAGGAACTTTCTAAGCGTGGTACAGGTAAAACGATCTATATATTGGATGAACCCACCACGGGGCTGCATTTTCATGATGTTGATGTATTGTTGAAGGTTTTACATCGATTGCGTGATGAAGGAAATACGGTTGTGATTATAGAACATAATCTGGATGTGATTAAAACAGCAGACTGGGTCGTTGATCTTGGTCCGGAGGGTGGAAATCGAGGTGGAAAGGTTGTGGCGGTAGGAACGCCAGAGCAGGTGGCAAAAAAGAAAGGTTCGTACACCGGATATTATTTGAAGCCAATTTTAGCGAAAGTTTAAGCTTTATAAGTGCTTACAAAATAGTGAGTGCTTTTTCTTCAAATATGTTTAAAAAAAATAACAATTAAATGTTGACAGTCCGGAGGGTCTCGTACAAAATGCGGCGCTCGTTTGGAGGGATTCCCGAGCGGTCAAAGGGGGCAGACTGTAAATCTGCTGCTTCGGCTTCGGAGGTTCGAATCCTCCTCCCTCCACCAAATTTTGCATGTACGGATTTGCATTAGCTTGTAAATCCGTATTTGTATGAGAAGCTTTGCTTCTTGCTGTAAGAAAATGCGGGTGTAGTTTAATGGTAGAACTTCAGCCTTCCAAGCTGACTACGTGGGTTCGATTCCCATCACCCGCTCCATATTGCAAGAAAAGCTGAGTTAGAAAGCAGGAAGGCCCATATAGCTCAGTTCGGTAGAGCGCATCCTTGGTAAGGATGAGGTCACCGGTTCAAATCCGGTTATGGGCTCCAAATTGAAAGAATGTGAATTAATCTCTACTACTCAAGGTGTTGCGAGATGTCTAAAGAAACTTTTGTACGTACGAAGCCGCACGTTAATGTCGGCACAATTGGTCACGTTGACCATGGTAAAACTACGCTGACTGCAGCATTGACTAAGGTCATGGCTGAGAAAATGGGTGGAGCGGTTAAGGCATTCGATGAAATCGATAATGCTCCTGAAGAAAAAGCACGTGGTATAACGATCTCTACGTCACACGTAGAATACGAGTCAGAGACTCGTCATTATGCACACGTTGATTGCCCGGGTCACGCCGACTACGTTAAGAACATGATCACTGGTGCTGCGCAGATGGATGGTGCAATCCTGGTTTGTGGTGCAACTGATGGTCCTATGCCTCAGACTCGTGAGCACATCTTGTTGTCACGTCAGGTTGGTGTTCCATACGTTGTTGTATTCCTGAATAAAGCTGATCTTCTTGCAGAAGATTGTGGCGGTTTCGGTACTGAAGAGTACAACGAAATGGTTGAGTTGGTTGAGATGGAGCTTCGTGATCTTCTGGATACTTACGAGTTCCCAGGTGATGACACACCTATCGTTGTTGGTTCGGCGCTAATGGGTCTGAACGGCGAAGATGCTGATGGTCTTGGTGTTTCTGCGGTTGTCAAGCTGGTTGATGCACTTGATACGCACATTCCAGAGCCAGAGCGTGCAGTTGAAGGTGACTTCATCATGCCGGTTGAGGACGTATTCTCAATCTCGGGTCGTGGTACGGTGGTAACTGGTCGTATCGAGCGTGGTGTAATCAACGTTGGTGACGAAGTTGAAATCGTTGGTATTCGTGATACTCAGAAGACAACGTGTACTGGTGTTGAAATGTTCCGTAAGCTTCTTGATCGTGGAGAAGCAGGTGATAACGTAGGTATTCTACTTCGTGGTACGAAGCGTGAAGATGTTGAGCGTGGTCAGGTGCTTTGTAAGCCTGCTTCAATCAACCCACACACTAAGTTCGAAGCAGAAGTTTATGTTTTGTCAAAAGATGAGGGTGGTCGTCACACTCCTTTCTTCTCAAATTACCGCCCACAGTTCTACTTCCGTACGACTGATGTGACTGGTGCTTGTGAGTTGCCAGAGGGTGTTGAGATGGTTATGCCGGGTGATAACGTTAAGTTGGTTGTTACTCTGATTAACCCGATCGCAATGGATGAAGGTCTACGCTTCGCGATTCGTGAAGGTGGACGTACAGTTGGAGCGGGTGTTGTGGCGAAAGTTGTTGAGTAACATCAACTTTCTGTTATAATCGCGTCCCATTTGTTCGAAGGCGAGGGGGTGTTTCTCCCTCGTTTTGTTGTTTCAGCTAGTTTAGATGTATTTTAAATTAGGCCAGTAGCTCAATTGGCAGAGCGACGGTCTCCAAAACCGTAGGTTGGGGGTTCGATTCCCTCCTGGCCTGCCATCTGAAACACAATAAATTAAATTACAAACAGGTGAGTAAGTAAATGGCAACTAATGCAGAGCCAAAAAACTCAATGATAGATACTATTAAGTTGTTAGTCGGCTTGTTGCTGTTAATTGCTTCAATCGTTGTTTTTTATTTATTCCCGGATGCATCGCTATTATATCGAGTACTAGGTTTGCTGGCTATAGCAGGTGTAGGTGCAGCGATAGCGTTGACATCAACTAAAGGCAAGGGCTTGCTAACCTTTATGGGTCTTGCAAGAACTGAAGTTCGCAAGGTCGTCTGGCCTTCACGTCAAGAGACAATGCAAACCACGCTAATGGTTTTTATCATTGTCGTGATTCTGTCAATATTTCTTTGGTTCGTCGATATGTTCCTGGGTTGGGGAGTTAAAGTACTTCTCGCGACTGGGAGTTAATTGATATGGCTATGAGATGGTACGTTGTTCATGCTTACTCGAACTTTGAAGCTCGTGTAAAAGCTTCTATTGAAGAAAGAGTAGAGCGTCTGGGTTTACAAGAGTACTTTGGCAGTATTCTCGTTCCGACTGAAGAAGTCGTTGAAATGAGAGATGGTCAAAAAAGAAAAAGCTCACGCAAGTTTTTTCCAGGGTATGTTTTAGTTGAAATGGACATGAACGATGAGTCATGGCATTTAATTAAAGATACGCCTAAGGTTTTAGGGTTTATCGGTGGTACCAGTGATAAGCCGGCTCCAATTTCTGAAAAAGAAGCGAATGCGATTATGAATCGCATAGAGGAGGGTGTAGATGCTCCTCGTCCTAAAGTTCTCTTCGAAGTTGGTGAAGTGGTACGTGTTAAAGATGGTCCGTTCAATGACTTTAATGGTGTTGTTGAAGAGGCTAACTATGAGAAAAGCAAATTGCTTGTCTCAGTACAGATTTTTGGACGCTCAACGCCAGTTGAGTTGGAATTCTTTCAGGTTGAAAAGATCTGATTTTAGATAATCTACTGGGGAGTCGTAAGACGTTTGCACCCACTGGAGAGTAATAATGGCTAAGAAAGTACAAGCATACATCAAACTGCAGGTTCCTGCGGGTCAAGCTAATCCAAGTCCACCGGTTGGTCCGGCGCTGGGTCAGCACGGTGTTCAAATCATGGAATTCTGTAAGGCATTCAATGCTGCTACACAGAACGTAGAAAATGGTTTGCCGATTCCTGTTGTAATCACAGTTTACAATGATCGTAGCTTCACATTTATTACGAAGACTCCTCCTGCTGCAGTACTGATCCTTAAGGCGTTAGGCCTTAAGAGTGGTTCTGCTACGCCGAACAGCGTTAAGGTAGGTAAGATGACTCGTGAGCAGGTTGAAGAAATTTGCAAGATGAAAGAGCCAGATCTTACAGCAGCCGATATGGATGCAGCGGTTCGTACAATTGCCGGTACTGCTCGCAGTATGGGTATCGATGTGGAGGGCGTGTAAAATGGCTAAGTTAACTAAGCGTCAAAAAGCGATCGCTGAAAAAATCGATCCAAATGCTGTTTACGCGATTAGCGAAGGTTTTGATCTTTTAAAGGGGCTGCCTCAAAGCAAGTTTACTGAGAGTGTTGATGTGAGTGTCAATCTTGGTGTAGATCCTCGTAAATCTGATCAGGTTGTTCGTGGCGCTACTGTGCTTCCGAACGGTACTGGTAAGACTGTACGTGTTGCAGTGTTTACACAAGGCCCGAATGCTGATGCAGCTAAAGAAGCTGGTGCTGATATCGTAGGTTTTGAAGATCTTGCTGAAGAAGTCAAGAAAGGCAATATGGACTTCGATGTTGTTATCGCTAGCCCAGATGCAATGCGTATCGTTGGTCAGCTAGGTCAGATTCTTGGTCCACGTGGTTTAATGCCAAACCCTAAGGTTGGTACTGTAACACCTAATGTTGCTGAAGCTGTTAAGAATGCTAAGTCTGGTCAGGTTCGTTTCAGAACAGATCGTGCTGGTATCGTACACTGCCGCATCGGTAACGTTGATTTCGATTCTGCTAAGTTAGAAGAGAATCTAGTTGCTCTGTTGGGCGCTTTGAATAAAGGCAAGCCATCAAGTGCAAAGGGTGTTTACTTCAAGAAAGTATCAGTATCCACAACAATGGGTCCTGGTCTGATTGTAGATCACTCGCCAGTTAAGTTTTAATTAGAATTAATATAATCCGGCTCTGCTCATGGTGGAGCCGGATTTGTTGATGCCCTCTGGGCTGCCAGAAATGGCAAACAGATATACTTTTTAGTATGTCGTCCAAGACCGTAGGTGTTTTCAGATGTTTTGGAAACTTAAACGCTCCATTGCCTGCGCAGATGACGTAAGCCAAGTCAGTAATGGTTTGGGGCACGTCACTATAATCATCTTGTTGTTTGAGGTGTTTGATTAACGGTGGTTTGTGCACCGAATTAGAGAGGTAGATGCTGTGGCATTAACTTTGGAAGACAAAAAGAAGATTGTCTCTGAGGTCGCTACGGTGGCTGCAGAAGCTCATTCCGCGGTAGCTGCTGAATACCGTGGTTTGACTGTGGGTGAAATGACAGAAATGCGTGTTAAGGCGCGTGAGACTGGCGTTTACCTGCGTGTTGTAAAGAATAATCTGGCTAAGTTAGCTGTTGCGAATACAGAATTTGAATGTATGAGTGAGAGTTTTTCTGGTCCGTTAGTACTGGCATTTTCTCAGGAAGATCCGGGTTCTGCAGCACGTTTAGTTGAAGCTTTTGCAAAAGATCATGACAAGCTAGTAGTTAAGTCTTTGGCTGTAGGTGGGGAACTTTACCCTGCTTCTGAGCTAGAGCGTTTGTCCAAGTTGCCTACACGCGATGAAGCGTTGGCGATTTTGGCTGGTACTCTGAGAGCACCGCTGGACAAGTTGGCACGTACTATTAACGAAGTGCCTGGAAAGCTTGTACGTACTGTTGCCGCTGTGCGTGATCAGAAAGAAGAGACAGCAGCCTAATTGTAGGTTGTTTGTTTATTAAACTGTTTATACTGACTTAAAGTTTTAGGAGAAATACAATGGCTCTTTCTAAAGAAGATATTCTAGAAGGCATTGCTGAGTTAAGCGTTATGGAGATCGTTGACCTGATCTCTGCAATGGAAGAGAAGTTCGGCGTATCAGCTGCTGCTGCAGTTGCTGCTGCTCCTGCTGCTGGCGCTGCTGCTGGTGGCGAAGCTGCTGCTGAAAAAGATGAGTTTGATGTTGTTATGACTAGCTTCGGCGATAACAAAATCGGCGTAATCAAAGTTGTTCGTGCTATCACTGGTCTTGGCTTGAAAGAAGCTAAGGCAATGGTTGAAGGTACACCTGCAACTGTTAAAGAAGGCGTATCTAAAGATGACGCTGCTGATGTACAAAAGCAACTTGAAGAAGCTGGCGCTGCAGTCGAGCTTAAGTAAGTTGTATACGTTCTGAAAGTAGATTTTTACTTTCAAAAACGATGGGCTGGTAGCAATAATTGCTGCCGGCCTTTTGTCGCTTTAAAGTGCTCCCGCCCGTTACTAGATGAGGAAACACGATGGCTTTGACCTTCACTGAGAAGAAACGCATCCGCAAGGATTTTGGTAAACGTCCACAAGTAATGGATATTCCATCCCTGCTCGCGATTCAATTGAGCTCGTTTCGACAATATTTGCAACCTGGCCTGAAGCCGGAGGAGCGTAAAAATATTGGTCTTCACGGGGCTTTCAGTTCGGTATTTCCAATCAACAGCTACTCTGGGTTTGTTCACCTTGAGTATGTCGACTACCGCTTGAGCGAGCCAGTATTTGATGTTCGTGAATGTCAGTTACGTGGTTTAACTTATGCGTCGTCTCTACGTGTTTTGTTGCGTTTGGTAATCTACGATAAGGATGCACCAAAAAACACACGTGTTGTTAAAGATATAAAAGAACAGGAAGTCTATCTGGGTGAAATGCCTCTGATGACGGACAAGGGAACTTTTGTTATCAACGGTACTGAGCGAGTAATCGTATCTCAGTTGCATCGTTCCCCTGGTGTGTTCTTCGATCATGATAAGGGAAAGACAAATACCTCAGGTAAGCTGCTGCATAATGCACGCGTCATTCCATATCGTGGTTCATGGTTGGACTTTGAGTTTGACCCTAAGGATTCTGTATTTGTACGAATCGATCGTCGCCGCAAATTGCCAGCGACAGTACTTCTGCGTGCATTAGGGATGGAGACAGAAGAAATTCTGGATTTCTTCTTTGACACGATTGAAGTAACCCTCAATAAATCCAAAATTCAAATGGCCTTAGATCCTCAACGTTTACGTGGAGATCTGGCTACATTCGATATCACTGTTGAAGGTGATGTCATTGTTGAGAAAGGCCGTCGTATCACGGCTAAGCATATCCGCACCCTGGAAAAATCTGGCGTTAAGACAATTGAAGTGCCAGAAGAGTACATGGTCTCAAAAGTAATTGCTCATAATATCGTTGATAAATCGACGGGTGAGATGCTGGTTGCTGCCAATGCTGAAATTACTGATACAGTGATTGAAACGTTGCGTGATAACGGCATTAAAAAGTTCGAGATTCTCTACACTAACGAGTTGGATTGTGGTGCATTCATTTCGAATACATTGAATGTTGACCAAACTCAGTCACAGCTTGAAGCGCAGGTAGAAATCTACCGCATGATGCGCCCGGGTGAGCCACCAACCAAAGAGTCAGCAGAAAATTTATTCCATAACTTGTTCTTCACTGAAGAGCGTTATGACTTGTCTGACGTTGGACGTATGAAGTTCAATCGTCGTCTTGAGTACTCAGAAGAAGTTGGCCCGTCAATTCTGTTTGATAAGCGTTACTTAAGTTCGCGCACTGATGCACTATCAAAAGAGCAGATCGAGAAGTATGGTGAACAGTACGATAAGTTGAAGGCTGACGGTAAAGCAGACTCAGATATCGTTAATGTACTAAAGTGTCTGATCGACATCCGCAATGGTCATGGCGTGATTGATGATATCGATCATCTTGGTAATCGCCGTGTACGAAGTGTTGGTGAGATGGCAGAAAATGCCTTCCGAATCGGTCTGGTTCGTGTTGAGCGTGCAGTTAAAGAGCGTTTGACTGTTGCTGAGAGCGAAGGTCTGATGCCACAGGATATGGTAAACGCTAAACCTGTTTCAGCTGCTGTTAAAGAATTCTTCGGTTCAAGTCAGTTATCTCAGTTCATGGATCAAAACAATCCATTGTCTGAAGTAACGCACAAGCGTCGTATATCAGCACTTGGCCCTGGTGGTTTGACACGTGAGCGTGCGGGCTTTGAGGTACGTGACGTACACCCAACTCACTACGGACGTGTTTGTCCTATCGAAACGCCTGAGGGACCAAACATCGGTTTGATCAACTCATTGGCTGTTTTCGCAAAGACTAATGATTATGGTTTCCTTGAGACGCCGTACCGAAAAGTGACTGATGGTGTTGCTACTGCACAGATCGATTATCTATCTGCGATTGAAGAGTCACGCTTTGTAATCGCACAGGCGAATGCTGAGTTGGATGACGATAATCGCTTTGTAAAAGACATGATCTCAACTCGCTATCAAAATGAATTCACACTGTCACCTGCGTCAGATGTTGAATACATGGATGTATCGCCAAAACAGATCGTATCGGTTGCTGCTTCATTGATTCCTTTCCTTGAGCATGATGATGCTAACCGCGCACTGATGGGGTCAAACATGCAACGTCAGGCAGTTCCATGTCTGCGTGCTGAGACTCCGGTAGCTGGTACTGGTATGGAACGTGTGGTTGCGGTTGACTCCGGTTCAACGGTATCTGCACGTCGTGGTGGTATTGTTGATGCGGTAGATGCTGCTCGTATTGTGGTTCGTGTAAATGATGACGAAGCGCAGGGTGGTGGTGTTGATATCTACAACCTGATCAAGTACACGCGTTCGAACCAGAATACCTGTCTGAATCAGCGTCCAATTGTTAAGGTGGGTGATGTAATTGCTCGTGGTGATGTGTTGGCGGACGGTTCGTCGACTGACTTGGGTGAGTTGGCGCTAGGTCAAAACATGAAGATTGCCTTCATGCCTTGGAATGGTTACAACTTTGAGGATTCTATTCTTATCTCTGAGCGTGTTGTTGAAGAAGATCGTTTTACATCGATTCACATCGAAGAGATAACTTGTTTAGCGCGTGATACTAAGCTGGGTCCTGAAGAGATTACAGCCGATATTCCAAACGTTAGTGAAGGTTTGTTGTCTAAACTTGATGAGTCAGGAATCGTACATGTCGGTGCAGAAGTAAAGCCTGGTGATATCTTAGTTGGTAAAGTCACTCCAAAGGGTGAGACCCAGCTGACTCCAGAGGAAAAGCTACTGCGTGCAATCTTTGGTGAAAAGGCATCTGATGTTAAAGATACCTCATCACGTGTTTCTACCAGTATGTACGGAACGGTTATTGATGTTCGTGTCTTCACTCGTGATGGTGTTGAGAAGGATGAGCGAGCTAAGTCGATCAATGAGTCAGAGTTAGCAAAAGTTCGTAACGACCTTCGTGATGAGCTCCGCGTATTTGAAGAAGATTTATTTGATCGTGTTGCTAAGTTGGTTCTGAATAAGGTTGCTGACGGCGGCGTCGGTGATATCAAGTCAGGCGGTAAGGTAACTCGCACTTATCTGGATGAGCTTGAGCGTAAAGACTGGTTTGCACTTCGCATGCGTAACGAAGAAGTGAATGAGCAGCTTGAAGCAATGCACCAATTGCTATTGGATCAGAAGAAGTACTACGAAGAGCGTCTTCAGAAGCAGAAAGAGAAACTGACTGCTGGTGATGATCTTGCTCCTGGTGTATTGAAGATGATCAAGGTATATGTCGCGGTTAAGCGTCGTATGCAACCAGGTGACAAAATGGCGGGTCGTCATGGAAACAAGGGTGTTGTTTCACGCATTGTTCCTGTTGAAGATATGCCTTATATGGCCAACGGTGAGCCGATCGATATCGTACTAAACCCATTGGGTGTACCGTCTCGAATGAACGTCGGTCAGGTATTGGAGACGCATTTAGGCTGGGCTGCAAAGGGTTTGGGTGAGAAAATCGGCCGTATGGTTGATGCGAAAGCTCAGATTGATGATTTGCGTGCATTCCTGAGTGAAGTTTACGGTACTGGTGGTAATCCGAGTCAGGGTGCAGGTGATATTGCTGAAATGAACGACACAGAAGTGTTGGAGATGGCTAATAATCTACGTCGCGGTGTACCAATGGCGACACAAGTATTTGATGGTGCTTCTGAAAAAGAAATCCATGCAATGCTGAAACTTGCTGATTTACCTGAGACTGGACAGATTCAATTGCATGATGGTCGTACCGGTGATCCGTTTGAGCGTGAAGTAACCGTCGGTTACATGCACATGCTGAAGCTGAATCACTTGGTTGACGATAAGATGCACGCACGTTCGACCGGACCTTACAGTCTTGTTACGCAGCAGCCGCTGGGTGGTAAAGCCATGTTTGGTGGTCAGCGCTTCGGTGAGATGGAGGTTTGGGCACTGGAAGCTTACGGTGCTGCATACACCTTGCAGGAAATGTTGACGGTGAAGTCGGATGACGTTCAGGGACGTAACCGCATGTATAAGAACATTGTTGATGGTAACTTGAGTATGGAAGCAGGTATGCCTGAGTCCTTCAATGTACTGATGAAGGAAATTCGCTCGCTGGGTATTCATATCGAGCTTGAGAGTGACTAAGAGTGATGTCTTAAGTGGTGAGGTGATAAGCACCTCGCCACCGTTCCATTACGTAGCAACAATGTAAAAGCAGAATTTAAGGCGATTAATATGAAAGATCTATTAAATATCTTTAAGCAGCAGACTGAAGCAGAAGAGTTTGACCGCATCCGAATCGGTCTGGCCTCTCCGCAAATCATTCGCTCTTGGTCGTATGGTGAAGTAAAAAAGCCGGAAACAATCAATTACAGAACTTTCAAGCCTGAACGTGATGGCCTGTTCTGCGCTAAGATCTTTGGTCCTGTTAAGGATTATGAGTGTCTATGTGGTAAGTATAAGCGCCTGAAGCATCGTGGTGTTGTATGTGAAAAATGTGGTGTTGAGGTAACTCAGACTAAAGTACGTCGTGATCGTATGGGTCATATTGAGCTGGCATGTCCGGTTGCTCATATCTGGTTCCTGAAGTCACTGCCGTCACGTATCGGTTTGTTTCTTGATATGACGCTGCGTGATATTGAGCGTGTATTGTATTTTGAAGCCTTTGTCGTTGTTGAGCCTGGAATGACAACACTTGAGCGTGGCCAGTTGCTTAGTGATGAGGCTTATTTAGAAGCTGTTGAAGAGTTCGGTGAAGAATTCGAAGCAGGGATGGGTGCTGAAGCAGTACTTCAAATGTTGCGTTCTGTTGATCTTAAAGATTCTATCTCGCAAATGCGTGAGGAAGCAGCGGCAACTAACTCCGAAACTAAGCTTAAGCGTATCGGTAAGCGTTTGAAGTTGATGGAGTCATTCCTTGAGTCTGAGAATAATCCGGAGTGGATGATTCTGACGATTCTACCGGTTCTGCCACCTGATTTACGTCCGCTTGTACCACTGGATGGTGGTCGTTTCGCAACATCTGATCTGAATGACTTGTACCGTCGTGTTATTAATCGTAATAACCGTCTACGTCGTCTATTGGATCTGAATGCACCGGATATCATTGTTCGCAATGAAAAGCGTATGCTTCAGGAGTCTGTTGATGCATTGTTAGATAACGGCCGTCGCGGTCGTGCAATTACCGGTTCTAACCGTCGTCCTCTGAAATCTTTGGCAGATATGATCAAAGGTAAGCAGGGTCGTTTCCGTCAGAACCTACTTGGTAAGCGTGTTGATTACTCTGGTCGTTCTGTAATCGTGGTTGGTCCTACTTTGCGTTTGCATCAGTGTGGTCTGCCAAAGAAGATGGCGCTTGAGTTATTCAAGCCATTCATCTTCGGTAAGCTGCAGCGTCTAGGGCTTGCAACGACTGTTAAAGCAGCTAAGAAATTAGTTGAGCGCGAAACATCAGAAGTTTGGGATATTCTTGCGGATATCATTCGTCAGCATCCTGTTATGCTGAACCGTGCACCAACTCTTCACCGTTTGGGTATTCAGGCGTTTGAACCGGTGCTGATCGAAGGTAAAGCGATTCAGTTACATCCATTAGTCTGTGGCGCATTCAATGCTGACTTCGATGGTGACCAAATGGCGGTACACGTGCCATTGTCTATCGAAGCACAAACTGAAGCGCGTGTA
Source organism: Leucothrix pacifica (assembly GCF_003172875.1). Classification (GTDB taxonomy): domain Bacteria; phylum Pseudomonadota; class Gammaproteobacteria; order Thiotrichales; family Thiotrichaceae; genus Leucothrix; species Leucothrix pacifica. Next base: position 31,444 of record NZ_QGKM01000005.1, on the reverse strand, counting down.
TTGATGATGGCAACAAACAACGTGCTGTCTCCTGCAAATGGTGAGCCAATCATTGTACCTTCTCAGGATATCGTTCTTGGTTTGTACTATATGAGTCGTGAAAGCATCAATGCGAAAGGTGAGGGCATGATGTTTGCTTCCACTGATGAGGCATTGCGCGCTTATGAGACTGGTCAGGCGTCACTTCATGCAAAAGTTAAGGTTCGTATAAACGATACAGCCTTAAGTGAGGGTGGTGATGTAGAGCACAGCACGCGTGTTGTCGACACAACGGTCGGTCGTGCGATTCTGCAGACAGTTCTGCCTGATGGAATGCCTTTTGACTTGCTAAATCGTGTATTGAAGAAGAAGTCTATTTCTAACCTTATCAATGAAGCATATCGTACCGTTGGTTTGAAAGAGACAGTTATCTTTGCGGATCAGCTGATGTACACCGGTTACCGTTACGCAACGAAAGCTGGTATGTCTTTCTGTGCAAATGACATGGAAATTCCTGAAACAAAGAAAACGATTCTTGCTCGTGCAGAGGAAGATGTTAAAGAGATTCAGGATCAGTATGCGTCTGGTTTGGTAACACAGGGTGAGCGTTACAATAAGGTTGTTGATATCTGGGCTCGTACCAATGATCAGGTTGCTAAGGCAATGATGGACGGTCTTGGTAAAGAGACTGTGATCAATGCAAAAGGTGAAGAGGAAGAGCAAGACTCTTTCAACTCGGTATACATGATGGCGGACTCCGGAGCTCGTGGTTCTGCCGCTCAGATTCGTCAGTTAGCGGGTATGCGTGGTTTGATGGCTAAGCCAGATGGTTCGATCATCGAAACACCGATCACCTCTAACTTCCGTGAAGGACTGAACGTACTACAGTACTTTATTTCAACTCATGGTGCTCGTAAGGGTCTTGCTGATACTGCATTGAAGACAGCTAACTCGGGTTATCTGACACGTCGTCTGGTAGATGTAGCACAGGACATGGTAGTAACCAGTGTTGACTGTGGTACTTCTGAAGGTCTGATGATGAAGCCAATCATCGATGGTGGTGATGTGGTTGAGCCATTGAGCCAGCGAGTATTGGGTCGCGTCACTGCTGTTGATGTGAAGAACGCCAAGGAAGAAGTTGTTATCCCAGCAAATACGCTGTTGGATGAGTACTGGACGAACAGTCTGGACGATCTTGGTGTCGATGAGGTTGTAGTACGCTCTGCGATCACCTGTGAAGCTGATCATGGTGTTTGTGCTCATTGTTATGGGCGTGATCTTGGTCGTGGACATCTGGTTAATCAGGGTGAGGCAGTCGGTGTTGTAGCTGCTCAGTCGATTGGTGAGCCAGGTACTCAGTTGACGATGCGTACGTTCCACATCGGTGGTGCGGCAAGTCGAGCTGCTGCTGACAGTAATATTACCGTTAAATCTGCAGGTAAGATTCGACTGACTAATGTTAAAACGGTGACGAATAAAGATGGCAACTTAGTTGCAGTATCTCGTTCCGGTGAGTTAAGTGTTGAAGACGATCATGGTCGTGAGCGTGAGCGTTATAAAGTAGTTTACGGTGCGGTTATTACCGTTGCTGAAGGTGATGAAGTGGATCGCGGTCAGATTGTTGCTAACTGGGACCCGCATACGCATCCGATCGTATCTGAAGTTGCGGGTACACTGGACTTTGTAGACTTCCAGGATGGGGCAACGATTAATACACAGATCGATGAAATGACGGGCTTGAGTTCAACTGTTATTACCGATCCGGCAAGTCGTGGAGCAGGTGCTAAGGATATGAACCCAATGGTTCGTATCTTGGATGAGAATGGCGAAAGCATGTTCTTTGAAAATAGTAGTATCCCGGTTCAGTACCCATTGGCGGGTGGTGCGATCATTGGTTTGTCCAATGGCGCAGCAGTGCAGGTTGGTGATGTTATTGCTCGTTTGCCACAAGAATCTTCAAAGACTCGTGATATCACCGGTGGTCTGCCTCGGGTTGCTGACTTGTTTGAAGCGCGTAAACCTAAGAATGCAGCGATCCTTGCTGAAATCTCAGGTACCGTTGCGTGGGGTAAGGAAACTAAAGGTAAGAAGCGTCTGATGCTAACAGCTGATGACGGTGAAACCTATGAAGTGCTGATCCCTAAGTGGCGTAACCTTGATGTGTTTGAGGGTGCTAAGGTTGAGAAGGGTGAAATGATTGCAGGTGGTGAGCCTAGTTCTCACGATATCTTGCGACTACTTGGCCCTGCGAGACTAGCTGAATATCTTGTGAAAGAGATTCAGGAGGTTTATCGCCTTCAGGGTGTAAAGATCAATGATAAACACGTTGAGATTATCTCTCGCCAGATGATGCGCAAGGTGTTGATCACTGGTTCTGGTGACAGTCCATTCCTTAAGGGAGAGCAGCTGGATTACAGTCAGGTTAAAGAAGTTAACGACCAGCTGGAAGCAGAAGGTAAGTTGGTCGCCAAGTTTGATCGCTTACTATTAGGTATCACTAAGGCATCATTGGTTACTGACTCGTTCATTTCTGCTGCGTCGTTCCAGGAGACAACACGAGTACTGACAGAGGCTGCGGTTCGTGGTGCTGCTGATGACTTACGTGGTCTGAAAGAAAACGTCATTGTAGGTCGTTTGATTCCTGCAGGTACTGGTCTTGCTCATCATGTTGAACGTAAGAAGAATGGAAAGACAGGTTTAGCGTCTAACTTGGGTCTGGGCACAATGCCAGTTCCCGGTGATGTCGTGTTTGATGTTGAATCAACCGCGTCTGCTGAGCCGATCGAGATAGATGTTACACCGATTGAGATTGATGAATAAGCTTAGGGATTTGTTGGATTTCTGAGTTATGTAAATTAACTGACGCGAATGGAGAAAAACTCCAACTATTCTATGTTCCAAGCTTGACAGCGTTCGGCTTGAAGCATAGAATTTCGCGCCTTCAATGGGCTTATTAAGGGTCGATTGTATTAGTGGAGCTTTGCTGTTGAAACAAAGTTCCTTTGAAATTAGGAGAAGTTTTTTCAATGGCAACGATTAACCAGTTGGTTCGTAAACCACGTGCACGTAAACCGGAAAAAAGTAATGTTCCGGCGTTAGAAGCATGCCCTCAAAAGCGTGGTGTTTGCACGCGTGTATATACAACAACCCCTAAGAAGCCAAACTCTGCGCTTCGTAAGGTGGCTCGTGTACGTTTAACTAACGGCTTTGAAGTAAGTAGTTATATCGGTGGTGAAGGTCATAACCTTCAGGAGCACTCGGTGGTACTGATTCGTGGTGGTCGTGTTAAAGATTTACCTGGTGTGCGTTATCACGTTGTTCGCGGTAGCTTGGACACACAGGGTGTACAAAACCGTAAGCAAGCTCGTTCTAAGTATGGCGCAAAGCGTCCTAAGAGCTAATTGAATCAACGAATTGTTAAAGAGATAGATCATGCCTAGAAGAAGAGAAGTCCCCAAGCGTATTATCCTTCCAGATCCGAAATTCGGAAGTGAGTTGCTTGCAAAATTCGTAAATACCATCATGAAAGATGGTAAGAAATCAATCGCTGAAAGCGTTGTTTATGGTGCACTAGACGCGATTGCTGCTAAGAAAGGCACTGAAGGTGTTCAGGTTCTTGAAGAAGCACTTGATAATGTTCGTCCTTCGGTTGAGGTTAAGTCTAGACGTGTGGGTGGTGCAACTTACCAGGTCCCTGTTGAAGTTCGTTCGTCTCGTCAGAATGCACTTGGTATGCGTTGGTTGGTTGACGCTGCTCGTAAGCGCGGTGAGAAGTCGATGGCACTTAAGCTTGCTGGCGAACTGATGGATGCATCTGAAAAGCGTGGGTCAGCGGTTAAGAAGCGTGAAGATACGCATCGCATGGCAGAAGCAAACAAAGCGTTTGCTCACTTCCGCTGGTAAGTGCAGTAGGATAAAGGAAATATCGCTGTGTCCAGAGTGACTCCCGTTGAACAGTATCGTAATGTCGGTATTATGGCTCATATCGATGCTGGTAAGACAACCACCACTGAGCGTGTTTTGTTTTATACTGGCGTATCTCACAAAATCGGTGAGGTGCACGATGGCGCAGCAACCATGGACTGGATGGAGCAAGAGCAGGAAAGAGGTATTACGATCACCTCTGCTGCAACTACTTGCTTCTGGTCCGGCATGGATAAGCAGTTTGATCAGCACAGAATCAATATCATAGATACACCCGGGCACGTTGACTTCACTATTGAAGTTGAACGGTCACTGCGTGTGTTGGATGGTGCTGTTGCTGTGTTTTGTGCGGTCGGTGGTGTTGAGCCTCAGTCTGAGACAGTCTGGCGTCAAGCAGATCGCTACAACGTTCCGCGAGTTGCTTTCATCAATAAGATGGATCGCACTGGTGCGGATTTTTTGCGTGTTGTAGATCAGATTAAGACTCGGTTGGGTGCAAATCCGGTTGTTCTTCAGTTAGCCATTGGTGCTGAGGAAGAGTTTGCCGGTGTTATAGACTTAGTTCGCATGAAAGCCATTTATTGGAATGATGCGGATATGGGTTTGACTTACCGCGAAGAAGAGATTCCGGCGGAATTGGCTGATCAGGCTAGCGAGTATCGTGAGCTACTTGTCGAAACGGCGGCAGAATCTGACGATGAAATGATGGAGGCTTATCTTGAAGGGGGTGAGTTGACATCAGAACAAATTCAGCAGGGTTTGCGCAAAAGAACAATAGCAGGTGAGATTGTGCCTGCAATGTGTGGTTCTGCGTTCAAGAATAAAGGCGTGCAAGCGGTGCTTGATAGCGTTGTAAGTTATCTGCCATCTCCCATAGATGTCCCTGCTATTGAGGGTGTTACTGATGATGGTGCCGGCAGTGGAGAGCTTCGAAGTGCCGACGATAACGAGCCTTTTGCGGCACTAGCATTTAAGATAGCAACAGATCCGTTTGTAGGCTCACTTTGTTTCTTTCGTGTCTACTCTGGAGTGTTGAAGTCCGGTAGTGTGATTTTTAATCCACGTAAAGGTAAGCGAGAGCGCATAGGCAGAATCCTTCAAATGCACTCTAACTCGCGCGAAGAAATCCAGGAAGTCAGGGCTGGTGATATTGCTGCAGCAGTAGGTCTGAAAGAGGTGATTACAGGTGATACTCTGTGTGATCTTGATAAGAAAATTACCCTTGAGCTCATGGAGTTTCCGGAGCCGGTAATCTCAGTTGCCGTTGAGCCCAGAACAACTGTTGATCAAGATAAAATGAGTTCTGCGCTAGCGAAGTTAGCGCAGGAAGATCCATCATTTCGTGTACATACAGATGATGAAAGTGGTCAAACAATCATATCAGGTATGGGTGAGTTGCACCTTGATATCATTGTTGACCGTATGAAAAGAGAATTTAGCGTTGATGCTAATGTGGGGGCGCCTCAGGTTTCTTACCGTGAGTGCATCCGCAAAGCTGCCAATGCGGAAGGAAAATTTATCAGGCAGTCTGGCGGAAAAGGTCAGTATGGTCATGTCTGGTTGAAGCTTGAACCCAAAGATGAGGGTGCAGGCTACGAGTTTGTTGATGCTATTACAGGCGGGGTGATTCCAAAGGAGTTTATCTCGGCGGTAGATCAGGGTGTCAAAGAGCAGTTGGAAAACGGAGTGCTTGAAGGTTATCCATGTGTGGATATCAAGGTGACACTCTATGATGGTTCCTTCCATGATGTTGACTCTAGTGAGTTATCGTTTAAGGTCGCGGGCTCGATGGCTGTTCGTGAAGGTGTGCTTCAGGCTGATCCGGCATTGTTAGAGCCGGTGATGAAGGTTGAGATAGTTACACCAGAAGAGAGTATGGGTGATGTCATGGGTGATTTAAATCGCCGACGTGGTGTCGTTCAAGGTATGGATGATTCGCCATCTGGGAAAATCATTCGTGCGGAAGTTCCGTTGGGTGAAATGTTTGGTTATGCCACTGATTTGCGTTCAGCAACTCAAGGTCGTGCCAGCTACTCAATGGAGTTTGCGAAATACGCATTAGCGCCAAAAAAGACGCAGGTGCGGTGATGAGAATAGGTGAATAGTCATGTCTAAAGAAACTTTTGTACGTTCAAAGCCGCACGTTAATGTCGGCACAATTGGTCACGTTGACCATGGTAAAACAACGCTGACTGCAGCACTGACTAAGGTCATGGCAGAGAAGATGGGCGGCGCGGTTAAAGCATTTGATGAAATCGATAATGCTCCTGAAGAAAAAGCACGTGGTATAACGATTTCTACGTCACACGTAGAATACGAGTCAGACACTCGTCACTATGCGCACGTTGACTGCCCGGGTCACGCTGACTACGTAAAGAACATGATTACTGGTGCTGCACAGATGGATGGTGCGATTCTGGTTTGTGGTGCGACTGATGGCCCTATGCCTCAGACTCGTGAGCACATCTTGTTGTCACGTCAGGTTGGTGTTCCATACGTTGTTGTATTCCTGAATAAAGCTGATCTTCTTGCTGAAGACTGTGGTGGATTCGGTACTGAAGAATACAACGAGATGGTTGAGCTGGTAGAGATGGAGCTTCGTGATCTTCTGGATACATACGAGTTCCCTGGTGATGATACGCCAATCGTAGTTGGTTCTGCGCTAATGGGTCTGAACGGCGAAGATGCTGATGGTCTTGGTGTTTCTGCGGTGGTTAAGCTGGTTGATGCACTTGATACTCACATTCCTCAGCCAGAGCGTGCTGTTGAAGGTGATTTCATCATGCCGGTTGAGGACGTGTTCTCAATCTCAGGTCGTGGAACAGTAGTAACTGGTCGTATTGAGCGTGGTGTGATTAACGTTGGTGATGAAGTTGAGATTGTTGGTATTCGCGACACTCAAAAGACGACATGTACTGGTGTTGAAATGTTCCGTAAGCTTCTTGATCGTGGAGAAGCAGGCGATAACGTAGGTATTCTACTTCGTGGTACGAAGCGTGAAGATGTTGAGCGTGGCCAGGTGCTTTGTAAGCCTGCTTCAATCAAGCCTCACACTAAGTTCGAAGCAGAAGTTTATGTTCTGTCAAAAGATGAGGGTGGTCGTCACACTCCTTTCTTCTCTAACTACCGTCCACAGTTCTACTTCCGTACGACTGACGTGACAGGTGCTTGTGAGTTGCCAGAGGGTGTTGAGATGGTTATGCCGGGTGATAACGTTAAGTTGGTTGTTACCTTGATTAACCCGATCGCAATGGATGAAGGATTGCGTTTTGCGATTCGAGAAGGTGGTCGTACCGTTGGTGCGGGCGTTGTAGCTAAGGTTGTTGAGTAAGAATTATGTCTAATCAAAGAATCCGTATTCGTTTAAAAGCGTTCGACCATAAATTAATCGATCGTTCTGCTAGCGAAATTGTTGAAACTGCTAAAAGAACAGGGGCTCGTGTTAAAGGTCCGATCCCATTGCCAACGCGCAAAGAGCGTTTCACTGTTTTGATCTCTCCGCACGTAAATAAAGATGCGCGTGATCAATACGAGATTCGTACACATAAGCGTCTGATGGATATTGTTGATCCAACAGAAAGAACTGTTGATGCACTAATGAAGCTGGATCTTGCAGCTGGTGTAGATGTACAGATCAAATTGAATTGATTTACTGCTAGTTAGAGTAGAAATAAGCAACAAAATATTTGGTAATAACTAGTGGTTTTCTAGTGCTACAAAAATGTGAATTTTATTGTTTATTAATGCTCTTGGTTCTGGCATAATTCAGCGCTTTCTTGGCTCGACCTCTGGTCGGGCCAATTTTTTCCAACAAAATAATGTTTAGAAGATAGCTCATCGTGGGCGTTTTTTAAGAGAGGTGCCACATGGCAATCAGTTTGCTGGGTCAAAAAGTTGGGATGACTCGAGTATTTAATGAAGATGGTTCTGCTACACCTGTAACAGTTCTAGAAGTTGCTCCTAACCGTGTATCACAGGTTAAGACAGTTGAAACTGACGGTTACAATGCCGTTCAGTTAGTAACTGGTACAAAAAAGGCTTCACGTGTTAATAAAGCACTTGCTGGTCACTATGCGAAGGCGGGTGTTGAAGCAGGTACTGCAGTACGTGAAGTTAGAATCGATCCTACAGAATATGAGCTTGGCTCGAGTATTTCTGTAGATGTATTCGAAGACGGTCAAATGATTGATGTGACTGGTGTTTCCAAAGGTAAAGGTTTTGCTGGTGTACTAAAGCGCTGGAACTTTGCTGGTAAAGACGCTACTCACGGTAACTCAATCAATCACCGTACTCCGGGTTCGATTGGTCAAAACCAGACTCCTGGCCGCGTTTTCAAAGGTAAGAAAATGTCAGGTCACATGGGTTCTGTAAATCACACTACACAAAACCTTCAGGTTGTTCGTGTAGATGCTGAAAGAAATTTGTTGCTGGTTAAAGGTGCAGTACCTGGGGCGAAAGGCTCAAGTGTTGTAATCAAGCCAGCTGTCAAGGGTTAATTACGATGGAATTACAAATCACCAATGGTGGTTCGTTGGAAGTCAATGAAGCGATCTTCGCTAAAGATTTCAATGAAACACTGGTTCACCAAGCGGTAGTAGCCTATATGGCTGGCGGCCGTTCTGGGACTAAGGCACAAAAAACTCGCTCAGAAGTGAGTGGCGGTGGCGCTAAGCCATGGCGTCAAAAAGGTACTGGACGTGCGCGTGCTGGTACTTCTCGCGGTCCAATCTGGCGTAAAGGTGGTGTTACATTTGCTGCAAAGCCACGTGACTACTCTAAGAAGTTAAATAAGAAAATGTATCGCGCTGCGATTCGTTCTATTTTCTCTGAGTTGGTTCGTCAGGATCGTTTGGTTTTAGTTGATGACTTTTCAATTGAAGAGCCAAAGACAAAGCTGATGGTCGCAAAATTAGCAGAATTGGCATGTAACGATGTGCTAATTATTACTGATGCTGATGATATGAATGTTCACCTGTCAACTCGCAATATCCCACATTGTGAAGCTCTGGATGTGACTTCTCTAAACCCTGTTAGTTTGGTTGGTCATGAGAAAGTTCTTATGACAACTGCTGCACTAGCTAAAGTTCAGGAGTGGTTAGCATGAACCAGGAACGTATCTATCAAGTTGTCTTCGGTCCACACGTAACTGAAAAGACAGTAAATATCTCTGAAATTGCAAACATGCAGGCTTTTAAAGTTTCTGTAGATGCAACTAAACTTGAAATCAAAAAAGCAATTGAGCAACTTTTTGAAGTTAAAGTTGATACTGTTCGTACCGTTAAAGTTAAAGGTAAGCAGAAAAACTTCGGTCGTCGTGCTGGAAAGCGCAAAGATTGGAAGAAGGCTTACGTTAAACTTGCTGATGGTCAGGCTATCGATCTTGGAGCTGAGGGATAAATCATGGCATTAGTTAAGATGAAGCCAACTTCTCCTGGTCGTCGCCATCAGGTTAAAGTTGTCAACAAAGAATTACACACTGGTAAGCCGCACAAGGCTTTGCTAGAGAGTCAAAGTAAGTGTGGTGGTCGTAATAATAACGGTCGTATCACTACTCGCCACGTTGGTGGTGGGCATAAGCAGCACTATCGTCTTATTGACTTTAAGCGCAATAAAGATGGTGTACCTGCGACGGTTGAGCGTTTGGAGTACGATCCAAATCGTACAGCTAACATCGCTTTGTTGAAGTATGCAGATGGTGAGCGTCGCTACATCATTGCGCCAAAGGGTGTTTCTGCAGGTGCTTCTATTATCTCTGGTGATTCAGCAGTTATTTCTGCTGGTAACGCTATGCAGATTAAAAATATTCCTGTTGGTACCGTTATTCACTGTGTTGAGATGAAACCTGGAAAGGGTGCTCAAATAGCACGTAGTGCTGGTACTTCTGTTCAGTTGATTGCTCGGGAAGGTCGCTACTCAACATTACGTCTTCGCTCTGGCGAAATGCGTAAAGTATTGTCTGCTTGTCGCGCAACAATCGGTGAAGTAGGTAATCAGGAGCACGGTCTTCGTAAGCTTGGTAAGGCTGGCGCGACACGTCATATGGGTATACGCCCGACAGTACGTGGTGTTGCAATGAATCCTATCGACCACCCACATGGTGGTGGTGAAGGTAAAACATCAGGTGGTCGTCATCCTGTATCGCCTTGGGGTACTCCTACTAAGGGCTTCAAGACTCGCAAGAATAAAAGTACGGATAAGTTGATCGTACGTCGCAGAAATAAGAGGTAATTGACGTGCCACGTTCCCTAAAGAAAGGTCCTTTCGTTGATCATCACTTGATGAACAAAGTACTTACAGCTGTAAAGAATAATGATCGTAAGCCAGTTAAGACATGGTCTCGTCGTTCAATGATTCTTCCTGAGATGGTTGGTCTAACTATCGCGGTACATAATGGTCGTCAACATGTCCCAGTTTTGATTAACGAAAATATGGTTGGACACAAGTTAGGTGAGTTTTCACCAACTCGCTTGTTCCGTGGTCATGTTGCGGATAAAAAAGCTAGGTAAATGATGATGGAAGTTTCAGCAAATTTAAGATTCGCACGAATCTCACCTCAAAAATGTCGCTTGGTGGCCGATCAAGTTCGTGGAATGCCTGTTGAGCAAGCGCTAGAGTTATTAGCGTTTAGCCCTAAGAAAGGCGCTGCGATCATTAAGAAAGTACTGAACTCAGCAATTGCTAATGCTGAGCATAACGAAGGTGCTGATATCGATGAGTTGTCTGTAACAAAGATCTATGTTGATCAAGGTCCGACAATGAAGCGTATTATGCCTCGTGCAAAAGGTCGCGCAGATAGAATTCTTAAGCGTACAAGTCATATTACGCTAGTTGTTGGCGATAAAGAGGTTTAAGTCATGGGTCAAAAAGTAAATCCAACTGGCATTCGTCTTGGTATCGCAACTGACTGGCGTTCTAAGTGGTATGCAGAAGGTAAAGAATATTCAACTTTCCTTCACAAGGACTTGGAAGTACGTAGTTTCTTGGAAAAGAAGCTCGCAAGTGCTTCAGTAAGTCGAATTCAGATTGAGCGTCCGGCGAAATCTGCATTCATCACAATTCACACTGCTCGACCTGGTGTTGTAATTGGTCAGAAAGGTGCAGATATCGAGAAGCTACGTCAGGAAACTGCAAAGCTGATGGATATTCATCCAAACAACGTTAAGCTGAATATCGAAGAGATTCGCAAGCCTGAACTGGATGCAAAATTAGTTGCAGAAAGTATTGCAAATCAGCTGGAACGTCGTATTATGTTCCGCCGTGCTATGAAGCGTGCCGTTAGTAATGCTATGCGTCTTGGTGCTTTAGGTATCAAGGTCAGTGTTTCGGGTCGCTTGAACGGTGCTGAGATTGCTCGTACTGAGTGGTATCGTGAAGGTCGTGTGCCATTGCACACACTTCGTGCAGATATCGACTATGCGACTTCCAGAGGTAACACAACTTACGGTGTAATTGGTGTGAAGGTCTGGATCTATAAGGGCGAGGTTTTTGATCTCGAACAGAAGCAAGCTAGTTCTAGTCAAAAGAACGGCAAGAAGAAGTAATTTAGAGGTTCGAGATGTTACAGCCTAAAAGAACTAAATTCCGCAAGCAGTTTAAAGGTCGCAACCGTGGTCTTGCTGTTACCGGTAGTAAAGTAAGTTTTGGTGAGTTTGGTCTGAAAGCTACAGAGCGTGGAAGACTAACAGCTCGTCAAATCGAATCAGCACGTCGTGCTATGACTCGTCATATCAAACGTGGTGGTAAAATTTGGATCCGTGTTTTTCCTGATAAGCCAATTACCAGCAAGCCATTAGAAGTACGTATGGGTAAAGGTAAGGGTAACGTTGAGTATTGGGTTTGCCAAATTCAGCCAGGCCGGATGTTATATGAAATGGAAGGTGTTTCAGAAGAGTTAGCTCGTGAAGCTTTCGCACTTGCTGCAGCAAAACTTCCAATGAAGACAGTGTTTGTTACTCGTGAGGTAATGTAATGAAAGCGAGTGAATTACGTAGTAAAAGTGCTGAAGAGCTGAATGAAGAGTTGTTAAGCACGTTGAAAGAGCAGTTTGCTCTTCGCATGCAGCAAGCAACTGGTCAGCTTTCTCGTCCTTCTGATATGAAGTTGGCAAGACGTAAGATTGCTAGAATCAAAACAATCTTAAACGAAATGCAGGCAGGTAAGTAATCATGAGTGAAGAAGCACAAGTTTCAAGCACAGAAGTAAAACACACGATGCAAGGCGTCGTGGTTGGCGACAAGATGGATAAGACGATTACTGTCATGACTGAGCGTAAAGTTCGTCATCCTATCTATGGTAAGTACATCCGTCGTTCAACAAAATATCATGTTCATGATGAAGAGAATGTTTGTAAAGTAGGCGACACAGTGATTTTTCACGAGTGCCGTCCACTTTCTAAAACAAAATCTTGGTCATTGATCAAAAAAGTTGTTGAAGGCGCTTAATTGCACCTTCAACGTATTTAACGCTGAAGTCGGAATATAAATCATGATTCAGATGCAAACTGTTCTACAAGTAGCAGATAATAGTGGTGCTCGCAGAGTCAAGTGCATAAAAGTACTTGGTGGATCGCATCGTCGCTATGCGGCGATTGGAGATATCATCAAAGTAAGTATTCAGGAAGCAATTCCACGTGGCAAAGTTAAGAAAGGCGACGTTTACAATGCAGTTGTTGTTCGTACAGCAACAGGTGTTAGACGCAGAGACGGATCTCTAATTCGTTTCGATGGTAACTCTGCAGTTTTACTTAACTCTAAAAATGAGCCAATGGGTACTCGTATCTTTGGTCCTGTAACACGTGAGTTGAGAGCTAAAAACTTCATGAAAATTATTTCTCTTGCTCCAGAAGTGCTTTAAGGCTAGGTATTACTGATGAATAAGTTAAATAAAGGTGATGAGGTCGTTGTAATTAGCGGTAAGGACAAAGGTCGTCGCAGCACAATTACAAAGATCCTTGATGGTAAGGTTTTAGTTCAAGGCGTGAACACTGCTAAGAAACATCAAAAAGGTAATCCTAATGCAGGTGTTACTGGTGGCATTATCGATAAAGATTTGCCAATTGATATTTCTAACGTGATGTTGGTTAACCCAGCCACCGGCAAGGGTGATCGTGTTGGTATTAAGGTTCTGGAAGACGGGAAAAAGGTTCGCTTTTTCAAGTCCAACGGCGAAATAGTAGGGGCTTGAGGTTATTACGATGGCTAGATTAGAAGAGCTTTACAGAGAGAAGCTTGTGAAGGAATTACAAGAATCTCTAGGTTGTAGTAACGTAATGGAAGTGCCTAAAATTACGCACATTACATTAAATATGGGTCTTGGCGAAGCAGTTGGCGATAAGAAGATTATCGAAAAAGCTGTTGAAGATATGGCATTGATCTCAGGTCAGAAGCCTGTTGTAACAATGTCTCGCAAGTCTATCGCAGGTTTTAAAATCCGTGATAACTGGCCTATTGGTTGCAAGGTAACCTTACGTCGCGAAAAAATGTACGAATTCCTTGATCGTTTGATCACTGTTTCGATTCCTCGTGTACGTGATTTCCGTGGTTTGAATCCTCGCTCATTTGATGGTCGTGGTAACTACAATCTTGGTTTCAATGAGCAAATCATTTTCCCTGAGATTGATTACGACAAGATCGATGCTATTCGCGGGCTGGATATTGCTATTGCAACAACAGCTAAGACAAATGAAGAAGGTAAAGCATTGTTAGATGCTTTCAAGTTCCCCTTCAAGAAATAGAGGTTTTAAGCAATGGCTAAGAAATCAATGATTGCACGCGAAGCAAAGCGTACTAAGTTAGTAGAGAAATATGCTACTAAACGTGCTGAGCTTAAAGCGATTATCAATAAACCAACAAGTAGCTTTGAAGAAGTGATGGCAGCTGTGGATAGTCTACAGAAGTTACCAAGAAACAGCAGTGCAGCACGTCAACGTCGTCGTTGTGCTCTGACTGGTCGCCCTCATGGTGTTTATCGTAAGTTTGGTCTATCACGTATTCAGCTAAGAGAAGCTATGATGCGCGGTGATGTTCCAGGCTTATCAAAAGCTAGCTGGTAAGGAATACGTATTATGAGTATGAGCGATCCTATTGCAGATATGCTAACGCGTATCCGTAACGGTCAACGAGCCAGTAAGAGCAGTGTTTCTTTCCCGGCGTCAAAGTTGAAAAAGTCTGTATTAGAAGTCTTGGTATCAGAAGGTTATATTTCTGGTTACGCTTCTGGCGAATCAGATGGTAAGCCGACTATTACTGTTGATCTTAAGTACTATCAGGGTAAGCCTGTTATCAGTAAGATCCAACGTGTCAGTCGTCCTGGCTTGCGCATTTTTAGAGGTAAGGACGATTTACCTGAGATCCTTGGTGGTCTTGGTGTAGCAATTGTTTCAACCTCAAAAGGTGTGATGAGTGGAAAAGCAGCTAAAGCAGCAGGCTTTGGCGGCGAAGTAATCTGCTCAGTTGAATAAGAAGGTCTGAATCATGTCAAGAATTGCAAAAAATCCTGTTGTCGTACCTTCGGGCGTACAACTGAAAATTGATGGTCAGAACCTGGAAATCAAAGGTGCTAAAGGTGCTTTTGATTACACTGTTCACAAAACTGTTCAGGTTTCTGAAGACGATGGAAAACTAAACTTCGCACCTGCCGAAGGCTGTAATGACTCAGCTTGGGCAATGGCGGGAACTATGCGCTCACTAGTGAGCAATATGGTTCAGGGCGTTAGTGAAGGTTTCGAGCGCAAGCTTGAGCTGGTTGGTGTTGGTTATCGTGCACAGATGAGTGGCAAGGCAATCAACCTATCACTAGGTTTCTCGCACCCGGTTCTATTTGAACTACCTGAAGGTGTATCTGCTGAACTTCCTAGCCAGACAGAAATTATTCTGCGTGGTCCGGACAAGCAGGTGTTAGGTCAGGCTGCGGCGAACATCCGCGCTTATCGCCCACCAGAGCCTTACAAAGGTAAGGGTGTTAAGTACGCTGGTGAACATATTGTTCGCAAAGAAGCGAAGAAGAAGTAAGATTTAGTAGAGGTTTATGATGAACAAGAAAGATGCTCGTATTCGTCGTGGTAAGCGCAGTCGTTCCAAGATGCGTGAATTACGCGTAGATCGATTGTCAGTACATCGTTCTTCTCGCCACATCTATGCTCAGGTTATTTCTGCAGAAACAAATGAAGTGCTCGCTAGTGCTTCAACTGTAGAAAGTGGTCTGCGTACAGATTTGGCGTTCACTGGTAACACTGATGCAGCGACTGCAGTTGGTAAACTAGTTGCAGAGCGTGCAAAAGAGAAAGGCGTTGAATCAGTTGCATTCGATCGCTCAGGTTTTAAATATCATGGCCGTATTAAGGCGCTTGCAGATGCAGCGCGTGAAGCGGGACTACAGTTCTAAGGTGACCCTGAATGGCGAAGCAAGATAATACAGATGTAGCTGCAGATGGCCTGCAGGAGAAACTGGTTCACGTAAACCGCGTTGCAAAAGTAGTAAAAGGTGGACGTGTATTTGGTTTTACAGCACTAACAGTAGTTGGTGATGGTAACGGACGAATCGGTTTTGGTTACGGTAAAGCTCGTGAAGTACCTGTTGCGATTCAAAAAGCAATGGAAAAAGCACGTAAGAGCATGGTAACCGTACCATTAGTAGACGGCACACTTCAGTACCCAATTGATGCACGTCACGGTGCTGCTCATGTATTCATGAAGCCAGCATCTGAAGGTACAGGTATCATTGCCGGTGGTGCGATGCGCGCAGTATTTGAAGTGGTTGGTGTTAAAAACGTACTTGCTAAGTGTGTTGGTTCACGTAACCCGATCAATGTTGTTCGTGCAACGATCAAAGGTTTAGGCGACATGAACTCTCCTGAGATGATTGCTGCTAAGCGTGGAAAAACCGTTGAAGAGGTGAAGAGCTGAGATGGCTGCTGAAAAATCTTTAAAGGTGACCTTGTATAAGAGTCTTAACGGACGTCTTAAGTCACACCAGGATTGCGCACATGGTTTAGGTATTCGTAAGATGCATAACCCAGTTGTTGTAATTGATACTCCAGAGAACCGTGGCATGATCAATAAGATCTCGTACATGGTTAAAGTCGAGGAAGTTTAATCATGAGACTTAATACTCTAAAGCCTGCTGACGGTAGTACTAAAGACCGTAAGCGCGTTGGTCGCGGAATTGGTTCTGGTCTTGGTAAGACTGCCGGTCGTGGTCATAAAGGACAAAAATCTCGCTCTGGTGGTTTCCACAAGTCAGGATTTGAAGGTGGTCAGATGCCTTTACAGCGTCGTCTGCCAAAAGTTGGTTTTACGTCGCGTAAGTCACGTGTTACCACTGAAGTCCGTTTAAACGAGATTGCATCTCTTGAAGCTGAGATCGTTGATCTTGAAGCTCTGAAAGCTGCAAATATTGTTAGTAAAAACATTCGGTTTGCTAAAGTTATTTTGTCTGGCGAGATCAATAAAGCTGTGACACTTAAAGGTATCGGTGCTACCAAGGGCGCACAGTCTGCCATTGAAGCTGCCGGGGGCAAAGTCGAAGAATAACAACCGGAGATTACTCTGTGGCACGTCAGAATCCTACAAGTATGCTCGGTGGTTTGAGCAAGTCAGCTGAAATAAAACAAAGATTACTCTTTGTTTTTTTCGCTCTGATTGTTTATAGAATTGGTACTTTTATACCGATTCCGGGTGTTAACCCGGCCGCATTGCAGCAGTTTTTTGATCAAAACACCGGAACTATTCTCGGTGTTTTTAATATGTTTTCTGGTGGAGCACTACAGCGATTAAGTCTGTTTGCACTTGGTATCATGCCCTACATTTCGGCATCTATCATCGTGCAGCTGATGACAACTGTTGTACCGTCACTAGAGCAACTTAAGAAAGAGGGTGAGGCTGGTAAGCGAAAGATTACTCAGTACACTCGCTACGGGACTGTTGGTCTTGCGCTGTTCCAAAGTATCGGTATTGCCGTTGCTTTAGGTGGGCAAGATCTTGGTGGTGGTCAAACAATCGCATTGAATCCAGGTTCTGGCTTTGTCATCACTACGGTGATCTCACTAGTAACAGGCACTCTTTTCTTGATGTGGTTGGGAGAGCAGATTACTGAAAGAGGTATCGGTAACGGTATTTCTTTGATTATCTTCGCGGGTATTGTTGCTGGTTTACCAAGCGCAATTGGCGGAACACTTGAGTTAGCTAGAAATGGTGAACTACGTCCTGAGTTTGTAATTATTCTTTTGGCGATGGCTGTACTGGTTACTGCGTTTGTTGTGTTTGTTGAGCGTGCTCAACGTCGCATCACCGTTAACTATGCTAATCGTCAGCAAGGCAGAAAAATGGCAATGGGGCAGTCAAGCCACTTGCCTCTGAAGTTGAATATGGCTGGTGTTATTCCGCCGATTTTTGCTTCAAGTATTATTTTGTTCCCTTCAACCCTTGGATCGTGGTTCTCACGTTCAGAAGGTATGGAGTGGATGGCTGCGATTGTGAATAAGCTGCAACCTGGTCAGCCTCTGTATATTCTGTTTTATGCATTGGCGATCATATTCTTTACGTTCTTCTACACAGCGTTAGTGTTTAACTCTCGCGAAACTGCAGATAACTTAAAGAAAGCGGGTGCGTTTATTCCGGGTATCAGACCAGGTCGTGAAACAGCTAAGTATATCGATGGTGTAATGACTCGCTTAACAGCAGTTGGTGCTATCTACATTACATTAGTGTGTTTGTTACCTGAGTTCTTGATTTATGGTTGGAAGGTTCCGTTCTACTTCGGTGGTACTTCCTTGTTAATCATCGTGGTTGTTGTAATGGATTTCTTGGCTCAAGTTCAGGGGCATATGATGTCTCAGCAGTACGAAGGCCTGATGAAGAAAGCGAATTTTAAAGCTGGTGGCAAGAACAAGCCGCGTACCAGTTGATAGTATTCTGTTGAGGATTTTAAGATGAAGGTACGTGCTTCAGTAAAAAAGATGTGTCGTAACTGCCGCGTTGTAAAACGCAAAGGTGTAGTACGAATCATTTGTTCTGACCCAAGACATAAACAACGTCAAGGTTAAAACAAACCTAGGTAGGAAAGAAGCTACTATAGAGATGCAATTTGCATCTCTATAAGTTTTTTTTCGCTTGTATTGATTAACGTCGATGATTGGGGTAAAGTCCCCCGTCCCTCGACTGCCTGGAGATAGGTTAATGGCTCGAATAGCGGGTATTAATATCCCTGTTAACAAACATGTTGTGATCGCTTTGACTGCGATTTACGGTATTGGACGTACACGTTCACAACAAGTTTGTGATGCTGCAAATGTTGTAGCAACTACGAAAATTCGCGACCTGACTGAGGACGAAGTTGAAAAGCTGCGTACTGAGATTGGTAAGTTCACTGTAGAAGGTGACTTGAGACGTGAAGTTTCAATGAATATCAAGCGTCTGATGGACCTTGGTTGCTACCGTGGTATTCGTCACCGTCGTGGTCTTCCACTACGTGGCCAACGTACTAAAACAAATGCTCGCACGCGTAAAGGCCCTCGTAAGCCGATTCGCAAGTAACAGACGATAGGAATTGAAACATGGCTAAAGCCACAAAAGCGCGTAAAAAAGTCAAAAAGTCCGTAAGCGATGGTATCGCTCACGTACATGCGTCTTTCAATAACACAATTATCACAATCACTGATCGTCAGGGTAATGCTCTTTCTTGGGCTACTGCTGGTGGTTCTGGATTCCGTGGTTCCCGCAAGAGTACACCATTCGCTGCGCAGGTTGCTGCAGAGCGTGCTGGTGAAGCTGCGAAAGAATATGGTCTAAAGAACTTGGATGTAATGGTCAAAGGGCCTGGTCCTGGTCGTGAATCTGCTGTTCGTGCATTGAACAACATTGGTTACAAGATCACACAGATTATGGATGTTACACCGATTCCACATAACGGTTGCCGTCCACCAAAGAAACGTCGCGTTTAGTCGCAATATTCAGGAGATAGGTTATGGCCCGATATATTGGTGCTAAGTGTAAATTAATGCGTCGTGAAGGAACAGATTTGTTCCTGAAAGGGCGTGGTCGTTCTTTGGAAGGTAAATGTAAACTGGATAAAATTCCAGGTGTACACGCTGAGCGTCGTACCCGCCTTTCTGAATACGGTCTACAGCTTCGTGAGAAGCAGAAAGTTAAACGTTCTTACGGTGTGCTTGAAAAGCAATTCCGTAACTACTACAAGAAAGCTTCACGTCTTAAAGGTTCTACAGGTGAAAACTTGCTACAACTTTTAGAGTGTCGTTTGGATAACGTTGTTTACCGCATGGGTTATGCATCTACCAGAGCTGAAGCTCGTCAGATGGTAAGTCATAAGTCAGTAATGGTTAATGGTTCTTTAGTAAACATCCCTTCATACTCAGTTAAAGCTGGTGATACTGTTTCTATTCGTGAAAAAGCGAAAAAGCAAACTCGCATCCAGGATGCTATGTCTGTTGCTGAGCAACTAGGCTTCGTCGGTTGGGTTGAAGTTGATGCAAAGAAACTTGAGGGTACATTCAAAGCTGTACCAGAGCGCGACGAGTTATCTTCAGAGATCAATGAGTCTCTCATCGTGGAACTTTACTCTAAGTAATAAGCTGTTTATTCAGTTTCATTATTTAGTTATTTTTGAGGGATTGTTATAGTGTCTACTGCAACAGATTTACTAAAGCCTCGTAACATTCAGGTTAGTGAAGTCAATGGCCGGACATCTAAGATAGTACTGGAGCCGCTTGAACGCGGCTTTGGTCACACTCTTGGTAATGCTCTGCGTAGAATACTTCTATCGTCTATCTCTGGTTGTGCCGTTACAGAAGTTAAGATCAGCGGTGTTGATCACGAGTACACTGCTATAGAAGGTGTTAAGGAAGATGTTGTTGAGATTCTATTGAATCTTAAAGGTCTTGCTGTACGTCTGAATGAGAAAGATAGTGTTACTTTGGATCTACGCAAATCTGGTCCTGGCACTGTAACTGCTGCTGATATTCGTCTTGATCATGACGTCGAGTTAATTGACCCTGATCACGTTATCGCAACCATCACATCTGATGTTGAGCTTGAAATGAGCATCACTATCGCACGTGGTCGTGGTTATCAGCCAGCTAGTGTTCGTCGTGGGCCAGATGCTGAAGAGCTACCATTGGGTACCTTAGTGCTTGATTCTAGTTTCAGCCCAGTGGTTCGTGTCGCATACACAGTTGATAGTGCGCGCGTTGAACAGCGTACAGATATGGATAAGCTGATCATCGAGCTTGAAACTGATGGTTCAGTTGGTCCACAAGAAGCAATTAGTCGCGCAGCGACAATTCTTCATGAGCAATTAGCTGTCTTCTTCGATCTGACAATCGTAGAGCAAGAGCCTGTAGAAGAGCCTGAGCCAGAAGTTGACCCTGTTCTGTTAAGACCAGTTGATGACTTAGAGCTTACTGTTCGTTCTGCGAACTGCCTGAAGGCAGAACAAGTTTATTACATCGGTGATTTGGTACAGAAGACAGAGAACGAACTGTTGAAAACTCCAAATCTTGGTAAGAAATCTTTGACTGAAATCAAAGATGTATTGGCGTCACACGGTCTTACACTAGGTGCAAGATTAGAGAACTGGCCGCCATCGACCATCGATAAATAATTCTGCCGATTGGCATAGATTAGAATTTAGGTAAGGATGTAGAAAATGCGTCATCGTAATATTGGCCGTCAATTGAGCCGTAACAGTAGCCATCGTAAGGCGACACTTCAGAGTCTTTCTAATGCAGTCATCCTGCATGGAGCTATCAAGACTACTGTAGCTAAAGCTAAAGAGCTTCGTCGTGTGGTTGAGCCACTAGTGACTCGTGCTAAAGTTGATTCAGTACATAACCGTCGTATCGTGTTTGCTCGTCTTCGTGACAAGGAAACAACAGGTATTTTATTCAATGAATTAGGTCAGCGTTATCAGGATCGCCCTGGTGGCTACTTGCGTATCATCAAGTGCGGTTATCGTGCTGGTGACAACGCACCAATGGCTTACATTGAGTTTGTTGACCGTCCGGAAGAAGCTGCATAATTCTTTACTGACGTGTTAAAAAAAGCTGAGTATATCTCAGCTTTTTTTATGCCTGCTATTTGAGTATCAAATCATCTGCTATGTCATACTGACCTTTTGTAAGTCTTCATAGGTGTAATGCATCATGGATGTCATTGTTGACAAGATAGAGCCCGCCGATAAATCTAAAAAATCAGCAAGAATGTTTACCTTCGGAAATCTGATTGCTGTTTCTTTCCCTCCATTTTTCGTACTTTGGTTTGGTGCGTCGATTCTTGTCTATGCTATTTACCGTCACCATCCGAACAAGCGTGTGGGGTACTACACTCAAATTGCGGCCTACTACTACTATGCAATGGCCGGCTTACTAGTGCCCTTGCTAACCTTTGCGCCAGATGGCTTTCTGAGAAATAACTGGGTGTTGTTGTGGGCGATTTACGCTGTGGTTATGGTAATATTATCTTTTTTTCTGTTACGGAAAATTAATAACGAAGTGTGGGAAGATGTTCACTACAAGGGAAAAGAATGAACGAATTACGTAATGATTGGTTGGTAGAAGAAGTTGAAGCTTTATTCGAGCTTCCATTTAATGATCTGTTGTTCCGTGCACATCAATTGCATCGTGAAAACTTCAATGTCAATGAAATACAAATGAGTACTTTGTTGAGTATCAAAACAGGTGCATGCCCGGAAGATTGTTCTTACTGTTCTCAAAGTGCCATTAACGATACTGGCTTAGAGCGTGAGCGTCTATTGGAATTGCAGGCTGTAAAAAAGGCTGCCGCTGAAGCAAAAGCAAATGGCTCCACACGTTTCTGTATGGGCGCCGCATGGCGTAACCCTACTGACAAAAGCTTGGACAAAGTGATTGATATGGTCACGGAAGTCAAAGCAATGGGTATGGAGACATGTGTGACCCTCGGCATGTTGACAGAGCAGCAAGCCAAAAGGCTCAATGAAGCAGGTTTGGACTACTATAATCATAATCTGGACACATCTCCTGAGTTCTATGGTGAAGTCATCACAACTCGCACCTACCAAGATCGTATCGATACGATTCAACATGTTCGTGATGCAGGTATCAATGTCTGTTCGGGTGGTATTTTAGGTATGGGTGAGACCCGCTACGACCGTGCTCGCTTATTGCAAGAGTTAGCTAACTTGCCTGAACATCCGGGTTCAGTACCGATCAATGACCTTGTTCAGGTGAAAGGTACGCCTCTGGATGGTATCGATAAACTGGATGCTTTTGAGTTCATTAGAACTGTCGCTGTAGCAAGAATTCTGATGCCAAAGTCATATGTGCGTTTATCAGCAGGTCGTACTGAAATGAATGAACAGACTCAGGCGATGTGTTTCTTTGCAGGTGCCAACTCCATGTTCTATGGAGACCGTCTGCTAACTACTGAGAACCCTGAGGAAGATAAAGACAAGGCCTTGTTAGCAAAGTTAGGTATGCAACCTGAGAAAGCTAAGTTTGAAGTGACTAATGAGGAAGAGGTGGATGTCTCATCGCTGGATCATATCAAAGTCGCAGTTGAAGAAAAGGTATCTGCTACCGCATAAAATTACTTCAGCTATTCGCTAAGACTGAAAAGCCCGGAACACTGAGTGTATCCGGGCTTTTCTATGTGTCTAAACGAACTTAAGTCAGCTCTTTAATCAGATCAGGAATTAGTTTAGATACTTCGCCAGTCATCAGAGTAAACTCAATATCAACTCTTTCCTCGTGCGATTGAGGATCCTGTTCATTCATTTGCTCATCCAAAACATCGAGGAATTTAAGCTTTTTGATGATGAGATCATCTGCAACCACAAAGCTTATTTTTTTATCCCAGACGAGTGCTAATTTAGAAACTACTTTACCAGATTGTAGGTTGCTCTTTACTTCATCGGTACCTAACTCGTGCTTCCTAAAGGCTGCGATACCCTGATCTTCACCAGAACCTTTTAGTTCAGTTTCATCGCCAATCTCAAACGGCTCCGGGGATTGATATTCTGTTAGCCACTGAGTCAGAATAGGACTAACAGCCTCGGACTTTGGTGGAACAACCGGAAGGCTACCAATTGTCTTTCTCAGTAGCGTACTAAAGGCTTCTGCGCGAGTAGCTGATGGTGTATTGATGACTAGCCAACCACCTTTTAAGTCAATCCAGGCATCAAGCTTTTGAGTGCGTGTGAATGCGCGAGGCAGTAGTTCATCTTCGATTCTTTCGCGTAGTTCCTTTTTCTCTTTGGCGCCAACACGACGATTCTCGCGTTCTTGTAATTCTGTAACGCGCTCATCCAACTCTTCCTTAACGACAGATGCCGGCAGCAGGCGCTCTTGTCGTGCCATTGTTAGCAATACAAAGTTATTGACAGAGTGAGTATAGGCTTGCGAGTTTTTGCCAAGAGGCGGAACCCAGCCCATGCTTTCACGTTGTGTCGCTGAACATTCAACAAATGGCTTAGCACTTAATGCTTCGTGTAGCGAGTCTGCATCTTGCTTGAATTCTTTTTCGAACTGATACAGGTAGAGATTTTTAAACCACATAATATTTATTTTAGCTGGGAAAAAGAGGCGAGATTATGCACCAATTGATTCAGTGGCACAAAGCGGTGTGTTTAAATTTATTATTTACCGCCACCCAGGCACTCCGGTGACTCTGGAACTTTGCCAGCTTTTTCAAAGTATTCGTCTGGGGTCAGTGTATGTATCGCCAGCGCATGAATCGTTTGTAGCTCCTCACTCAGAGTCTTATTAACCATACGATGACGACCTATTAAGCGTTGTCCCTCAAACTCAGCCGATACAACGGTTACTTTAAAATGCGACTCAGAACCTTCCGGAACATTGTGCATATAACTCTCGTTGACTACTTCTAAGTAATCAGGTGAAAAGGTTTGCTCTAGCTTTTGCTCAATAATAGATTGAATGGTCATGAATTAAGAATCCTTAACGATCAGAAATTACCTTGAATTCGGGCGAGTCTGCTACCATATCTAGCGGAAACCCAAACTACAATTAATAATGAATTGGACAGGCAGCATGCAGCAGAAACAACGTTTTGACAAGCTTCAGCAATATGTGAGTGGCAAAATTATTGGCCAAAGTGATTTGGTAAATCGCTTATTAGTGGCGATGCTCGCCGATGGTCATTTACTTGTTGAAGGTGCGCCTGGTTTGGCAAAGACTAGGGCTATCCAAGTATTAAGTGAGGCTGTTGAAGGGGATTTCCATCGAGTGCAGTTCACACCAGACTTATTGCCGGCAGATATAACAGGTACAGAAATATTCCAGCCGCAAACAGGCGAGTTTGAATTTAGAAAAGGGCCGTTGTTTCATAACTTGGTGTTAGCTGATGAAATTAACCGTGCCCCTGCAAAGGTACAGTCCGCACTGCTCGAGGCGATGGCTGAGCGTCAAATAACCGTTGCCGGAGTCACTTATAAATTAGCTGAACCATTCATGGTGATGGCTACTCAAAATCCTATCGAGCAAGAAGGAACCTATCATTTACCAGAAGCCCAGCTGGATCGTTTCCTCATGCATGTCAGAGTAGGGTATCCAAATCTTGAAGCGGAAAAGCAAATCCTCCATCTGAATCGAGCGGAAGCATTAGATGATATTCAAAAGACCACACATGCACCTGAGATACACATCACAAAGCAGGATATAAGCGAAGCGCGTCAGCAAGTAATGCAGCTTTACATGGCTGATAGTGTCGAGGAATATCTGCTACAGCTGGTGATGGCAACGCGTCAGCCCGAAGCGTATAGCGAGGAGCTTGCTGGAATCATCGCTTTTGGTGCCAGCCCTCGTGCAACCATGGCATTAGACCGGTGCGCCAGAGCGCATGCTTGGCTCAATGGGCGTGACTACGTCGGACCGGATGATGTGCAGAGTATTGCTCACGATGTATTGAGACATCGTATTTTGCTGAGCTTTGAAGGTGAAGCAAGCGGTAAAACCAGTGATGAAGTAATCGACACATTATTAAGCTTGGTTGCCGTTCCTTAAGTCATGAAAACCGCGATGAAACAACGCGATACATCTGGTGCTGGTTTGGTTTTCAGCACACTCGATAGCTTGTTATCCCAACAGCAGTCGGCCCGTATGCTGATGCAAAAAAACCGCTACCGCAAAGCCACAAAGCAAGCCGGTAATCATCAGGTACGACAACTTGGCCGAGGGATGGAGTTTGCCGAATCACGTCCGTACAGTCCTGGTGATGACATCCGCAGTATGGATTGGAAAGTGACAGCGCGCACTGGTGAACCTCACACTAAGTTATTCGAAGAAGAGCGCGAACGCCCCGTATTGTTGTGGTGTGATTTCAGGCCCAGTATGTTCTTTGCAACGCGTGGTCAGTTTAAGTCAGTTGTGATGTGTGAACTGAGTGCGATATTGTCATGGAAAAGCTGGTTGTCTGGTGACCGCATCGGTGCTCTGTTACTGAGTGGGTCAGAGCACATGGAAATGCGTCCCGCCAGAAGTAAGTCAAAGGTGCTACAACTGTTGCAACGTCTGGCAGATTATTCAATGCTTATTCCCGACTTTAGTGTAAAGGCCGACGTAAGTTTGGCGGACTCTTGGCAGCGACTAAGACGTGTGTTATCTCCGGGCAGTCAGGTGGTCTTATTGAGTGATTTCAGAAGTCTGGATGCTGAGGCAGAGCAGCAGTTACGTCGGATAGCACGTCACGCTAATTTGACCTTAGTTGCAATTACTGACCCTTTTGAGCATCAGCTACCTGAAAAAACTCAGCTCAAATTAAGCGATGGTCTACGGTTTTTGAGACTCAACACAGCAAAAGCGGGTATTCGGAAAGATTATCGTGAGCGTGATTTGAGCCATACAGAGCAAGTGCGCCAGCTGGCTATGCAATGCCATGCTAATCTCATTGAGGTATCCACTGCTGACAGCGAGCAGGTGCGTCTGGCAAAACTCAGGGGAGCAGGTGTATGAACCCGAACCCTCTGGATCAGTTAAAAGATATTCATCTGCCGACTGAGGTTAGCTGGTGGCCAATAGCACCGGGTTGGTGGTTACTGGCACTTCTTGTCCTGCTAGTACTATTCACATTGTGGAAGCTATGGCGTAAATCTCGTCAGGCATCACAGCGCTATCAGCAAATCGTTACAGCCGTTGATGAGTTGGAAGCGGATAGTCAGTTGGATGAAAAAGAGTGGTTGGCTGCATTGTCAGCACTGTTAAGACGTCTCGCTATTAATCTTGATGGTCGTCAGCAAAGTGCCGGTTTAGTCGGGAAGGAGTGGTTGGCTTACCTCGATAAACAAGGGAATACGCAGGCATTCACACAAGGTGTCGGTCAAGTATTGGCTAGTTCACCTTATCAGGCATCAGTTGACTATAATCGTAAGGAATTGCTGACATTGGTTCGGCGCTGGTTAAAAGTGCAATCCAGACGAGGTCCTACTCATGCTTGAGTGGCAGTGGATTTGGTCATTTGCATTATTGCCGCTACCGCTCTTGGTTTGGTGGTTATTAAAGCCAACTGTTAGTAAATCTGAGGCTGCGCTGCGTGTGCCATTTATACAGGATTTACCACAGCCCGCAAACCTTGAAGCTAAACGTAGTTGGCGCTGGCTGGCAAAGCTATGCGCGGTAATAGCTTGGTGTGCATTAATAGCAGGGTTAGCGCGTCCGGTCATGGTGGGTGAGCTGGTACAGCTACCGGTCAGTGGCCGAAATCTAATGCTGGCAGTCGATCTCTCGTTGAGTATGCAGGAAGCGGATTATCAGCTAGGCAATAGAAACGTGGATCGCCTGACCGCCACTAAATATGTGGCCGGTGAATTTATTGAGCGTAGAGAAGGTGATCGCATCGGTTTGATTTTGTTTGGAGATCAGGCTTATCTGCAAGCGCCGCTGACATTTGATCGTAAAACGGTGCGGCGTTTACTGGATGAATCTGCACTGGGGTTAGCCGGACGAAATACCGCCATTGGTGATGCAATCGGTCTGGCGCTGAAGCGACTCAATGAGCAGCCAGATTCTGAGCATATTTTGGTGTTAATGACTGATGGTGAGAATACTGCCGGAGCAGTCTCTGTGGACGATGCCGCGCAAATGGCGGCTAAAAATGGTTTGAAAATTTACACAGTCGGGATTGGTTCAGAACATCAAAGTAACAGAGGTGGCTTCTTTGCACCACAGCGTTCTGGATTGGATGAAGCAACACTGATCAGAATTGCCGATATGACCAATGGGCAGTATTTCAGAGCAAGTGATACGGATACTTTCCTGGAAATTTATAACGAACTGGATCGTCTGGAACCGATAGAAAGGAATCAACAACAATGGCGTCCGCGTACTGACCTTTTCTACTGGCCGTTAGCTTTAGCACTCCTGCTTGGCATGTTGAGTATCCTGATTCGGGAGAAAAGCGAATGAGTATGTTAGACGACTTTCATTTCATTTATCCCTATTGGTTTTTGCTGATCCCCGTAATCTTGTTGTTAGTTTGGTGGTTAGCAAAGCGCTCGGTCGGTAATCAGGCTTGGCAGCACTTTATCGATGAGCGTTTACGCCCGTTTGTCATTAGCGGTCAACAACAGGGTGATGGCCGTTGGTTGAGATACAGTGTGCTGCTTGCTTCATTGATAGCAATTATTGCACTCGCCGGACCGAGTTGGCAGAAGCGCGAATTACCCGCTTTTCAGACGCAGCAAGGTTTGGTTCTGGGGTTTGATCTTTCCAGCTCAATGTTGGCGGCTGATGTCGCTCCTAATCGCCTGAATCGTGCGCGATTCAAATTAATGGATTTGCTTCAATTGCGCAATGAAGGGCAAACCGGCTTAGTGGTGTTTGCCGGTGATGCATTTGCGGTAAGTCCGCTGACGGATGATCGTGAGAACATTATTGCACAAGTCAAAAACCTATCTCCGGGCATCATGCCAGCACAAGGCAGTTTGGTTTATCGGGGTATTGATGAGTCGGTCGAGCTATTAAGACAGGCAGGTTATGCTCAAGGCGATATTCTGATCATTGCTGATGGCGTTGCTGATTTAAGCAGAACGTTAAGAAGCGCCGAAGCTGCCAATGTAGCGGGCTATCGTGTATCGGTCGCGTCTATTGGAAGTGAAGAGGCTGTGACTATCCCATTATCTCAAAATGATGTATACCGCGATCAACAGGGCCAGCCAATTTTGGTTAAACAGAATAAGTCTTCATTGCAAGACATTGCAGACAGTGGTGGTGGCATCTTCCAGTCTTTAAGCCTTGGGGATAGTGATATTGAGCGTTTTCAGCAATTTTTCCAAAGCGATAACTCTCCACTATTAGAAAATACTGAGCGCTCTGTGGAACACTGGCAAAACGAAGGTATCTGGCTGTTGTGGCTGTTGCTACCAATGGCGGCTCTTTTATTTAGAAAAGGGTATTTGTTTAGTGTGGTGATGACTTCAGGTCTGCTAGTGGGGCTGCTTAGTGTGCCACAAAACAGCTATGCATTTACTTGGGATGATCTGTGGTTGAATGCTGATCAGCAAGCGCATCGCGCCTTACTTAATCAGGATGCCGAGGCAGCCAAGGCATTGTTCAAGTCTCCTGAGTGGAAAGCAGCAGCGGCGTATCGCAACGGTGACTATGAAGAGTCCGCCGGTTTATTTGAGCAACAGCAAACTGTTGATTCTCACTATAACCGTGGCACGGCACTGGCTAAGTCGGGCAAGATTAAAGAGGCAATCGAAGCATACGATCAGGCCCTGTCCTTGCAGCCTAATCATGAGGACGCGAAGTTTAATCGTGATTTATTAGAAAAAATGCAGAACCAGCAGAACCAACAGAACCAGCAGAACCAGCAG
>NZ_QGKM01000005.1:0-2645 GCF_003172875.1 Leucothrix pacifica | reverse complement strand
AGAACCAACAGAACCAACAGAGTGGGGAAGGTGGCCAGGATGGGGATGAGCAGGATCAGAATAACGAGAAAAGCGAACAAGAGAAACAAGCGGACGAAGCAGCCGCAGAAGAACAAAGAAAGAAGGAGGCAGAGCGCGAAAAGGCCGCTCAGGAAGCCAAGGAAAAACAATCTGAAGAAGCAGGTGACAAACCTGAAGGTTTAGCGAAAAGCCAAGAGCTGACAGAAGAAGAGAAAGAGCAAGCAAAACAAACCAAGCAATGGCTGTATCAAATTCCGGATGATAGTTCGGGTTTGTGGCGACGCAAGTTCCAATATCAGTACCGTCAACGAGGCGCGGCCCCCAGTCAGGGAGGTACTCAGCCATGGTAAGGCGTTTAGTAATCTTTATTGTGTTGCTGTTGTGTGTTCCATTGTCTTTGGCAAGTGGGTTAACCGCACGTGTTGACAGGTTGGAAATCGGCATTGATGAATCCGTTGAGTTAGTTGTTTCGTTAGCGGATTCGCGGGGACAGCGACCAGATCTGACTGAGATATATAAAGATTTCAGCATCGATCAACACAGCCAAAGCTCCAATCTTACGGTTTACAATGGGGTCAGAAGTCTTGAAACCCGTTGGACGTTTTTGCTATCACCAAACAGAAAAGGAAAGTTAACGATCCCGTCACTGAAGGTGGGTAATTTAAAGACTGACCCCATCGAAATAACGGTCGGAGACAACCCTGTTGCGCAATCCAGCTCTGATGACTTGTTAATGGAGGTTGAAGTTCGACCAGTCAATCCCTATGTGCGCGGGCAGATCATATACATTCAGCGTCTCTATTATTCGCGACCACTGATTGATAATGCTTCCATCTCTCGGCCAAAAATCTCCAAGGGTCAGGCAGACGTTGAGTACCTTGGTGCCTCTAATCCTCGTTACGTGCAGCACAACGGGCGGCCTTATCAATTGCGTGAAAATTACTATGCGCTATTTCCAAGTAAAGCCGGACCATTACATATCGAGCCTTCTGTGTTCAGAGGGAGTCTTGCCAGTAGTCGCGCG
Organism: Leucothrix pacifica; assembly: GCF_003172875.1. Taxonomy (GTDB): domain Bacteria; phylum Pseudomonadota; class Gammaproteobacteria; order Thiotrichales; family Thiotrichaceae; genus Leucothrix; species Leucothrix pacifica. Next base: position 1,600 of record NZ_QGKM01000005.1, on the reverse strand, counting down.
AGGCAGAATCGTTTTTCGATGCCATTTAATAGTGGCACACGAGTGAATGCATACTCAGCAAAAGCGGAATTGACCATCATGGACCAACCGGCTAGTTTTTCTGGTGAGTCCTGGTTGCCCGCTTCACAAGTAAACCTGAATATGAACTGGTCAATACCACCTGCCAACTTGAAAGCAGGTGAGCCGGCGATTGTCACCATTGCACTGATGGCAGAAGGGACTAAGGCTGAGTTATTACCCGAAGTGAAACTTGCTTTGCCAGATAGCTTAAAGGTTTATCCAGAGCAACCATCGTTTCGTTCAGATAAAGGTGGGAGCGGTTTAGCGGGCTTGCGTGAAGAGAAGTTCACTATTATTGGTAATGAGGCCGGTGAGTACCAAATTCCGGCAGTCGAAGTGCCGTGGTGGAATACTAATACGGATAAGCAAGAAATTGCCCGTTTGGCCAGCTTCACAATCAGGGTTGACGGGAGTGGTGTCATCGCTGAACAAGTTGATCCTAAAACACCGGAGCCTGTTGTTGAAGACAAGACAATTGACCCCGTTCAACCTGCTGAGGAAGAAAGTGCGGATTTATCTCCCCTGATTGCCCCTGTCGCAGATAAGACAATTACTGATATCTTCGTCGAGCACAGAACGCTAATCCTTGCGGGTGCGGTGAGTATGTTGGCACTACTGCTTGGTTGGTACATTTGGCGTCGTCGTTCGGTCACGGTTGAGACCCATGTTGAGACCTCGCAAGATAGATTTGAAAGTGCACTCACACAACTAACAACTGCATGTAGAGAAAATCATGCCGTCGCGGCGATTAATACCCTGCCGATATGGGCAAGAGAGGTTGGCATCTATCCCGCCACTTTATCGGGGGTAGAGGCCAGCGGCAATGTGGCTCTGAGCAATGCAGTGCGTGACTTAAACAAAAATAATTACTCGCAAACAGAGCAGCTGTGGAATGGTGAGGCATTGGCTAAAGCGATTAGTGCTTACTCCGCTGACTATTCTTCCGCTCAATCCGATAGTGCTGAGTCGGGTGAGTTAGCGCCATTGCACCCTATCTCTTAGAATTTGGCGTGGCTAAGTGTCTTGTATTTCTCTGATGTAATTATCAATGCTTGTGCCTGCCCCACTCTCTGATATTCTACGCCGCAGCGATTACTGAGCACATTTCGTCTTCAGTTTGAATTCGCTCGAATATCACGGGTATCCTCATGGCGATCAAACCAACCATTTACAAAGCTAGAATTTCCTTATCAGATTTAGAGCGAGACTATTATGATTCAATTAATCTGACGATTGCTCAGCACCCCTCAGAAACACTAGAGCGGATGATGGTGAGAGTGTTGGCATTCTGTATCAATGCTCAGGAAGGTTTGGAGCTCACCAAAGGGTTGGATGATGTCGAAGAGCCGGATCTTTGGGCCAGAACCATGGATGAGCAAATTACGCTCTGGATCGATGCAGGTGAGCCGTCATTTGATCGCGTGAAGAAGGCGACCAATCGTGCACGTGCGGTTAAGGTGTATAGCTTTAACAGTAAGTCTGATGTTTGGTGGTCACAGGGTGAATCTAAATTTAGTCGTTTGAACCTAAAATACTCAGT
>NZ_QGKM01000049.1 GCF_003172875.1 Leucothrix pacifica | reverse complement strand
GATAGTGATTGCTCGTAAGTAAGAAAATTGGACTCCAGTTCTTCGGGTTTGTCTGGAGTCCAAATTTCTATAACGTGCTACCGGTTCAACAGGATTTTCTTCGTCAATTAAACAAGAATATGAGACGGTTTTCCTACACCACCCAGCGGCGTTAATACGCCCTCTTCGGTTGCTTGATCTAACCACCGTTTATGTATTGCTATCATGCCCGCTGGTGTGACCGTTTCCGCTTTATTACCCTTGGTCATGTTGGAGCTAATAAATCGCTTAGCATCATTCTGAGTGCATTTGATTTCTCCCGCTTTGACCTGCCCTAACCACTTCAGATACAGGTCATTATCGTTATCTAATAACTGTGTTTTTGTGGCCTCACTTGAATGACCGCTAGAGACCTCACGCGTGACCCCTGCATCACGTGTTAGTGGATCACTGATTAAACCACTTTGACCACTCAGCACCAGTGCGGCATTGGGCAGCGAATAACCGGACTCCAACAGCACGCCTAATTGACGGGTTAGCAGCTTGGTTTGAGGCGTTCCACGAGCCAAAAAATCACCCGTTAAACGAAACAGCAACGACAAAATATCAAAGGCTAAAACGAAGATAAGCCACTTCAAATCCCTTGCTCTTTCCTCGGGAATATTAAGTAACCAGGCAATCATTTTATCATCGGCACCATTCCCTGATTCAGACGCAATATTGCCACCCGTCAGCATTTCTGAGCGCTGCGTTTCGAGATCGGCAATCAGTTGTTTGGTTCCTGAATAATTCTGGTTTCCCGAATAGTAGGTGAGGGCGTTTAACTGGGCTTGAAGGCTGTCTATTTTTTGTTGGTTTGGGTTAATGCATTTGGTCAGGTAATTGGCAGGGCACCGACTCATGGCCGTTCTGGCGCTGGATAACTGAGCATCCAACAATCTAGCCTTTGCACGTTCCTTTGATGCCTTCGCGCTATCTGCATAGCTTGATAAGCCATTTAGCTTATCCCTTGCGGCCTCCAGTTGGGAATCAATCGCCCTGATTGGTGCACTGGCGGTGGCTTCCTGTGCGGCTTTACCTGCGCCCTCGATGCCGCCGTGAAATGATCCCGCAAAGTACACCACGCAGTAGGCACCGAGTAGCGAGACGATGCCAAAGATCAGCGCGGGTGTGTTGCTGTCCTCGTAGGCTTTTGAGACGGCTGCAACGATGGTTGCCTTTGCAACCGCTAAACCAACAAACCCGAACACAAAAATCCATGTGAGTAAGCCTGAACCGTTTTTAACACTCCAATAGATAGCCATTGAGCCGGCGAGTAGTTCGAGTGTGAGGGCGGAATACCCCAGCCATGAACGGGATTGATTCACATGGCCACGCTGTTGATAAGCGATCAGGGCAAAGAGTAGGGCGATGATACCCAAAGACACAATCAGTGATTCACTACTGAAAGTAGTGCTAATATTGTTTTGCATTTTTCGACTCCATTATAGTCGTTAAGTGAAGTCCTGTATTGGCTGTAGGAAGCCAGTGCAGGGCGGTTATTGCTTATTTAGTCTGTTTCTTGGCTTCCTCCTTTAGTCGTTTACCCGCTTGTTCGTAACTTTCGCCTGGTCTCGCATATTTCTCGATGTAGGCAGTATCTATTCTCTGTATCGACCTTTCTTTTCTCTGTCCAGATTTATCTTGAAACTCGAACTCTACGTGAGTAATTTTCCTGCCGGTTTTGATTGTCTTGTATTTGGCGGTGAGATCACTACATTCGTTAATGTCTGCTATAGCCTTATCAAGAACATATAGTTTGAAATCCTTAATAGATGTGTATTTCCCTGTTAGCTCTAACTTTTCTTTAAGCTCCTCTAATGCAATTTTTTTTGTGCTATGTACACCACCAAATAACCAGCTTTTGAAAAACTCATAGAATCTAATCCCGTAAACACTACCCATGCCGGAAATATTTTGTAAATTGTAACGAGTAAACCCTCCTTCAAGCATTGAGATGTAGGGAACCATTTTCACTGCGAAGTACATTGAAACACGTCCTTCATTGGGCATGTAATCAATAGCTGAAACCCAGCGCGTCTTAGTTGTTGCAACATTTGGCCGGTCTGGGTCTGGTTGTTGAACAGTCACGGATCGCTCGTAAAGCTTGTCTGTAACTGCTTGCAATTCTGAGTAAGCCCTATCAGCGGATATTTCAAACATGTCAGCAAAGTCAGCAGCGGATATATCAAATCGACTACCTGCAGTTATATTTTGCCCTTTCTTGATTTGCCGCACACAGAGCAGAATCAAACGCTGTTCATTCAATGTCAGCTTGTAGCTAGCTTCAATAACATAGTTCGATTTCACTACCAATTCGTTGCTCATATTATGAAGGAGTCCGTAAAGTCATCTCCTAATGTTAACATAGGAGTAGATGCCGTCAACTCCTATTAAGCACCGGATTACTCCTAAGTAAGCACCGGATTACTCCTAAGTAAGCACCGGATTACTCCTAAGTAAGCACCGGATTACTCCTAAGTTAAGCCCTGAAACCCTTACAGCTAGGGGCTTCTAGAGGCCCTTAATAGGTTAATAGATATAATAGATAATGTGCGAATAGAGATGCTTTCTGTGGATAACTCTAATTTGGGTTTAGTGAGCCAGTTATCACACTAGCATTTACGGACTTGGTTCTGACCAATCCAGCCGAAAGCAAAAGTAGTGTAGGGCTTGCAGTCCTCTCGACCTTTGGTCGATTCACCTTGCTAGATTGAAGGACGCTTATATCGTCTCTGTGACATTAATTTCGATTGAGGCATGCGTCTGAAGGCGTTAAACCTTGAAATAGCTTAGTGGTTATTCTGAGAGGTCTCACCATAATTGCAGTTAAAAGCAGTTTGCCATGAGGGTGATAGTTTTATTTCCTAGCGCTTAACCTAATTTGGAACTGATTAGATTAAGCGCTTCTTCGGGAGTGCTCCGCAGGTGTTATCCGTAGGGGAGACCCCTACACCCTCAAAGCTAGACGGTAATTCGTATAATCGGCGTTATGTTTAGCGGTTTAAGCCTACACAGCAGTGTGAACATAATTACTGTGCTCATTGGTTCATCAGTAATGGATGGTGCCACTCGTCGTACGGTCTACATTTGCTAGTTGATACGGTCAATAATTAATCGACAGCTACCCCCCCACGAATAGGCTGTTAACCCAATCAGGCCATCGAAGGTACTAACAATGACTCTGCACACAGAATGCAATATCCGGTTGCGCTATGAAGCACTCCAGCACGAGATCCGCGCAGCAAGCCAACCTGACCCACTACGGCTATCACAACTTAACACCTTAGCGAACCTCCTGAATACTTACCAGTGTCCAAGACAAAAGCAGATTAGTCTTTCGGAATTGGTCAGGCATGAGATTAGGAACTGATCTACGCTGATTTAAACCAACGTTGCCTTAGTTGACATATGACTACTAAAAAATCCAATTAGGGTACACCCTAATTAGAGGGTTTGAGATTGCCCGACACAAGTTTAAATAGGGTTATGTTTAGGGTTTTTATATGGTATTCCAATAACCTCTAAACCCTATTTGAAGCGAAAGTAAAAAGCCACAGCGTCCTTACTGTGCTTTATATGTCTGAGACTAGGCATTCTCGACACTCTCGCAACGTCAATGAGGAGTGTAATTTATAACCAGTGCATTACTAAGAATGATAGGGAGCCATTTAGAGTTCCGACAGAGCATATAACTAATGCACCGAACCAAAATATATGGTGTAAAGTACTTGGTTCGTCACGAACTAGCATTTGAATTGCTAACCATCCTGCAGCTAACATTATTATGACGATTACCGTGGCAAGCTGTGGAACACCTAGAAAGTAGAACAAGTAGCTTGATAACGCTATTGTCGCTACAATTAACAAATAGCGTTGAAGAGTCTCCATTGTTTCCCCTGCGGCTACTAAAATCCGCTGTTAGATGCTTTAAATTGGCTGGCAAGTATAAAAGTGTTTTCAGTGCGATGGAACTAGTTGGATCAGCTAATAACTTACCTTTATACAGGTAGGCCCCCTATCAGGCATCCGGAAGATCAGTCACCGTATTTAGAGGGTTAGGTGTTTCCTAGATCAAGTCTAATAGTAGCCCTTTGATGTCATGAATTAATACTCGTAGCTGTATTATGATACTGTACGAATACAGTTCGATTCGTACAGGTTGAGACATGGCGAGACTTAGTATTAGTGATGCAATAAAACAGTCTGGTGTAGCCCGGAGTACTTTCTATAAAAAGTACGTCAAGCAAGGTTTAATCAGTGTTTCAGAGCATGATGGAAAAAAATACATAGACAGTTCAGAGTTAATTCGAGTGTTTCCAGACCTGAAATTGGAGACAACTAAAAACACTCAATCGAACACAATCGTACAGCCTGTAGACACCCAATCGAACAACATCGAACACCCTGAAAACACCCTTTTAAAGATGGAAATAAAACTGTTACGTGAAGTCCTGGATAAAACGGAGCAGGACAAACAATGGTTGAAAGATCAAAACACCACTTTATCACTCAGACTTGAAGCACCACAGAAGCCAGCAAACCCTATTATTAAGTGGTGGCGTGGATTGAAATAGAAGAAATAAGGTACTGATATGAGTGCAAACAAAGCAACCTGTAATGGCAGCCTGATAAATAACAGGGGAGAACAATACAAACCCCTCTATTTTGGCCTAGTTACCCCACTCTTTATTGCTTCGTGTATGCCCGTGCCAGAAACTAATAACCCCCCTATTACAGAGAATGTGTTTTACATCGAATATGAATTCGAAATCGTTTCTGATCCCTGCAGTATTTCCGGGTTTATCTGCAATATAGTGCCAGAAACGGTACCAAAAAAACCTTAAGGTAATGGGAATTATATTTCAAAATCATTGTTATTTACTCTCTGTATCTGTTGCTTGTTTTCTAACCTCATACCTTCCGTTAGCGCTACTATTTTTTTGATTTGTTCTTTTGTCAGTCCCTGAAATGGCTTGCGTGCCCTTGTAAGCTGTTCTCTCTGATTTCTCATGGTAATACTTAGGTCTTCTGCTCTTTTTTGGTTCTGAAGCGATACAGACGCATTGGCAGCCACTTCGTGATATGCCTCTTGCACCGAATGGGTCAACCGTTCCGCGATAGTGTTTAAAGATTCGACGTCAGTCGTGAAAATACCTTTCTTCAGAATTCTAGGTTCGATGGATTCTGGTTTGATAATGACGGTCTGTGCTTCACTTTTTTGAATGGCGGCGTAGTGTTTTTTAATGCTTTGGTGTTTGGCTTTGCTGCCTTCGATCCCTCTTTCCAGTCCGTGCTTTATTCCTACTTTTTCAGCAAAGTCGGTTTGCATTTCATTGAGCATTTTTGCACCCCCTAGAAATGCCCTGCAGTTCAATTTGTCTCGTTCATCAATAGGCACCACATAGGCGTACAAATGGGGTGTTTGTTCGTCACGATGCACACCGGCATAAACCACATTGTCGGCCCCGTGTTTTTCTTTTAGCCATTGGATGGATTCCTGAAAGTAACGATCCTGATCTTCACGTGTTTTTCCTTGCAGTGTTTCTGGCGATCCAGTGATCAGATACTCGATGGCCAGCACGGCGTTTTTCCGTATCTTTTTTTGAGTGTCTAGTCGCTGGGTGATGTTATCCATTGCGTGATCGACACTGTGAGAAAAGTGGTGGGAATTATCCGGGGTTCGTTCGGGGTCAGCGTTAGGCGTATCTTGCGCTCTAAAACTGTGTTTTAGGCTGCGCCGAATGCTGCCTTTGTCCTTTAGCTTTTGTACCCTGAGTATTGCGTATCCCATTCATTCTCTCCGTGGTTGTTATGTGCCGACTGTGGGTTTGGCAGAGACGCACAATTCATATCAATTGCCAGAGAGTGCCGAGGCTGACGCGGGCACGATTCTGTCAATTGATATGAATTGTGGACTCACTACACAATTTCTGCGAAATTGTCGTGAGCCCTACGGGGATAAAAGGGCCTGTCTTGCTGTTAAAGGGCATGAATTTAAAATGGAGGCCCTCTTAGGAGTGGTTTTATTTTAAACAAATTAATACGCCATTCATCGCTACCAATGAATAATCGAAACATGC
>NZ_QGKM01000048.1 GCF_003172875.1 Leucothrix pacifica | reverse complement strand
AACTTTTAGGTAGGTACTTATATGCCAACATATAATTATGTAAATCCGGCTCCTGTTTCTGCATTAATTCAACCTTTTGGAGTTATTGATTTTGTATCTGGAACTATGGGGCATGGTCTTCTCGATGTAATACCTTATGTTTTTGGTGGAAATGTGCGTGGGGAAAATTGATAGGTGGTATCCATGAATTATAAATTTAGGGCAGTAATAATTGCTATGTTCGGATTTATTCTTGGTTGTAATCAGTCAGTAGTGAGTGATTTTAGCAATCCAGATATTGAAGAGTTTTATAGGAATTATTCAATAGAATCTGAAAATGTTAAAAAGTTCATTTTTGATGGGGTTCTTGTAGCTCCTTACTTTATCCCTCGATCAAATTATGAATCTCATGATTTGGCGATATCTGCTTTTTCTCGAGATAGTGGGAGGAAAATAAATATTGGAAGAATAGTTATTAATGGTATCGGCACTATACATAATAGTGAAGTGTCTCTTGATACAAGAGAGTTATACGAAGGGTTATTCCGTTATGATGTAATTATGGTGACGAATATATTAACTAGCGATATTCTGAAAGCTTCTGAAACTAATGAAGTAATTTCTATTAATATCGAGGTCGCTCGAGAGGGTAAAAAAAATACACTAGAATATCAATTTTTTGTAAAGAATAAATTTATTGCAGCACCTATTAGGTGATTTTTTGGCAGTCCGTAAAAACAGAAACTCTGAAAGTCGCAGGTTTTATATTCGGGCTAGCGATAGTACTTTTTTAGTATTGGGTGTTTTGGTTGTCGTGATAATTTGGAGTCTAGTGTCGAAGGGTTTATATCCGGCTTAATCGCCAGCGGTGGAGATCTTCAGCAAGGACTCTTGGGAGCACTGAGTGCCGGGGTGTTTGGTGTGATAGGCGCCTCCTTTGGCCCGACTTCCGGACTCTCGATCGCTGGGAGGGCGGCCAAAGTGCTTGCCCACGGTGTTGCAGGGGGAGGCATGAGTGTACTCAGAGGAGGCAAGTTTAAAGATGGCTTTGTGAGTGCGGGATTCTCGCAGGTGATGGAGGTGACAAATGCATACAGCAGAATGGGGGTTCGTGCTGGTGCAAGTGGTTTTGCTGCCCGCACAAAGAATGTTGTTGTATCAGCATTAGTCGGTGGTAAATTTGCGAATGGCGCGATTACTGCAGCGTTTTCTCGAATGTTTAATGATGAGGCGCATGCCTCAAGGGAAAGCAAGATTAGAGCGCTTGAAGTTGAGACCTTAGAAATGGAAATAAGATCTCAGCAAAAGAAAATCTATTCATCGAAAGCGCAGTACCATCGATCTGGTAACTATGTCACTACTGTGAATAGTGAAGGTGATATTAGTTATGTAGATCTTATGAACCCTCCAAATGGAATGCTTGCTAATTCAACTCCATTTCTGAATGTCGCCGCTGTTGGATACATAGCTTCATCAACTTTAGTTAGGGGAGCAGTGGCAACTGGATACCTAGAGTTCAATCAAGGTGTTTACGCGATCTCTTCAAGGTTTGGAGCAGATATGACTGGTGACGCGTTTGTTATGGATTACATGGTAAGTATGTTACCAGCGACAGGGGCTCCTTCATTGAGTATGCCAGGGATGTTAGGTTATGGGGCTGGTTTCATGTATGGCTTTGCAGGTATGGAGTGGAAATAAATGTTAATGGTAATTGGTTTTGTACTTACAGTCGTTGGTTTGCTTATAGCTTTGACCCAGAGAACTGGTAGAGGGATCATTTTAAGTGACACTCAAAGCTATATAGTTGGTGGTTGTTTTATATTGCTGGGCTTAATCATGATGCATGTTGCACATAAAACTAAATCTCCGAAATAAAAAATTACAAGGTGTGGTGCTTCTGTTGCTGGTGGGTATCGTCGTCTTGGTGTGAGTAGTTCGCCCAGAGGTGCAGCAGGCTATGCGAAAAATGCAGCAATATCCGCAGTGGTTGGAGGAACCGTATCGAAGCTGGTGGGTGGTAAGTTTGTTAATGGGGCGATTACCGGGACGTTTTCGAGGATGTTTAATGATTTACAGCATCATGATTTACGTGACCCTGAATCAGTTGGTGATCCAAATCTCAATGCAATAGGTAGGCTATCTGGTGGTGTTGGCTTAGAGGGTAATGTAACTATGATGAACGGCCCCGGTACCATTGGCAGAAGTCTACAAGTGATTGAAGGAGATGTATCCCAATGGAAATACGTTCCTGTTAATGAATATGGACCTGGACATATTGAGCCAGGAAGAGGGTATGGATCACAAGCAGGTATAGCTGCGGGTGGGGGGGTTGAAGTCAACCTTGCTATCGGTAGTGGCTCTTGGGATGGTTTGTTTAAGTCATTCACTATCGGAGCTGGTTACTATAGTGTTAGTGTCTTCAAAGATGGTAGCTCAAACTGGCATGGAGTTAGTTTTAGTTTTGGTCTTGGTATACCAAGCTTTTCTTATAATGAAACCTACTATGCTCCATCTACAACTGATTTTGGTGATATCTAAGTGATCCTAGTAGTATATTGGTGCGCTATATCGGTAGTCGCGAGAATGATCGAAGAGGCGCTTTTCATTAAGGCATTAAGAAAGGCGGGAGTGATTTTAGATGTCGCATTTTTGGGTATCCCATTTTATTCCGATCATATGTACCACAAGTCGGTTAAAAATAGAGGCGAGATAGAAGAGCTTAATGAAAGAAGGTTGAGGCTTCGGTTTTATATCAGAATGAATTTTTATTTTTCTATTGGACTTTTTTTATTATTTATGTAGTTCAAACTTAGTCGGCTATAGGTTTTATCAATTTTATGAAAATTAGATCAGGCACTTAAAAATATGCTAACCAAGTTCAACATCGTACTAGGTTTCCTATCCTTATTAGCTGTACTAGCTTACCTGTCTACTTTCTTTGAAACAGGCTTCGATAAGTTGTCCCTTTCAGAGCTTTCTTTAGTTTCTGTTCAATGGGTGCTATCAACTGGCGTTATTGTTAGTGGGTTTTATACACTGTGGACAAGGAAACTTAAACGCAGTCACTTTTGGTTATCTATTGCCTTTTATATCTCTGTACACGACAATTTAGAAATCCACGATTGAAAAACCATGGCCATTCGTTGATTTAGTA
>NZ_QGKM01000047.1 GCF_003172875.1 Leucothrix pacifica | reverse complement strand
AAAGCTTCCTTTATGCCTAATTTCCTTGGGTGGTTTCAAGCGATTGCCCTGCAGCAACGCCTTGATTCAATGAATCTGCTACCAACTCGTGGTATAGCTCATCCATTGGCGCAGTGCCTCGTTCTGTGATGATCACATCCACCGAGCGCGAGAAGGTGCCACCTGTTAGCAGGTTTCGCAGGTTAGCTTTTAGCTGTGCGCCATCACGCTCCACGCTTAATAATTCGGTATCAAAAGTGGCTGTCACATCTTGTTTGGCAAATCGTCGCCGCTGCACAATGATGTCCGTCTCGGTGAGTTCGCGACCATACGAACCATCGACGGATACTAGCTCGACACTCAGGCCCTTTTCCGCAAGATAATCCGCAACACCTGAGCCAGCATGACGTCCGGTCTCATCGAATACCAATGCCGTTTTGCCATTGACCGGATCACCACCCAATACATCCCAACTGCTTAAACATAGCTCCATACCGGGGATATCATCCATATCCGGCAGGCCACCCGTGGCAACCACCACGATATCGGGGTTCAGCGCTAACACATCCTCTGCTTCGGCATAGGTATCGCATCGGATATCCACGCCCAGATGTGTGAGCTCTTCAGATAACCAATCGGCGATACCAATCAGGTCTTTACGCCATGGGATTTGTGCGGCGAGGTGAATTTGCCCGCCGAGTTGCGATTGCGCTTCCAGTAAGGTGACGGAGTGTCCACGGGATGCCAGTACTCTTGCGACTTCCATGCCGGCGGGGCCACCGCCGATGACAACCGCTTTTTTAGCCTGTGCTACATCCGCACCTCTATGAGCGCTTACATCAGTATTTGCATCAGCAGTTCCATCAGCACTTACACCGGCACTTGCTGCAGCATTTACATCACCATTTTTAGCCTCCGTGACATCCGGCGTAATAGTATGTGTCATGGTTTGCTCAACACCCGTCGCGGCATTGTGAATGCACACCCGATAGTCCGTTGAGCACAGCGTTGCACCGACACAAGGGCGAATGCGATCTTCCTCACCACGCTGCATTTTATTCACCAAATGCGGGTCAGCAATGTGCGCACGCGTCATACCCACCATATCAATCACACCCTCGCGAATGGCATAGCGAGCGGTGGCGATATCGGCGATACGCGTGGCATGAAAGACGGGGACTTGAACTGCTTGTTTGAAGTCGCGTGCCTTTTCCAAAAATGGAGCTGAAGCCACCGCCATTCCAGGTAAATGATTATCCGCCAGCGAGTCCTCGGCATCCATTCGCCCGAAGTAGACATTGAGGAAATTAACCAGCCCCTCCTCCGCCAATAATTTTCCAAGATGAGAAGAGTCTTCCAGCCCGACACCGCCGTCTTTCTCCTCACAAGGCATGCGCACACTGATCAGGAATTCCGGCCCGACTTGCTCGCGAATCATGGTGAGAGTTTCACGCAAGAAGCGCGAGCGACCGTCAAAGTCACCGCCATAAGCATCGCTACGCTGGTTGGTGTTTGGTGCTAGAAACTGCCCCGCCAGGTGCGAGCCTGCCATGATTTCAATACCATCCAGACCGCCTTGCTGACATCGTCTGGCAGCATCCACAAACGCCTGCTGCACCCTGCGAATATCGTGAATATCCATTTCCTTGCAGAACGCACGATGCAAACGCTCACGGCTGCGACTTGGGCCAATGGTCGGCAGCCACCAATCACCACTGTCTGATGAGCGACGCCCAAGGTGGGTGACTTGGCACATCAACGCCGTGTCGTGCTGGTGAATACGCTCTGCAAACGCCTGAAAATACGGGATGATATCGTCATTGCCGACATATAACTGACCAAATACTGACGCACTGTCGAGATCGATATTAGACGATCCACCGAACATAGTTAGCGCCAAACCGCCGCGCGCTTTTTCTTCGTGATAGGCCTGATAGCGCTCTTTGGGCTTGCCGTCTTCTTGGTAAGCAATCGCATGGCTAGTGCTCATAATGCGGTTTTTTAGGGTGAGATGACTTAACTGAAGCGGCTGGAATAAGGGGTCTTTATTCATTGCTATGGTCTCGTGAGTGATGGTTTGGGTTGTCGTTATTTAATCGCCATCGCAAGGCAACATCAATCAATATATATCGCCCCTATTGATCAAAAACCTAAACCATTTTCGATTATTAACGCATCAGTCACATACTTAAAATCTATCCTTAACTCTCAAAAAAGGTCTCTCAATCAAGCGATGCATCAAATAAGCCAACACCATACTCGATATAAAATAGAGAACCAGAAACTCGGCAATCGAAGCTGCCCATTCCAAACTCAGCGGAATCACCAGCATATGCACCACATAAAGCGGGTAGGAAATGCCGGATAAAAAACGACTAATCCCGGAACAATAAATGGCATTCAAAACTCCCTTAGAATAAATCGCCCCAACCAGCAAGCTACAGAACAAGACGCTGACCACCGGAAGCACACCCAGCACCCTAATCCAGTGTGTACCATCAACCATATACGGCTCGTATGACAGCACAGCTATCAACAGGAAAATAGCCGCAAAGCTGAGCTTGTTTCCATGATTCACTATCCACTTTGGAAACCCTTGCCGCACGTAGAGAAGCGCGATACCAAGCCCCAACAATAATCCACCGACCGCATAATGAAACGGCGCTCTCAATATCCAGAAGAAATGCCCGTACATCATCGTCCAGTCTGCCTGAAGTAGCGTGGTGATTTGTGAATATAAAATTAAGACCATCAATACAACGACAGCCACCAGAAAGTATCCACCAGCCTTGTCTTTGAAAAACAGCAGAATGAAGGGTGCGATCACATAAAACTTCACTTCTGTCGCTAAACTCCACAACGAAACGATGAAATTAGCATTCATATAATCTTGTAAGAACATGCTGTGAATCAGCAAATCATAAGTAATATCGGTGCTGGGAAATTGATAAATCCAGTCTGGCAAGAAAATCGCTAAGGCGATACCGGCGCAATAAACGGGCAATATTCGCAGGGATCGCTTCTTTGCGTAACTTTTTAAAAAGGGTTTGAAATCAGCCTTATTTTCGGGCCACCTCAGCAGTAAATGATAGCCAATCAAAAAACCACTTAAAGCAAAAAACAGGTCAACACCGCTCCATCCATTGGACAAAAAATTGACGATTCGAGAAGATTCATCAATCTCAAATTTACTCGTTATTGCCTCGATGCCATGACGAAATAATACCAGCATGATAGCGAGCGCCCTGACACCCGCTAGTGCATTAACTCTGCTGGATTGAGCCGATGCGGGAGTCATTACAAACGCCCTTAGATATTGTCGCGCACCGCCGGTTTTCGCAGCTTCCAGATCATCGTATCAACGATGTAATGATGAAAATTAATAGTTTGATAAGCGATGACCACCAGCGGTAAAGCGGTGTAATCCGACATGGTTCGAATAGACCAGTCGATACCGCTGTAGAAGTAATAAGTTGCAATCAGGCAGACGCTAAAGTAGCAAAGCGTTCGTAATTTACCGGCCTGACTGAGCCACGATAAAACCGGATTTTTACGACTGAATCCGTCTTTAAACCGTTGAGTATTGAAGTGCCAGACAAAGGCGATGTATTGCGAATTGTGCCAAACATTAATGACTAACCAACCAATATTGATATTCGTGACGACCGCATAGGCCAGCCAATAAATAATGTGGTGGCTCAGTAAATAACCGAAGTGTTGTAGCGATAAAGTGCCCTGCTTCAATGCCTGAAACTGATTCCACAACCAAGCCAACTGAAGTACAACAGCAACGACCACTAAGCCTATCGCTAAGGACATTGGAATTGGCAGTGTTTCGATAGGAATAAACAAAAAGGTCGAAGGATCTCTGGCCGACATCACCGCAAACGCAGCAACCAGAATCGCGTAAAACACCAAACGATTAAACCGTTCATCGCCTCCCTCACAGCTTTTTGTTTTAAAACGAATGGCTTTAGAAATACCTTCACTCTGGCGTGTGTAGTGCCACCACTGCCAGTGCAAATAAATGGTAGGGATCAACCAAATCTCATCGAACAGTGCGCAGGCGGCAACAAAGGCCAGCACTAAAAAAGGCAGCACTAAGGTTAAAAATCGTGTTTCATTGCTATTGAGTTGCGACACACCCAAGCGGGTGTAAGTCGAAATAACATGATGATACCCAAGGAAAAACAGGTTCAGTGACAGCACCATTTCATATGTTATCTCACTGACACTGGCGATCAGCGCTGCCGTCATCCCTAATAAGGGAATCAGCACGATAAAGAATAGATCAAACAACGGGGTACGAAACGATGACTGAGGTAGCGCAAACATGAACGAGACTCTAAGTGGGCGATGAATTTAGGAAATACAGCTTAAATATGCTATCCCTAATCTTAGAGTTTTGACGATTAGTCCACCCTGAACACTTACCCGACACACCTCCCAGTCATCAGCTCCATCGTCTCGTTCAAGCTTTATTTACAGATCCTTACGATCAACCCATTTGCCAACCGCAGGCGCTTGATAATCACGTAATAAATCCAGCAATGCCATCGGCTCACTCGCCTTCTGCAACATATCCAAGTGGTTGGCTTTCAGATATTCCTGATCCACCGCATGTTCTAAAAACGCAATCAAATGATCGTAGTAACCATCCACATTCAGTACACCGGTGGGCTTTTGATGAAAACCTAGTTGCCCCCAAGTCAGCACTTCAAACAACTCTTCCAGCGTTCCCATACCACCGGGAAGTGCGATAAATCCATCCGAATACTCCGCCATCATTGCCTTGCGCTCATGCATATTGGCAACGACTTTTAACTCAGTTAAACCGGTGTGAGCGATCTCTTTATCTGCAATGGCTTGCGGGATTACGCCGATCACTTCACCACCTAACGATAAAACCGTGTCAGCGATTAAGCCCATAATGCCGACGCTGGCACCGCCATAGACTAAACCAATATTACGCTCGACCAGGGCTTGGCCTAAGGCTTTAGCTGCCTCGGCATATTCCTGTTTCTTGCCCATACTGGAGCCGCAGTAAACGCAGATTCTTTTCATCATATTCTTTGTCCGTGTGTTTTTAAAGGAATATTAGCTGGTGAGGTTTTAGCACAGATAGCAGGCTAATCCTGTCAATCATGGAATCATAACCCTTGTTTGATGAAAATTTTGATGAAAATAGCGCCCTGAAAACCCAATGTAGAGTTGTTATCGTTACAACCAACCAGCATCACAAAAAACTAAGACGTTCTCTCCCGAAACGTCACCGCCTGCGCTTTAATCGCGGCAATATCCTCTGATGACTTTGCTTGCAGATTTTTCAACATAAACCCCATACGCGGATTCGCTGCCAAACGCTCGCGATGTGTATCCAAAAAGTCCCAATACAGCGTTGTCACCGAGCATGCCTTATCGCCTACTGCGAGCTTTGGATCGTATTTGCAATGCTTACAGTAATTACTCATGCGATTGATGTATTGCCCACTCGCGGCATAGGGTTTGGACGCCATAATTCCGTCATCCGCGTACTGGCTCATGCCCAGCGTATTGGGCAGCTCCACCCACTCCACCGCATCCACATACACCGCCAAATACCACTCATGCACCTGCTTCGGATCAACGCCGTACACCAGCGCAAATAAACCCGTCACCATAAGACGCTGGATATGATGGGCGTAGCCATACTTCAGAGTTTGGCCAATACTTTCGCGCAGGCAGGTCATATCCGTCTCTGCCGTCCAGTAAAAGTCTGGTAAATCCTGTTTGGCCCCCAGTGCATTCATCTCCAACCAGTCCGGCATGTGTAGCCAATACAAACCTCGCACATATTCACGCCAACCGAGAATTTGTCGGATAAAACCCTCCACCGCAGCCAGTGGCGCATCGCCGTGGTGGTAACGCAATTCCGCTTGCTCGATCACCGTCATGGGGTGCAGCATTTTCAGATTCATCGCCGCAGAAATCAGCGAGTGATTGAGGAATGGCTCACCTGTCCACATGGCATCCTGATAATCCCCAAACTGAGGCAATGCCTCATCCAGAAAACGTGCCAAGGCCTGCTCGGCTTGCTCAGGTGTCACTGGCCAGTGCAATGACTCCAGCTCACCGGGGTGATCAGCAAAACGATCATTTACCAAAACAATGACGTCTTTCGTAATATCATCCTGAGGCCATTCCAATGTTTTTGGCACCTTCTGCGGCCCGTCTTTGCCAAACGATTTACGGTTGGACTGATCGTAATTCCACTTGCCGCCTTCGGGTGTTTTGTCATCCGACATCAGCACCTTGTACTGTTTGCGAAGCTGACGATACCAGTACTCCATACGCAGCTGTTTCTTGCCATCGGCCCATTGCTTAAACTCAGCAGGCGTGGATAAAAAGTGCTGGTCGTGCAGTTGTTTGATGTCCGTATCGTGTGCCTTGCAAGTCTCTGCCAGCGATTTGAATACACGGTAATCACCCGGCTTGACCATCCACACTTCTTCAGGCTGATGTTCACTCAAAAAGTCGCCCAGCGCATCACTTAAGGATGGAAATTCATGTGAGTCCATCGCCAGATACGTCAGTGGATAAGCCTCACCTTTTAACCACTGCGCAAAGTGACGCATGGCCGATAGGAATAGCGCGGTGCGTTGTTTATGTGACCAAACATGCGTGGACTCTTCCGCGACCTCAGCCATCCAAAAGTGATCCTGCTCACGATCCGCATGTTTGAATATCAGGGACTCACGATCCAGCTGATCACCGAGAATAATGAATAATCTACGCATGATCCGACTCCTGTTGCGTTAATGAGTTATCCGCATTTTTGGGGCGATTCCGGCGACAGCGTTCCGAACAATAGCGCACCTCCTCCCAGCACTTCGCCCACTTTTTACGCCAGCTAAACGGACGATCACAAACGGGACAGATTTTCTCAGCAAGGGTCGTCTTGTGGTGAGCCATTGGGTGAATTACCTTTTCAAAATTGATCGAATTGATCGGTGTTCAAAGCATTCATGCTAGGCTAAATCTGTTCATGTCGATGTAACGTCAATTCCGGCGATTCATTGGCTCATCGCTTCAACAAATCGCCATAAAGGAAACGTCATGTCAGAACCCGCTATGCCTCAGGAATCCACTCAAAAAGTCGTGTGTTTTCATGATGGCGACTGCCCGCTGTGCAATCTGGAAATAAACGCCATGAAGAAACTCGATAAGGATCAGTCGATTCAGTGGGTGGATATTAATCATGACAAAGAAGCGCTGGAACGGGCTGGTATTACGCATCAGCAAGCCATGGATCAGATTCATGTGATGGATGAAAACGGCATGCAAACGGGCGTCGATGGGTTTATTTTGGTGTGGCAGCGCCTACCCTATTTCAGACGCTTAGTGCCACTGGTGAAGCTGCCGGTGTTTAATCAGATTGCCAAGTTTGGGTATCGCTTGTTTGCTAAGTATCGATTGAAGATAACGGGGCGGGCTTAGTCTTCAGTTTTCCTAACTCTCTTTTCCTGACACCTCCTCATTTCTCACGAACGATTGACGAACGCTGCTTTGTCAAACTACTCCTGACACGTTAATAAATATGTGAAGGAGATAAGAATATGAAACGTTTACCCCTAGTTAAAACACTGTTTTCTATCAGCTGCGTATCTGCATTTCTAATGGCTCATCTTGCCGTAGCACACGACCCAATTGAATGGAACGGCGACAAGATCCACGTCGTGCTGGATAAAGATGGCACGGATAAAGCTTTTGGAATGTTCACTGTCGAAATGGATAGCCCAAAAGGCCCTCCAAGGCATATCCACGAAGATGCTGATGAAGCTTTCTATGTATTGAAAGGTGAAGCAGAAGTACTAGTTGATGGAGAGAAAACCACGATCAAAGCAGGCGAAGCTGGTTTTGCCCCCAAAGGCAAGGAACATACTTTCAAATTCACGGGAGATGAGGGCGGGAAAATTCTCGTGGTCGTCACCCCAGGTGGCTTTGAAGGATTCTTTGGTGCATCGGTGGATTTAAAAATACCTGATCAAATGCCAGAGCTAGAAAAAATATCTAAGGATCATGGTCAGGTATTCACTGGTCCGCCATTGGGTAAAGAGTAATGGTCTGCAAATTTGCATAGTTAATGGTGTCCACTAGCAAAATTGAAATAATTAATCAGGAGTTGGTATGAGTATTACTAAAAAGAACTTAATATTTAAAATATTTTTAATTGGCATGTCTTTTGTTGCGTTAAATAGCAAGGTAATAGCTGAGGACAGTAGAGCTATTAGAATAGCGAAACAAGCAATATCCTTTCAAATAGTCGGCAATGCGAAAAACAAACCTCATGCGATGCAATGGCAATTTAAAGCCAGTAAAGATGGTAGGCAATTACTGAGTGGTAATCACTATCGATTGATAAATATAGCAAACGGTAGAGGCATAATGCGTCAAAATAGACCCCATAGTCGAGCAGCTAACCTTGGTTGGTTAGCTTCTAACTCTAAGACTTATAATGTACTCATCAAAAGACAAAAAGGTAATGGCCAATTACGCTACGGCGATGTAGTAGCTCTTAACTTAAAGCCTTATGGATGGCTTCGTTATAAAAGAAGAGGAAGAGCTGGTGGGATTAATCTTGCAGATGATGATCATAAACCACATTATATCTGGGTTGTCAGAGGTGGGAACCATGGTAAAAAAATCTATTCAGGAATGCCCCTAGCTCTATACAATACCAAGGTGAAAGCCGACATGACCTATTGCCCTCGTACTTTTGGCATTGATTTAGGGTGGTTCGGAAAGAGTAAATGCAACAGCTGGTCTGCCAGACTTTCTAATACTGTCTGGGGGGTAAATGGTTTGTTTGGCAAAAAAAGACTCGGCGCTGTCAATCGAGCAAAAATAAAACGATACATATGTGAAACAGCCATTGGTACTGTAGCAGACACAACAGATGTTGCGTCTTTAAATCTGGCTAAACCAGTAATCAATAAAATTGAAAAGGAAGCTGTTAAACGCTGCGTCAATCTGTGACTTTTGACCGCCCGATAAAGTATCGGGCGGTACTTTAGCTATAAATATCGCATTCCCTAAAAACGATTAGGGTTTCCCTCAGTAAAACTCTCTACATCAAACACCAGCATTTTCGAACCACAGGTATTTCGGGTACTTTGTTATCTAATTGAACACAGAGTCAGAGTAGTCTCCAAAGATGAACTGATCAATAAACTCTGGAGTGGTCGTGTGGTCTCGGATATGGCACTTAATACCTGCATTAAGTCTGTGCGCAAAGCGGTTGGGGATGACGGGCGACAACAAAAATATATTCGCACTTTGCCAAAACGTGGTTTTCAATTCATAGCCGAAGTCAGCACTCAGGAGCCTTCAAATTTATATCAGGACTCAGAACCAGAAAAAGCAGCGTCTGATAACACATGGCGTTTGAAATTTGCGCTCCTACTGCCTTTTCTGATTGGAGTGATATGGCTTTTCAATAGTTTGTGGTCCGACCATCAAGAACATCAGCTTCCCTTATCCGGTAAAACCAGTATCGCTATTCTTAACTTTAAACAGACAGGCCAACAAGACCAGACACAACTGTTTACTGAAGAGTTAGCGTCCAGCTTATCTCATTACCGGGACTTATTTGTGATTGTACGCAACTCCAGTACTCAATTCGATGAGGCAGCACAAACCATTCAACAAATCGGCAGGGCATTAGGCGCTCAATACATTGTGGACGGTTCCATGCGTTATCAACGGGAAGAAGTGCGGATTTCTGCAAATTTGGTGAATACCGCGACTGGACAATTAGTGTGGTCTGGTAAGTTTGATCAGCAACGAGCACAGCTCTATAGATTGCAAAACGAGTTAGCGTATCAGCTTGCAGGACAACTAGTGCCTGAGATTGTCAGGGCTGATGCGGAGAAAACCTGAAAAAACCACCAGAAGATTTGGACGCTTGGGCTTTTTATCACAAAGCTCGTTCGGTTCAGGCTGTTTACAATAAAGACTCGCAACACGAAGCGATTCAATGGAGCCAAAAAGCACTAGAGAAAGACCCTGATTTTGCTGCAGCTTATGGTGAGATTGCTCGTGCAAAAGGTGTGCAGTTTTTTTATCAATGGACAAAGGATGAAGAAGCTACATTGCAAGAAGCCATTGATACTGCCGAGCAATCTATTCGGCTTGACCCCAATGATCCGGGAGCATATGCCGCATTGGGTTACGTGTATCGATATACGGGTGACGAAACACGAGCTATCGCCAATCTTGAACGAGCTGCCGAGTTAAATCCAAGCAATGCCAATATTCGCCTAGAGTTGGCACATACTCTGGATTGGTTTCGTCATCAGGACAGAGCGTTACCTGAAATTGAGCAAGCGATAAAGCTCAGCCCTCGTGATCCACGACTGCAAAATATGTACTTTTATAAGGTGCATATTTTGTTTCATCTGAAAGCCTTCGAGCATTCTCTGGAGGCCACCCGTGGTATGAGTGCTGCACTGACCACGGATACTTGGCGTATGTATTACCACCTAATGAGAGCGGCTAATTTTGCCCAGCTTGATCGAACGAAAGACGCGGAAAAAAGCATACAAAGCGCCTTGAAAATAAATGGCAAGCTCAGTGTTGCAGCGATGAGGAAAAAGTTTGAAGGGAGTAAAAATCATCCCGAAAACCGCCGTTTTTGGCTTGAGAGTTTGGCTAAGGCTGGCTTGCCATGATCTAACATTTTCAGAGCAGTTGTCCAATCCCCAACGACAACACCGGAAAATAAATCAACGACATCAACAACAACAACAGCGCAATATAAAACGGCACCATCTCCTTTAATATCGCCATAACACTAGCCCCGGACTGACTAGCCGTCAAAAACAGCAATATACCAACTGGCGGCGTCACCAAACTAACCGCAGACGAGAACACCGCCACCACACCAAAGTGCAACACATCAATACCATTACTCACCGCCAGCGCCGTAAACGGCGGTATCACGAGTATCAGCAATAACCCCGGCCCAACCACCGTACCGGCCAGAATCAGCATCATGGAAATCACTAATAACAACTGTGTTGGGGAAAGCTGCAGGCCTGCCACTTGATTAATCAAGGCATCTGCCGCCCCCATATTGGCGAAGATCCATAACACACCACCACTCACGGCAATAATACTAAGAATCTGGGCACTCTCAGCCGCAGAGGCGCAAATGGTTTTCATCAAAGTGCCTAATGAAATATCCTGGTACACAAACACACTAATCACCACGGCATAAGCCACCGCAATCGCCCCCACCTCCGTTGGCGTAGCGACACCTGTGGACAAACTAAAGGTAATCAGAACGGGTAATACCAGTACCAAAATACAGCTCTTCAACGCTTGCCACACCTCACGCCAGCCAGACCATTTCGCTTGTGGATGCTGCCCTTTTCTGGCAACCCACCATGCAGCAGTTGACAGGTAAACAGCCATTAATACGCCCGGCACAATGCCTGCTAAAAACAAGTCACCGACGGACACATTGTTAAACAAACCAAATAACACCATCGGAATAGACGGAGGAATCAGCAGTCCGATTGCCGCTGAGGATGCAGTGACCGCGCTTGCATAAGCAGGGGTGAAACCATCTTTTTTCATGGCAGGAATCATTAGCGCGCCAATGGCAGAGGCATCCGCCGTGGCCGAGCCGGATATCCCCCCAAACAACATGCTGGTCCCGATATTGACGTGCGCCAACCCACCTTTAATCCATGAAAATAGCGCACGTGCCAGTCGCAATAACCGGGTAGCCATCCCCCCGGCACTCATGACCGAACCCAGCAAAAAGTAATAAGGAATTGCGGCAAAGGCCGAGCGATCAAGGCCGGATAACATCGTCTGCACCAACGCAATATCAGGCATATCCGGATACACTAATGCGTAGCTGACCGTTGATAAAATGATCGATAGAAAAATAGGTAAGCGCAAAATGGCGACGATCATAAACACGGCAATGATCAACCATAAGCCGTCCATCAGGTATTTACCTCTGCCTGATTTGTAGGCAATACACAGTCTAATAAATTGAGTATTGCCCCCAGTGAAATCAGCAACAGCCCAATCATTGACGGTACGAAACGAACGGAAGCAGACAGATCAATCGCGGGCATCACCATGTCGGTATAGATGGATACCGTATCCATTAACTTAGGTGCTAACCAGATAATACCTACTAAGACGACCACTTCAGCCAACGCACTGGTCCACCTCAAAAAGTGAGGAAAACGCCCCTGAAAAATATCAACCACCAAGTGACTTCTGGCGATCCAAAGATGCCCCGCTCCCAACCAACCCAAGGAGAGCAACAACAAAGACGAGACATCGGCTGCCCAAATCAAAGTGGTGGCAAACCCATAACGCAGTACAACCTCCACACACTCTAAAAGCACCAAACAGCAGAGCACAAAACCTAACAGGTATGATGTTATCGTAATGAGTTGCCGTCTTACGCTGGCGATATTCATAGAGATTCAGTGATATAAATTTTAGCCACTATCAGTCCTTTTATCCAAAATTGACTACATTAAAGACATAATAACACCATATTTTCAGCCAAACACGAGAATACATACTAAGCTAATGCATAAGAATAGTTTAGTTTAGAATGCAAAAATGCGCATAAGCTTGTTAGGCGATTTACAAGTCACTATTGATCGTGTGCCTGTTGAGGAGTTACGCGGACAGAGAGTCAGATCAATTTTTATCTACCTGGTACTGCATGCTGGGACAGCGGTTTCCCGTTCAGAACTAGCTGGAACACTGTGGCCGGACATCTCCGAACGTCAGGCCCGTACTAACTTACGGCGAGAACTCCACGCACTAAAACACACCCACCCATTGATTAATCAGTGTATCACCGCCAGCAAAAATACGGTCACCTGGCAAAAGCCCGATGACTACCATTGTGACGTTGAGGAATTTGGTCAGCTTTACCAAGACTTTAATGCCGAACAAGACACCACCCAAAAGTCTTCGCTCGGCCTACAGGCTGTCGCTTTATACCGTGACCCACTACTAGCTGGCATGTCGGATGAATGGATCTGCGTTAAACGTGAAGCACTTCACCGCCAATGGAACTCCCTCTCTGAGCATTTAATTACAGTACTTCAAGGCCTCGATGTCTCGGAACAAATCATCCGTATCGCGTCAAGACAACTGTCGTTTGACCCTTATCTGGAGACCGCTTATTTAGCCATTATGGAAGCCTATATTGCATCCGGTAACTCAGCGATGGCGCTGCATACCTATCATCAATGTGCATCTGTATTACACAAAGATCTCGGCATCTCACCCAACGAGCGTATCCAGAATTTATACTCACGATTGGTCTCAAAAAACGCCTCGCACAACGATGTCGACACCACGAAATCATTTGCAAGCGCAACCGACTCAGCACTGATCGGGCGAGCCAACACTGTCGCTGAGATAACTGATTTTATTAAAGACCCAATAATCGATGTACCATGCATCGCATTTCTCACCGGTGAAAGCGGCATTGGGAAATCCAGATTGGCTGATGAAGTCCTATCTGCAGAGCCACTGAAACAAATAATACAAGTCAGTACCGCATGCCACCCTGCCCGGGTTGATACTGTCTTTGGTCCTTTTAAAGACTGGCTGTCTAACCCGTATTTTTTGAATGCATGCAAAGAGACTGACGAACTCAAAAACAGCACGATACAACAGATGTTTCCGCAACTGGCATCCACTACAGCAGAACCAAGCAAAGCAAACAAGCTAACCCTACGCTCACAAGACGCCATCTTTGCGGCGCTCAGCAATATCGTTTGTACCGTGGCCGAGTTCTACTACACCGATCAACAAGCGCGGCTGCTACTGTACATTGATGATTTGCAGTGGGCCGATGGTGACTTCTTTAGCTGGCTACACTACTTCTTGAGCCATCAAAAGGGTGCCAAGGTCATCTTTCTGGCCACCGTCAGGTCGGAGGAAATGGACAGTGTTAACCCCATATCCGGGCTGATCGATGAATTCAGCTTTTCCCCGCAAGTCATGGTCAAGCAACTGTCTTACCTAAACCGCGCAGAGTCTTTCGAGTTGATCAACAATCAGCTGGCGCAGTGCTCACAAGCGGGTATCGCGATGATAGATCCGGATAAAATTTTCAGTTCTGTCCGGGGGAATCCCTTATTTTTGATTGAATCCGTCAAACACTTACTCAATACAGATCAAGCAGTCAGCAATAATCATATCGCGGGTGCTGCACCGACCATCTCACGTATGTTACAACGTCGCATTAGCTTGCTGGATAAACAAGCGCAGCAATTATTGCAACGTGCCTCGGTGATAAACCGGCAATTTTCACTCCCACTGATTCAGGCACTGACCCAATTTACAGACAGCCAACTTATTGATGCGCTGGATGCACTCTGGGAACGCGGCATGCTCCGGGAAATTGGTCATGGTGATTATGACTTCAGACATGACAGCTTACGGGAGGCTTGTTACGCATCACTCAGTAAACCTGTACGACGCATCATGCATGGGCAGATTGCCAAAGCGCTGGAAACACTCAATCCGGACCAAACAGACAACCTCGCTGGAGAGATCGCCAATCACTACGAAAAATCAGGTAACACGCCAGCTGCACTGGACTGGTACGAGCGCGCGCTGGACAGAACAAAAATGACACTGGCGATAGACCGCTGCATCGCCTATGGCAAACGCAGTTTGCAGCTCATGGATCTGACGGCACCGATTGCTGACCGGGCAGATCAACAGATGAAAATACTCTCTGCCCTATCCTATGCGCACTCCCTAAAACAAGGCCATGCTTGCAAACACACCCTGCAGGCTTGCCAGGAAATGGAAACGCTGTTGCCCTACGTTAAAGATCCACAGACGCGTTGGCTCACTGTGTTCAGACTCAGGGTAACCGCTACCTTTTCTTATCAAACCTATCGTGCATTGCGCTTAACCGCATTTCAACAGTCCGCCGCGAGCGATACAGGAGATGTCGCTAACATCATTGAAGCCTATAAATCCCGTGGCTTTGTGCTGTACCAATTAGGCAAACTACCCGAAGCATTTCAGTGTTTAGATGAGGGTTTAAACCTTGCCCGACACGCTGAGTCACAAGGCAAGCTAGATCGATACCGCCCTCCCTGGTCATTGGCCATGCTAAGTAAAATACGCATTCAGGTGCTCTATATGATGGGGCGCTTTGAAGATGCGCTTTCTGCCATTCAACATGACTATGATCACGCGCATTGCGTGGGTGCTCCCCAGTTTCGGGCCATGGTGTGTATGTGGGTAGGGAAGATTAACCTCCTTAGAAACCAACCCTCTATTTCAGATGGAGCCGGAAAGACCATCATCGCTATAGGACAGCAAGAAAACCTCCCTGAAGTCGAAAGTCTGGGAAAGTTCTTTTGTGACTGGGCTGAATGGAAACGAGGTAACACGGACATAGCGATCACCGCACTAAAACAGACAATCAAAATGAATAAGTCAGTGATGGCGAGCAATATATTGCAATCATTTTGGCTGAGCACACTGGCCGAAATGTACTACTCCACACAACAGCTGGATAAGGCCTTGAGCTATAATTCAAAAGGGATTCAGGCAGTCCGGCTCACCCGTGTGCCTAACCGTAAAGCCGATACCTATCGCATGCGAGGGAATATTCTGGCGGCCATGAATGCAACACCTGCAATGGTAATCCGGCTGTATGATTTATCCATTAAAACCTCGCTCAATCAATCAGCACTGATGTACACGGTGCAAGCGCTGGTCGATAAAATCAACTACCTACAGGTGCAAGGCCTTGCGACACACGCTGACCTGCAACAACTCAGAGAGGTTATTGGGAAGGTGCAAATCTCAGCGGACTTCGCACCACTAGCGGTAGCGCAGTCCTTGCTTGCCGCTCCTCCTGACTAATTTTTTGACTGATACTCCAGACCTAACTGTCCTCACTATTCTGCCATTGCCTTAATGGCTTCAACCGTGCCCTCAGGCCAAACATCCTTGAACTCCTTATGGAAGTCCTTGCTGGCAGCTTTGAAGCTTTCGACATCGATCTCTTGAAACACCATTCCCATGTCCAAGAGCTTTTTACGAGCCTCCAACAGATTTTGCTCATAGTCTTTCTTAGAGTCCCGCTCGCTTATCGCAATCGCCTCACTCACCCACGCGCGCTCCTGATCAGAAAAGGCCTTCCAACGAGACTCGGTGATCCATGCAGCCACACCGGAATGGTTCCAATTAATCGGCGAAACCGTTTTTATTAACTCTCTGATTGGTGCGATTGCCAAGGTAGTAATGCCTCTGTCCTCTCCCTCTGCCATACCGGATTTCAAAGCCATAAATAACTCTGAATGGCGAGTCAGCACGGGGATAGCACCCCATGATTTAAATAGCTTAACGAACACCGGGTCACCGGGAATGCGAATCTTCAGGCCAGCGACATCATCAACAGATTTTACTACCTTACCTGTGGTCGAGATAAGACGAGGGGCTCTGTCTTGCACAATGCCTAGGTAGCGAATACCGGTTTTCTCCGTTATCTCATTGGCTAAACTGGCCAGCAGATCGCTTTCGGCAAACTTGCGAAAGTGTGCCTGACTCTCAAACATATATGGCATAACGGCTACTTTCATTGCTTTTGCAGGCTTAAGAATAGCAATAGCAGGCAAATCAACCACCTGCATATCAACAGTACCACCCTGCATTTGCGCCCAAATCTCCCGAGTGCCTCCGAGCGAGCCTTTCGGGAATACTTTCACCGTCATTTTACCGTCGGATACTTGCTTTAAGTTTGCAGCAAAGCGTTCACCACCAATGCCCATCGGGCCATCAAGCGTTGAAACATGGGCGAGCTTGAGCACAGTCGGTTCTGATGCATTGACCACGAAGGGTGTGAACAGGGATAAGGACAACACCCCAATAATTGACATCGATTTGACGTAACACTGATTCATCTTAACTCTCCTCTTGTTGAAGCTCTATGTATTGAGGCTAGTTTATAAGGGGGTGCGTTCGTCAATCGTTCGGGGAGTCATAACTAGTAAAAGTGGGGATGCACGTTGCCCGAATGACTTGGTGGTGGTGCGTTAAGCCATCACTTCATAGCTTTCTTATCCGCAATCACCTCAGCCAACAAACACAGCATTTCATACATCAGTGTCGCGCCAACCAATGACGTATTCCCACTGGGATCAAACGGCGGTGCGACTTCAACCACGTCTGCGCCAATGAGATTGAGATGGCGCAGGCCGCGTAATAAAGCCTGTGCTTCAATGGTAGTGATGCCGCCTATTTCCGGCGTGCCAGTGCCTGGTGCATACACAGGGTCGAGTCCATCGACGTCAAAAGTCAGATAAGCCGGCCCGTCGCCCACGATCCTACGCGCTTCCTGAATGACTGCATCCACACCCATCTGTGTGAACTCCTCCATAAATACAACGCGCATGCCTTGCGCTAGGGAATAATCCCAGCCTTCACTAGTGTTTTGTGCACCGCGAATGCCGATCTGGATGGTTCTGCTGGCATCAATCAAGCCGTCTTCATGCGCACGACGAAAAGGCGTGCCATGCATAAATTTGGAGCCTTGAAACTCATCCCAAGTATCGGTGTGCGCATCGATATGGATGAGTCCAACCGGTTCATCTTTGGCGATGGCTTTTAGAATGGGGTAACTCACGGAGTGATCGCCACCGGCACTGAGTGGGACTACTCCTGCTTTGTGCACGCGAGCAAAGAACGACTCGATATCTCGCACCACCGCATCATGATCAAACAGCGCTTCAAAGGTGGCATCACCGATATCAGCAATATTGCAAAGCGCGTAAGGGTTTACTTTTGTGACGTGGTGGATGGCTCTCATCATGCTGGATTTGTCACGAATATCTCGTGGCCCATGACGTGCACCGGCTCGGTTAGTCACCGCGCCATCGTATGGTATGCCGATTAGAGCAATATCGAGATCAGTTAAGTCGGTTTGATAAGGCGTTCGCATAAAGGTAGGAACACCTGCATATCGGGGTTGGGACATTCTGCTTTCATCAGTTGGCATGATGGTGTCCTTGGGTGATTATTTGGGTTGTCGATGTGTTACTAGAAACACTCCTAGCAAGGTGATGCAGAACCCAATACATTGAAAATACCGTCGATCAGTCTTGTAGTGATTCTGGCCTTGTTAAACACAACATCACACAGCCACAAAAACACAGTCAGCACGTAAGCCAGATACCAAAAACCTAGAAAATCATTGTATATGATGGTGAAAAACCAATTTTGTTGGAACAAGTAGAAATACGAACAAACTAACGTAGAGGTGGCTAACAGAACTCCGGGGACAGACAGTTGAACAGTGGCACGTGGTTTCAAAAATGAAGCGAGCAAGAGGAGAAGAAACATTGCTAAATTACTGCCAGCAAATATCCGTAAGTCTTTTGTTAAATTTTGTGCGACTTCCATATATTTGGTTTTCATAAAGTCCGGAATCTTAGAATTTGCAGCACTCAAGGATGCAATACGTAGCTCAATGCCGGTTTTCAATCGTTGAGCATATTTATTACGGCACTCGCAACTCAAGTCACTCATTTCAGCGACAACGGCTGTTGTTTTTTCGTATGTTTTTTCTTTTAATTTTTTCTTGAGTACCGAGACTTGTTCCTCCTGCTCTTTAAGAAGTTTTGAAGCCAATTTGCCAAGACGTGATTCTGCGGTCGCTAGAGACAGGGAGTCAATTTTCTCGTTCGTCTCCATTTGTATTCTATTTTTTATGAATTCTTGCGCCTTAGCTTCCACAACAGCTGGAACACCTAACGTGAAAAAGAGCGCCACCCCAAATATGAGAGTTCCAATGACTCCAATAATTCTCAAAGTATATTTCATGGCCTAAACTCTTTTCTAACGCCTCAATGAGGGTCGGCTGTGAAGCAGGCGTTCCACTTTATTGTGATGTTAGATGTCACTTTCAGCGTACCCAAAATTACCGCTAAGCCTAGTTAGGTTATCAGTGAGCATGTTAACCACTCTGTTAGGTACTTTAGGCAATGAGCGATATTTTGATACGACATTTTGAAGCTCTTGCGCCGTTTCGGCGCTCGCTAACTCGTTAACCGCAGATAACCCATTTCCGAACCAAATGTAGTGTGCTTGCATGAAATCCAAGATATCTGCCTCGGTTTCCAACTCTCGGAATGATAGAAGTAGTTTTTGATCTTCCGAGATATCGACGCTAATTAAACCTCTTTCCTCAAGAGAAGCATCATTTTTTGATTTCTTTCGCCAAGTATTTAGCATCTTGAGAGATGATTTTGCATAGTATTTATCATCTCGGACATATCTCGTTCCATTCTCCAGATAGACGATCCATTCGAGCCCGTACATTAACCTAGAAAGAGCACGGTTGAGGTACCAATCCGATACTGCTGCCTCAGAGAAGCGAAGCAGGTGATCAACCACTTCAATTGGAACAACTTCGAAATGCTTGTAAAACTCTAATGTTGGCCTACCACTATGAAATAAGTAACCAGTATCTCGGCTGTTGTTGCTTTTCTTTGAGTTGTAAAAAGAACTGGCGCAAATGCCATTTTCGATTTCATTCCCACCTCCCTTCGATGCAGGCAGAATATGATCAACCCAATCTATGTCAAACGTGGGGCTAAAACCATAGTCAGGTAGCCACAGACTTTTACCAGAAAAAGCACAAATACCCCTGTCTCGCACGAAGATTTCCGATTTTTGCGAATCTGTAAAATTTTTTCGTACAGTTCTGGCCATGCTATTACCTTTCAATACATCGTCGTGGTAGAAAGGCCAGTTACCTGAACCGCCTCCGCACAGATCCAAGCAAGCGGAATTACCGCACTAGGCTCCTCAATTATCCATTCGCTCATGTAGAGCACTAATACCGATACACTAGTATTTGATGTTTCGCCACTTTCGGTGGAGCTATGTGAACCCCGTTCAACATCCCAATAAAACTCAAACCCCAGAAACTGAAAACTGCGCTGGCGGCTCGGATGAAACCGGTTGAATCGCATCATTCGTGTTTTATCAGCCGCCACCGACAATCCGAATTTATTAGACAGTAACTCAGTGAATTTTTGTGCAACAATGAGCGAAGCGAAGCACAAAACAGTCAATGAGTTGCTGTTCCACTGAAGCTGATTTGTTAACATGATTATTTAAAAGCCATAGTTTCGCTCTCTACTTTCATTGACGATAGAGACAATATCAGTAGCAGATAAACCAAGATTGACCCCCTTGATATCCAAGGGAGACTTTTTTGATTTCACAGGTGTTATATAAAATGACTCTCCATCACGTTTAGAGATGCAAATAATACCTTCTTGCTTTGCCAACTCTAAAACAGATGCAAAGTTATTTCTGGCCTCTGTAAAATTGAATTGTTTCATTTCAAACCTCCAATAGGGAAATACCCATTTGTTTAGCTGTTCTAGCTAGCCCTTTATCCAGCGTCAAAAGACGACTGCTTGTTTGTTCTGCACATTGAATAAGGTAAGCATCATAGGCATAGATATTGAATTCTTTGGCTATGTGCAATGTTCGCTCTAAAGGAACATCAATATATTTAATCGGAATGGAATGATAGGCAGCTAAAGCTTCTTGAGCAACGTCTATGCTAATGACTTGTCGTTTAAACATAGCAGAAAAAGCATTACCGATTTCCCAATGAACTGACGCTGGGGCAAGCAATGAACCTCCTTCAGTCAATTCGATAATTCTCTGCTTTGAACCTTCGTTACCAATAACAGCAATCAAAGCAGAAGTGTCAATTGTAATTTCCATCGCTTACTTCCATGAATGTACATATGTTCAAGTATAGTAAAAACAATGTGATTTGTACAGATGTACACTTTTTCATGCTAACGTTGATTTACAAAGCTATAACAACATCCAAAAAACCTTGCGACTTTCCCCCACCTGCTCCGTCTTTATAATTAACAACCCAAAAGGAGCAAGCCATGAAACGTTTTCACGCCCATATCGCAGTCGCTGATCTCGCAGCCAATATCGATTTTTACAGTAAGCTATTCGGTCAGGAACCAACCAAAGTCAAAGACGATTACGCCAAGTGGATGCTGGATGATCCGCGCATCAACTTTGCCATTTCCACGCGCAGTCCGAACGCAGGGGTGGATCATTTTGGTTTACAGGTTGATACTGAGGAGGAGTTATCCGTATTAAAAAACCAGGAGGCAGCGGTGATGGGCAGTGACTTGGGGGATACGGAGCAAGACGTTTGCTGCTACGCGCACAGTCAAAAGTACTGGCTGGCTGATCCATCCGGCATTCCTTGGGAGCACTTTGTGTCGATGAAAGACAGCCCGACTTACAACGCGTCACATATAGAACAAAACACGGTTTGCTGCACGCCCTCCACTGCAAACGACGCACCTCAGCAAAGTCCGGCGAGCCAAGGTGGTTGCTGCTAATGAATTGTCAGTCGTCCACCCCACACCAACAAGCACTGGCGGAGGCTTATCAAGCGATGCGCGAGCAGTTGCTGGGGTGGATTAACCGCAAAGTCAGCGAGCCGTCGGACGCTGAGGATTTATTGCAGGAGGTCTTTAAGAAAGCATTGGTTGCCAGTCACGGTGACGGCATGCCGCCTGACAATATTTCCGCCTGGTTATTCACCATCACTCGCAATACGGTGGTGGATTACTATCGCAGCCGACGCGCCATGTTTGAGTTGCCCGAAGACTTGCAAGCGGACGATGAAAGCCACGATGCACACCATTTTTTGGCGATGTGTTTGTTACCGATGGCGCAACAACTGCCCGCGATTTATCGGGATGCGGTGGTCGCGGTGGATTTTGAAAAACAGAGTTTGCAAGCTGCAGCAACCGCTCAGAACGTTTCGTTATCGGCTATGAAAAGCAGAGTGGTTCGGGGTCGGCAGTTATTGCAGAAGTCACTCTTGGTGTGCTGCGATATTGAGGCAACAGACGCGGGAATGGTGGAGGACTTTGTGCCTAAACACTCACCTTCTCGCTGCTAGTCTGAGGTCATTCTGCGGTTTTGGTTTAGCCAGTCAGCGTGACTTTACGCGCTACCGACACGTGCCACGTCCGACGGATTGTAGGTGAAAATGATCCCGATGCAGGCGGTTATAATCCGGCCCTAACACGGTCTTAAACCATTGGCAGGCACCCTGTTTAATCGCATTAAAGAAGTCCGGCTCTTTGTCCCAGTCTTTGAGTAACGTGATGGTGCGCCCGTCGGTTAGTACAAACCCCGCGACATCAATGGCCTCACCGCTGGCATGCGTGCTCCAACGGTTACTGGAACCACGAATACGTCGGCAGTTATAACTGGAATAATGCAGAATCTCTTTGATTCCAGCACCTAAATGCGCTTTTGCGGCGGGTTGCAAGCTGTATTGCTCCCACATGGCGGTGCGCAGTGTGACAGGACAGGAGGTTTCGACAGGACTCAACGCAGCGCTGCCAACACGTGACAGTTTGACGCGGTTTTCAATGCCGCAGTTGTCCGAGACTTCCAAGTCTGACAAGGCGGTGAAGCGCACACTGCCTGTACCCAAAGCCGTTAGGCAACTTGATTTTTGCGCTACTGCTCCTGTTAATTTGAATGGCGTAATGGCCGTGGCATAGTCCGAAATTAGCAGCGGTTTTGTGGGGTTCCAGGCTCTGGGGAGTGGTGTATTGGGGTGTATGAGTAACTGGTGAACAAAAACAGTGACTAGTCCCATAAAGAGGAGGTATATCAGTGTTTTCGCTGAGTTGCGTAATGCCATGCTGTGTGTTGTTGACCTACTGTAAACAGTTATTTAACATCTGATTCATTAGCACTCAATCTCTCTAACTCCTGTCTTTTGCCATGAAATTCGCTCAACTGTTTGTCTCTGAGCTTGTTCAAGCTACGACGCCTCACTGCAATAAGAACGACATAAGCGATCAGAACTATGTTCATGCCGCCAGTATTTCGAAACTAACCGTATTGACTATCGGTTTCACCTGCTTACTTTCTTTTACCAGCTCAACTATTCCATAGTTTGATAGTGTTTTTAATGTGCGAGACAGATTACTGGGTTTTCTACCTGTCACCTCAGACAACTCCTTGATTGAGTTTGGTTTTGTGTCTTTTATGATATGCAACAATGCGCGGTTTTCATCACTC
The DNA here is from genome assembly GCF_003172875.1 of Leucothrix pacifica. GTDB lineage: Bacteria > Pseudomonadota > Gammaproteobacteria > Thiotrichales > Thiotrichaceae > Leucothrix > Leucothrix pacifica. The sequence continues at coordinate 16,468 of NZ_QGKM01000047.1, read as the reverse complement.
AAAACCTCTGCTAAAGAACGCATCGACGTAAACCATATTTTGGGTTCACTAGGGTCAGGCTTATAAACACCCCTAGCTATGTTCAGCATTCTTTCTCTTATTTTTTCCTGAGACATAATGCCAATGCGTATTGCTTTATTGGTATCCATTTTACTTCTCCTGATCATTACTTATGATCTCATCAACTTTTTCAAAAAAATCCTGAAGAAGCTGGTAGGCATCTTTAAATTCATATGGAACACCACTATCTAAACTATGACGATGGTGGTGATCATACTCGGTGATACGGCCGGAATATTTGTACTTTTTGGGTAGCTTCACTGCATGTGCATTGTCATAGCCCATTACACGTTTGCCGTATTTTTCATGAAGAGTAAGGCTATAACTCAGTCCATGAGGGCGCTCTTTTGTTACATCTGTCATTGAAACCACAAACTTTACCCAGTAGCCCTTTTCTTGGCTAATGACTACTCCATTTAGATCGAGTAGGGTCTCTAAGCCTTTGTCGTTCTCGTTGGGCATATATTCCAATTCGCATTAGTATCAGCAGATGATAATCATAGCATGATATAGTAACTTCATACGAGCCAATATCTACGCAGCTATACGCTTCCAGCAATATCCGCACACTCTGAGCAACCTCATCCGATGCAGCCCCTCCCCCAACTGCTACGCACTGATACTAACAATCGCCGACTTTACTATGGCTTAGGTGTGAGCGACGAGCAAATTCACTATGAGGTATTTAGGCCGCATGAAGGTTTGTAAGGCGAATTTAGTGTAGCATTCTTGGCTCTGAGAATTACTACCACATAGGCTCCTCATGCCAACAGCAAACGTCACTATTCGTCAGGCGCAGACTCCGGATGCGCCTGCCATCGCCGACTTCAACCGCCAAATGGCTTTTGAAACCGAGCATAAAAAACTACTGCCTGAAGTCATTTTAGCCGGAGTAAACACTATGATCGCCAACCCCGCTCATGGCTTTTACTTGGTTGCTGAGAGTGAGGGAGAAATCGTTGGTTCGCTCATGGTCACAACCGAATGGAGTGATTGGCGTAATGGGGTGATTTGGTGGGTGCAGAGTGTTTATATTCTGGAATCGCACCGTCGTCAGGGGATTTATCGGGCGCTGTATGACGAGGTAAAACAGATCGCATCAAATGATCCGTCGGTGTGTGGCTTCCGCTTGTATGTCGAGAAGGACAATGTAAATGCCCAGAAAACGTATAGCGCTCTAGGCATGGAAGAAACGGATTACCTGATGTTTGAGGAGCTCAAAGCAGGTTTGAAATACTGCGAAGATTAGCGATTTTTATCGCGCTAATTCGAGTCTATATGGCAATGCGCTGTTTCAGCACGTCTCTCCTCCAGCGCTTGCCGTAAAATCTGATACGCCGATGACAAAAACAGCGCGGCCATAATAAAAGCCACCAACAAGTCAGGCCACATGGTCGCCGTACCCCATACGCCCAGCGCTGCCAGCATCACCGCGACATTTCCAATCGCATCATTGCGCGAGCACAGCCACACCGAGCGCACATTGGCATCACCGTCTTTATATTTCACCAGCAGCATGACACTAACAAGGTTCGCCACCAGCGCTAAAAAGCCAATCCAGCCCATAATGTCAGCCTCCGGCACACCGCTGTAAAACAGCCGGTAAATCGTGGAGCCAAACACCCATACTCCCACTGCCAGCAAGCTGATCCCTTTAAACAAGGCGGCATTGGTTCGGGCTTGTATCGACGCACCAATCACAGCCAGTGAAATACCGTAAGTCAGCGCATCGCCCAGAAAGTCTAATGCATCCGCCTGCAAAGCCTGTGACTGCGCCAGACGCCCTGCCCCCATTTCCACAAAAAACATCACTGCATTGATTGCAATAATAATCCATAGCCGCCGTTTGTAATCCTCGGAGACTCCCTCAAACTTGGCATCTTGGCCACAGCATCCAGACATCACATACCTCTTTTGTTCATGTATGAACCCAGTATAATTTCTCTAGTGACTAGAGCTTCAAGAGATTTTTTATGTTTTCTATCGGTGTGTTATCCAAACAAGCAGGGGTGAAAGTACCCACTATTCGCTATTACGAACAGATCGGTTTGATCGACCCACCGTTTCGTACCGAGGGCAACCAACGGCGCTATGGTGAGGCTTCTCTGGAGCGTTTGAAATTTATCAAACATGCGCGGGATCTTGGGTTTTCCATCGAGGCGATTGGTGCATTGATTGAGCTGAACCACCATCCGGATAAAAGCTGTGCCGAGGCCAGTCAGATTGCACGTCAACAACTCTTGGATACACAACACAAAATCGCCAGCCTGAAACGGTTGGAAGTGGAGTTACAGAGAATCACCGACCATTGTCACGGTGATGGCATGGTCAGTGATTGTTATGTACTCAGTGCATTGAGTGATCATGGGAAATGCACCTCGGAGCATTAGTATTACAATACCGTTATCTGGCTGGCTATCGCTAGGGATTGCTCATTAATAACGCTAGACTGCTACCTTCCGAACCAAGAGGAAGCATCACGGATGAGCGACCAACGACGTAGTTTGCAAGAGTTCGCTAAGCAATGGGATTATCGGGCGCGAGAGCTGTGGGGCAGTGACTACGCACAAGTACTGGCAGATCTGCTCAAGTCGCATGATGTGGAGATGGTTCTGGATTGCGCTGGCGGTACGGGGTTTCCCGCAATTGAATTTAAACAACAAGGTTTGAATATCAGCTACTCGGATGGCTCCCCTGACATGCTGGCGTTTTTTAATGCCAGGCGCAAAGAAGAAAAGCTGACGATTCCGACGTATTTATCAAGCTGGCATGAGTTGCCGATGCGCGTTCCTTATAGTTACGACGCTGTATTATGCCGTGGTAACTCCTTGTTATTTTCAGGGGCGTATTGCGATGACGCGCCACTTGACCGTACCACCGCATTATCAGCGATGCAACAGGCGCTGGATGGTATGTTTAGCAAGGTTGCTGAGGGCGGTTTTCTGTATATCGATATACCCACACCAGAGAAAGCAAAGCCTGAGACACCTTATCACATGACAGGAACGGATAGCCTGACTTTCAAGGTCAAAACGACGGTTTCTTATGACCCTGAAACGCAGCTGCGCACCACAATCGATGTGATCAACAATCTATTGAGTAACACAGAAACAGAAATAAGCGCCCATAATTATCCTATTGATGAACAAGAGTTGTTTGAAATGTTGCGCAACGCCGGGTTTGAGAAAATAGAGAAGTCACCGGTTCAGGAGGCATCCTTTATGGATGCTTATTTGGCATTTAAGCCACCTGCGCAATAAATTCATCATTCATAAACCACCGATTTTAGTGTATATTTTAAGCCAAAATAGATCGACTTTTAAAGGCATCAGGGAGGTATCGCTATGAATGTTGTTGTATCCACACATACTGTGGCGATGGATGCTCACATCGTCAAAGGCAGGCTGGAAGCGGAAGGTATACCTGCCACTCTTGAAGACGATCAGTACATTACAATGGATTGGTTTCTTTCCTCAGAGCTCGGCGGGGTTAAAGTAAGTGTCCCCGAAGCCTTTGTTGATGAGGCCATAGAAATTCTTGAGCTTACCGATAACGATGAATATCAGATTAGCAAACTCGACAGTGAAGCATTACCGGAAGCAGTAGCAGCCGACTTCATACCCGAAGTACCGATGCGTTGCCCAAAGTGTGATAGCTATAAGATTTCCAAACTAGAGTGGATGCGCAATTTATCGTTGATTGTGCTTTATTTCTTCCAATCACCGCTTGCCTTTTCTCAGCGCTATTACAGCTGTGATGACTGTGGTCATGTTTTCAGGTCTGACAAGGGCGTCTTCTCAAGCGCTAGCCGAAGTATTGTCTTCGTACTGTCGCTACTACTTGCAATGTTCATGGTGTTTGTATTGTTTTTTCTGGCTCCAACTACAGCAATTACCTCACACGATCGAACGGCTCTGACATGATATTTTACTCAGACGAAGCACCGGCTGATTGGGAGGAAGCGGAGCAATACGAGTATGAAAATCCCTATGAAGGCGTGCCACGGGAAGAACTGCCAAAGCCTGATGGGCCTTACTGATCAGTAAAGCAACAAAAACTTAATCATTAATAATTATGTGCTGGTTAAACACTTAATAACAGCTCACACCCTAATCTCTTCTTTGTACACATCAAATAGAAACGCCCCTCCAATCTAATGGAGGGGCTCTTAAGTTGCTAGGGGTTTATGAACAACTTTATTTGCTCATAAACAGCACTAACTAGTCACAGGTTGAGGTATTGTTACCATCAGAGTCCAAACTCTCTGTAAAGCTACTTCCACTCAAGCAATCTGCTTGACTTTCAGGCCCCATTAAAGCGGGAGCCGCTGTTACTGCGCTCAGATCGTAAGATGTATTAGGATCAAAACTGTGCATAACTGTCCAGGCTTCACTAAATTTAAATGTGTTGCCGTCACTTGTTTGATCAAAGTTTATTACATGCTTAGCAAATCCCAACAAACCCTCTGCTCCAGACTCTCCACTATTTTCTTCATAACCATTCAATAAGACATGCTCACGATGCCCATAACCATCACCTTGATCTTCGATATCATCATACAGCCAATCGTAAACGACCCTGGCTTCGACCTCATGTAATGTTAAGTAACTAGTACCATTTGAATTGGCCTGATGTTGTCCCAGACTCTCAGACTTTAGTGTAAAGTCAGCATTACCGCCAGTATCTGCGTTGACACCTGCAGCGACTAACCTTGCTTCCACGCTTCCATCAGGCCCATGAGTTAAGACTCTGGTTTGACCAAGTTCTGCCGCATAGGTTTCTGCTGAGCTTACTAAGTTTGGAGCTATTCCACTAAATGGCAATATGCCTCTAGCACAACGTTCGCTATTGATTAAGTAGAGCGCTTTAGCCGAAGAGGACATGTTGTCCCACTCCGCCTGCTCTGGCATCTTTAGTTTTTCATTGATCGTACTGTCCAAGGCTCTTGCTGCATTGTACTGCGCAGCAATATCAGAGACGGTATAGTCGGTTACCAGTAACTGGAAAGCTAGATCTTGATCAACTCCCCAATCGCGATCGGCAGTTCTGTTCAGCACGAATGAGTCGTCGTAGTCTTCATCTGTTTCCACAGTAGCAGGACATTTGTAAACACCTGTAGCAGTTACAGTATCCGTATCGGTGCCGGTATCTGTATCTGTATCTGTATCTGTATCTGTATCTGTATCTGCGTCGGTGCTCGTATCAGTATCAGTATCAGTATCGTTACCTGTATCCGTATCAGTATCGTTACCTGTATCCGTATCAGTATCGTTACCTGTATCCGTATCAGTATCGTTGCCTGTATCTGTATCTGTATCGTTGCCCGTATCGGTACTCGGGTTAGGTGTCGGTGTATCTGTTGAAGGTGAGTCATCCCCCCCACAAGCTGCAAGCATTAAGCTAAGTGATGTTGCCAAAAGAATTTTTCTATACATTGATATGCTCCCCGCAAGACGATGTTCAGTATAATAAAAACCACATTGTTGATTTAACCATCAAAGAACACCATAGTTAATTAAATACAAGGCGTCAATAAGTTATTTTAAGTCATCTAAACTCAGCAAGTAATCAATAACTTTAAAGAGTTATTTTTGAGTCTTAAAATATATATATTGACATACTTTTAATTATTATAAGTACAAATTAATATAGTAAAGAAACATTCTAATTTTTCAAAAAATCCGCTTTATTTATTCAAGGCTAACTACAAACCCCGCTGCGACTCCGCCCTTAACCGCACACTACCCGGTGCAGTAATCGCCTGATTCACTATCTGCAACAGCTTGTCTTTATCCTTACTCAATACACCCTTCAGCACCAGATAATTCGAGGCATGATCACTTCTGAAAATCGTTTTCTCCAGCTCCAGTTGCTCCAGCATCATCTGAATTTCACGGAACAAATCCATCTTTTCCAATTCCTGATACTGCCCGTCAAAACCAGCCTGCACCCGTTGCATACCCATTGGAAATGACACCACCAATGTCGCTAAGTAATCCGGCTGCGCTTCATTCATGAGTCGTGCTGAATTCAGTGCATGTTGCTCACTATAGCGCTGGCCACCCATGCCATTAAGAATCATCACCGAGCTTTTCATGCCGCTTTGTTTGATCTTCTTGAGCGCTTCCAGAGAGCTATCAAACGTCTCGCCTTTTTCAATCGCTGCCAGTACGTGATCATCACCACTTTCGCAACCAACGTACATTAGCGACAGCCCCAATTCCCGTAACTCTGTCAGCTCTTCAACGGTTTTATTTTTCAGGTTTCGCGGCAGGCAATAGGAGGAAACACGCTGCACATTCGGCAGGTATTTTTGGATGGATTCAAGAATAGCTTTGAGGCGTCGAAATGACAACGTCACCGCATCGCCATCGGCCAGAAACACGCGTCGAACACGCTCACCACTGGCGGCAATCGCCTGCAACTCCTGATCAATATCAGCTTGCGGTTTAGGACGGAATTTCTTTTGATCCGCTGTGTACATATCGCAGAAAGTACACTTATTCCACGAACAACCATTGGTGACTTGCAAGATCAGTGAATAGGCTTCACTGGGTGGACGGAATACTGGCTCGATGTAATTAATTGGGTACATGTGGCTATCTGACTATAAAAACAGAGTCACATCATACCACCCTAACTTACTTAAGCAGGATGAGTTTTACGCGCCAAAATACCACCAATAAATAAGCAAGGTAATGCCACGATTGCCATGGCTCCACCAACCGACAGTGCATCAGTATCCGCCAGAAAGCCTATGGCAATCGGTGCAATCAACATAATGCCACGTGAACCTGCAGTCAGTGCGCCCAAGGCTGCGCCAGGGCGGTGTGGGTCTTGTGCAGCGACGTCATACAACGTTGGAAACAGTACGGATACACCGATACCAGCGATAGCCAATCCAATAAACACCAGAGGCGTCACATCAATCAAACAGGCAATCGATAAACCAATCGTTGAGGTCACTACCGAGTAATTCAGCAGCATCGCTTTACCCAGTTTGGCGCTGAGCCAGTCACCGGTTAAACGCCCGAATACCATGCCACCTGTAAACGCGACATACGCCATGCCCGCGACACCGGCTGAGGTGTGTAAGTCATCTTTGGCACGAAACGGAGCCCAGTCGCTTCCAACCACTTCCGGTACCAACATCACCGCACCTAATATCGCAAACAACCATAAGGAGGTCGGTACTTGCGCTTTGCGGGATGCTTTAACCTCTGACTGCTCAGCGCCTGCTGCTTCAACCTCATCAGAATCCAGCAAACCACGCCCCACATACCACAATGCACCGGATAATAAACAGGAGGCTCCGATCAAATGCCAGTGCAAAGGAATCAACATCGCTGCCATCAGGGACGCCAGCAATCCCCCCACAACCGTTCCAATACTCCACAGGCCATGTAGTCGATTCATCACAGGGGTATGACGTCGCGCGCTAATATTGGAGCCCTGAATATTCATCGCCACATCAACCACAGGGTCTAGCATCATGATAAGACCCAGCACCAAGAGTAATGACCACACGGCTGAGGCGTAGGCAATAAAAGGGAGTGTCAGAATCAGCCCGATGGTGCCGACAATCATGGTTTGTTTGGTGCCAAAGCGTGTCACCACTTTGCTGGATAACCAACTGCCGAACAAACCAAACAAGCTGGCCATCGTCAGGATCTGCCCGATGGTACCGAGATCAACATTCAGCGAGTCACGAATCTCTGGTAATCGTGGAATATACGAGGCCACTACCGTGCCATTAATTAAAAACTGTACTGCGACCGCTTTCAAAGCGCGCTCATCCAGCGCTTTTTGCTGACTCACCATGGCTATCTCTCAACTATTACAAGGACAGCCAGCTGCTGGCCTAATCGGTATAAGTAACTTCGGGAACTGCGATTGATTTGATGCGTTAAACACTTACTTCATCGCGTTCATCACCACACCTGAGGCTTTGGCAACCGCTGTTTCCCGATACAACTCATGATTGGATTCGATTTCATCCAGCTTGTAGAGGTAGTTCACCATCATCCCGGCAGACTCGCGCATGCCTTTTTCAGAGATATCTGCCAGCCAGTTTATACGCTCCACACGTGCACCGTTATTCAGGTGGAAGTTCGCTACGGGGTCTAGCGCACGTCCGCGCTTTTTCTCATGCACCAGATACTGCGCTCCCAAGCGCATCATTGGCTTCTTGATTGCCTCAGCAAGCACCTCATCCTGATGCCAGTCAGAACGTTTTAAGGTCTCACGAACCCCGCCAAAAGCTTCAAGATTAAGCTTATTCAGCGCCTGCCGCTCCTTATCTGTGAGTAGATCCGCATCCGATAATTGATCCAGCCAGCGCATAAATCCGGGAATCGGCGATAGTGTCGAGAAGGTCTTAATATTGGGTAGCTCATCTTTCAAATCAGCCACTACTCGCTTAATCAGAAAGTCACCAAACCCCACGCCAGCCAAGCCCAATTGCGCATTGGTAATGCTATAGAAAATCGCGGTATTGGCTTCCTGATGATTCATCAGTGGTGCAGACTCATCCAACAGCTCCTGAATATTGCCAGAGAGATCTTTCACCAACGCCACCTGCACAAATATCAGCGGCTCATCTGGCATTCTGGGATGAAAAAAAGCGAAACATCGGCGATCTGATTGCAGACGATTTTTAAGATCGTCCCACGAACGAATTGCGTGAACCGCTTCGTAGTGAATGAGTTTTTCCAGTACATCTGCCGGTGTCGACCATGACAACCGCACCAGATCCAAAAAGCCAACATCAAACCATGAGCGCAATAAATCCTTGAGGCTTTTATCCAGCTCCCGCAGCTCCGGATCATTCTTATCCGCCAGTCGCAGCATATCTGCCCGCAAATCGACTAAGAACTTTACACCACTAGGTAGCGAGTTAAATTGCATCAATAACTCGAGTCCGGGCGGGCGAAGTGCATTGCGCATTTGCTGGTGCAGCTTGGGAATATTGGTTCCTTCAGGCGGATGAATAATCTGTTCTGCCAGTGCTTTTATAATGGTGTTATCAACCCCAAAGTCCTCCGCCAGTAGCTTCAAAAAACGCAGTCGTCCGGTATCATTCAAGCACAGATAAGCTTCCCCCAGCTTAGCCGCACGCGCCCGGGCTGACACGTTACCACCCTTGCCTTCCAAACAACTGTGCATATGCTTGCGTAATGGCTCGATGTCCGCATCCGGCAAGTCAGGGCCTAGCTTTACGTTATCGGATTTAAGGATATTAATCTGCTGCCACACCGATTGCAGATTGAATAATGTGCGATCCAAAAGATTCGCTGATGTAAGATTTGTACTCATGTTTAAAGAGTAGATCAGTCCTTGATAACGGGCAAATGATTCCTGAGCAGCCTGAGCAAAACTAAGACGACCCTCCCCCGGACTTATCCCGCAAATAGACTACAGACTTATTTTCAATGCCTTGCTACCATGCGAATACATTGCACCGGCATGCAATCAATAATAAAAGGCACAAATATGAAGCAACTCTCAAAGGCAGCTTTACTGGGGATTATCACACTAACACTGAGCGCTTGCGGCAGCAGCGGGGACTCGAATTCTGCGGGTGATGCCGCACTCGATAACACACCACCAACCTGGACTAAAGGTGTTTTTGAAGAGGCTAGTCAGTTTAAAAACCGCTGTGAGAACCCACGCATCGGACAAGATTTAAATGGTGATGATTACGCCGATCAGGCCGGCTCTACATTGCATGAAATGCACTGGTTGCGCGCCTGGAGCAACAATACGTATTTGTGGTATGACGAGATTGTTGATCAGGACATCTCACTGTTTGCCGACCCTATCAGTTACTTCGGCACACTAAGAACCACCGCGACCACCGACTCAGGCGCTTATCGCGACCAATTCCATTACACACAAGACACCGCAGAATACGAGCAACTACGCTCCGGTGGTGCATCGGCAAGTTATGGTGCACATTTTAAGCTTCTGGAGGCCTCACCGCCAAGACTGGCCAGAGTCGCTTATGTAGAACCGAACTCACCCGCTGAGCGTGCAGGACTTCGACGCGGTACCGAAATTGTCATGATTGACGGTGAGTCATTCGAAGACAGTAGCGATATCGACACCTTAAATGGTGGTTTGTACCCTGAGGAAAACGGTGAGACTCATACCTTCGTTGTGCAACATGTGGGTGAAACTAACACACGCACCATCAACCTGACCTCTCAGGTCGTCACAACCGCCCCTGTTCAGAATACCCGTATCATCGAGACAGATGACGGAAAAGTTGGCTATCTGACCTTTAATACCTTTGGCAATATTACAGCTGAATCTGCCCTTATCGATGCCTTCACGACACTGGAAGAAGAGCGAGTCAGTGATCTGGTGATTGACTTGCGCTACAACGGCGGTGGTTACCTCGCAATCTCTGCGCAACTGGCTTACATGGTGGCGGGAAACACGCTGACTGACGGCAAAACCTTTGAAAGGACCGTCTTTAATGACAAGCACCCAGCCATCAATCCCGTCACCGGCAAGGCAATTTCGAATTACCCCTTTGTGAACGAAAGCCTAGGTTTTTCTGTATCTGCCGGACAGCCTTTGCCTTCCGTGAATTTGAATCGTGTCTTCATTTTATCCTCTGGCAGCACCTGTTCGGCCAGTGAATCCTTAATTAATGGCTTGCGTGGAATTGATGTTGATGTCGTCCTGATTGGCGATACCACCTGCGGTAAACCTTATGGTTTCTACTCCACAGACAATTGCGGCACCACCTACTCCACCATTCAGTTCAGAGGTGAAAACGACAAAGGTTTTGGTGATTACGCCGATGGGTTCTCACCTGAAAACGTCAGTACCACCGTGGGTGAGCGCATTATCGGTTGTCAAGTTGCCGATGACCTGTTAACGCCACTTGGCGAAGAAAACGAAGCAATGCTCAAAGCCGCACTGGATTATCGTGTTGACGGTAGCTGCCCACCCGTCTCTGTGATCAGGGTGGCACAAAGAAACAGTTCTCAGAAAAACGATTTACGCAATGACCCGAGGATAATTGAGCGTGAGCTAAAACAGCGTATTTGGCTGGACAATCTACGCGCAGGAGCTAAGTGATGAAATATTTATTCAACCTCTGCTTACTGAGTGTTGCAAGCATGATAAGTGCCTGTGCCGCCACCTCAACAACGCAGGAAACACAAGGCTGCCGCTGTCAATCGTCCAATCAGACATCGTCAGGACCTGCTGTGCTTGCTGCACTCTCTGCTAACAACACACGCATCTTATCAAGCGCGATGAGCCTAGCACTCAATGGCACCAAAGTCACATTAGCGCCGGATGTATTTACCCAATCCAGCCAACACCGCCTGCAGCGCAATACGGATAATCCACAGGGTATGCCGGGGTTAAATGGACGCCTGATGGGTATTCCTGAGATTCATCGTTTTAGTCTTATCCGAGCTGGTGAAAACTGTTTATTGCGGTATGAAAAAACAGCAAAAACCTATCCACTCCAAGGATTAAAGTGCCAGTCATCTAACTAAATTCTCACAGCCTCAGTCAATTAATTGTTAATATATTCGTGATACGTTCAACACTGACTGAGGCACAGCCATGACTCCTGAAGAATTCCGTAAAGCCGGCCACGAACTCATTGACTGGATTGCTGACTATCGAGAACAGGTTCCGGACCTGCCGGTACGCGCACAGGTCAAGCCTAATGAAGTGCGTGATGCCTTACCGAAGACTGCCCCGGACTCGCCGGAGTCATTTGAGACTGTCCTGAGTGATCTGCAAAATATCGTTGTCCCCGGTGTGACCCAAGTGCAGCACCCTATGCATTATGGCTGGTTTCCTTCCAATGCCTCGCTGTCATCAGTGCTTGGTGATATCGCCAGTTCAGGACTGGGCACATTAGGAATTTCATGGGAAAGCTGCCCCGCGCTGACTGAAGTTGAGCAAGTCGTTTGTGACTGGCTACGCCAACTGACGGGTCTGAGTGAAGCATGGCATGGCTCGATTCACGACACTGCCTCAACAGCCTGTGTTACTGCGATGATATTGGCGCGTGAAAAGGCCAGTGGTCTCAGCAAAAACCACGGCGGCTTACCCGCCTCCTCTGCTCCGCTCATTATTTATAGCACCCGACAAGCCCATTCCTCGATAGCCAAAGCGGTACAGTTGGCAGGCTTTGGTAATGACAATCTCCGCTATATCGACGAAGACCCATATACCCGCGCTATGAAGCCCGAAGCATTGGCCGCAGCAATTACCGAAGACCGTTCAGCTGGCAATATACCCGCGGGGATTGTTTGTTCCGTGGGCGCAACCGGCACAACCGCTATGGACCCAATCGACGCCATTGCTGATATCGCTAATGCCGAAGATATTTGGTTACACGTCGATGCAGCAATGGCAGGGTCAGCGATGTTGCTTCCGGAGTGCCGCCACCTTTGGCACGGCGTGGAAAAAGCCGATTCTGTAGCATGGAACCCGCACAAATGGATGGGCACGATTCTGGATACTGCACTGATGTACGTGCGCGATGTCGATCATTTGGAGCGCGTTATGTCTACCAACCCGAGTTATTTACGCTCCACTGCGGACGGTGAAGTTGTCCAATACCGTGACTGGGGCATTCCACTAGGGCGTCGCTTCCGCGCACTAAAACTATGGTTCCATCTTCGTCTTGACGGGCCGGATGCAATTCGTGAGCGCATGCGTCGTGACTTAGAAAATGCACAGTGGTTTAAGCAGCAAATCGAGTCCATGGAGGGCTGGGAAGTGTTAGCACCAGTTGACTTGCAAACTGTCTGTATCCGACATACGCCGATGGATGACGATGGTCAGTTATTAAGTGGTGATGCACTGGATAAATACACGCTGAGCTGGGTGGATATAATCAATAGTTCCGGAGAGGCCTTTATGTCGCCTTCGGTGTTGGATGGACGCTGGATGGTCAGGGTTTCCATTGGTGTGGAAGGAACCGAACGTAGCCACCTTGAAAAGCTGATCGAGCTACTTAAACACAATACTCAATAATTCGTTGGTGTTGGGAAGGCTAACAATAACAGGCAGGAATATCAGAACTCAGCAGAGTCTGGAAAATGCTTATCTGACGCAGAGAGGCTTGGCTACTCTGCGCTCAGTGTCAGTCAAATCAGGCTATTGCAGCCCAGTGTATTAGCCCAGAATACGCACTAAACTCTGTGCGTGTTCAGCAGCTTCAATACCGCGTGATGTTAAATAACCACCATCAACATGATCCGTCAGGCCTTTCTCAAACAGTCGGGCTGCCGCTGACACTGTGTCATCAGACGCTTCGCCAGTGTGTACCTTTATACCAATCGCAGTCGATTCAAGATTAAATTGGTTTAACAGTTTGATCTCTTCGAATTGTTCAGCTGAAAGCATACAGATTCCTCTTCATTTCGGTTTGGTACGAAGTTTCATCATAACCGACACGCTGGAATTTATCAGCAAAACCTTGCTTCTCAACAACGAGTATTACCAAAATTTATGCCGCAGCAATCAACTCTTCTCGGCCTAAACGAATCCACGTCTTAATCGTACCCAACGGTAAATTCAGCTTCTTCGCCAACTCCGCATGTGAATAACCGTGATAATAAGAAAGGATCAGGCACTCACGATGTGGCGCTTTAAGCTTTTTCAGCGCCTTTGACACACGTGACAACTCATTATCAATACTCAACCGATTATCCAGTGATGCCTCAGAGCCTTCGATATTCTCAATGTAATCACCACATTCATCCTGATAATGACGCACCTTAAGTGCCCGTAGTTTATCGCGAGCGGTGTTAGTAGCAATGGTACGCATCCATGTCATGGCACCACTTTTGCTGGATTGGTATTTTTCAGCTTTTTCCCAAATCTTCAGGTAAGAATCCTGCAATACCTCTTCAGCCAGAGACTCATTTCTCATCATTCCCACCAACACACCAAACAGCTTTGGCGAGGTTGCATTATATAACGTCTTAAATGCAGCCTGGTCTCTTTGCGCGCTACGAATTAATAAGTCATCAAGGTTAATCATGTCTATTTCCTTACTCCGGTCAGTGGAGTCATCATTTTGTATCGATGTTGAAACTTTACTGAGCATGTGATTTTGATTCTTAAACTTTTTATAAACTTTCTGTTGAAAAACTATCGCGAAATGAAAAATCACAAGTTTATGAAATGTTTATAATTTTGAGAAACTTCTGTGATTTCCGATCTTTAGAATTTAGCTCGCACTAACCATGGTGGTAATAATGGCGCACTCCTGAGCGAAGCAGAAGCAGCGAGCACTAGCTCGGCTGATCAGGGTGAAGGGTATAATGCAGCCAAAGTAACCATCAAGCGGATCGACTAAGCGGTCTGATTAACTCAGGATTATCTTATGAACCATATCGTAATTGTTGAAGATGACGCATCCATCGCAGAGATGTTGACATTCCACATGAAAGCTCAGGGCTATCAGATCACGCACTTTGCCGATGGCGAAGAAGCGCGGCAGAACCTGATGCAACACGATTACGACTTGGTTCTGCTGGATATTATGCTGCCGAATTGCAACGGATTGGATATCTGTAAGGCTTTACGTCAAAAGAATCCAGCCGTACCCATCCTGATGTTGACCTCGCTGGATGGCGAAGCCGATCGCGTGATTGGATTAGAACTAGGCGCGGATGATTACCTGACCAAACCGTTTAGCATGCGCGAATGTACCGCACGGGTAAAAGCCTTATTGCGCCGCTCACAACTCGCTGCCCCCACGGCTGAGCCTGAAAAAACCGAATCCGAGCAACTCATTATTGCCGAGTTATCACTGGACTCCGGCAGTCGCGTGGCCTCATTAGACGGTCGCGAAATAGAGCTCACCGCCCGTGAATTTGACCTGCTGTTTTATCTGGCACAAAACCACGGCCGCGTGTACTCCCGATCACAGTTATTAGATGCCATTTGGGGCTATAGCCATGACGGTTATGAGCACACCATCAACACCCATATCAACCGACTACGCAATAAGCTCAAACGCAGCGATGGCCTCAGTGACTTTATACAAACCGTGTGGGGCGTCGGTTATAAATTCGTTAATCCGGATCAGGCAGACAAGTCATGATTAAAGGCTTATACCGTCGACTCGCCTTAATTCTGCTGACTGTTTTCCTGATTCTGGGAGCGGTTTTATTTTCAGTTTATGACAATGCTACACAACAACTACAGCAAGAAACCGCGCAGAAACTGCATCTGAACCTCGCACAATATCTGGTGGATGACATCGAGCTTTACCCCGGTGATGAGTTGAACCGTGAGAACGTTAAAGAAGCGTTTAACAAAGTCATGCACCTTGATCCTGGCACCGAGTTATATGTGGTCAGTACCGAAGGAAAAGTACTGGAATACAAAGCGCCTCATGAAAAAATCATCAACCACGATATCGATTTAGCGCCTGTAAAATCCTTCTTAAACAATAAAGAATTCCGCCTGACGCTAGGCGATGACCCGCGCTCGAACAAACAAAAAGCCTTCTCCGCTGCACCGATTATGGATAAAAACGGCGAGCTGTTGGCTTACCTCTACATCATTATTCAGGGCGAAGTATATGACGATGCCGCCAGCTTGATTAATGCCAATAAAACGTGGTGGATTAGCCTTAGTATTATTGCTGCGGCACTGGCATTTTTACTGGTCACTACCCTATTACTGTTTTACCAACTGACGCGGCCTCTAGTGCGATTGAATAAGGAAGTCGCTGCCTTTGAGCAATCCGGTTTTCAACAATTACTCACCAGCTCTGACCCACTACCCGACCCCAATTCAAAAAGTAATGACGAGCTGCAGGCCTTGCGGGGCTCGTTCTATCGCATGGGCACTAAAATTGTTGATCAGATTTCTTATTTGAAAAAACACGACAAAATGCGTCGGGAGTTTTTGGCACATGTCTCCCACGACCTACGCACACCACTAGCAGGAATGCGTGCTTATCTTGAAACACTGCAACTAAGAGGCGATGAACTCTCTGAAGCAGACCGTAATGATTTCTTAGAAAAAGCACTGTTCACTAACCATAAACTCACCGGTATGATTGATGAGGTTTTTGAACTGGCACGACTGGAGCACGGGCAAGTCGCCGTGAATCCTGAGCTGATTAGTATCTCTGATTTATTGAGCGATATGTATGCCTCATTGAGTGGTTTGGCGAATAATAAAGGCGTGCATCTGGCGGTTGAAATGGACGATGAAACGACCAATGTATTTGCCGATGTTGCACGGCTGGATCGGGTGCTACAGAATCTGGTGGGTAATGCAATTTTGTATACACCGAGCTATGGTCAAGAGTAGTGTCTGAGAAGAATTCTACGCCGCGTCCCGGTTTTTCTCAGTTACCTCGATTCCATCTTTAAATGGTACGCCTTCGATTACCTTAGAA
>NZ_QGKM01000046.1 GCF_003172875.1 Leucothrix pacifica | reverse complement strand
TCCGGTTTACCATGATCTTAATCTGATGTTTAAGAGTTTACATTAGATATCCATCAGAGCTAAATTTTTAGACTACTAGCTTGTTTCGCTTTTGAAGCGTTGGCAGAGAAGCGATTTACAAAGGCTTGCAGCTCATCGATCTCGGCACTCTTCTTGGCGTTTTCACCCAACAATTGCTCACGAATCAGCGTTGATGCTTCAACAAAGTAATCGTAATTACCAGGATAAATACGCAACTCACCGTAATCGATATCCGCCATATGCGTGCAGACTGAGTTCAGAAAATGGCGATCATGCGAGATAATAATCATCAGGCATTTGCGCTGGTTCAGTACGGTAGAAAGCCATTCGATGGTATGAAGATCGAGGTTGTTGGTCGGTTCATCCAGCAGCAAAATATCCGGATTAGCAAACAAAGCCTGCGCCAATAAAACACGGATTTTGTAACCCGGCGCCACTTCCGTCATCGAGCCAAAATGCAGTGACTCATCAATCCCCGCTTCAATCAGAATATCACCGGCGCGACTTTCCGCGCTGTAACCATCCATTTCGGCAAACTCAACTTCGAGATTGGCCACTTTCATGCCGTCCTCTTCACTCATCTCAGGCAGGCCATAAATGCGCTCACGCTCCTGCTTGATTTCCCACAGCTTGGTGTCGCCCATAATCACCGCATCGACCACGCTGTAAGCTTCAAACGCAAACTGATCCTGACTCAGTGTGCCGACTTTAGCGTTTGGATCAATCGAGACATTGCCAGAAGTCGGAGCCAGCTCACCGCTTAAAATCTTCATGAAGGTAGATTTACCGCAGCCATTCGCCCCGATTAAACCGTAACGGTTACCGTGGTCAAACTTGGCAGAAATGTTTTCGAACAGCGGCACAGAGCCAAACTGCATGGTGATATTGGCGGTAGTAATCAAGGGAATATCCAAAAGAAGAGGTAAGCTAAGGGCGCGACTATAGAGAGTCCGCGGGGTGTTGTCGACATTCCTGAAGGAATTACTGTCTGGCGTATGCTTTATAGCTCAGGGGTTTGCCAATCATTTAGCAACTGCAGATGACCAAATGACTCTGTTTTTACCGCGTGCCTTCTATCAGCGGTCAGAAACATACAGTCATTATTAATCGCCAAGGCATGGTAGCAACTATCATAAAGCGAAGGATAACCACTATTCTGATGACCCGTCTGAACCATGTTTTCTACCAATTCCCACTCTTCAGACTTGAGTTCGACCAGAGTCAGATTAAAGGCCTTGTAATCCTCAACCATCGCCAGCGCGTCTTGTATCGAATAACGGTAATAGGTGGCTATTTGTAGAATTTCATAAGTAAATAAGGACGGTGCAAGCAGCGGAACTTCCTGACTCACACAGTACCTAAAGAAATCCTTGGCTTGCTGTGAGTCCGCCTCATCGATAAACAACTTTGCGAATACATTCGAGTCAACAACAATCATTCCGACTTACTTCCCGTAAGCAATTGTTCTGTTTCACGCTGCCTGATTTCATGCAGTGCATCCTCGGTGGAAACACCATTAGACGGGTGGCTGACAGGAGCATCCAGAGCACTCAGCAATTTTTCCTTAAGCAACTGACGCTCAATCGCTTCCAACTTTTCAGCAATTGCCTGATTGATCAGGCGCGTTCTGTTTTTTGCATTGAGCAAGTCCAGCCGCTTCTTATTCTCTTCCGTTAAATAAAGCGTGGTTTTAAATTTCGCTGCTGTCTCTTGTATGCTTGTCTGTGCTGCACTCATGACTTAACCTCATTACTAAAGTCAGTATATGACGTCAAAAAATAAAGTCAAACAAGAGACTATCACTTGACCGCTATTTCATAAGTCGTTGACGCCCACAAACTCATCCACTCCGCCTCTCTACCACCCGTCTGCTCCTTGGCCGGCTCAATCATATGCACCGCATTCACTAAGAAAAGACCACCCTTAGCAACCGGAACCACCACGCGCCCTGCATCATCCGTAGTAAACGTCTGACGCGTCACTTCTCCGTCAAACTTATTAAAAACCACCACATGCGAACCGGCAAACGGCTGATCTTGATAGAGCAATTGCGCCGTCACCGCCTCTAAATTTTCAGTGGTGTAAGGATTAGTTTCGACCACCCACTCAATCGGCAATCCCAATGCCCTGTCGATACCTGCACCATCACCGACTTTAATCAGTGACTTAGCATAACGCTGATAAAACTCAGTAAAATCCAACTCCGGTAAGCCACGTTTTTTGTGCGCTTCCAACACCCACTCGATACCTTCATTTTTTAGAAAACTCTCAAAGGTTTCACGCTTGTCATAGCGTAATCGGGATGGCTTGGATTGATAAGCCAAGATATGCAGACCGGATTGATCAGCGACTTGTTCGAAGGCCGGAGACTGTGCGAATCGTCCTTTGACAGGCGAGGTCGTTTCCCCAACCGTCACATCAAACCGTTCAAAATTCGTTGGGTAGTAAGAGAAGGTATCGCCATCTAACATCTGACCGACTTTAATATGAGCACTGATTTTACTGCCTGACTCCACTTCAAAATCCAACGGTTCCAACCAAAACTCATGCGCTGACACCGCCTGTGCCATAATAATACTCAGCAGAACCAGCGGGGCTTTTTGCAGATAAGACAACAACACGTAAAATCACCTCAATTGGGGACGAAATATTGGAGAAGAGTATGCGCTTACAACGAACTATCCTGCAACAAAGCTTGTATTTTTTGTGGCTGACGGCACTGCTGTTATTGATCACACCACTTAGCGCACATGAATCCCGCCCTACCGTTGCGATCCTCCAGTTTAGTGACACTGGCACACTAGACATTGAGCTCACCGGCAATATAGAAGCCATCATTGCAGGCATTGGCCCCGATCATGATCCATCTGAATTTGCCAAAGCTGCCCAATACACCGTGCTACGCAAACTGTCAGCGGACGATCTGAGCAAACGATTCGACGCGTTTACCGAGACCTTTCTGTCTGGCACACAGCTGCTGGCAGATGGCAAACCACTGACACTCACCGTTACTGACACCAATATCCCGGAAGGCACACCGGACAAAGCCCGCGACTCCGTGATTCAGCTGACCACAACCGTTCCAGAGAATGCCAAAACACTCAGCTGGCAATGGCACAAAGATTTCGGTATCGCCGCACTGCGACTGCACTCACCAGAACAAAAGGACGTTTACAACGCCTACCTTGAACCTGCTGTGAAAAGCGAAGGCTTTGACCTGGCTAAGCTGATTCCAGAGAAACCTAAAATGGGTCAATACCTCGGCGCAAAGCCCACCGAATATCCGGACTGGTTTAAAGATAGCTTCTTAGAATTTAAAGACGATGTGGCCGAAGCTGCCGAGGAAGGTAAACGCTTAGCCATTATTTTCCATCAGGACAACTGCCCTTATTGCAACCTGCTGGTTGAACGAAACTTGTCTCAACACGACATTCAACAGCAGATGAAAGACAAGCTGGATGTGATCTCAATCAACATGTGGGGTGCGCGTGAATTGGTCAGCGTAGGCGGTAAAACCTACACCGAAAGCGAATTCTCCGCAGCCTTGCGAGTGCAATACACACCGACCATTTTGTTCTTTAACGAAGCGGGCAAACTCGCACTGCGATTAAACGGTTATCTTCAACCTCCGGAGTTCAAACGCGCCTTAGACTACGTCACTGGCAAGCATGAAACCAAACAGAGTTACGCTGCCTATATCGCTGAGAATCGCGTCGAAAGTGCCAACGAGGAACTTAATAAACAGGCATTTTTTGAGGCCGTAGCAAAAGACAAACCAATTGATCTAGACCTTCCAGAAACAGGTTATGACAAACCACTGGCTATATTTTTTGAGCAAACCAGCTGTCCAAACTGTGACGTGCTACACAACAATGTTCTGACCGATGCAGACACCAAAGCCATCATCGAACAATTCCGGAATGTGCAGTTGGATATGTGGTCGGACACCGCCATCACCACCCCACAAGGTGAACAAACTACTGCAAAAAAATGGGCAGAAAAGCTCGGCATTAACTACGCCCCATCGATTGTATTATTCGATAAACAAGGTGAGGAAG
Source organism: Leucothrix pacifica (assembly GCF_003172875.1). GTDB lineage: Bacteria > Pseudomonadota > Gammaproteobacteria > Thiotrichales > Thiotrichaceae > Leucothrix > Leucothrix pacifica. Next base: position 74,220 of record NZ_QGKM01000046.1, on the reverse strand, counting down.
TGATTCGCATCGAGGCGATGTTTAAGTCGTTTCATACGCAATCGGTCTTTGATTATGTGCTGAGCGAAGGCTATAAAACACAACCCAGTTTTCAGCGTTATATTACGCATCGGGCGGATGTAATTCGTGAGACGGGGAAGGATGTGGATTTGTGGAAGTAAGGTAGACATCGGTTTTAGCGAGCCTCCGTCAACTATTATTCAGCATCCATTGACCGATATTTCGATAGGGAATGACATCAAAATCGGTGCGTTTTTGATACTCCTTCCCGCCATAAACCAAACTCATGTTTTTCACGCGCTCACCCAGAATATCGGCAATTTTGCGGGTGGGTTGCATGGCATCACTGGCCACGGTTTGCGCTGATTTAACTTCCAGCAGACTCAAACCGTCTCCTGCTTCCAGTAGGATACCCACTTCATTCTTTACGGAATCGCGATAGAAAAACATATTCGGTTTATCACCGTGATTATGAACGCCTTTTAACAGCTCCAATACCACAAGGTTTTCAAACAAATGCCCCCGTAACGGGTGTACAGCAAGATGCTCTTCGCGGGTAATGCCCATCAACCACGCGGCAAGTCCCACATCATAAAAATACAACTTAGGGGACTTCGTCAGGCGTTTTCCGATATTGGCAAACCACGGTGGCAAGCGGAATGTAATAAACGAGGCCTCAAGCAAAGACACCCAATCATTAATCGTGTGACTGGATACCCCGACATCATTCGCCATGCTTTGCATATTCACCACCTGCCCGGTACGGCCTGCGGCTAAACGTACAAACTTTTCGAAGAGTTGAATATTTTTAAGCTGGATTAACTCGCGTAAATCACGCTGCACATAAGTTTCAAAATAATCCCCCAAGACCATCGCGGGGTCTAATTGCTGCTCGTAGATTCGGGGATAACCACCCCGATGAATCAGCTCATCCGTTGATAAAGCCTCATACTCGCTCACGCCGTTTAGCTCACTAATGGATAAAGGCAGTAACTTGAGGAGCGCCGTCCTGCCTGCTAAGGACTGAGAAATCTCACGTGATAAATCAAACTGGTGACTACCTGTGAGAATAAACTGCCCCATTTGCTTCTTTTCATCCACCTCCACCTGAATCCAAGACAGCAGTTCTGGTACTCGCTGAATCTCATCGATAATCGCGCCACGGTCATCAAATTGTGCCAGAAACGCACGTGGGTCGGTTCGCGCAAAATCCCGCAAGTCGGGTCGCTCAAGATTGGTGTAGGGCTTATCCGGAAATGTCTGCTGACACAACGTCGTTTTACCAGACTGCCTTGGGCCGGTTACCGTCACCACCGGATACTGGGTGGCTCGAGACAATAGGACAGGTTGGAGTTGGCGAGGAATAATCATGTTTTCTTACAAATCTGAAGTTGTACTTCAATATTACACGAAACCACCAACCTTGCAAATCTGAAGTGCAACTTCAATATTGTATAATACCCTAAGCCCTCCTTATCGCGGCAGTCCATCCCCCAGCCCTATCCCGGCGGCTCCGCTTCGCCGGTCTCTGGTCTGGTGGCTGGCCTGCCAGCCTACGGTATTGCGGCTCCGCCGCCTGCGCTGCCGCGCGGGTTGACCAAAAAAAGACGAAAGCCGAGGTCGCCGCTACGGCTAACCGGCGAGAGGCGGTCACGGTAAGCGGAACGCACGTCCCTGCCGTAGCCGTCCCAGGAGCCGCCGCGAACCACGCGAGTAGCGCCCTGCTCCTGCTCTGTGTCTGTGTCTGTGTCTGTGTCTGTGTCTGTGTCTGTGTCTGTTAATTCATTCTGTGGGTTAATGACTGCATCCGCGCCAAGCTTTTCCTGCCAATGATCCTGACACCACTCCCATACATTGCCGTGCATTTCATACAAACCCCATTCATTACAGGGGTAGCTTTTAACATCAGTCGTTTCTTGCTTGGCTTTTTTATCCCATTGAGTACTTGCTTCTTCACCCCACTTTTCACGGTCTTCGCCAAGCTCGAGATTCCAAACCCCACGATAGTTCACCTGCGCGATTGTTAGCTCTTTGCCAAAATTAAAAGGGGTGTCTGTTCCCGCCCGACAGGCATATTCCCACTCGGCTTCCCACGGTAAACGCACTGCTAGCTCGGGATGAAAGGTGTTAAGCTTTTGAATAAATTGCTGACAGTCTTCCCAACTGACTTGTTCAACCGGACGGTCATCGCCTTTGAAGTGACTGGGGTTGTCATCCATCACGGATTGCCAAAGTGCTTGGGTGACGGTGGTTTCAGCCGCCCAAAAACCTTGGGTAAGCGTGACTTGGTGGTGATCCTCCCAATCAATCCGTCCGTCTTCATCTTCCGGTGAACCCATCATAAAGGTACCAGGGTCTACCCAACGGAAAACACAGTGTACGCCTTTATGGTTTAAGCCCATCCATAGGCCGTATTGGTCTTCGCCCCAGTCGGTTGCCCAGGGGTAGGGGAAGATTGGGGGATTGTTCATGACTTAAACTTGCTCTGATGATGCTATTTTGCCATCCGCTGAGAAATACGAAATTTTGCCATCCTGATCACACAGCCAAACTTCTTTAGCGCCTTGGGCGAGGTATAAAGCAATTTTTTCATACATTTCAGCCGCTGAGTTTGACGGGCTGACAATTTCAACGCATATTTCCGGTGCGGAGTGGTAAGGCGTATCAAAGCCGTGTTGTTCAATAAATTCATCGGATACCCATGCGACATCCGCTACTTTTACCCCTTCAGGCGTGTTGATCGAGCACTCTGTGATGACTTCACCAGAGCCTTTCTTTTCATCCAGCAACTTGCCGACTTTAAACTGCCAACGTCCGTGGTTGTTACTGGCTGGACTCATTAAAATCTTACCCCATTTATTTAACTCGATTTTGAAAGGTAAGTTTTGTAAGAGTGGGTTGTTGATTACTTCTGCCCATTCCATAGTAGTTCTCCGGTGGATGCACTTACTGTGTACCTTACCTTATTTACTCTTACTTCTCATCATTGAGAGTACGTCTGATGCCAGTACTACCCTTTATTTATTAGCGGTCTCGAGTGATTTCTCGTAGTAAAATTTCGCATTCTCATAATCCCCCAGAAGCTCATAAGTGTTTGCAAGACTCTTTAAGCTTTCTGTCAACTTAACCTCATCGCCCATACTTCGTACTACTTCTAAAGCCTTGTTCCGGTAACCTAACGCCTCCTCATATTGATGCAGCTCCTCGTATATCGTTGCAATTGTGCTTGCAGCTTCTCGTGTTAAATCAATATACATGCTTCCTGCTCTCAATAGATACATCTTGAGCAAATGTAGTGCTTTTTCGTTATCTCCCTTAGCCTTACAAACTAATCCCAACCTCCCCAAGATGACCGGCTTCATAACCTGCCCAATGAATGGAAATATTCTTCCAAAAGTATCTATTGCAAGATCATAGTCACCATCTTTTTCCGCTTGATTGGCTTTCTTATAAAGCTCGTTAACCTCTTCTGGACTAAGTCTAATCTGCTCAACACTATTCAAAATAGCGGAGGCTTGCCTGCCAGCCTCCGGTATTGCGGCGCTGCCGCGCGGGTTGACCAAAAAAAGACGAAAGCCGAGGATGTCGCTACGGCCGTCCGGCGCGCTGTGGTTACGGCAAGCGGAACGCACGCTCCCGCCGTCGTAGTTCCAAGCGCCGCCGCGAAGCACGCGTAGAGCGCCTCCCTCTGCCTGACCTGCTTCGCTGGCCGGATCAACCACCGCACTGGTTCTTAAGCCATCCTGCCAGATATCCTGGCACCATTCCCATACATTTCCGTGCATCTCGTATAAGCCCCACGGGTTTGTAGGTAATGATTTAACTGGAACAGTTTCCTTTCGAAGCTCACCTTTTTCAGCACTCGCGTAAGGACGGTTGCCATCATAATTTACTTGATCAGGTGTAATATTTTTACCGAATGAAAAGGGGGTCGTTGTTCCTGCGCGACAAGCATATTCCCACTGGGCCTCAGTCGGTAAGCCAAACTCAAGATGTGGCAAATGTGAATTAATGGTTTGGATAAAGCCATGCGCATCATCCCAACTGACGGTTTCTACGGGACGGTTTTCACCTTTGAACTTGCTTGGATCTTTTCCTGTGACCGCTTGCCATTGCGACTGAGTAACGGTGGTGTCTGCCAGCCAAAAGCCTTCGGTTAATGTCACCTGATGGTATGTTTCATCTTCATATCTATCAACTTCTGACTCTGGTGAACCCATCATAAAGATTCCGGCGGGTATCCAGCGAAAGCGTTGCAAGCAACCCGGCGCAATCTCAATATCCGCATAAAGCCCATAACGATCCCGCCCAATAGCTTCTGCCCAGTCCGGCTTTTGCATCACATCAAAATGCATCACTTCGTGTTCGGTGCGCACTTCCACACTGCCCAACTCATCCGCTTGACACACCAAACCATCTTGTACCGAACGTACCGTGCCGTCTCGCATGTGTAGCGTGGGTGGGATTTTCTTAAGCGCCTCAAAGCGATACACGGGCGAGGCAATTTCCGTCGCGGTGCTGACCTGTTCAAAACAAATCTCACCCGACACACCCAATTGCCGAACGCTCCAGCTCACGTATTCCTGCCGCTCCTTATCATCCAATAACCATTTCAAGCGCTCCGGTCGGAAGTGTTCACCCAACATCGGCGGCAGTTCGCCCGCTTTAATCTCGGATTCATAGGCCATTGCGCAGAGGTCATAAAACACATCATTCAATGCGCCATTCCAGATATCATCCGGTTGTGAGGCTAAAAATGTTTTGCACTGCATGACCAAGGCATTGTGCTGCGCGCTGCCCTTAGCACTTTGCGCGGTGCTGGCACTGAGTTGTTTTAGATAGCTTCTGGCGTGTTGATTATCCGACTCACTGGCCACGCACTGACCGATTTGCTCAAGCTGTTTTAAGCCTTGGTGCGCGTGCTGGTGGTGCTTCTCAACGACTCCCCAAAGTGTCTCAGCATCCTGTTGTGAGACCTCACGCCGGAACCGTTTGGCGTAGTCTTTGGCTAAGGACGGTTTCATGCGAATCCCCAAAGACCCCACCTGCATGTCCGGGTGATTCCATAGCTGTGCCTCAACCGCGCTACTGCCCCACTTAAACTCATCCCGCAGTTTGCGCAACAATCCGGCGTCAATAATTGGGAGTGGCGATAACAAAATCAGAATCGACTGAAGATCTTCCTTGCTCAAACCTTTGTGCTCAAAACCTTTCAAGGCATGGCGTGGCAAACTCCCCGCATCCGACAAGGGACTCATCGACAAACGCTGACAAGCCGCTCGGCTCAATGGCGAGGAGACTACCGGACTCAGGCTAATCACTGGCGCGGGGTGCGCGTATAAGTCCTTGGCAATCTGCCACCACAGATCACTGTCATTGCCCGTTCGCTCCATCACACCAAAGTCACTGAGAATCAATATCGGTACATCCGCCGCGGGTAACTGCCAGTGGTGCCAGTCTTTACCCTGTTGTGTCGGCCACTCAATACACAGGGCTTTTTGCTGACGTTGCATCGGCTCGCGCAAACGTAAGGCGGTGACATTTTGACTGCCTAAAACCTGTTTCAATAGGGTGATGATTTGCTCAAAGTCACTCCGATAAGGGCGTAAATGCCCCCCCGTATCCACTAAAATTTGTAGCTGCTGCGACCATCGCTGTACCGGCTTAAAAGGTAGCTTCTGGATTGGCTGTCCCTTCGATACCAGCCGGTTTAAAACACGTTGGTCTATTTTTTTGCCGGGGTGTGCTAAGCCCAAGCTATTGTGCAAAAACGGAATCAGCTGCGCGCTGGTTAACAGTGGGCGTGGCGCATCAAACTGGTAAGTTCCACGTGTTTCGTCGTTAGCTTTGAGTTGCTGCTGCGGGTCATAGAGATAGTCGTGACGTTGCTCTGCGTCCTGCTCCAAAGGTTCTATTTTGGTAATGCGCACAAAACGACCGCTGCTGCGCTTGCGTTGTGCTGGCGTGGGTGTCTTGAGTGGCTCATCACTCAAGCGCTGCGCCGTTGCTTCACCCTCGGGCTTTGACTCCACCTTGCGTGCTTGCTTTTCGTACTCAAACACCTCAGCAACTTCGGCCAGCGTCTGCGCATTCAGCTTGGCGGCTTCAATTAAGGCTAAGCGTCCCCAAGCCATTTAAGCCGTCACTTCCTTTTTAAGCGCGTACTCCGAAATCTGCGACAGCAAACCCGCTTGTTCAGACTTGTCCACACTGGATAAGGCGCGCAATAAGTCAATATACTCCGCCAGCCCCGGTGGGTAACGGCCATGTAATGCCGCGTTTCGATCTTCCAGTAATTGGTTCGCTGCTTGCTCATAAACCGGCTGATCAATGCTTCCACCAAAATGCAACTCGCCGCGCTCCACCAGCCAGTCCACCGAGTCCTGCATTTTCAGGGTATGCACAAAACAACGCCTTACAAAGGCCGTGGGCAGTTCGCGTTCTTCATTGGTGGTAATAATGATAAGGAGATTTTTTGGAGTGCCGTCAATCGGGTTGATAACGCCCTGAGCCTCGTTATTCTGACCGTCATCCTGCCCGATATACGGCACACTAAACTGGTAGTTACCCAGTGTTTCTAATAAGCCATTTGGTAAGTCAGGTTCGGCTTTATCGATCTCATCAATCAACAGGACGACACCGGCATTATGCTTGGCAGACTTTTCGGGCTTTGGGCGTAGGTTGTTTTTACAGCGGGTGTATTGGGCTTCTGCGGTTTCCCAATTGTAGGCCCACCAGAAGGCACCGGGGGAGAGAAAATTGAGCGGGTCTAGCGGGTCTTGTGCTTTAAGCACACCCTCTTTAACAGCATCAGGGACTTCTTCCGATTTTGCTGCTTGCTCACCAGACGTTGGCGCTTCCACACGCTGCACTTGCGCCTCGCCTAAGCGTCCGATGGCGTCGAAATTCCAGTGCAAATCGCTTAACTCGGTACTGCCGCGTACCACTTCACTCACAAACGACCAGCCCAAACGCTCGGCTATGGCTTTGGCTAACTGGCTTTTTCCGGTGCCGGGTTTACCACGAACAAGTAAGGGTCTACCGGCGGCATAGGCTGACCACAACGCGTAGCAATCTTCTTTGTTAAAGATATGGTTGAGGCTTTTATCGGCGTTTTGTTGTGTCAGGCCATCGGCCAGAAAGTCGTTGAGTGTGAGCATGTTAGTCCTTGTTTAAATCCAGTAAGAGGCCGACCGCAGAGAGTAACTCCGTTTGGCTTTCTTTGGTTGCGCTTCCGTTATCCGACAGGGTTTGTTGGCTACAGCAGATAAACTGCAAACTGCCTTTGAGTAACGTTTCAAACTCGCTAAACCACGGTTGTGCTCGTATTTGTTGCAGGTAGTCGTGGCTGACAATGTAATAAACCGGACGCTGGTATGAGGCATTTTTTATCGCTACAGCTCGGTCTTTTACTTCCCTTATCAGCTGATCCACATCCTTAGGCACTTGGGTGGAGCGGAGCAAGTCTTGATGAATATCACCCAACAAACTGTGTGCAACTGCATCTACATTCACCGCGTCAAACATCATCATATTGTTGTAATCATAGTCAGCCACTCCACCACTGGGAACCACCCCGCCGGTACCTTTTGGGTCATGCGCAAAGCTTGGGCTACTCATTTCACCACGGGACAACAACTCTTTCGACACCACGACTTCAACAAAGGAAGCATGATCCAACTGATAACCACTGCCAGTGACACAGTGCGCTGCCTGACGACGCAGTTCCAGCTCCTGATTAAACCACCAAACCGGGTCGATGGTGTTCAATAGCAAACAACCACACAGCTGCTGGATATCCTTAAACACACGTCGCCAGTCTGCGCTGTCTTTACCTAATGTTTCTCTAATCTGCCTTGCAGCATTGGTTAAGTCACCTAGCGTTCTCGCCGCTTCGCCGGAGTCACTCAGTAAACGCTTGGCAAACTCAACATTATCTAAACTACCCGCACGTCTTAGCGGACGAGACACTTTCATCAGCTCGGCTTTAATCACAGGGTGGTCTTCTAACAGGAATCCAATCTCCTCAGCGATTAGATTGTGATGATGTGCCGTGGTTTTCTCACACTCCGTTGCTGCGTGCTGAGCATAGTCTTCGACGACCTTCTGGATTAACACTGTCACATCGTAGGCGGCATCGCTATCTCGTAGCGTATTCAGATACGGAAAAACGATGGCTTCCCATGCATCACGAATCATTGCCAGCATCTCGGCGCTAGTCAGAGTGCGGCCACCGGTTCGACCGGAGGTGCGCAGCAAAGTCGCCAGTACGTCCTGCACTTTCCGCGGGTCTTGCTCGTCCTCTAAAGGCTGAGTATTCCAATAACTTTCAATCGCGGTGTAATCATAAACACTGATCATTTGCTCTGACAGACACACCGGCAGAACCACTTTGCGCGCTGCTTCTTCATGTTGATGAACAGCGATCAACTCAAACAAGGTATAAGCGGACTTAAAATAATCCTCTGAGATAAACACAAACACACAGCGCGCCGCGATCAACTCTTCCATGAACGCAGTGACGCTATCGCCAATTTCCGTTACGGACTTATCAAACACCAAGTCCAACGTTTGATCCGCTTCAATCGCCTGAATCAGCGCTTCTTTGCCGGCAATTTCAGGGGCTAAGTTATGCCGATAAGACAAAAATGCTTTAGGCTTCATCAGGCAACGACTTTGTAGCAGAACACCAGCAATGCCAATAAACCGAGGTACACCGGCCACGTCGCAAATGAGGTCAGGCTTTTCAGCCAGTAACCCGCTTCAGAGCCTTTGGGGTGCATTTTGAAGAGATTGCTTTGTTTAAATGTGCCGCTACGAATGGCTTTGGCGGAGTCATTAAAGCCTTCACGAAAGCGGTTTTCCAGCATGAGGTAATAACTGTCCAGAAAATAAAAAATACCAATCGGGAACAAGGCCAACAGCACCAAGGCTTCTTTTTGGGCACTCACGATTTGGTCACTGACGATAAACCCGAGCATTGCACTAATCAGCGGAATGCCCCACTTCTTACACGACGCACTATTACTCGCCATACGGGTGATAATGCCTTGGTACATATCCATGTGTTTCAGCACTGCCCCGTTGTCAGGCGCTAAGCCTACAGAAACGCTATCTGATCTTGCTGTCTGAGTTTCCGCCATTTTTCGCAACCTGTCTGTTGTTAATTATGGCTTATTAATAGCAAATTTAGCTGATTTTAGACAGGTCAAATTGGCACTCGAAGCAACCACGACAAGCTGCCCCGCATTTGCAGAATTCATAACGTTCATTACCTGCTTACTTCATAATAAGGCGTCTGGAGCGCAAATACGGCAAATCACTCGTTGAGTCCTCATACAAAAACTTATAACCCGATTTATTCAGCGATTCAGCCAGTATCTTCAATACCAGCTGGTTGCCGCGTTGTATTTTCCAGAGTTCTTCAGCAGTCTTCATGTATCATTTCAGATAAATAGGTTTGATAGAGTGAGCTTGAGGAAGTATACGGCCAAGTCGGCCAATCCGCACCGCCTGAATGCACCATTGAACCTGCCAAACCACTCATTGCCGGCAGGTTTTCAAACTTAATCCACACCCGAAATTTGCCCGGCTTGTGGGTGAGTTCTGCCGTTTTTATGATGGAAATGACAGACAACTTGGCGATATCTATCGTCTTCTGGCGTCCCGCTACGCTGCCACCATTAACGGTATTAAGCGCCACCAGATCAAGCGTGAACGAGTAATCATAAACACCATTCTCGTGATATCGGTCGAAGTTTAGTTCAGGCGCGATAGTCGTTGATTCATTGGCCAGTAAATTGATATTGACATAACGGCCAGGCCCGACCATCGACTGCTGATAGGTTCTGGTTTCAGCAAATACGCCATGTACGATACTGGCTAATGGAATGCCGAAAATCGCCTCCATCGTTTGACGGTTCAGGCAAGTGTAATCGCTCTGAAGCTGCTTGTAGGGGATGTAGAAACCAGCGTATGCGCCGGTGGTAGCATGACTGGGCACGCTGCTGCCCAACAGGCTGGCGAGTAAAAGCATGTGAGGAAAACGGAATTTCATTGATTCACTCCTAACTAAAAAGAACCGCTAAAAACCGTCATGAAGCCTTCACGTTCACGGCGGAATAAGTGTTTAGTGACTGCTTAAAGTATAGGACAAATTTTCCCGCTTCCCTCACTCATTCAAATACAACTCCACCATGCCGTAGGTTGCATACTCGACCAGTAATTCGTCCTTGTCTTTACTCAAAATAATGCCAATCGGCGGGTTGTCATCTTCAATATTTTCCTCAGCCGCGAAGTACCCCATGTACATATTCATTTGGCCAATATCCTGATGCTTCACATCATTGATTTTTAAGTCAATCAGCACGAAGCAACGCAGAATACGGTGATAGAAAACGAGGTCAACTTTGTAATGAGTATTGTTTAGCGTGATTCGGTATTGGCGACCAACAAAAGTAAACCCCTTCCCTAGCTCTAACAGGAAATGCTCTAAGTGTTCACACAAAGCGCTTTCTAAATCTCGTTCGCTGTAAGCTTCGCGCTCGGGTAGATTTAAAAACTCAAATACATAGCTGTCTCTTTGTATGTCATTCGGCTTTTCCACTAAGGTGTTTTGTTGTGCTAAAGCCATGACTTCTTCTTTATTTTTACTGGCCGCTAACCGCAAGAACAACCCTGTGTCTTTTTGGCGCTTCAGCTCTCTGACGCTCCAATTCGCCCCAATCGCTTGGTTGAGATAAAAAGCACGTTCGGTGTCATTATCTATCTTCAAAAGCTCTACATGATGCGACCAACTCAATTGGTGCGACACTGTCGCACCATTTCGATTAGCCAGATAAAACTGACGGAATCGCTTGAGGTTTGACAAGCTAAACCCTCTGCCATGCTTGAGTTTGAGGTCTTTACTGAGATTACTCAGTAACTGCTTGCCGTACTCAGCATTCGCTTGCCCTTGTTGTTCAAATTCAACAATGTGCTGGCCAATCTGCCAATAGGTTGTCACCAACCCCGCATTAATCGCAGAAACCGTTTTTGCTTGTCCCTGACTAAACGTGTCGGAGATTGCGGTTAATAAACCGTTGTATTTCTGCCCTAGTGATTTACTCATTGACCAACGCTCCAAATATCCAACTCATCATCTAATTCAGCCGGATCGTAGTTTACAACGGGGATACCCAATCGACTAACATGCTCGGTAAATATAGAATACCTTCACCAGTCATATCACAATTTCACAGGAACAGTAGCTCTCTTGGGAAACTTCACCAAATTCATCGCCACCGCATTCCCCAACAACACCAGCACCAAGCCCAAGCTATTCATTACGCCCCACGTATAATCCTCAAACACCGACGACAACGCCAAAGCAATGACGGGAAACACCACCGTGGCATACGCTGCCTGATTCGCGCCAATACGATTCACCAACGACAGATAAGCCGTAAATCCAATAATCGAGGCGAAAACGGACAGGTAAACAAGGCTAAACCCATACAGCGGTCGGTCATCCCACGTCACAGGCGTTTGGGTCACAAAGATAATCAGGAGCAAGACGGCGGTGCCATAACTCATGCCATAGGCGGTGCTGGTGAGCGGGTTAATGTCATGTTTCTTGTGGCGCACGGTGATCATATTCCCCAGTGAAAAACCGAATGTGCCCAATGCTGCCAAGCCTATTCCTAGTAGTAACTCATGCGATGCTTCGGTTTGCATTAACTCTTGCCAGAACAGCAAGGTCAGCCCGCTAATGCCCAACACTCCTGCCCCATACACGGACTTGCTTGGCGTGACACCCCAGAAGAGTTTGTTGTTAATCGCGTTGTAGAAAATGGCCGCGGAGAACACGATAGAAACCAGTCCACTCGCCATGTATTTTGAGGAGTGGTAAAAGCAAATAAAGTTGAATGAAAACATGCAGCAGCCTTGCAGGAAGAACCACAGGTGATCGGCGCGGCGTGCTTTTTGTAAACGCCCTGTCAGGTATAAAAACGGCAGCAAAAGTAAACTCGCCAAGGCAAAGCGATAGAATATGGAGATCAAGCTATCCACGGGGCCGCTTTGGAAAGTGATGGCAAGCCAGGAGGTTCCCCAGACGAGTACCGTAACGATGTATAAAAAGGCGGTCATTTCGATTCCAGTGTTGAATGAGTGACTACTGTAGCGACTAACTCACTGCAACTTAGAACCAATTCTTGCGCTTTTTAACACCTCACCTCGTCGAAGTATTGTTGTGCCTGAAAAATTAGATTACTTTCAAAGTATGAGATTACTAAGTCAGCCAATCAACATCAGAGCTATTACAAACTGCAGCGCTCGTCAGCACTTCGTGGATCGGGATGGTTCAGCATGACTAAGCGATTACTCTCTACGCCGATGCTTGAGTCTAAAGCGGAGTGTCTGGACTACATTGATATTCAAAACGATGTGTCACTGGCGGTCTGGCAAAATGAAGCTGATCGAGTCATTACTTATAACAAGCATTTGCACACGCTGAGCCTATATATCGAAGGTGGACATGACACCTATCGCACGGATATGAAGGACTGTTTGGGCGGCCCAAATAAGTTGTGTTTCTTTCCGGCTGATCACACCTCAGACTGGGTGGTGGGGCAACCGCTGCGTTTAGTACATTTTTACTTTACCGACACGCATTTGAATTATCTTGGTCTGACGGCGTTGGATATTGACCCTCGCTCTCTACATTTGCCGGATCTGACGTTTGAGTCAGATCCTCAGCTGACGGCGGGTTTGCAGTTTTTACTGGCGAATATTAATCCGACGGATATGAGTAATCGTTTGCTCCTGCAAGATGTGCAACAGCATTTGATTCTGCATTTACTGGCGCAATACCGAGAGTTTAAAGCTGAGGCAATTCGGGGTGGTTTGTCGCCTAAAGTTAAGTCACGTGTGATTGATTATATGCAGGCGAATATTGATCAGGATATTAAGCTGGAACAGTTGGCGGGTGAGGCTTGCATGAGTACTTATCACTTTTCGCATATGTTTAAGCAAAGTATGGGCTTGTCGCCGTATCAGTTTTTGTTGAAGCAGCGGATGGAATTAGCGGCGGTTGAGTTGCGAAATCAGGTACCGATTGGGCAGGTGGGTGAGCATTGTGGTTATGGGACTGCTAGTCATTTTGCGCGGGCGTTTCGGAAGGAGTTTAGGGTGACACCTAGAGTTTATCAGCGGGCGTATTCTTAGTATCAACAGCACTAATTGTGTTTTTCCCACATTTCTTTTTTATTAGGTGGGGTTATGTCTGGCCCTTGTTTCTTGGGTAAGTGTTTCTCAATTATGAAGATGATAACCAAACCTATCAGCGTATTAATCAATGGGAACCACCGTAACTTATGGCTCAATATGAAATAGTCCATTGCATATTGGCTGAGTAGAAGCGCCAAAAATATTGCTAAATATTTCAACATACCAATCCTTCTTAAACAAACATAAATAATGAGTCGAAAAATAAAAACCAACAAAATGTCTTAATTTTAATGGTAGCATAATCAGATCTATTCGTTAAACAAGCAGAGCGTTTTGATATGGAAAAAGAACCCTTAAAAGTGACTCCCCTAAAAGAGAAGGTGATCCGTACTGTTAAGCTTTTAATTTACCTGTTTTTTTCTAGTTTTAAAAAAGCACCAAGCAAATCTTGATTCCTGAGCTACCTTTTCATAAGTTCACCCCACGAACACGCACTGACAACTATACCGATAGCCCCTCTACTGCGTTATTTTCAATAATTACCAATTTTTGGTATTGTTAGCTACATATCCATCTAGGAGATACTTTCATGAAAAATACTTCTATTTCATTGAATGAACACTTTCAGGAGTTCATTAGCAACCAAGTTAGCTCAGGTAATTACGCCTCGGTCAGTGAGGTAGTTCGCACGGCCTTACGTATGCTGGAAGAGCATGAAATGAAAGTACAGCGCTTGAGAGATGAGATTCAAAAAGGTCTGGATAGTGGCACCATTACTGGCGAACAACACCACGAGCGTTTTGCTAAGAAACGTGCGGAGGCACTGGAAGCCAGAGGAATCTCATAAGCATCATGTTGAAATATCATTTCACGCGAGCAGCTGATGACGATTTAGAGAACATATGGTTTTATGGCTTAGACACTTGGGGCGTTGAGCAAGCGGACCGCTATTACCAGCAAATAATCAACATGGTTGAACACCTCAGCGAAAACCCACAGCATGGTAAATCGGAAGCGATCATTGTCGAAAACTTGCGAAGCTATCCGAGTGGTTCTCACCGGATCTATTATACTCCTGAGGAAAGTGGCTATATTACGATTGTTCGGGTGCTACATCAGTCGATGGATACAGAGCGTCATATTGAAAATTAAACTAGATAAAGCACGCACACCATGAAGCCAGAAACCGACGAACAACCCCGCCCCCTACGCACCGGCTTAACCACCGGCAGTTGTGCCACGGCCTGCACAGTCGCCGCAGCACGCTATTTATTGGCAGGCGAGCAATTGGACTCCGTTGAAATCACCCTCCCCAAAGGCAAGCTGGTTTCCATGCCAATCACCAGACTCGAATGCGATGCCGACAGCGCGACCGCTTCAACCATTAAAGACGGCGGTGATGATCCTGACGCCACACATGGCGCACGGGTGTATGTTCAACTCAAATTACTGGATAGAGAAACTGCCTTACAACTCGCTCAGGCAGATCTACCCACTGGCAAAGTCGCTGGCAGTCGCGGAAAAAAAACATCAAAAAGCCTCCCAGATGCATTAGCTCAAACAGTGAATGATTCAGCGCTACCACTAACTGAACACGAGCAAGCAACGTTACCAACCACAAAGCCTGCTCCTGTTGTTTTCAAGGCGGGTGAAGGCGTCGGCACCGCCACTCGCGCCGGCATCGTTATCCCTGTTGGTCAGCCCGCGATTAACCCTGTGCCACGCAAAATGATCCGCGAGCATTTGCGTGAATTGGCTGAGCTTTTTAACTATGACGGTGGTTTTGAAGTCACCGTGGGCGTGGAAGGTGGCGAGAAAATCGCCCTCAAAACCATGAACGGGCGCTTAGGCATTATCGGTGGTATTTCCATTTTAGGCACCACCGGCATCGTGCGCCCGTTTTCCTGTGCGGCTTACATCGCCTCCATTCATCAAGGCATTGACGTCACCCGCGCCAATGGCCTCGGGCATATTGCGGCGTGTACCGGTAATAGCTCCGAAACCTTTATTGCTACACACTACCAATTGCCTGAAATGGCACTGATTGAAATGGGTGATTTTGTTGGTGCGGTGCTGAAATATGTACGGCATCATCCGGTGGAGCGACTCAGCATTTGTGGAGGGTTTGGCAAGTTAAGCAAGCTGGCCATGGGACATTTGGATTTACACAGCCGGGTGTCATCAATTGACTTTGACTACCTCGCCAACAGCGCCAAAACTGCCGGTGCGGATGAGTCATTACAACAGCAAATACGCGAGGCCAATACCAGCATCGAAGCTTTAAACCTGTGCCAGTCGCAGGGTGTGGATTTGGCCAGTGTGATCTGCGCGAATGCTCTCGAAGTTGCCAAGAAAACAGTGAAGCAGGACTTCCCTATCGAGGTTTGGGCAGTCAATAGAGCCGGCGAAAGGGTTGGACTAGCGCAGGATAAAGCCACACAAAGTCTGCTATAGCTCGATTAGGCAATCCCTTCTTTTCTCTCAATATGCTAGCATTCACAGCATTAAGGTAATGCGCTTCTTATGCGTACCCCACCCCATACATTTCAGAGGTTATCATGAACGAACAAATCAGCTGGACCGTTTACCTTTCCGGCGAAATCCACACCGACTGGCGCGAGCAAATTGAGCAAGGCGCAAAAGAGCTTGGCTTACCGGTGAGCTTTACGTCTGCAGTAACTAATCACGAAGCCAGCGATGCCGCGGGTGATTTGCTTATGGAGAATGACAATGCATTCTGGCGCGATCATCAATCTTCAAAAGTGAATGCCATCCGCACTAAAAATCTGATCGAGATGTGCGATATCGCGGTGGTGCGTTTTGGTGATAAATACAAGCAGTGGAATGCTGCGTTTGATGCAGGCCAACTAGCCGCTTTGGGCAAGCCTTACATCACCCTGCACGATGAGGACATTATTCACCCGTTAAAGGAGGTGGATAGTGCTGCGATGGCATGGGCGAAGACGCCTGCTCAGGTGGTGGAGATTCTAAAGTACGTCACCACCGCTTAATCATGATCGGTAACGCTGGATCCATTAATCTGGGGAGAGATAACGATGGAGCGATTTACAGTCTCATTGGAAGATGAGTTAGCGGAAGAATTCGAGTCGTTTATCGCCCGAAAAGGGTATAAAAACCGCTCCGAGGCGATTCGCGATTTGATTCGTGGAAAGCTCAATCAGGAACGTGTAGAAACCGAGCCAGATAGTGAAAGTGTGGGTTGTCTGAGCTATGTGTATGACCATCACGAGCGGGATTTGGCGCGCCGCCTGACGGATAGGCACCACGGGCATCATGACATTAGTTTGTCCACTCTGCATGTACACCTAAATCATGATCGGTGTCTGGAGAGTGTTGTACTGAAAGGCAAAACGCCTGATATACAGGCGTTTGCAGATGGCGTGATCAGTCAACCGGGAGTGTTACATGGTCGACTGTTTATGGTGCCGATGAAAGAAGAGTGATCTGCCGATTAACCGACAGACTCACTCGACTTTCCAGAGGTTTTGTCTGGCGTGAATTAGATAGCGCCGGTTAGAAAACCAACACCTGCCAGCGCGATTAAACCACCGCCTGCACGTACCACATATTTGCCCCAAGAGAAGCGACCCAGCTCACCAAACGCGATACCAGCCAAGTGCAGCAGACCCGTTGAGATCACAAAACCAACGCTATATGCCAGTGGATTTGCAGCTGATGGTAGCTCCGCACCGTGTGCGTAACCGTGAAAAATAGCGAACGCACCAACGATGATTGATGCAACCCATAGCGGTGCTTTAACAGCCAAGGCAATCAACAGACCCAGCACGATAGATGAAACGGCAATACCTGGCTCAATCATTGGAACCGGTACACCCAGCAGACCTAAAACGCCACCGCCTGCCATGACTAATGGGAATACAACAGGCAAAATCCACATCGCCGGACGACCTAAAAAGAAGCCCCATAAACCAACGGCAAACATTGCTGTGACGTGATCTAAACCACCGATTGGGTGAGTGAAACCACTCAGGAAACCACCGGCAATACCTGTGCCATCGTGCGCAACGGCTACAGAGGTCAAACTCAGAATAAATAGTCCAAGACTAACTGCCATGAGGCGTTTCAATCCATGCATTTTATAGCTCCTAATATTTAAAATAATACGAATAATTAATTCTTCATACTTTAGGGTAGAGTATTGCATCATTAGAGGCTTTGCAATGGCTGGAACAACATTATTTTAGCAGTACAGAGAATGGCGTAACTGATAATGAACATACTTCTCATTTTAAAAAATTTAAAGCGCCTCATGCTTAATTTACGGTAAGCTTTTACGTACTACATCACTCAGATTTATCATGAAAATTTTACTCCTCGGCGGCACACACGAAGCCAAAGCCATTGCACGCGCCCTGCACGAGCAAGGCGTGACGGTTATCTACAGCCTCGCAGGCATTGTGCGACAGCCTGATTTGCCGTGTGAAGTGGTCAGTGGTGGCTTTTCCAAGCGTGGCGGGCTGGCTCAGTTTGTGCGCGAACAAGGCATCACCGATATTATCAATGCGACCCACCCCTTTGCACAGACCATGACGCAAACTGCCGAGCGCGTTTCACAACAAACCGGTACGCATTATTGGCGATTTCGACGCGCTGATTGGCTGCCAACACCTGATGATCACTGGCAATCCTTCGCAGATTGGGGGCAATTATTACGCCAGCTGCGCCCGTATTCATCGGTGTTTTTAACGCAGGGGCAATTGACCGAATCCATGCTGGCTGCGCTGATTATGCATCGTCAGGAAAACCAGCGTTTTCTGCATCGTACAGCGGTTATTCCGCAGCACTTAGTGCCGGACTGGGTTGACTGGACTCAGGGTATCGGGCCGTTCGCGTTAGATGATGAAATCGCGTTGCTGGAATCGCACCGAATTGAAGTACTTGTTAGCAAACACAGTGGTGGTAACTTGCCTGCTAAGCTGCTCGCTGTCAGACAATTGCAAATTCCGGTGCTGTTGCTGGAGAGACCACCGGCGGCTGTGCTAGGCAGTACATTCGATAGTATTTCTGAGCTAGTTGGGTCTGTGTTGCAGCAAGGTTGAGCTTTTTTCTGACAACTCACCCGTAAATTTAGTGGAATGATTTGTTATCCAAATAACCCCATACACCTCAATCTCACTGATAGTGCTAACCACGCATTACGTTATAATCAACGCCCACCTCCCTGAATGAGCACGACATGCCTTTTGACTACATTATTTCTCCGCAGAGCATCGAACAAGAAAGCTTCCGGCAGATCCGAGAGCTGACTAATCTTGATGGACTGAGCCGTGAACAACAGCAAGTGGTCATGCGGATTGTGCATAGCGTCGGCATTCCTGAAGTGGCTGAGCAAGTGCGTTTTAGTGCCAATGCTTGTGAAAGTGGTTTGGCGGCACTGGCAGCGAATGCGCCGATTTTGTGTGATGTGGAGATGGTGAAACAAGGCGTGACCAAGCGCATGATTGCGCAACCACCGCTGTGCTATCTCAATGATCCCAGAACGGTTGCGCGCGCTAAAGACAGTGGCGAGACGCGATCCATGGCCGCCCTGCACTATTGGCAGGAGAAACTGACGGGTAGCGTGGTGATTATTGGTAATGCGCCGACGGCGCTGTTTCGTTTGTTGGAAATGATTGAGCAAGGTGCGCCAAAACCGGCATTAATTATTGGGATGCCCGTGGGGTTTGTGGGCGCGGCGGAGTCTAAACAGGCGCTTTGGGATGTGCATGAGCAACTAGGAATTGAGTGTATTACGCTGCTGGGGCGAATGGGTGGCAGTGCGGTGTCGGCTGCGACTTGCAATGCTTTGCTGCGGTGTTTGAAGGGCGAGTGGTATTAATTGTTGTGGATAATGAGATTAGCCAATTATCGAACAGGTCTAGTGATTCCGAGGCTAACCAGCCGTTGATTCATGTGGTTGGTTTGGGTGTAACGGAGACGGAACAGCTCTCGGATGAGGCGCGTGCAGCTCTATTGAGTGCAGAGTTAGTGATTGGCTCTGAGCGACAGTTGGAAATTGTTAAGCCGTTATTGGAGGCGGCAAAGTCGCAGCAACCACAAGCATCCCAAGCATCCCAAGCATCCCAAGCATCCCAAGCATCCCAAGCATCCCAAGCATCCCAAGCATCCCAAGCATCCCAAGCATCCCAAGCATTGAATCAGCGGATGGAGGTTTTGCCAAAGCTTAATCAGCTCAAAGCGATGATTGATGAATCGGGTGCGGAGCAAGTGGTGATACTCGCTTCAGGAGATCCGCTCTATTACGGTATTGGTCGTTGGCTGTCTAAGCAATTTACCTCGGAGAAATTGCGATTTTATCCGGCGGTATCCAGCATTCAAGCGGCTTGCCACGCGATTGGTTTATCACTGCAAGATGCCAAGGTGATTAGCCTTCACGGGCGGCCGGTTTTGACACTGCGTCGTCATCTGGCACAGCAACAGTATTTGGTGATTTTGACCGATCAGCACAGTACACCGCAGACATTGGCGGCGCTCTGTGATGAGGCTGGTTTTGGTGAATCACGACTGTGGGTTTGTGAGCGGTTGGGGTATCAGGATCAGCTGGTGCGTGAGTTTACGGCTTCGGAGTTAAGTGCATGCAACGCATCATGTGTCGACTCCAAATTTCAAGCATCAAACCACTCAAGCGATGAGAGTGGCGATGGCGACTCCGCTGAATCCGCTGAATCCGCTGAATCCGCTGAAATGAAATCAGAATTAACACGCCAAGCCAAGCAAACTTTGAGCTTTGACCCGCTCCAAGTCACCATTATCAAAGTTATCGGCCAATCAAAATATTTACCTAGTTTCCCCGGCATCCCCGACCAACATTTCATTACCGATAGCGAAGCCGGTCGCGGCCTAATCACCAAGCGCGAAGTGCGGCTGGCAATCCTCTCATTACTGCAACCAGCACCCGGCGATATCGGCTGGGACATTGGTGCAGGCTGTGGTGGCGTTGCCGTGGAATGGGCACTGTGGAATCCATTAGGAACGGTTCATGCCATCGAACACCACGCTATACGCTTCGATTGTTTGCAGCAGAATCAACAACGATTTGGTGTGGTCGATAATCTCAAGCCGGTCAATGGACGTGCGCCAGAAGTGCTCTCGGACTTGCCCGCAGCAAATAAAATATTCATTGGCGGTAGTGATGGTGAATTGCCAAATCTGCTGGAATCGCTATGGGAGGACTTGCCGCTAAATGGCGTGATCGTCGCCAGTGCAGTCATGGAAACTAGCCGAGTGCAGCTCATCCAATTTGCACAGAGCATGTCTGACCGCACGCCCAATCGGTGCGATGTAGAAACACTGCAAGTCGCCATCAGTAAAGGCGGTCAGCTTGCGGGGCAATTACTCTACCGCCCTAGCCTGACAGTCACGCTATTCAAATTCACCAAAACAGTGGTAAACACATCATGACACAACAATCCCGTGGCATATTTTACGGCGTCGGTGTCGGCCCCGGTGATCCGGAGTTAATGACGCTCAAGGCGCACCGCCTGATCCATGAAGCAGATGTGATTAGCTATATCGGTATCGACGGTGGCCGCTCACAAGCGCGACAAATCGCGTCGCAAAGCATTGAGTCAGCACCTAAAGCACCGGCTGAAATTGCTGTGCCGATGCCGATGTCAAAAGACCGCACCTTGGCCAATGAAGCGTATGACGCTGCTGCCGTAGAGATTCGCGATGCTTTGGATAAGGGGCAAAATGTGGTGTTTCTCTGTGAAGGTGATCCGTTATTTTTTGGCTCGTTTGCGTACTTACTGGATCGGCTCGAAGACGATTACACCTGTCAGGTCGTGCCGGGAATTTCCTCTGTACACTCCTCATCAGCGGCATTATTAAAGCCATTAACGCTGCTCAAAGAATCATTTGCCGTGATTAGTGGCCGCCATAGTGATGCGCATATTCGCGACACGCTATTGAATCACGACACCGTGGTAATTATGAAAGCTGGCAGTTCCCGCCCGCGTTTATTGGATATTCTGGAAGAAACCAAGCGCACTGCCGATGCACATTATCTGGAATATATTAGTCGTGAGCAGGAAAAAATTGTGCGTGATGTGACGACACTGGAACACACTAAAGGGCCATATTTTTCAGTATTTGTGGTGATTCGTGAACAGCGGGATCGTGGCTAATATGGTTCGGATTATTTCCCTGACTGACGCAGGTAAAATCTTAGGCGAGCGCCTTCACGCAGCAATCGACGACAGCGAACACTGGCACAAACCAAAGCCTTTTTCCGCCAGTGTGCAGGATGCTTTTTGCTTGGGTGAACGCCTCATTTTGATCTGCGCTACCGGTATCGCCGTGCGCACACTCGCGCCAGTGCTGCAAGACAAACACAGCGACCCCGCCGTGTTGGTGTTGGATGAATTGGGGCAATTTGTGATTCCTCTACTCTCCGGACATGAAGGTGGTGCTAATGACTGGGCGGCTGAGGTGGCTGATATTCTGGGAGCGCGGTTGGTAATGACCACAGCCAAGCCTTATTTAAAACCGGTTTATAGCGTGGGTATGGGCTGTGAGAGAGGTTGTCCGGCAGATCATCTCGCAGAATTATTATCCAATTGTCTGGCGCAAGCAGGTTTGGAAATGGCGCAGATTCAGGACATCAACAGTATCGATATTAAGGCTGATGAAGCGGGCTTGATTACACTGTCACAACACCTTGATAAGCCGTTTAATACTTACGATGCTGCAGCGCTGAATACAGTTGATGAGCTTCTGAGTACACGCTCGGATTATGTGTTTAGCGTGGTTGGGGTGAATGGTGTGGCGGAATCTGCAGCGCTATATGCTGCACAGCAGATCACGGGTGAGACAGCCGAATTAGTGCTGGTTAAGCAGAAAACAGCGCGGGCGACTTGTGCGATTGCACGGAGTTATCCGGCATCGCCTCATGCTTGATGAGCTAAGCCTTAACTCGCTCAATCATTACCTGTCAATTTGCATGCAGCATTTGCGCTTTGAAGCACGCTAAACTTCAGACGATACTATCTTGTCCTTAAGTGAGTCAGTGCTTTGTCGTCCTGCTCTAAAAAATCACCGCTTCGTCAGCACCACGCCAGTCTCAACATGGTGCGTATAAGGAAACTGGTCGAAGAAAGCCAATTTCTCTATTTTAAACTCAGCCTCAAGTGCCTTTAAGTTGTTTACCAGCGTCTCAGGGTTACACGAAATATACACAATTCGTGAGTACCGGCTGATTAGTTCAAGCGTGCCATCATCAAGCCCTGAACGTGGCGGATCAACCAATACTGTATTGATGTCATAGTCATCCAGCTCCACACCTTTCAAGCGGCGAAATGCCCGTACACCATTAAGTGCATCCGTAAAGTCCTCACTCGACATGCGCACAAATTCGATATTGTTAATGTCATTTTTATCGCAGTTAAACAGCGCGCTATTGATTGAAGTTTTACTAATTTCTGTAGCGAGTACTTTATTAAACCGACGGGACAGCGGTAATGTGAAATTCCCGTTGCCGCAGTAAAGCTCCAGTAAATCATCGTTGTTTTGGCCGGCTTGTTCACAGGCCCAGTTGAGCATTCCCTGATTGATGTAGGCATTGGGTTGAGTGAAGCTGCCTTCTTTTTGCTGGTAGTAGAAGGTTTCGTTTTGCACTTCCAAAGCCTCCAACACCCAGTCATCATGGGTACAAATCTTTTGCTTGCGGGCACGTCCGATAATTTTGATATCGAGCTGTGAAGCAAGTTGTTGTGCTTTCTCTAGCCATTCATCGGTAAACTTTTTGTGATACAGCAAGGTGACTAACATGTCGCCATGTAGCGTGTTTAAAAAGTCTATTTGAAAGAGTCGGCGACTGAGTTGGTCAGAACCATGCATCGCCTCTCTCAAACGTGGCATTAGGGCTTGGATCGCAGCACTGGCAATCGGGAATTCTGTGACTTTGTAAGGCGTATGGCTGGTGCCTTTTTCAAACATGCCGTAGTTCCACTCGTCGCCCTCATGCCAGACTTTAAATTCAGCACGCATGCGAAAACCACTGTTGGGTGATGCGTGAATTTCTGGCTCTGGAATGGCTAAGTCACCAAACAACGAACGTGTTTCGACAGTTTTTTGCTGCCACAGGGATTCATATTGCTCGGGCTGAAAGTTGTTTGAGTGCATAGATGGTGTCGTACGTTAGGCGGTTTGGTTAGAGGTGGGCAATCTATCAAAAATGTGAGGGGTTCGTTAGATTTTTCTGATTGATTTTTTCGGTAGCAGGCTTTTTTAGGAACACAAGCATCACCGTATCAGAGTAAGGTGACATACAAAGGGCAAAGGCATACCTACTTCCGGATCACTAAATGCAAGAATGTAATTCAGACGACTCCCTAAGCTCAAAGTCAGCTTGATCAAATACAACTCCTTCTGTCACATCTCTTTGCTCGAGAAAATTCAAAACTTGTTTGCCACAGTAAATAAAAGCCATATCGTATAGCTCCCTCTCTGAGATTGGCAAGATTCCTTTCATGGAATCATACTTTTCAAGTAGTGCAACGAGTGAGGCATCACTAGAATACAATGACAAAAAATCTATATCTCGTTCCAAATCAAACTCAGATAAACACATGTCATCCAAGTATTTGAAATTCTTGAAAATGATATGCAATGTTTCCAGATCATTTAAAGCGACATCGGAACAATCTAAATTGCCAATTCTTGATTTAAGATGAACAACAATATTAATAGCATCACTATCAAAAAATGGCTCTATTTCATGACCAAACTTGGCCATGTAAGCCGCGTTGGTCTGTAAATCGAGATCATCCCTTTTCTGGTTTTTAATCGACATTTCAGAGGAAATTTTTTCCAGAAGCACAGATAAGTCGTCATTTGGCTCAGCTTGGCAAGCAGCAGAAACCAATAAAACCATACTTAGAAGCCATCTAAAGAATTGTACGCTCATATCTCACCAGCAACAGGTAACCAAAAACATGTCGATATACTATCTACCTTTCATAGCAAACACTAAAAACCAGACGTGACCAGACGTGACCAACCATGAGATAACCCGTGAAAAAGGAGTGTTGTTAGTACTCAAACTTTATGAGGCCCAAACCAAGCCCGAATCCGAGACTGCAAAACCTCCCAAACCGCCGGCGCACCACGCGTCACTTTAACCCCAACCCGCGATTCCAACTGCTCCGGCGTAACATTGAACTCTGGCCATGTACCACCATTGGTTTCCAGATTAGAAATTACCGGCTGCACGCGATCAATAGATTTGGCAAAAATCGCATCATCCGATTCAGCCGCTTCAAACTCATCCCAAATCGCACGGAATTCATCACGTTGATCATCCGGCAGTAGACCAAACAAACGATCTGCCGCTACTTGCTCTTTGGCTTCCTGCTCGGCAACATCATGTTTTGCATGTACCGGCACATCGCCCGCATCGATTTCCACAATGTCATGAATCAGCAGCATCTTGATCACGCGCGAGATATTAATCGGGCGGTTACTGTGCTCTGCTAACGTCATGGCGTACAAGGCGATGTGCCAGGAGTGTTCACCTGAGTTCTCGCGACGTGAGCCATCACACAATGTTGTCGCGCGTAGTACGGACTTTAGTTTATCGGCTTCGGTGAGAAAGGCTAATTGCTGTTGCAAGCGTTCGTTGCTAGTGGTCATGGTCGGTGCTTCCTGTGGTATGAGCCATGTGTTGTAAGACAAACGGCAAGAAATTATTCTTATTCACACACTCATACTGCCCGTCATAATTATCAACCCACGCCTTAGGAGCATTCGGCTTATTCTTAGACCATTTGAATTCGTAACCCCAAAGTTCGCCGTTGAACTCCTCAATATAGTCCAGCTCAGCCCCGGTATAGGTCCGCCAAAAATAGCTGGAGCAATAGTGCTTGCTGTACTCGTTTCGTTTCAGGCGCTCCATGATCAGAAAATTTTCCCATAATGCGCCAATATCATTTCGACTATTTAACCAAGCAAAATTGTCAATCAGGCTGTTGCGAATACCCAAATCATAAAAGTAAATCTTTGGTTTTTTTGAAATTTCTTTGCGCAAGTTACGACTAAACCCTCGCAACGTAATCAGCACAAACGACTTTTCTAGTAGGTCGATATAATCCGCAACCGTATGACGAGACAAGCCTAACTGCGTGCCTATCTCACTATAGGAAACCTCCGATCCCACCTGAAATGCCAACAGCTTTAGAAGATCACGGAGCTTGTGACTATGGCGAATATTCTCAAGCTCCAGTACATCCCGATATAAATAATCACTGCTAAGATGTCTCAGATACTCAACCTTATCCACTTGCCCTTCCAGCTGGAAAACCTCGGGATAATGACCATAAATGAGGCGTTCTTCCAGCTTCGTTTGTAATTCAAATGGGTTGTGCCTTTCTGCTAACTCCATCCACGATATCGGATACAACCGGTACGTATGGGTTCTTCCTGTCAGCGGCTCTTTGATCTGATTGGCTAAATCGAGCGAAGACGAACCAGTCACAATAATTTTCAGATGTTTGAATTTCTCATGCAGAATTTTTAAATTGATACCAATATTCTTGATACGTTGAGCTTCATCTATAAATATCAGGTCATAACCCTGAACGAGATAACCTAATTTGGTACTGTCTTGGCTGGATAAAACATCATTGTAAATCGCCTCATCCCCATCAACGCGCAGCGTTTTGTAGTCTGTCTTGTCCAGTATATGCTCAACGAGGGTCGTTTTACCGACTTGCCGAGCGCCATAAATAACAACTATTTTTGAGCGCTCATATGATAACTTTTCGATAATTTCATCGGCTAACAATCGCTGAATAAACATGCTCTGCTCCAAGAAAAGTTTTTATGAGTTACACTTATAACGCTAAAAACGGAAATGATATTTCAATTATAACGTTAAAATCGGAATTATAGTAGATTTTCAACCACAAAGCGTCAACACCAAACCACTATAAATTGTACCCTGTATACTTCATATACACAAAACATAAACTTTATCGTTACCCTATCCGCAAACGATTCTTGGGCGACACTCTGACTTCCCGTACAATCGCACCCACATTGAACCCAGACAGACACACCTTATGAGCAAATTATTTGTAGTGGGCACCGGCCCCGGCGACCTTCAGTTATTAGCCCCAAAAGCAGCCAGCGCCATTCAGGTCAGCTCCGACTTGGTAGCCTATGGCCTATACCTCGACTTACTCGGGCAAATCTGTGAGGGAAAAACCCACCACGACCTGCCATTAGGTGAAGAAATCGGCCGCGCGCGTTTGGCATTAGACCTCGCAGCCAGCGGCAAAACGACGGCGCTTATTTCAAGTGGAGACATCGGTATTTACGCCATGGCGACCTTGGTATTCGAACTACTGGATCAACAACTTAGCGGTAAAGAACAGCATCCGGAGTGGTTAGATGTAGAGATTGAAGTGGTTCCCGGCATTAGCGCGATGCAGGCCGGAGCCAGTCGCGTCGGAGCCTTGCTGGGCCATGACTTCTGCACCATCTCATTATCGAATTTGCTAACGCCTTGGGAAACCATTGAAAAGCGTATTCAAAGCGCCGGACAAGGTGATTTTGTGGTGTCGTTCTACAACCCAGTCTCACGCAAGCGCGATTGGCAGTTGAATACGGCACGGGATATTTTATTGGAGTATCGCCCTACTTCGACGCCAGTTTTGATTGGCCGCCAGCTGACGCGTGAGGATGAGGAAATTACCATTATCACACTGGATCAACTGGATGCTAAGGATGTGGATATGTTCACGCTAGTGTCGGTGGGGAATAGCGAATCACGGCATATTGTGAATGGGTCTAAGGAGTGGGTTTATACGCCGCGTGGATATAGTAAGAAGCTTTAATCTTCTCCTGCCTCAGGCAGAACCAGTTGACTAAATTGTCCAATAAGCTGTTGGACAATTTAGTGGTTTAATCCATAGCGAGTATTTCGTCCTAAGCCCGGCAATTTAACCAGCACACCTTTATCAACCAAATCCGTAAGATCCCGCAGAGCAGTTCGCGGCGCACAGTTCGTTTGATTCACGTATTTATTTCTATTAACTGACTTCTGATCACCGTCAGCGCCATTATCGAACAACCCCAACACCACTTGCGTTTGACGCTCATTGAGGACGGCTTGGTGCCGCTTCATAAAACTCGCTTTTTTCAGCGTAAAATCAATGATCCTCTCTGTGATTTTTACTGACTCACAGGTAACTTCGACAAACCATAAAAGCCAACTATTAATATCCATTTCCGCTGACTGTACGAGCTCAAGTTGCTCATAATATTCGTTACGTCTGCCATCAATCGCTGCCGACAAACTATGCAACATTGGATACCGTGCATCCTGAGATAAAGCATGGTCACACAAAGCGCGCGCTATTCGACCATTCCCGTCATCGAATGGGTGAATGGTGACGAACCAAAGATGAGCAATCGCCGCACGTACCGGGCCAATCATGGGTATTTGATCTGCCGATAAATTGATGGGATTAGTTCGGTTATACCAACTGAAAAAGCGCACCATTTCTTCAGAAACTCGCTCCGCTGGTGGCCCTTCAAAATGGACTTTTTGTTTGTGTGGCGGGCCACTAACAACCTCAATTCCCTCCGTGCGCCACTCACCTACTTTAAGAGGCCTACCCCAGGTATCATAAGCTTTTGGGAGCACCATCCGATGCCACTGGAATAAAACCGCTTCGGTAAGATCAGACTCATAATCACGATAGTTCGTCACCATTAATGCAGAAATACCCTGCGCCCGAGGATCCCGAATGTGAATAGTTGGATGGGTTAAGCCAAGGTGATTTTTCAAAGACGAACGAACGTCATCAGGATTTAGTGTTTCGCCTTCAATCGCTGAAGTCGTCACTGCCTCTTTCACCATCAAATCCAGCACAGCATCTACTCGTAAATCTTCAGCTGTTCTTTCCAGATTTAACGATAAACGACCCACTGACTGGGAGTATTGATACAGAGCATCGTTCGGAATATTACTGATACTGTATACAAAGTCGGGCCATTTGGGCTGTTGCCATAAATAGTTCATGGCTCGATTATGGCAGTTATTCGCGCCATAATCATTAACAAAATGACGCGAATAAACCATCTAATCGCGCCACTCCAAAATCTATAGCAAACTGATCATACTTTTGGCAAAGCTAGTTAGCGCAAATAAGCCTCTTTAAAATGCCTCCGACAAAGCGACACATATCGATCATTTCCACCAATCTCAACCTGCGAGCCTTCCTGAATCGCATCACCATTTTCATCAACCCGCACCACCATGGTCGCCTTAGTGCCACAATGACAGATCGTTTTCAGCTCTTCCAACATATCCGCCCACGCCAGCAACCACTGGCTACCAGGAAATAACTGCCCCTGAAAATCCGTGCGAATGCCATAGCACAACACCGGAATACTCAACTGATCACAGACATCAGACAGCTGCCAAACCTGCTCTTTAGTTAAAAACTGCGCCTCATCCACCAACACACAATTAACCGATGAATTAAAATGATGATCCGCCACCACCTCAAACAAATTATCTTCTTGGTGAAACAGCTCAGCCTCTTGTGACAGGCCGATTCTGGAGGTGACTTTGCCTTTGCCGTAGCGATCATCTAGCGCTGCGGTAAGCAGGAACGTATCCATGCCTCGCTCGCGATAGTTGAAGCTAGATTGCAGTAGGGTGGTGGATTTTCCTGCGTTCATGGTGGAGTAGTAGAAGTAGAGCTTAGCCATATTACCTGTCTGCTAATAACGAAAAAGGAGGATCAATTTTCATGACCCTCCCCATATTAATCGACTCTTGGCCATAGAGCTATGCAGGCGTATGAAAACTCAATAGTCGAACTCCATCTGCTCGAAAACCGCCTGAGCATTTCTCCCGGCAATGGTTTCAAAGTTTTCTAAATATTCATACTCCGACTGATCGATCTTAGTCGCATCAACCATCCCACCATCGTTATCCAAAATCTCAGCAACTTTGGCTCTCAAAAACAGGAGGTATTGATAGGTATTGATCGTGGCAGTCTCCAACACCGAAGGGTTACCATGACCGGGGATAATATAATCTGGTTTAAAGCTCGCCATCTTTTCAAACACATCGATCCAGCTCTGAAAATTTCTGGCAGGGCCAATGCCCAACATGCGGTTGTTATAAACGACATCACCCGTGAACATAATACGCGTTGATGGCATCCAAATAATACTATCACCCGCAGTATGCGCGGGGCCAAAGTGGTACAACTCCAAATCGACACCGCCCAGTGACAGCTTCAGCTCAGTATCAAACGTTTGCGTGGCGAAGAACGGCTTAGTGCCTTTTAAACTATCACCCAACAAGGACTCCAGAAAAGCTAGCTGCTCATCCGCTCTGTTTTGGTGATCTGCTTTGGCTTCAAGCGAGGAAATAATGGTAGCGCCGAGCTGCTGGAAGTAGTCATTCCCCAACCAACGATGATCTTGCCCGCCACTATTAATGACGATTTTAATGGACTGCTGAGTGAATGTTTGAATGGCTTCATGGATCTGCTTTGCGCCAAGATAACTCGCACCTGAGTCAATCAGAATCACGCCTTCGTCAGTAACAATGACGCCATGGGTTGAGTTATTGCCAAGATTGTCTGTGGAGCGTTGGCTTAAATCACCAACCAGCGCGTAGACATTGTCATCAACCTTGTGAATCTTCAGCTCGTAGGCCATCGACACACTCGCCAGTAACGAGCACAGTACAAACGCCATTATCCTAAACATAAATCCCTCTCCTGAATTATCTTAAGCAATGCCCAAGAGTATCTGAAACAGGGATTTAGTCATATATCTCCAGCTGACTCACCTCACGCTAGACGGGCTTCCACACCACCGCAACATCATGGATTCGAACGTCAGAACGTCTGGGTTCAATCTGAAATTTCTCGATCTCGACATTACTCACATCAAAATCATCCATCAGATTAGTGATCTTATCTTCTAGCTCATCTTCCAGCTCAATAATATCGTTTTCCACCTTTTGCACACGCTGTTCCGCACGCCCAATATCACCACGCGCCTTAAGCACTCGCGCACCAGCACGACCAACAGAAGCACGGGAAGTCCCAAACAAGGCACCCAGCAATGTCACACCCGCATTCATCATTGAGCTGGTGGTATCCGCTTTTTCCCGCTCAACCGCAATTTGATAACGCATCAATCGGTCGATGAGCACCTTCTCTTTTTTGCGGTAGCTTTCTTGCAGCTTCTCAATCGCCTTCTCTTTTTCATCATTTAAGGCATCCGCCACCCTCACCTCAAAATCTCCTCTGGACTCATAAGGCTGAGACTCCAATTTAGGCTTTTTACAGCGGAATAGCTCAAGTTCATGCTCGTGATATAGCCAGTCCGACAGTGACTTGGTGGTCGACTTCAGAGATTTGTCTTCATTTAAGAACTCTGGCGTTTCCGCATATAACGCCCCTTCCGGCGCACGTCTCGGCAAGCGATCAAAGCCTTTGACAGTTTCATCATCCGTGCTGGCAGCGTCCCAATCAACACTGCGATCAGAGGCATCCAGCTCCAAGCTTAAGTGGTAGTTTTCTTCCTCATTAATGCCGCGACTTTGGTTGAAAAAGCCCACGGAACAGTCCGCCACAATCATCGGCACATATTGTTTTGATGGTGATAGGTTCGGCAGATAGAACTGCGGGATGCTGTCATGAAGATCGGTAAAGGTTTCAAAACCCTCCGCCTTAGCCACTTTTTGCACTGGCGCTGCCGCTTCCAATCCCTCAGCCGTCTGCACTTTTTTCGCTTTCGCGGCGTCCATTAGCACCGATATTTCATCGCGCCTTAATGGGCCTTTCAGATAACTCATCACCCAGCGCGTGCTGAATAAACGGATATCATCCAAATGCGCACTTTTCAGGAAGAAGGTGCGTTTTTTCATATTCGACAGCAGGCTACGAATTTCACTTTTATCGTAGCTAGAGCCAACTTGACCACCTAAACCATCAATTACGCGATCCACGTCCTGAGTGGTTTGCAAGCGACCGATAAACCACGTCCCCATATTCGACAGGCCTTTATAGTCCAGATCGACCGGGTTTTGCGTACTCAAAATCACGCCCACACCATAAGCACGCGCCTGTTTAAGCAGCAGCATCATCGGCTCTTTGCTGGGTGGGTTTTTAGTCGGTGGGAAGAAGCCGTAAATCTCGTCCATATACAGCAAAGTCTTGAGCGCCGAGGTACCACTTTGTCTGCGCATCCAAGCCACAAACTTATTCAGTAGCAAAGTAACGAAGAACATACGCTCGTCATCACTTAAATGTGAGATTGAGAAGATCGCGACCTTGGCTTTACCGTTGTCATCGTAAAGCAGCTTTTGGATATCTAAATTGTCACCTTCCAGCCAAGATTTGAATGTTGGCGAGGCGATAATTGAATTGAATTTGGTAGCGAATTTAAAGCGATCCGCTTGCGTGTAGAACAAGTCCAGCGGTAACACACCGATTTTCTTAAATGGCGGTGCAATAATGCGCCCGATTAAGTCTTCCAAGGTGATGTCATCACCCGCGATCCACGCATTGGTAATGATCTGCGCCAACAAGATGTATTCTTTTGATTCAACAGGGTCTGCGTCAACGCCGATCAGCGATAGCAAGCTGCTGACGGTGGAGTTGATGTACGAGGAAAAGGAGTCGCTGTCTTCCAGCACTTCAGCAGGAGGCGTATCGAGTGAGCTTAGGATATTGACGCTGACACCGGCGCTGCTGCCGGGTGTGTAAATCGTCTTTTCCATCGCGGCAAATTTCGCCACGCGAGCGCTGTCTTGATGGTGGCTTTCGATGCCTTTTTGCCACATCGCTGCGGTTTTTTCCGCGTACTCCGCCACATCTTGTTCTTTGTTTTTGGCTTCGTCTGCAATCCAAGGCTCGAATGACTTCGGAGAAAACTCAGGGTCTGCGAGCAATAAGTTACCCATATCGCCTTTTGGATCGATCACGATCGAGGGGATATTGTCGATCACCGCCTCCTCGATAATGCCGATCCCCAGACCGGTTTTACCACTGCCCGTCATACCGATAATGGTGGCGTGCGTGGTGAAGTTTTTGTTTTTTAGCAGAGTCAGGGCGTCACTGGCTTCTTGCGTTGTTTTATCAACGTCTTTACCTAAGTAAAACAAGCCAAGTTTTTCGTATATCTCTACCATTTTTGTTCCCCGTTATTTGAGTTTTATTAGGGGTGATGATAGCGCATGATTGGGGGATTTGTCTTTGGTTTGGGTGGGGTTGGTTTTGGCGGGCTTAATGAACTGACTTGTCGGGGTTAGTGGCTGAGCTTTTCGATTAAAAACGGACATACCACTCAATATTTGTGCTATGATGCCTGCCAAACAACCATTAAGTTAATTTAAACAATCTTTTCGACTTTAACCTAAAGTCACTGAAATTTTTAATTAATGTTGAATCAATAGTTTAGATGTACTTACTTATTCCTGAAAACCCATATAATCGCCCGCCGAACATACAATTAACTCTACAGGGGAATTATGCGACCTCGCTCAAACAGTTTATTTCACTTCACAAAAAATGAAGAAATACTCTTCGATATTATGAAAAATGGATTTTGGCCAAGGTATTGCCTTGAAGATATTCAATGGCAAGGAGGTAAGGATTTTGTGGCTTTTCCAATGGTGTGTTTTTGCGATATCCCATTAGCTCGTATTAATGACCATGTTGATTCTTATGGTTCATATGGTATTGGTCTATCCAAAGCATGGGCTGAAAAAAACAATCTTAATCCTCTTATTTATATTTCTAGTGGCAGTGCTTTGTCCAGTTGTGTGAAACGAATTTTTAAACACACTAAAAATACTAAAGCCGAAGAAAATACTCCTGCTGATGACTCTAGATACCTAATAGCTCATTCAAAACCAACTGTAGGAAAAATGATTCAAGAGGGGGTACCTGTAGAGAAAGATTTTTATCAGGAGTCCGAGTGGAGATTCGTTCCCTCTCATGATGAAGTAACCAACTACCTTCGTCGCGATCAGTTTGAGGAAAAAAACATACTGGAGGAAAAACATGCTAAGACACGAGAGTTTTCGTCACTTAAATTTGTGCCATCAGATGTCTCCTATGTGTTTGTTCCTAAAGATAGCGATATTCCTAATATTATTAACTTTATGCAAAACCAATTAGACCATTATCCAAGTGCAGACTTAAAAATTCTATTTTCGAGAGTTATTTCTTTGGAAAGTATCAGACGAGATATGTAGAGCCAGAAATTGTTTTTTCTGGGGAAAATCATAATTATAGGTTATTAAGAATAAAGGTCTGATGCGGAATCTTACAAACCATCCTATTTTCAATATATTCTTCGTAGAAATAAATTGAGCTTACTTCGAGTTTTATTGTATCTCCCAACCCATAAACACTAGGCTTGTATGTTTTCACAAAAATAGCATCATCCGTATCTTCTTCAGTTCTATAACGCCAAAAAATATTGCTCATCAAAAAATGTATCAGGAATTAAAAAAACGAAAACTAAGTACCAACTTAGAATTTTTATGTAGTAAGTTTTTAATTACATAATCTTGAAATATTTCAATTTGTATCGTTTTATTTATGTGCTAACTATTATTCTATATTAAAATGTCAGACAAATATTTGCTAAGCTACCAGTAGACCGATTCACTCAAAATGACTAAACCA
This sequence comes from Leucothrix pacifica, assembly GCF_003172875.1. Lineage (GTDB taxonomy): Bacteria > Pseudomonadota > Gammaproteobacteria > Thiotrichales > Thiotrichaceae > Leucothrix > Leucothrix pacifica. The sequence goes on along the minus strand of NZ_QGKM01000046.1, from coordinate 40,297 downwards.
TGGAACTCATCTAAGAGCTTCGAACAAACTTAATAGAAAATCTTTTTTGGAGCTAACACTATATTGCTAAGCCATTACCGATATTTCACATACTTTAAATGGTCACGTATCTCGCTTTATGGTGAATAGCTACACCTCAAAAAATTAGGCAATTCCTGCTCATTCTGTTGATGGCCCAGATCAATTTACCAAATAGAGGAGTATTTAGAGATTCCCTAGTTTCTCAAATATGATTCCACAACTCATATTCATTCCAAGTTTCAGCAGCTACAGATAAACCATTTTCATAGGACTTTTTGACCCATAAGGCACATTCGTGAAGGTCTTTTCTGACGCCTTGCCCTTCACAGTACATGGTTCCGATGAGAAATTGAGCATACACTTCATTCTTATTTGCAGCCTTATAAAACCACTTCAAGGCTAATTTGTAATCTTTGAGAACGCCTTCACCGCTTAAGTACGAAATGCCAATTTGTGTTTCAGCATCTGCATTGCCCTGTGCGGCTGATTTTTCAAACCAATAGAAAGACTTCTTCAAATTTTTCAATACACCGTAACCATTTCTATAAAAAAAGCCAAGCTGCAACTGAGATCTAGCATTTCCTTGTTTGGCAGATTTTTCATACCACTCAAATGCTCTCGCAAGGTCAGGGGGCCTGCCTTCTCCACTTTCATATGCATTACCCAAGCTAAACTGAGCTTCGTTATTACCTTGTTTGGCTGATTTCTCATACCAATCTATGGCAGTTTTGTAGCTTTGCTCAACTCCGAATCCTTTATAGTACATAGCGCCTAAACGGGATTGAGCATCTGCATTGTCTTGCTCAGCCGCTTTCTTATACCAATCTAGGGCAGTTTTGTAGCTTTGCCCTACTCCGAGTCCTTTATAGTACATATAGCCTAGGCCTAACTGAGCTTTTACATAGTTTTGCTCGGCCGCTTTCGTGTACCAATCCAGGGCAGTTTTGTAGCTTTGCCCAACTCCGAGTCCTTTATAATACATATAGCCTAGACCGAACTGAGCTTTTGCATAGTTTTGCTCGGCCGCTTTTGTATACCAACCTAGGGCAACCTTGTAGCTTTGCTCAACTTCGAGTCCTTTAAAGTACATATAGCCTAAAGAGGATTGAGCGTTTGCATAGTTTTGCTCAGCGGCTTTTGTATACCAATCTAGGGCAGTTTTGTAATTTTGCTCAACTCCGAGACCATCCTGGTACATGAAACCCAAATAGTGTTGAGTTTTTGCATAGTTTTGCTCAGCCGCTTTTTTATACCAGTCTAAGGCAGTTTTGTAGCTTTGCTCAACTCCAAGTCCTTTATAGTACAAATAGCCTAAAGAGGATTGAGCGTATGCATAGTTTTGCTCAGCGGCTTTTGTATACCAATCTAAGGCGATCTTGTAGCTTTGCTCAACTCCGAGACCATCCCTGTACATGAAGCCCAAATAGTATTGAGCGTTTGCATGATTTTGCTCAGCCGCCTTTGTATACCAAGCTAAGGCAGTTTTGTAGCTTTGCTCAACTCCAAGCCCTTCATAGTACAAATAGCCTAAAGAGGATTGAGCTTTTGCATAATTTTGCTCGGCCGCTTTTGTATACCAATCTAAGGCTGTTTTGTAGCTTTGCTCAACTCCGAGTCCTTTATAATACATATCACCTAAAGAGGATTGAGCCTTAGCATAGTTTTGCTCAGCCGCTTTCATATACCAATCTAAAGCAGTTTTGTAACTTCGCTCAACTCCGAGACCTTTCCTGTACATATAGCCTAAAGAGGATTGAGCGTTTGCATTGTCTTGCCGAGCCGCTTTTGTATACCAATCTAAGGCAGTTTTATAGCTTTGCTCAACTCCGAAACCATTCCGGTACATATAACCCAAAAAGGCTTGAGCGTTTGCATGATCTTGTGCAGCTGCTTTTATGAACCAATCTAAGGCTGTTTTATAGCTTTGCTCAACTCCGGCCCCATTAAAATACTGCTTACCAATTGAATACTGAGCCGAGGCACTACCTAATTCATCTGTCGATTCTACTTTGGATGCCTCGATAGGAATCGTTTGCTCACTCACACAAATAGACGGGACTATTGAAATAAGTAGCATCAAAATACTAGGGTACGATTTCTTCATTAATTCTAATCCTGAGCTGACATTTCACAATTTATCTTACATGCTAGTTTTCAGAGCTCACAGAGTTTCTTTGATGATATGGAAGCCCGATCACTTACTCTCGTACATTAAGGCTTGAAACCATTTCAGGTAAACCCATGAACATAATCTCGCCAACTTCTCACTTTTGTGAATGTGTGTATCCACTTCGATAGTTTGAATAATCTATGTCACTGCCTTTCTAAAATCATTTTCGTATCATCACGATTACGCCTACCAATTGTGATAGTTGTTTCATCATATGTTAGGCGCGACTTATTTAGGAAATAGCTGAGTTTGCTTGATCTATACAGATCGACATTCTCTCCACCCAAACGATCCATATCATTCAAACAAGTATAGTCAGCAGCTATAAAAGCTGAGGGAACATAGCTTTTATACCAAGCACTGTAACAAAAAGCGCTCCAATCAAGCTCAAAGCTATCCGAAATGCAGTGCTCACTTTCCTCACCGAAGGCGTAAAGCAGCTCTGCGGATACATCACCATAAAAAACACCATTTAGGACTTCGCCACTACCTTGAACTTGTCTAGATGTTAAGTTTAATGTGAGATCCCATTCACACTGTTTGGTATCTGTGCCTTCCAAAAAGGAAGTTAGCGAGCCTTGCCATACACCCTCCAATAAACTCAAAGTGAGCTCATTACTCAGAGAGTTATCCCCCTCTGGTGGAACTATTGTTGGCGGAGTAATCTCTGTTGTTTCAGAGTCAGAGCCTCCCCCATCAGACCCTCCACCGCAGGCAACCACTCCGAGAGCAATTGCGAATACAAAAAACGCATCAATTCTCAAATACAAAATAAAACCTTTTACCTATATTTTCATCATAATAGCATCATATTATAAACCAATGAGAGGATTGGCTGAAAGTAGATTACTGGAATATTATCTAGGAGCGCTTTGATTGCCGGCTCAAAGCGATAAGAATGGTAGAACTATCTTTGAGTAAATAGGAACCTTGCTACTGGCCCAGTTGGGTTACATCGCTTTGCTCCCAGTTCTGCAGTGAGCGGGTACTGATCTGAATCATCTAAGCAAATTCATTCTGGGACAAGCCAGTTTAGCCGGTACTGCTTTTATATCAATAGAGTTAACTGTAAACCGGCGAGAGGCATTCATCTCCCCTGCTCTGATTGCTTTGGCTTCTTTTAGACTCTGTTTTAGGTCTTCAAATAATATCTTTTCCATTGTTACCACTCCTTCACAAAGTCACTTCACTTCAATTTAGTTTACTCACTGCTCCTGCAGTTCAAACACATCCTCATACACCACTCCCATACCAAGCGCCAAATCCAAACACTCAAGTTGTAGAATATCCGCCGGATCATCCAGTAAATAATACTGCCAGTGATCCTCACTGCGCCGGTACAACTCAATTCGCTGCGCTTCCTGAGAGACTAAAACATACTCTTTTAACGATGCAATCTGCTGATAGGCATGCAGTTTTTCGCGCCGGTCAGTGGCTTCAGTAGAAGGTGAAAGCACTTCAACGATGAGGCAAGGATGTTCTTTGAAATAAGCGTTATTATCGTCGGGATCACAAGCCAACAAAATATCGGGATAATAAAACCGGTTCAGTTCTGCAAGGCGTAATTTCATATCCGAGATAAAAGCACGACAATCGGTGCCACGTGCGGCTCTACGAAGCTCGGTAGCGATGTTTAGGGCGATAATATTGTGATTTTCACCCGCTCCAGCCATCGCATAAACTTGGCCATCCACATACTCGTGGCGCACATCACCGTCGCGCTCTCCACGGAGGTAGTCTTCTGGGCTGATTGGTAGAAGTGGTGCTTGTTGCATGTTGGCCTCACGTAATCGGACTTAAAGAAAGAATAGCATGCGAAGGGCCATACAGAAATATTAACAACAATAACCCGCATTACATTGGCTGCCCAAGCCTCAATCACTAACCAAAAAAATATCTCTTACTCTAGTCAAATTTAATAAGAATTTATCAATTACTTTGTGCTATTTTAAACTATAAATAACCCTTACTTTAGGAAAATATGTTTAACCGAAGCATACTACACTCACTCACGAAGTGGTCTGAAAAGCCCCACCGCAAGCCTTTAATCCTGCGTGGTGCACGACAAGTCGGCAAAACCACAGCCGTCTCAATATTGGCTGAAAGCTTCGAGCAATACATTTACTTAAACCTCGAACTTGAGGAAGACCGCCACTTATTCGAGCAAGGATATACAGCACAAGAGCTATTCGAAGCCATCTGTTTCCTAAAAGATAAAGACCCGCAAAAAAGCCAAACCTTGTTGTTTATCGACGAGATTCAAAGCTCACCCGAAGCCGTCGCGGTACTGCGTTACTTTTACGAAACGTTAAACCACCTACACGTCATTGCCGCAGGATCACTATTGGAAAGCCTGCTCGATCGGCATATTAGCTTTCCAGTGGGTCGAGTCGAATACTTACGAATGCACCCACTAAGCTTTGAAGAATTTCTGGTGGCAACCGAAGAAACTCAAGCAGTGGAAATGCTTCATCGCATCCCTTTACCTGCATTTGCTCACGATAAATTACTCAAATTATTCCATCGCTACACACTCATAGGCGGTATGCCTGAGGTGGTTCAACGCTACGCCGAATCAAAAAATTTAGCACCACTCAAAAGCATCTATGAAAGCCTGATCACAGCCTACCTTGATGATGTTGAAAAGTACGCTAGCAAAGATTCTAAAGCTGCGGTCATTCGCCATGTCATTCAAAGCGCATTCCATGAAGCAGGTAATCGCATCAAAATGGCAGGTTTTGGACAATCTAAATACAGCTCTAAAGATATTTCAGAGGCTATGCTTGTGCTTGAAAAGGCATTACTGCTGCGCCGTATTTATCCTGTCACCAGTACTCAACTACCATTGACGCCGAACTTAAAAAAATCACCCAAGTTACAACTGCTGGATACTGGTTTAGTGAATTTTTTCTCTGGTATTCAGACAGAAGTTTTTGGCAGCAACGATTTGAACTCGTTGTATGGTGGCAGAATTATCGAGCATTTAGTTGGCCAAGAACTACTAGCCAGTCATGACTCAATGCTGTTTTCGCCCTACTTCTGGGTGCGTGAAAAGCGTCAGTCCAACGCTGAGGTAGACTTTATATTGGCACATAGAAATAACGCTATTCCTATCGAAGTGAAGTCTGGGGCTACGGGACGACTGCGCTCATTGCATTCTTTTATAGATCACGCCGAGCACCACTGGGCAGTGCGTTTGTATGCTGGGCCGCTCAATGTAGAAACAGTGAAAACACTGGCTGGGAAAGAGTATCAATTACTGAACCTTCCTTACTTTCTAGCTGGTCAGCTGGAAGATTATTTGGATTGGTTTGTTCAAGGAAAATAGTTTCCAACACAACCCAGCCAGTTACTCTATCGAACATTAACCCTCAAACAACCCAGCCATTTTCTCAGCAATTGGCGCAAACCCGGAAAACTTATCCGCCAACGCCTCTAGCTCTGATTTGACGGCTACAATCGCCTGCTCCACGTCATCATAAATCGCTTCACAGGCCTCAGCCTTCAACCCACAATGCTGCATCCCAAAACGCTCCAGCACCTTCATCTTCGGCCAGCGTTTACTGCCCGTCAGTGTTAATGCCATCGAGTCCTGCGGCAAATACGGCACAGTACTGACCAAATCAAAAACTGGTGCAGCAATTCTCGTTTGTTCAGGAAAGCCACCGGCACGATACCCCTTCAGGTCTTTGTAGATAATGCCGTGGTTTTTAAGATGTGCGTCACCGTTTCGAATGCGGACATTCAGATAGAGTAGCTTGTAAAAATCGCGCAATGCTTCTGCTTGATATTCAGGAGAAACAAACTGCCGCAAGCTGTTGGTGCAAGCCTCTAAAGAGCTGTCATATTTTTGCTTGGTGGTTTTTCCCTGAAGTACGCAAAAGTCCTCAAATCCAAGCGGTTGGTCATTCTCATCAAGGTCAAATCGTTTCGTGACAAAAAGCTGCGCGTTATCACTCAAATAAAACTCTGGCACCGTCAAACCTGCGTTCTTGGCGATGCTCATGCAAATGTATTCATTACACGCCAAATGTGGATACTCATCGCCCCAACCTTTTACGATGTAGTGCTCAACAGGCAATGTCAGACGCTTCTGAACATCCAGCAGCACTTTCGGTTGTACGCCAGCCACGCCCGAGGTCATCGCGTATCGATGCAATAAAGACCGAAACAGATCCGCATCGTTATTACCCAGCAATGCATCCAACGTCAGAGACTCGCCTTGCTGATTGGGCAAGCTCTCACCTGAACGCGCATAACTGATACGGCCAATTTGATTCTGCCCCAGTAACGTCAGCAAGGTTAAGTCATCACTACCATATTGCTTAGCCGTCATTCGCTCCAATGCTTCACGCAAGGCACCTTCCGGCAGGTTCATTTGGAACACTGGATGAAGGCCATCGTATTGATAGCTTTCTGCCCGCAACGGCATGGTTACAGATAACGCTTCCGACGCGTCATGCCGATAACTAAACACATGGCGGCCTTGTTGAGACTCCAGCAAGCCAACCTGTTTTGCCTGCGGCTTTCCAACATAAACATCCGCATTAGCCATTCTGTTTCACCAGATCATCGAGTGTTGGCATACCCACATCTTCACAATTCAGCGTTTTGCCAAGCACCATCAAAACGCGCTCAACCTTACGGATGCCTAAGTCATTATAGTCATTGCGCTCAAGCGCGCCGATCGTGGTGCGATCCAGTTGGGTGAGTTCCGCTAACTGCTGCTGTGTCATGCCTCGCGCTTTGCGGGCCGAGCGGATTGTTTGGCTGATGTCGTTTAGCATATGATGAATATATCTGTCTTTTTACGCCAATATAGCGATTTTGATGGATATAGCAATCATTCTTGCACTAGTAACCGCCCAAATTCAAACCATATCGCGTATTCCGCCCTTCCCCCGGCAACTGCACCAGCACTGATTTACCCACCAGATCCTGCAAATCCCTCAGTGCCGTACTCGGTGAACACTTCGCCCTTTTCACGTACTTATTTCGATTCACCGAACGCGGGTCGCCATCGACACCATTACTAAACAAATCCGACACCACCATCCGCTGTCGTTCATTCATCACCGCTTGGTGTTTGCTCCAACTGGTCGTAATAGGCCTGTTTATTCTGCTCAATGGCAGTCGATAAGCTATGCAGAACGGGTTGACGTGTGTCTTGTGCCAGCGCGTGGTCGGCTAATGCGCGAGCGATGCGTCCGTTACCATCATCAAATGGGTGAATGGTGACAAACCAAAGGTGAGTTAAGGTCAACACACGCATCCAAACGCTGATCGTCAGGAATCCCCTGTAACTGGTTGCTAAGTCGCCCTGCACTTTGCGCGTAATGGTAGAGCTGATTAGCAGGAATAAGCTGATCAGCATATCGGAAGTTGGGCCAGTCGGCATGTTGCCAAATAGAGTTCATGACGCGATTATATCAATTATTCGCGTCATTTATTGCGGTATTTTGACGCGAATAACAAACCTAATTGCATCATATGTAATGTGCATGAAAAGACGAAGGCTATAGTCCAACCCGACGATAAATCTCAGCAGTGCTCACACTACAATCTAAAGTAGCAATCTTCACTTCATCGTCAAGGTTGTGATACTCAGAATAAACCCACTGATTATCATCGCGACGCTGATAGTGCTCCACACGACAATAGTCCTGAGTAACCAGCAAATAGTCGCGCAAAGAAGGTATTAACTGGTAGTGAAAAAACTTCAAACCACGATCGTAAGCTTCAGTAGATTCTGACAACACTTCGATGATAATCAGTGGATTAAGCAATACATCACTCTTGTCATCTTCAAATGATTCATCGCCACAAGTGACAACAACATCGGGATAGCTGTATTTATTTGTCTCACGTGTTTTCGTTCGGACTTTCATGTCGCTGACATATACGCTGCAAGGACGTTCTAACAATTTACCGGCTAATGAAACGACAAGGTTTGAAGTGATTTGGTTGTGCGCCCGACTGGCTCCTGCCATAGCGAAAATATCGCCGTTCAAATACTCACTTTTGGTGTCAGATTCTCTTTCTGCTCGGAGGTATTCTTCGGTGGAGATGTGAATATTTTGTTGAGCAGGCATAGGAGAACTCTTCTTTTGACTTTAGACCTTATACTGCATGGGTTCTGATATTTAGTCTAGTACATGCAGAAATGTCTGCCGGCTGAGTCGCCCTGCACTTTGCGCGTAATGGTAGAGCTGATTGGCAGGAATAAGCTGATCCTGCAACACCTTTGGCCAAGTCAATTTACCTTCCGGCTTGCTTGATTGAGCGGCTTTCGCGGTATCTGCCTGCTGAGTATCCGGCGTGTTGGCGGAGCTTTTCTAACACGCTGTAAATATTGGTTAGTGTTAGCTTCTCGTGTTGGGCTTGTTGGATCTAGTGTTGCGGTGAAGCTTGATTATGAGCTGCTGTAGGAGTCCTGAAGAATATCTACCGCTTGAAAAAGGTAAAGCTATCTAATGAGTTTTATCTTTTGCTCAGCGTCCAATGATTGCCAAACTTTATCAGCCGTAACCACCGTTAGCTTAAGACGCCTTCCCGTCGCCAAACAGGCTCTGTCTGCCAGTGACAAACCAAGTGATTTAGTCTCAGGCCACAAGCTTGCTGCGATAGTTGCATCATCCTCATTAAAAACAATAATCTCTAACCCTAACGCCTTTAACGCCGCAGTTATTGCTTGTGTGTCTGCACCGGCCCTATTCAGTTTTTGTAAGACTTCCGACCAATTAACACTACTGACAGCTGACTCTTCGATTATCTGTTGAACGAGTTCACCACCAAGTTCGTTATGAATAGCTGCCAGCAATGCTGAGGCGTCGAGTAAATACGACTTAGCACTCATTGATTTTCCTTGGCTGCTGCAATTCTTCGCTCATCAATTAACTCTTGGGCTAAATCAGTATCTTGCGGAATATGATTAGAGGCGGCATGTATCGTCTGCCAAAGTTGATTTTTTGTTTCTAATATCAAACGGCCGTTTTCGACCCAAGCTATTAAATGAGATCCCGCTGTAATCGCTAGCTGTTGTCTTAAATTAGCAGGGATAACTATTCTTCCTTGCTTACCGACAGAAAGTGCTATTGCTTCCATGGTGCTCTCCTTTTTTATAGGCGTGCCACAATTGTAAGTCAAAAGTGGCACACTTGCGAGAGAAAGATTTATTGCATCACACCAAGCGATACTCGCCACTTTCCTCAGTCACCATACCCAGTGCAACCAAGGCATCCAGCACATCCTGAACCCCTTTCGGATTACGCTTGAATTGCACCGTCAATGCATCGGCGGGTAATGGCGACAATGCCAATTGCTCCCGCACCACTTTAATCTGATCCTGCAACACCTTTGACCAAGTCAATTTACCTTCCGGCTTGCTTGATTGAGCGGCTTTCGCGGTATCTGCCTGCTGAGTATCCGGCGTGTTGGCGCTCGTTGCATCACTCTTTTCATCTTCAAATGACTAAGTCGTGCCGATATTGCCCAAATTACAGGCAGAACTGTCAGCGCTGTAACAAAACAAATCTCGATACTGCGCAGCCGCCTTAAACAATTGCGTGATGAACTTTGCTAGGCATAAAACAACCGTTGGCTTATGAGTAATAAAGACACTAAACAAACACTGATACCCCGTGATGACAATGAGCAGTGGGAAAAAGTACTTCACGGGGAAATCCCCATGGATCCTGACAATAAAACGCATCGGGAAGCTCGGGAAATCAAGGAATACTTACTCAGCAGAGAAATCGAAGCAGTCGAGCGATCAACACCCCCGATGCGTGCTCTCAATACCATATCGCCAGAAGAGGCCCGTGTCGAATACCGTCGTGCCAGTGCAGAGATTCACCGGCGAGCCAATACCGGCTGGACGCGTTGGTTGCGTGTTGGCTTAGTGGGGTTGTTTGGCCTGATGACCGGGTTATTCGCTTTTTTTGCATCCCATTTCTTTTTAAGCCAACAACAGCAATCAGAGCGTATTGCATTATCGCCCACCGGAACCCGTATCGATCTGTCTCAGTTTGGTAAGCAGTATCAGATCATCAGTGGTGATCAAGGGCCGGGCGACTACCCCAATATGCTTCCAATACCGGGCGGCCAGTTTATGATGGGCTGCAGTGATGGCTGGGATAATGCGGCGGGTGGCTGTCGTGACAATGAGTACCCCGCTCACCCGGTAACAGTGAAGCCCTTTGAACTTGCTCAACATGAGGTCACCGTGGGCCAGTTCCTCCGGTTTGTGGACGCTACTGGTTATCAGACCAAAGCCGAATCACATGGTTGTGTTATTCAGGACCCTGAGTCACCTTCGCCTCGCTGGATTATGGATAAATCAGCCAACTGGCGGTCGCCCGGCTTTGAGCAAGATGAAAACCACCCAGTTGTGTGTCTCAACCGTCCGGATGCTCTCGCCTACATTAAGTGGCTAAATCAAACTAAAGACAGTAACTATCGCTTACCTACCGAAGCAGAGTGGGAGTATGCCGCACGTGGTGGCAGTGCCACAGCATACTCTTGGGGCAGTCAGGCTGATCACAATCGTGCCAACTTTAAAGGTCAGGGAGGGTTAGATACATTTGAGCATACTGCAGCAGTGGGTCAGTTCCCGGCCAATGACTTCAATCTGCAGGATATGTCCGGAAATGCCTGGGAGTGGGTTGCTGATTGTTGGCACAACAATTATATTTCAGCACCGGATGAGAGCTCTGAGTGGCGGGAAGGCTGCGCTTCTAATGGCCTCATTACCCGTCGTGGTGGTGCATGGGACGGGTCTGGACTCAATATTCGCCCGTCTTACCGAAGTAGTGCCGGCCTCACAGACCGCAGTCAGAGTTATGGGTTTCGGGTAGCGCGTGATATGCCAGCTGACGATTAAATCCTCAATGCCATCGTATCCTGAGGTCGATATGGTACAACAGTGTACCGATCGTGGTGCGATCCAATTGGATGAGCTAAGTGAGCTGCTGCGTAATGCCACGCGCTTGGAGGGCGGTGCAGGTTGTTGGCTGATGTCGTTTAGCATATGATGAATATATTAATCATTTTAGACCAATATAACTATTTTGATGAATATATCAATCATTTCATTTGGGGTCTTGGGTATCAGAGGTCGGGTTTGCCACTCAAATCTCCAGCAACTCCAAATGCTCCGGATTCACACAAAGCCGGTTCCCGCAGCCCTGCTTCACCAAATGTCGCGTGGGCACCTCACCTAAAAAGGCAATGTGACTGGCGTGTTCAGCACTCACCACTTTCACCACGCCTTCCACCTGAATTTTTAGTTTGCCGTGGCCACTATTGGCTAGCTGCCCCTGCCAAATCCAACAGCCGGTGTCATCCTGTGTAATCGCCTGTTGCTTCAGTTTCTGCTGCAACCGCGCCCGATATGTGTAAGAGTCTGAATGATCTGTCATGGTGACTATGTTAGTACAGTCATCCATCTATAGAAAACTACCGTAATAATTTGGCGGAATATCGTCGATCACCGCCCGTCATACTGATGATGGTGGCGTGTGCGGTGAAGTTTTTGTTCTTTAGCAGAGTCAGTGCGTCACTGGCTTCTTGTGTTGATTTTTCATGGTAGGATTTGTAGCGCTTAGGTTGCTTAAACATTAAAATGCACCTCTGAATTCTCCCCTCTTTTCAAAAAACTGCTTCAAACAAGGATTTCCCATGAGTTTCTCGGCTAGTAATACTGTCGTTGTAAGTAACACGTCTGATAACCCGTTTGCCATCGACATTGCCTATGCCATGGGGCAGCATGAAGATATTGCTGATTTAATCAGCATGAAAACATTTATGAACACAGAGTTTTGCCCTCGCTTCATTTCCGATGAGTTGAATATGGAGTCAATCGGTCAAACGCTAGATGGTAAAACCGTCATTATTGTCAGTACCAGTAGTCATACTAAGACCCGACAAGAACTCGCGATGTCTAATTTGCTTATCGCAAGAACAGCGAAAGAAAATGGTGCGATGCGTGTTGTACTAGTTGAGCCTGATCTGTTTTACAGCGCACAGGATCGTGGCCCACATGCAGACCTGGGTGAGACTCATTTTGAGCGTGATATTAATGACATTAAGAAGTTTGACGGCCAGGCATTTACCGCAAAACTCTATGCGGAATTATTAAAACTTGCTGGCGTTGATACCGTGTTAACGATTCATAACCACTCTTACTCTGTACAGCGTATTTTCTCAGATATTTTTGAAGGTGACTTCCATAATTTGATCCCTTATCAAATTTACGCGCATTACTTATTAAATAGCGATATTTTAAATTACGGGCCAGAAGGTGAAGGTCTTGTGTTGTGCGCACCGGATAAAGGCGCACGTGACTTTGTAAAAGAGATGTACGACACGCTAGGTTTGTCTAAAGCTAAATTCATTATGCTAGACAAAGAACGTACCAACGAACGCAAAGTGGATATCACACTGCATAGTGAAAGTGAGCATACATTTGAAGGGCTGGATGGTTGCAGTATTGTATTGTTCGACGACATGGTTCGTACGGGTGGTACGGTAGTTAAATCTTGTCAGTTCTTACAAAAAATAAAGCCTGAACGTATGGTGTTTGCAGTTTCACATTTCTATGCGAGTGATGAAGGTCGTGAGCGTATGGCGCACCCTGCAATCGGTGAGATTTTGACTTTAAACACCTTACCAACGATCCTGAACCGTGATGAACAGGGGCGTTTGCGTAAGAAGCTTGTGGTACTTAAAGTTGAAAAGTGGCTCGGGCAAGAGCTAGCAAGCATTCTGGACTTGCCTTCACAACCAGAAAAAAATCCTTACAAAATTGATATGTCTTCTAAAAATCCACGTTTTAAGCGAAAAATTTGGAATAGCGAAGAATTATCTGATTTGAACAAGGGTAAGTAACGCTAGCGAGTGAATTCAACCATAGCATCGTAATAACTCACGACAAATTGGCTCTATTAAGGGTTTTATCATGGCTAGATACCAATTGAAGTCGATGCACGTTGAGCCAGCAAATTGAGCTGTTATTGAGTGAGCCTGGCAATTGTTCCAAAGTTTGTTTCACTGATGGAACAAACCTTGGAACAATATGCTCAGGTTAATGACCCCAAAGCACCGCCCTGTTGAACGTAGTCAAGTAACTCGGCATATCGAGGAGCTGTTTTTTGGTAAGACTTAACGAATGCATTCGCCAAAAATCGATGCTGACCTCGTTCATAAAAAGCCAGCAAACCAAACATATAATCTCGTTTTTTGATGTCTGAAAATGAAAAAGGTGCCAGCTGATGCTTGAGCAGAGGGATGTTCATCGTCAAGCGGGAGGTGCGTTTGTTACCATCCTGAAAAGGCTGAAGGTACGGTAAAAAAGACATGGCAAAAAATGCTTGCTCATATGGATTTTTAATGGCGTCTGCCTTTTCGCAAAAAAGCTCAAACGCATCTCGCAATAAGTGAGGATTATCAGGTGGCAGATAACGACTGTCTGAGAACCGGACAACTCGCTGTCTCAGGCGGCCAATAGCGGCGCTCTCAGGAATCAATCCATCTGCGATCAGAGTATGCAGATCAAATAAATCCTTTGGATCAATACTCATTTCACGAGCATTTTCAGTAAGATGAGTAATCGCCTTTTTGTGATTCAACACGATTCTGAGTTCGGTTTCGTTCAAGCCATCAGGGCGTTCTCCAAACTCGATAAGCGTTTTGGTATCCAGCCATGAGATCGGAACGTTTTCCAGATTGGAGGATGCATGGGCCAAGTCAATTAATAGGCTTGCAATGAGACGGTTATAGTTTTTGCTGCCTTGTTCAAGTGTTTGATCTTCCGAAATTGATCCTGCCTCGGCCATTACTTCCCGTTGTTCTTCAGTCAGAAAGTAGCTCTTGTTTGGTTGGTAGTTGATCAATAGCTCAGGACGGTAATTGACTTCATAGCGTTGCTGCGGTGGGCGAGACAAATCCCATCGAATGTACTCATCTGAATTTGGATGTAGGCGGTATGTACGTGAACGTGTACTGCCTTCACTTGCCTCGATCAAGCCAGCCTCGGTTAGTGCTGTAAGATCCCGGAACAGGCTAGTTCTTCCAATGTCAAACTGAGGAAGAAGGTCGCCAGCGCTGAGCGCCTCGTCCGGCTCATCGATAAATAAGTCAAGTATTTGTGATTGTCGTGTACTTAGCATGCCTCTATTGTTCCATAGTTTGTTCCATTAATGAAACAATGTTTGGAACAATAGTGACTCTGGTGATGGAGCGGTTCACGAGCACTAATGACGTAATCTTGGACAGCACCCATAGTATCTGGCGCATCGACCGTAGCAGCCTAGTTACGAACCGGCTTCCCCGCATCCAACATGGTATTAATCCGCTCACGCGTCCCAGCCGTAGCAACCAACCTCAGGAATGAACTACGCTCCGCATCAAACAAATCCTGCTCGGTACACAGCGTGCCAGCGGCTACTTCACCACCAGTCACAATCCGCGCCATTTCAGAACCCACCACAATATCGTGCGGTGTGAACATGCCTTTCGCGTGCCCATCCTTCAGCCATTGCACCATGTCATGGAATACCGTTTCACCCGGCATGACTAAGGCTGGACGATTAAATGCTTGCTGATCACCTGCTGTGTGAGTACTGCCACTTGCTGAATCACCATTTGACGAATCACCGCCTGCCGTCGCCTGATCAATTGCCGCAAACGCCTTGTTGTACAAACGATCACGATTCATTTCAAAGCGGTCATTATCCCGTAGCATCGCTAACTTCTTGGCAAGAATTGGCGAACTGGCGGTACGGCCATAACCCAAGCTCATAAACGCTTTCCACGAAGCCTTAGTGATGTCATCGCCGCAACCAAGCTGATCAACCCAGCGGTATAAGGTCTCTTTGCAACCACCGCCCCCCGGCACTACGCCGACCAGTGATTCCACCAAGCCCATGACAGAGTTTGAATGACAAATCACTTGCTTGGCATGCAACACCACTTCAAAACCACCACCCAAAGACATGCCAGATGGCGCTGCGACGACAGGGAAGTCTGCCGTTGCCATACTGTGAACGGTTCGCTGGAAATGATCCAAAAACTGATCCAGACCATCCATATCTTCATTACGGAAAAACTCGCGTACGCCATTGAGATTTACACCGCAAGAGAAATGCTGTGCATCATTATGAATGATCAAACCGCGTAGATTTTGTGAGGACACATTGCTAATGGCATCTTCCAGTAACGCCATTGAGTCGGCATCCAGCGCATTGGCTTTACTGTGAAATTCAACCAAGGCCACGTCATCAATATTGTACCAACTGGCAACCGCGTTGCTGTTTTCTGGCTTCATGGTTTGGCGTTTTTCAGTAAAGCGAACCACGCCTTCCGGATGACTAATCGTCTTCCATATTTTGCCCGCTTGCAGGGCTTGTAACTCAGCGGAAGCAGCGACATCAGCTGAATCAGTAGATGCACCAGCAGACACCTCATCCGAAGCTGTGCTACTCACCCGATAGAAACTTGAACCCGCTGCCTGACGCAGGAAGTCAGGCACCGCAATACCATCGGCATCCAAACGCGCAATAAACGCATCCACACCAATGGCATCGATCATTTCAAACGGCCCCTGAATCCAGTTATAACCGAGCTTCATGGCATCATCGACCGGTACCGGATCATCGCCCACTTCCGGAATCAACGAGGCGGCATAGGTCAGCGTACGCGACAACACACGCCACGCGAACTGTCCGTATAATCCATCATCTTCCAGTAGGACATGCAAACCTTCGGCTTCTGCACGCTCTGCCAATGGTAGATTCAAGCGCGGAGATTCGATGTATTCACCGCTATCAAAATCCAGCACATAACGCGTATTGGTCGCTTCATCTGTGCGATAAAAACCTTTGCCCTGCTTGTTTCCGGTTTGACCATTGGCGATCATCTCGCTCATTAATGGCACAACGCCCGCTTCTGCATGGAACGAATCGCCATCAGGCAGGATATTCACCAAACTCTGAACCACATCAGACATCAAGTCGATACCGATCAGGTCGTACAAACCAAACACACCTGTCTTCGGAATGCCCATCGGACGACCAAATAAAGCATCTGCCTCAGCCGGTTTTAATCCCAAATCCAACGCCGCATGCAGCGCACATTGAATGGCGTAAACACCAACGCGATTACCGAGGAATCCCGGTGTATCCGCGCAGTTCACCACGCCTTTACCCAAACGCTCCTCACAGAACGCATCCAGCACATCAATCACTGCCGGATCAGTATGCTCACCCCTGACTAATTCCAACAGGCGCATAAAGCGCACAGGGTTAAAGAAGTGTGTGATGGCAAAGCGCTTTTGGAACGCCTCCGGCATATCCTCAACCAATAATTTAATGGGAATGGTTGAGGTATTCGAGGTGATAATCGCCTGATCATGACAGGTTTCATCCAAGCGCTTATACAGGTCTTTCTTAATATCTAAGCGCTCAACGATGGCCTCAGCCACCCAGTCGCAACCCGCTAGCTGATGGAAATCATCGCGGGTGTTGCCTAAGTGAATCCGTGACTCAGCTTCCTCACTCATCAGGCCCGGTGAATCAGGGTCACGCAGGCGCTCAAGTCCTCGCTCCGCAACAGCGTTCACACTCAGCGGATTGCCCTCTGCATCCGTGCCGTTGTCAGTGGGAAGGTCTAACAACCACACCTCAACACCTGCATTGGCGACTTGTCCTGCGATACCCGCACCCATGGTTCCAGCACCGATCACTGCTACTTTTTTGATTTCCATAATTCAATTATCCCCGACTACTAATGAAGTCTCTTAAGGCTTGCAAACACTCTTTCGGTGCCTCCACCGGCAACATATGCCCATGTATAGGCAAAACAGTCACCTGCGCATTCATCAGTCCAGCCAGTGCTTTACCCGCTTTTAATGGTGTCATGCGATCTTTTCCTGCCAGAACCAAGCACGTTGGAATATCCAGCGCCTCAGCAACCGCGCTACCACTCTCATAGTTAGAGCAAGCTATTAAGTCGGTTGCTAAAGGATTCCCCGACATAATCTGACGACCAATTGCGATAGGCTGCATCCCCGGAACCGCACTCACACCATATTGCGCACCCGGCCCAAAGCCCCACTGCAACATAAGATCAGCGGCTTTGGCAGCCGAGGCTTGCGCGGTTTCAATTAAAGCCGGATTCACCGGAATCGCAGCAGCCGTGCCAATTCCTGATAATGACATCACTTTTTCAGGCACATTCTTTGCCAACTCCAGTGCAGATAGGAAGCCTTGTGAGTGGCCCACCACATGTGCTTTTTTCACGCCAGCAGCGGCTAAAAAATCAACCAACCATTCGCCCATCGCTTCGATGCTTTCCAGTGGCTCACCGGCTGACAAACTATGCCCCGGAAAATCAGGTGCTAATACGGAGAAACCATGGAAGGCAAACCAACGCGTTTGCAATGCCCACGCCCGATGATCCATGCCGCTGCCGTGTAAAAATAAGACCGTCGGCAGACTGCTATCAAATTCTTTTCCACCAGTGGCTGCGTAGCTTTTAACGCCATTTACTTGTAATTCCATTAGCTTGCCTCCGCCACACGTTGCGCTGCTTTTAGGCCTGCGGCGAAGTCAGCTTTAATATCTTTAATCGACTCGATACCCACCGATACACGAATCATGTCTTCACTAATGCCAGCGGCTTTCATTTGCTCCGCGTCCAGTCGTGAATGCGTGGTGCTACCAGGGTGCAACACCAGTGTGCGGGAATCACCGACATTGGCCAAATTAGAACCCAATTGCAGTGCATCAATAAAGGCCGCACCGGCTGCGCGCCCACCTTTCACCCCAAAGCACAGCATTGAACCAGCTCCATTCGGGAACAGACGTTTTGCCACTTCGTGCGTTTCATTCGTCTCAAGATCAGGGTGATTCACCCACGACACCGCATCGTTTTCATTCAACCAATTCATCAGTTCGTGAGCATTGATCACATGCTGCTTCATGCGTAACTCTAAGGTTTCGATCCCTTGCAACAACAAGAAGGCATTGTGCGGACTCATCGCTGCACCCAAGTCACGCATGGACTCAGCGCGCATACGCATGGCAAGTGCTGAAGGGCCAAACTCTTCCCAAAATTTCATACCGTGAAACGGTGCATAAGGCTCAGTCAGTTCAGGAAAACGGCCACTTTCCTTCCAGTCAAAATTACCACCATCGACAATCACACCACCGACAGCAACACCGTGTCCGCCCATCCATTTGGTGGCAGAGTGAACTACCACATTCACACCGTGCTCAATGGGTCGGCAAAGGCTAGGGGTAGCAAAGGTTGCATCGATGACAACCGGTAAGCCATTTGCATGAGCCCTTTCACAGATAGCATCTAAGTCAGCGACTTCCAAGCCGGGATTACCGATGGATTCGCAGAACACCATTTTAGTGTTGTCCTGAATCGCTGCCTTCACTGCATCCTGATCATTAATCGCCACAAAGGTGCAATCAATACCAAGGCGTTTGAGTGTGTGACGCAATAAGGTCGCGGTTGAACCATAAATCTGCGCAGAGGAAACGATGTGATCACCCGCCGAACACAAGGTTATAAAGGTGGTGTATAGGGCACTCATGCCCGATGCCGTACAAATCGCACCACTACCACCTTCTAAGGCTGCAATTCGCTGTTCCAGCACGGCGACAGTTGGATTGGTAATGCGGCTATAAATATGCCCACCCTGCTCCACGTTAAACAGTGAAGAGGCTTCATCAACATTATCAAACACATAAGAGGTGGTTTGATAAATTGGAACGGCTCGGGAACCATGATCACTTTCCGGCTGATAGCCAGTGTGCAATGCGATGGTATCGGGTTGTAAGTAAGATGAA
The DNA here is from genome assembly GCF_003172875.1 of Leucothrix pacifica. Lineage (GTDB taxonomy): Bacteria > Pseudomonadota > Gammaproteobacteria > Thiotrichales > Thiotrichaceae > Leucothrix > Leucothrix pacifica. The sequence goes on along the minus strand of NZ_QGKM01000046.1, from coordinate 21,250 downwards.
CGGCTCATGCGTGGGTTTCCATATTCTTGTTGGCAGCAAGGATTATTAGACCGCCAATCCGGCAAAGTCAAAAGGTAAATCTGTAATGGATTGTAAAAATGCGCAGTGCATAACAATAAGACCCCTGAGACCTGTTTACGGTAATTTCATTACTGGTACACCTCCGATAAGACCGTCCATTCGCACAATGGATCGACGAGATATCAGCAACGCTCCAGCGCATATTTTTCCGGAAAAAACGGCAATAGACCGCTGCGCGGGTAACAATTGAATTCGCTCAATAACTGCTCTAAGGTTAGCTTGATCATAAAAATAACAACTACCCCGAGACAACACAGTGACCCAAACCGCCCAACAGCTCATCCACAACGCTTCTGCGCAGTTAAATCATGTTATTTTAGGTAAACCCAACCAGGTCAGACTCGCCTTAACGGCACTGTTCGCTGGTGGCCATTTACTACTGGAAGATTTACCGGGCATGGGTAAAACCACCTTGGCGCACGGCTTGGCCAATGTGTTTGGTCTTGATTACAAACGGGTGCAATTCACCAGTGATTTATTACCCGCGGACGTGGTGGGCGCGACGGTATTTGATGGCAAAACCAGTGAGTTTAATTTTCGTCCCGGTCCTATTTTTAGTGAAATTTTTCTGGCGGATGAATTAAACCGTGCCACACCGCGTGCGCAAAGCGCGCTGCTGGAAGCGATGGAAGAGCGACAGGTTAGTATTGATGGTGAATCACATCACCTGCCAGATCCGTTCTTTGTCATCGCCACGCAAAACCCGCAAAGCCAATCCGGTACATTCCCGCTGCCTGAGTCACAACTGGATCGTTTTTTGCTGCGGGTCTCACTCGGCTACCCCACTCCAGAGGTTGAGCGTAAATTATTACAAGGCAAGCACGGACGTGGTTCACTGGCCGCGATGCAAACCTGTATCACTCAGGAACAGTTAATCGCATTGCAGCACCAAGTCCCCAAAATCAAAATGACCGACGCCTTGCTGGACTATGTGCAACGCCTGATCGCGCAAACACGTGAGCGTGATCTGTGTTTATTGGGGCTATCGCCTCGTGGAGCACTAGCACTCATAAGAAGCGCTCAAAGCTGGGCGTTAATTCAGGGCCGCGATCATGTTCTGCCGGAAGATGTGCAGGCTGTTTTTGTTGCTGTAGCCGGCCACCGTTTGGTCGGGCGTCGTGAAACACAAGGTGATCAGCTAGCCAGACATATTCTCAATACGGTTGATGTTATCGGGGGAGTGCGTGTTTAGCGTTAAGGACTTTGTCGCCAATCGGTTCCCCAGAGTTCGCGAACAAACACTCTCACAAAAAACTATTTTTATCGTGCCCAGCAAAATCAGTGTGGGCCTGATAGCGATCATCATTCTGTTATTTTTGCTTGGCATTAATTTCCAAAATTCACTGGTGTATGTGGTGTGCTTCTGGCTCATCGCTTTACTGGTAATCAATATTTTATACACCTATAAAAATATCGCCGGACTCACGATTAAAGCCGTGGGCGCCGAGCCCTGCTTTGCCGGTGAAAAAATGGTTCTGGAGCTGGAAGTCTCGCGACCAGTAAACCAGCGCAAAAGTGCCATCTATTTTGGTTGGAAAAACGAAGACCTCGTTGAGCTGAACTTGCAGGAACAGCAATCCACTCGCATCAAGTTATCCCACAGCACCAAAGACCGTGGCCGCTTCAGCCCGCCACGACTCGATATCTTTACGCGCTACCCCACCGGCTTAACCACGGCATGGTCGTATGCGGCGGTGGATATGGATGCGATTGTGTATCCCGAACCTATCGAAAACAGTAATCAGATTGATAAACGTGAGGCCGGTGACGAGACCGATGAAGGTGTTGAAATTTCCGGTGGCTCCAATGATTTTGCTGGCGTTCGCCAATATCAGGCAGGTGATTCACCGCGCCATATTCATTGGGGACAATTTGCGAAAACAGGTGATCTCTACACTAAATCTTTTGTGGATTATGAAAGCCATGAAGCATGGTTGGATTGGGAGAAACTCAATATCGCAGGCATCGAACCACGCCTGTCACACCTGTCGGCAATGGTGCTGCAATTTAATAATGAACAACGACAATTTGGCCTGCGCATTCCCGGTAAAGTGATCGAACCCTCCAGCGGTGAAGGGCATAAAGTGCGGTGTTTGACGGCATTGGCCTTATACGGCTTACCTGCCGAAGGTGCGGCACATGCTTGATAACGATTATCAGATCTCCCGTCAAGTGACCTATCGTGGCATGGTATGGTTGCTGGCAGCACAGTTAATCGTGATGCTACCCTTTGCCTTTAATCTGCCTGTCTGGTTAGTCCCGGTGATGCTGGCAGCGACCTATTGGCGCATCAGAGTGATCAAGGGGCACAGTGCCCAGCCGAAATTATTAGTCCGCTTATTTGTGATTACGTTAGGCGTGGCGGGTGTATTAGCCAGCGATATGACTTTGCTGTCGCTAGATACCATGGTATCGCTTCTATTGCTGGGCTTTGCCTTTAAATCACTTGAAGTCGTGAAGCAACGAGATGCTTTGGTCGTGGTCTTTATCGGCTACTTTTTGGTGGCGATTAGTTTCTTATTTAGCCAGTCGATCTTGGCAGGCGCTTACGGCGTGATCTCGCTGATTATCCTGACCGGCGCACTTATCGCCAATCAGCAATCCCCGGCACAACAACTTAGTCAATATGCCACACGCTCCAGCCTTAGCACGGCAGCACTAATGCTATTGCAATGTCTGCCCTTAATGGCGCTGGTGTTTGTCTTGATGCCTCGCTTTTCGCCTCTGTGGGTGATTCCCAGCTTTGAAAGCCATGCTAAAACCGGCGTCGGTGACACTATGGCGCCGGGTGATATTGCGAACTTGAGTAAATCTGATGAGTTGGCGTTTCGTGTTAGCTTTACTGACAAAACACCCGCTGCTGACGAGCTGTACTGGCGCGGCTTGGTGCTGAATCATTTTGATGGCGTGACCTGGTCACAACTGGAGCATGAATACGACACGGAAGACCTCAAGTCCGAGCTATCTTTCAAGCAGCCGTGGGAGTCTGACAATATAGAACTTCGCGGTGATCCCATGGAATATGAAGCGATATATGAGAAGACCGGACAACCCTGGTTATTTACCCTGACACCCACCACCCGTGCTTCCGGGAAGATACTGCAGTTAGGTGATTATCGCGTGATGTCGCGGGGAGACATTCAAAGCTCATTATTGATGAAGGCCATCAGTTACCCCGATGCAATTCGCGATGTCGAGCTGACCGATTACAGCCGTAAAGTCGCCTTACAACTACCAGAAACAGGCAATCCAAAAAGCCGCGAACTAGCCAAACAATGGCGTGCTGAAGCAGGTAGCGATCAGGCTTATATCGACAAAGTACTGGATCACTACCATCAGGAAAATTACTACTACACACTGCGTCCGCCATTGTTAGGCGACAGTGACACCATCGATAAATTCTTATTTGAATCATTGCGTGGCTTTTGCTCTCACTACTCCGGCAGCTTTGTATTTCTGATGCGGGCAGCCGGTATACCCGCCCGAATTGTAGTGGGTTACTTAGGCGGAGAATGGAGTGAGTCCGGTGATTTTGTGTCGATACGCCAATACGATGCGCATGCCTGGACCGAAGTCTGGTTGGCAGGCAAAGGCTGGGTGCGAATTGATCCGACAGCCAGAGTCGCGCCAAGCCGGGTAGAAGGTGGCTTAGAGGCTGCCGTCGAGTACGAAGGTAGTTTTCTGGAAGATCAGCTGTTTTCAGTGCGACAGTTCAAATGGCTGGATGGCATTCGCGCCAAGATGGATGCGATTCAGTATGGTTGGAAACGCTGGATTTTAGGTTATGACAAAGCATCACAGGCGAACTTATTGAAAATGATTCTGGATAAACTCTCATCAGTCCCCTTAGCCGCCTTGGTTGGTTTGCTGTTTTTAGGCATTTTCCTCTTGTGGTTTGTCATGCTGGGGTTAATGAAAAAGCGTAGTTACGAAGCCTATGAACATCGCTTGTATCGTAAGTTTTGTAAGCAGTTAGAAAAACGCGGCATCAAGCGTGAGCCCAAACAAACCGCGACGGAGTTCGCGCTGCTGGCCAGTCAAAAAGTGCCGGATAAGGCTGATGATATATTGTCATTCTCCCTGCTTTACCAACGTCTTTGCTATGAACCCAACGGCACTACGGACGGTCAGGATAGTCTGAAAAAGATGCGCAGATTACTCAGGCAGATCGCTTAAATTATCACGGCCTACCTCCTTTGATAACTTGCTCATAGCGTTATGTTTTGATATGAATAACGCTATGAGCACACAAACTACCTCAACCACTCAAGCTACTCAGCCATACCACCTACGTGGTCGCTTCTGGATTGCCAACGAAGAAGGCACATTTCTTGGCACAGGTCGCGTTATTTTGCTGGAACGCATTCAAGAGCACGGCTCCATCAGTGGCGCAGCACGCTCCATGAAAATGTCTTACCGGCAGGCTTGGCAGCTCGTTAATTCAATGAACACTCACAGCACCCAACCACTAGTGACTAGCTCTACGGGCGGTAAAGGCGGAGGTGGCGCAAGCCTGACTGATACCGGAGAACGCGCGATTCAGTTATTCCGTGAGGTCGAACAAGACATGCGTGATTTTATGGAAAAACGTTCTGGTCAGATTACCTTATGAAAACTATTTACCAGTCGTTATGTTTTGAAATGAATAACCCTGTTCCACAGGCAATGGCTGCACTAAGCCCACGCAAATTGCTCAGATCAATCGTGCTGAGCATCTTACTGGGGATTAGCAGCACTCCAGCATTTGCAGATGATCTGTTGGTCGCTGTAGCGTCAAATTTCATCAAACCGATGCAGGCGATTAGTCAGCAATTTACTGAATCGACCGGTCACAAAGTCACGCTGTCATTCGGCTCTTCCGGCAAGTTGATGGCGCAGATCAGACATGGCGCACCCTTCGATTTATTTTTGTCGGCAGATCAAGACAAGGTGACACGTTTATTAGAAAAAGAACTTGCCGTCTCCGGAAGTGAATTCATTTATGCGCAGGGGCGTCTGGTGCTGTGGTCAGGAAAGCAGGAGCTTGTCGATACTTCTGGTGATGTACTGAAGTCTGATAAGTTTCGTTATATTGCTTTGGCAGATGCCAAGTTAGCACCGTATGGCAAAGCTGCCGAGCAAGTGATAAGTGCTTTGGGCATTGAACAACACCTTAAACCGCGAGTTGTTAAAGGTGAAAATATCTCTCAGACTTATCAATTCGTGCGAACGGGCAATGCCGATTTAGGCTTTGTGGCACTGTCGCAGGTTCAGCATCATCCAGAATCCCTTAAAGGTTCACAATGGCTTATCCCCCGTGATTATCATGAGCCTATCGACCAATACGCAGTGATACTCAAACGAGCTAAGCATAAAGATGCAGCGACCGAATTTAGTCAGTTTTTACAGCGTAAAAGCACTCACGCTCTGATCCGCTCATTTGGATATGATCTGCCAACATCAGTGCAGCTAGCTGAATCTGATCAGTCTTGTGATTATGCTTACCTCCGCTGATTACTCCGCACTCTGGCTGACCTTCAAAGTCGCCTCACTCACGACGCTTATTTTGCTGATATTGGGTACGCCGGTCGCTTGGTGGCTGAGTAATACACAGTCTCGCTGGAAGCCCTTACTGAGTGCATTGATCGCAGTGCCCTTGGTTTTACCACCTACCGTGCTGGGCTTTTATTTATTGGTGCTGATGGGACCGGAAGGTGCACTGGGTCGTTTTACAGATGCTATCGGACTTGGCACGCTGCCATTTACATTCACCGGACTAGTGTTCGCCTCCTGCATTTACTCGCTGCCCTTTGTGGTACAGCCGTTGCAGAATGCTTTTGAAGCCATCGGCCCACGCCCATTGGAGGTTGCCGCCACCTTGCGAGCTAGTCCAATAGACAGCTTTTTCTCGGTCACTATTCCACTGGCAAAGCCCGGCTTTTTTACTGCAGGCATTCTTGGCTTTGCGCACACCGTAGGCGAATTCGGCGTTGTTTTGATGATTGGTGGCAACATCCCGGATAAGACGCGACTGGTCTCCGTGCAATTGTATAATCATGTTGAAGCGCTGGAATACACACAGGCACATTGGCTGGCCGCCCTCTTGTTAGGCTTTTCATTTTTGGTGCTCCTGGTGATGTATACCGTGATTAAAACGCCGCTACGAGTGCAACATGTCTGAGCGAGCCGAAGCTACTGCCAGCACTGAAAAAGACAGTATAAAATTCCACTTTCAGCTGCAACGAGATGAGTTTTCACTGGATGTAGACGGCAGTTTTTCAGGGCGTGGTGTGACGGCTATTTTTGGCCATTCCGGCTGTGGAAAAAGTACCTTATTGCGCTGCATTGCCGGGCTGGAAAAACCCCAAATCGCTTTTTTTCAAGTGGATCAATCGGTATGGGAAGACAGCAGTCAATCAACTCGCCTGCCCACTCATCAACGCCCCATCGGCTATGTGTTTCAGGAAGCCAGTTTATTTCCGCATTTGTCGGCTTTAAAAAACTTACAGTACGGTCAAAAGCGCTGTGGTCAAAGTCAAAACAACGATCAATTGGAGCAAGTGATCGACCTGTTAGGTATCGAAAACTTACTTCATCGCAAGCCTGATCGACTATCCGGTGGCGAGCGTCAGCGTGTCTCAATCGCACGTGCTTTGGCTGTGTGCCCACAGTTACTGCTCATGGATGAGCCATTATCCGCACTTGATATGAAACGCAAACGTGAGATTTTGCCGTTTCTGGAACGACTGCATCAGGAATTAGCCATACCAGTTCTCTATGTCACGCACTCCCCTGCAGAAGTCAGGCGGCTAGCGGATAATCTGGTGGTAATGGATTCTGGCAAAATCATCGCCAGTGGCAAGCTAACAGAGACAGAACAATATCTTGATGATAGTCATTTGTTTTAATAATTAAACAGTCAGCATCCCCCCGATAAGCTGAATCCACTGTTATCAGGCGTTATACTAATGCTAACCAATCCCAACCCAATTCAATACTCAGAGCGAGGAGAAACGATGAAAATTGAAACTATCTGTACCCATGAAGGTTATGAAACAGATCCGGTAACAAAATCCTGTGCGGTACCGATTTATCAAACCGTAGCTTATGAGTTCGACGATGCTCAGCACGGTGCTGACCTGTTTGATTTAGCCGTTCCCGGAAATATTTATACACGCATTATGAATCCAACCTGGGATGTACTTGAAAAGCGTGTTGCTGCCATGGAAGGTGGTATCGCGGCACTGGCAACATCAGCAGGCTCGGCAGCGATTAACTATGCATTGCTCACCCTTGCGGAGGCGGGTGATAACATTATCAGTACCCCTCAACTGTACGGTGGCTCCTACACATTACTAGCGCATATGTTGCCAAAGCAAGGCATCGAAGTGCGCTTTGCTGATAGCGATAGTGCGGCTGATATTGAAAAACTCATCGATGAAAATACCAAAGCGGTTTACTGTGAAACAATCGGTAACCCTGCCGGTAACATTGTTGATATCGCGCCTATCGCTGAGGCGGCACATCGTCATGGTGTACCATTAATTGTCGATAACACGGTGGCAACGCCTGCGTTATTACGCCCAATCGAACATGGCGCAGACATCGTGGTTCACTCACTAACCAAATACATGGGCGGCCACGGTACCACACTCGGTGGCATCATCGTTGATTCTGGTAAATTCCCATGGACTGAGCACACCGATCGCTTTCCGATTTTCAGTGAGCCAGAACCTGCTTATCACGGCGTTGTGTATAACGAAGCCTTTGGCCCGGCTGCCTTTATTGCCCGCGCACGTACCGTGCCACTCAGAAATACCGGTGCTGCCTTGTCGCCAATGAGCGCATTTATGCTATTGCAGGGCATTGAGACACTGCCTCTTCGTATGGAGCGTCACTGTGACAATGCTTTGGCTGTGGCCACTTTCCTGAAAAATCACGACGAGGTGGAGTGGGTCAATTATGCAGGTTTGGAAGGTGATAAATATTATGACCTCGCGCAGAAATATCTGGATGGTAAGCCTTCGTCATTACTAACTTTTGGTATTAAAGGTGGCTATGAAGCAGGCGTACGTTTTTATGATTCCCTGAAACTTGTGAAGCGTTTAGTGAATATTGGTGATACCAAAACATTGGCTTGCCACCCTGCCTCAACAACTCATCGCCAGATGTCTGAAGAGGAGCAAAAAAGTGCAGGTGTATCGCCAGAGATGTTGCGCCTTTGTGTTGGTATTGAACATATCGATGATATTATCGCTGACCTCACACAGGCCTTTGAAGCCGTTTAATACCTCCATAAACAAGCTATTTTGCAAGAGATAGCTTTCAAGAAAAAAAGCCGCATAAGAGGGCAGCTTATGCGGCTTGGGGATTCAGCACCTAATCATGCTGATCTCATCATCCTTGATGGATACGCTCCCTTGTACGCGCTAACAACACAAATTCCACAACTCTGTCTCTGGAAAACGTAAGTAAGCCATGAGAATACCTGAAATGTGCAAAATGTAAACAACTTATTAGGTTAAAATAAGAAACAAAACATTAATATAAATCAATTATTAGCTATTTAGTTGTTTCTATATGACTTCATGCATCTTAAATAATCTCAATATTACTTATTAAAGACTAATCCACAAAAATAACGCGCCTTCTGCACATTATCTGCAAATCCTCTCCCTATACTAAAAATCAGATTACACTGTAATGATTAAAAAATGACTAATAATGAAAAACACTAACCGACGTACCGTTGGAACACTGGCTGCCCTGCTCACAGTTTGCTCCATTGCATTACTGCTGATTGCACATCAAATCAATGCTGCCATCTTCTCACCACCGCGTCGGGCACTTCAGGAGTACCACATGAAACGAATCAACAACCCTGCCGACTACGGCTTAAGTATCATCAGCCATAACTGTCTTGACGGCCAAGTGCCTTGTTTATTGGTAGAACCTGATGGACTCGCGGGCGCTTCAAGACGTGGAAAAAAGCTTCGCCAACAATTATCAGAAAAAGGCGCAAAGCTGCCTGCGTATGGGCGCACTCAGGGGATTATTGTGCTGCTGCATGGCCGTAAAGGTCGTAAGGAGGACCTACTTCCTGTCGCCGAACGTTTCGTTGCTGCTGGCTTTCGTTGCGTATTACCTGACTTACCCGCCCACGGCGATAGCCCACTGCAATCCATGAGTTTTGGCAGCAGCGATTTCGAGCGTCAACTACCCGCTAAAGTACTGGAAGATATCCGCAATGAGTTTGGCCTGCCCGACGAGCCTGCTGCGCTATGGGGAATGTCGATGGGTGGTGCATTTGCCGTGAATGCTGCCGGTGAAGCTTCATCTGATTGGGATGCCATGATGGTAGTGAGTAGCTTTGCGAGTTTAGAAGGCGTGCTGGAGTCTCAGATCCCTGAACCATGGAAGCCGGTCTTTCCGGCACTGCTGTCGTTACTGGATATCGAACGCAACTTGCAACAACGCCCAACCATTCGTTCAATTCGTCCCCGGCAGGTCGCCCAGCACGTCAAGCTACCAACCTTGCTGGTGCATGGTAATCAGGACAACTTTGTATCGATTCAGCAAGGGCAAGATTTGTATGACGCGCTAGGGAGCCGTAACCGAAAATGGCTGACGGTACCGGGCGCAGGACATCGCAATGTATTAGCGACTTCGATGCCGCTCTATTCTGAAATGAGTGATTGGTTGCGCCAGGTGATGCCTGATAAGGATCAGAGCCGTTAAGCTCTTTAGCCAACTCGCTCAGATTATGGATTAAGAACTGACTCAAATTACAACCTTCTTTGGGTCACCCCCATATCTTGGGTAGAAAACTGTTTCCGATAAGACACCGGAGATATATGTAGCCGCTTTCTAAAATGATGCCGCAAGGTCATTGCCGTACCAAAGCCAACCTGCGCCGCCACCCGTTCAACACTCAGATCAGTACTTTCCAGCAATGTCTTAGCACGTTGCACCCGCGCCTCACTCAACCATTCGCCAGGCGTGGTACCGGTTGCCTCTTTGAAGCGCCTCAAAAACGTACGCTCACTCAGATTCATCGTCGCCGCCAGCTTAGCCGTCGGGTGTGGCTGATCCAGCTGACTGTGCATTAAATCCAGCACCGGTGAAATCATTCCCCGATCATTCGACGGCACTGGCTGCTGTACAAATTGTGCCTGACTACCTTCCCTCAGTGGCGGTATCACCAAACGTCGGGCAACCTGATTGGCGATATCACTACCAAAATCTTTTCGCACAATATGCAGACATAAATCGAGCCCTGCTGCACTTCCCGCTGATGTCAGCAAAGACTCATGATCGATATAAAGTACATCCGTTTTCACATCGATTTCCGGATGTTTTTTCTTAAGGGTATCGATGTAGCGCCAGTGCGTGGTTGCTGATTTTTTATTAAGCAGACCTGTCGATGCCAACACTTTTACCCCAGAACAGATGGACGTCAATCGCGTACCCGCCGCATGTAATTGGCACAACTTATCTATGACCTCAGCCGGTACATCATCGTCGATTCCTGACCAACCGGGGATAATAATCAGATCTGCCTTTTCAAGCGCACTTAATGAAATATCAGGGCTAATTTGTCCATGATATTGCGTGTTAACCGGTTTTCCATCTATCGAGACAGTTTTGAATTGATACCAATTACTCCCCATTTCCGGACGTGGCAAGCCAAACACTTCAGCAACGCAGGAGAATTCAAACATGCAGAGCTGTTCGTAAATCAATACAACAACGGTTTTGGAGTCTTGAGCATTTGTCATTATTTAAACGTATATTGTCATTTCTGCCAATGTTAGCGCCTGACGCTTTGCAACACAATAGACTCATCTTCAGGAAAACAAACAAGTAATCCGACATGACTAATAACGTAACCGCAGTACCTGCCGCTAATTCAAGTGATGCCCTAACCCATTTTGAGAAGCAATTCGAGTTTGAAACAGACTGCTGGGATACCCACGACGCTTTGCAGCAAGAGGACAAAGGATTTGTATTGCTGGATGTGAGAAACAAAGCGCTTTATAACGCTGGTCACGTGCCGGGCGCGGTGCATCTGCCACATGGGAAAATCGTCGCCTCAAAGCTGAAGGCATGGGATGAAGACATGCTGTTTGTGGTTTACTGCGCTGGGCCACACTGTAATGGTGCAGCTAAAGCAGCGGTTAGATTAGCGAAACTTGGTCGTCCGGTGAAAATCATGGCTGGTGGTATTACTGGCTGGATTGATGAAGGATTTGCCTTGACTACTATTAATTACAAGGATTAAAGGGAAGCTATTTACGTTATTGACAGATTTCCGATTAACTACCCCAGATTCTCGCCCATAATCAATGTAAGGCGAGTAATTCATCCAACAAGTCAGACAAAGGAATGACCTCAATACTGTCTGTCTTTGGGTAACGATCATTACCAGAATAAACAATAAATGTTTTGTCAGGTTGAATATCGATCATTGCAGAGTGTAAGCCTTTACTAGTGCTTGGAGCTTCTGAAAGCTTTATTTCAATTGCCCAAACACCATGTTTGGCCCCCATGTTTAAAACCAGATCGATTTCAGCCCCTGCACTGGAACGATAAAAACTGGCTTGTGTTCGACGAGGGGCAGCACTGAGTATATTTTCAATAACAAAACCTTCCCAGCTACTTCCTACAACGGGATGTCCTAGCAGTTCGTCCCGCGACTCGATACCTAAGAGCGCATGAACCAAACCACTATCCCGCACATATGTTTTAGGCGCTTTAACTAACCTTTTTTTGGTATTGGTAAAATAAGGAGGCAGGCGCCTAACAAGCAATAGGTCAGTTAAAAGATCTAAGTAACGGCTGATGGCAGGACTTGAAACACCGAGGTTTCCAGCTAGTTTTGATGAGTTAAGCAGCCCCCCTTGCCCATGAGCTAGCATAGTCCATAAATTACCCACGGACGTTGCAGACATACGTGGTGCAAACATGGGGACATCACGGTCTAGGTATGAGCGAATGAAGTCTAGCCGGTTATCGAAACTATCTTCGTCATCTGCAGCTAGAAGACTCCTTGGGTAGCCCCCTCGAAGCCATAAGGTATTGAGGCCAATATCTTGTGTATCGGTATACAGTAAAGGCGGCAGATCAATATAAGCAATTCGACCAGCCAGCGTTTCTGATTGTTGCATCAAATCCATAGAGGCTGAACCAAGAATTAAAAAGCGACCATTCCCATGCCCACTTTCTCTTCCTTCATCAATGATCCCTCTCAGCTCGTTGAATAACTCAGGGACTCGGTGTATTTCATCTAATACAACTAACTTATCTTGATGGCTTTTTAAGTAAGTTCTTGGGCTACTTAATTTTGCACGGTCTTCGGCCCGTTCAAGGTCTAGGTAGATTGAAGGTCTATCCTGAGCAATTGACTTAGCCAGTGTTGTTTTTCCAACTTGACGCGGCCCAATCATTGCAACCGCAGGCTGTCGCTTAAGCGCTTTTTCAATTTTATTGTGTGCGAGAGGTCTTTTAATCATTCTTGCAATTTTAACGCCTGCCGTTAATATTACAAGGATAAAAACCTCTGGTAAGCAAGAAGATGTTCAATATATTAAATACATTTCAGGTGTTTCGCTGACCAGTACGCTAGTTTGCGCTGAGCTCCGCATATTAATTGTTCTCACTTAATGACCTTCCATCATCACACCAATCAAATACTCCCCAACCAACTTCGTCGCATACTTCTGCATCGGATCAAAATACCACGCCGGATCAAGTAAACGCTCGTACTTGATAGTAAGCGTCACCTCTGTGCTGCCTCCATCAAGCGGATGCATAGAAATCTCAGTACCCAAGGCGTTCAAATAAGTTGCAAGGTAACTCGTGTCATCCAACACCTCTAAACGAATGCTCCGGTCAGACACCTCGGCCACCTTGAGCTTGGTATAACCTTCGTGTGTGTTCGTCACAAACCAGCGGTGATAACGGTAGTGAATGGTATGGATATCGCCTTCTTCGAGCGCCTTTGCATCCATTTGATATGGCATCGGAAACAACGATAAAAACCAATGGCGCTCCTGATTCAGTTCCACCGGTTGAATCAGATTGTGCTTAACTTCAGGGATACTAGCATTGACTACTTTGGTTGCGCTGACAGCGTTGTAGCGGTTGAAACTTAGTTCTGGTGAAATTCCTTCCAGTGCAGCCACAAACAATAATAGTGGTAATACATGAAGATGCAGGCGGCTTTTTGATTTATTGTGTTCGTAGGCCAACTTGATCAGAAAAACGATAAAGATGACGCCAAAATAAATCGGCATAAACATCACGACACATAGGAACCCTTCAAACAATATTGCCGAACTGGCTAGCATAATAATCAGGGAATACATGGATAGTCGAGCGAAAGAAGATTTCCAACCCTGTTTCGACATCGTCGCGGTAAACGGCAGCAGTAAAACGGCAATCACCGATGGAATTCCCACATACAAAATAGCCGCTCCCGAAATATCGGAGCGTAGTATCAAATGCATGGCAATCGATACCACGATAATGATGCAAAACAAAATAAATAGGGAAGGCCTTATTGCTTTGGGTGATTTTTGGTCTGGTATCGATTCTTGGTTTGCCGGTTTTTGATCTGGCACTGATGCTTGATCTGACATACCGCCTCCTAATCCTTGTCTGCAATCTGTTTGCTTTCTTTCTTAAGCCCGGAACCAACCGGACAGAAGTTCGCTGCAAAATCCTGCAAGTTACTGACCAAATTGTCACGATTGAGACTGTAATGCATATACTGCCCTTTCTTTTCACCCGTAATGAGATTAGCGGTTTGCAGTATTTTCAGGTGCTTCGACAAGGCCGGTTTACTCATTTCAAAGCGTTCAGAAATTTCTCCGGCAGTCAGTGGTGTTGCGGATAAATAACTGAGAATTTTGCGTCTCGGCGTTGAGGAAAGAGCTTCGAAAACCAGATTAATATTATCCATTGTTGCTACTCCTGTAGTTTGATGCCAGTACTGAGTCAGTGGAGCCGATGTGCTTTGGCACTGAACCGGCAATATCGGTTTGCTTTGGTACTACTCTCAACTCCGGTCGTTCAGCTAAGTATTTTGGTAGTTTGATATTCCATACCAAGCCCACTTTTTCCAAGACTCGCAATACCCACCATCCCGGATCCACTTCATTCGCATGAAGTCCAAGTTTGGCAGACCCCGGAAAAGCATGGTGATTGTTGTGCCAGCATTCGCCCATGGTCAGTAGACCAATATGTTTGATGTTATAGCCTTGCACGGCGGCTCCTTCTACATGCCAGTGTTTTTCACCCTGATTATGCGCAAAATATCCCACTAACCAATGTCCGGTCACGCTAACTGCAACCCGCATACAGACACCCCAAACAATCCAACTGATACCACCAAAATAACCTAACAGAATCGCTAAAGGCAGCTGCTGCCACATCCAGTACTTCTCCATAAAGGCGTACATTTTGTCATCCCTGATATGCTCCTCTGACGTGAACTCGGGTGAAAACTTAAGTTTAATATCGCAGTGCACCTGCCAAAACCAATCCGTCATCATTGGCTGTTGGTGCGCAAAATAATCATGACAATGCTTTTGACGCTGCGCCCAATCACGCAGATCATGCGTTCTCATCATGCCGATTGGACCAGCAAGTCCGACAAGCACACCGAGGTAAACAAAGCTATATTCCAACCACTTCGGACATTCGTAGCTGTTATGGATGAGTCGACGGTGCATGCCAAGTGAGTGACCCAAGCACAGTATAATCGCTGAGGTGACGAGGAAAACCAACAAGGCATCCGCACTAAATGTAAGTACGCCACCAATAATGGCAATCAGATACATGGATGACATCCACAGTGATTTGAGCGGAGAAAAATGGATTGAGCCGTGAAGTGCGGGATCAGGTTCTGGTGGTGTGATAAAGCGGGGAGTATCTATGCTCATAATTAACTATTTAACTTATTAGTTAATTAACTGTTTATCATTCCTAGTCTAATGTCAACGAGAAACCTACGAGCGGTCACTCCATGACAAACATCACTGACTCAGATTGGAAACATCAAATACTCCCCTAACCCTGAACTTGTGTTTAAGATTTCCGACGTTCTGGAGTGAACTACGACGCTGTATTTATACTACGCATGGTTAAATCTCCTTCACCAACCGCAAGGCATCATAAATCGCTGCGTGCGTGTTACGTGCAGACACTGCATCACCAATTCGAAACAGTTGGAATCCACCCGATTCGTTTGGCCTCATTGTCTGCGGTTTACCTTTAACCAAAGCATCCTGATCTACCGCGCCTTCATTTGATGACAGCGGTTTCAACTCAAAATACAGATCGTCCAACGGCAACGTACCGTAATTAACCACCACCTGATCATATTCCGCCTGATAGCTGTGATCACTGTAATCAGTGCCGATGGTGGCAACCAACTTACTGCCATCACGCGCAACATCCAGCAAACGACGCGTCACTGTAAAAGTGACATCTTTATCTTGCAGCGCGCGCATATATGGCACCAGATTCATCGCCATAATATCCGGTGATAAGGAGCGATCCGGCGTCATAACCTCCACCTTAGCACCAGCATTCGCCGCAATCTCTGCTGCCTGTAATGCGGGATGGTCACCCGACTCATCGTAGATCAATATATGCTCGGCGGGCTTCACATCTCGGCCAATCAAGTCCCAGGCGGTAATCACATGCGCTTGCTCGCCGCGCTTGGTTTCAAATAGCTCCGTATTTGGTAAACCACCAGTGGCAATGATTACTACATCCGGGTTTAATGCCGTCACATCCTCCACCTCTGCCCAATGATTGTATTTGATCTCTACATTGTGCTTGGCACACTGCTCCAAACGCCAGTCGATAATGGAGATCATTTCGCGTCGACGAGGTGATTGTGCGGTTAAACGAACCTGTCCACCGGCATCCGGTGCAGCTTCAAATACGGTGACCTTATGCCCACGCTCTGCCGCTACTCTGGCCGCTTCCAAACCTGCTGGCCCGGCCCCAACAATCACTATATTTTTCTTCGTATCTGCCGCCGGTATATCATGCGGCATGGTTAATTCACGCCCCGTTGCTGCATTGTGAATACACAGTGCTTCCGCGCCACGATAAATGCGATCCAAACAATACGTTGCGCCCACACAAGGACGGATTTCATGTTCCTGCCCTGCTTCCAGCTTGCGCACGATATGCGGGTCAGCCATGTGTGCTCGTGTCATACCGACCATATCCAACAGGCCGCTTGATATGGCATGTCGTGCGGTTGCCAAGTCCGGAATTTTGGCTGCATGAAACACGGGTAAATCAGTGGCTTGTTTAACCTTACCGGCAAAGTCCAGATGCGGCGCATTGGCCATGCCTTGTATCGGAATCAGATCCGTCATAGCAGGGTCGGTATGAATTCGCCCCTTTACAACGTTGAGAAAATCGACCATGCCACAAGCTGCCAAACGCTTGGAAATATCGACACCCTCGGCTTCGGTAATGCCGCCTTTTTGCGCCTCATCTGCTGTATAGCGTACTCCTACGATGAACTCATCCCCAACGCGCTTGCGAACAGCTTCGAGCACATCCATCGGGAAACGCAGACGGTTTTCCAGTGTATCCGCACCGTAAGGTCCAACCAGATCATTGGATAATGGCGACCAGAATTGATCCAGCAAATGGCCATAAACTTGCAGCTCAATCCCATCCATACCACCAGCTTTCATGCGCTCGGCAGCATCTGCAAAGTCGTTGATAATCCGCGCGATATCCCAATCTTCAATGAGTTTTGGAAAGGCTTTGTGCGCCGGTTCGCGGTGTTTGGAAGAAGAGACAGACGGCAGCCAATCACCCTTATCCCATGTGGTGCGGCGTCCCAGATGCGTGAGTTGGATCATCGCGGCACAATCATACTCATGCAGACTATCAGTCAGGCGCTGCGTCCAAGGCACAACTTCGTCGGTGTAGGCCAGAATATTATTGAATACAGGAGGACTGTCTTTACTAACCGCAGCAGAACCTGCAGTCATTGCCAGTGCAACACCGGCTTTGGCGCGCTCAGCGTGATAGGCAATATAACGCTCTTTCGGCATGCCATCTTCGGGATACGCTGGCTCATGACTGGTCGTCATGATTCGGTTTTTCAGCGTCAAATGCTTGAGCTGGAACGGCTGTAACAACGGGTCTTTTGACATACTCCATTCTCCTACCTAGTTTTAACACCAGTGTCTTGATAATGGACAGATGAGTCAATGCTTGATCCGCAACTCTATCTAATTAAGCGCATCTCCATACTTTCTCCATGTTTCTTCCTTATTTCCTACATGATTTCTAAGCACAATACACTCACTCCTACAGCAACATCTCTCCCCTTCGCGCCCCTTATTTGGGGCGTTTTTTTATTCTAAATTAGCTCAGTCATTGGTGTAATTTTGCCTTCAGAGTGGTTAATTCATCGGTTTATCGGAATCAGAAGCCAACATCCCTGCTGCAATCTCATTGTGCCGTTTAATGAGCGGCGGTAAATCAACGTGCGGTAATTCACCCTCACGCACCACCACCTGCCCATTAATAATCGACAACCAAGCCGTGCCCGGTGCACAAGTCATTAAGGACGCAACCAGATCACTCTGCCCGCCCGCATGAGTTAATCCATCAATGCGGAACGCCACCAAGTCCGCAGACTTACCAACTTCCAGACTACCAATATCATCTTCACGACGCAGCACTCGCGCACCACCCAACGTCGCCAGCTCCAACGCCTCACGCGCCGAAAAACGATCCGCCCACGCTTCAAATCCAGGCCAGCCAACGCGCTGCAATAACATCGCCTGACGTGCTTCACCCAGCATGTGATTACCATCATTACTGGCAGAACCATCCACACCCAAAGCGACCTTCATGCCCGCATCCACCATCTCACGTACCGGTGCAATACCTGACGCCAGTATCATATTACTGCTCGGACAATGACAAATACCGGTGCGGGTCTCTGCCATCTGCACAATCTCATCACTCGACGGGTGCACCATGTGCGCAAACCATACATCATCTCCCAGCCATCCCACGCTCTCCATATATTCCAACGGACGCATGCCAAATTTCTCCATGCAAAAACGATCTTCGTCGATGGTTTCAGCAAGGTGCGTATGCAGGTTTACTTTGGGGTATTTACGCGCCAGATCAGCCGTCTTTTTCATCAACTCACCCGTCACGCTAAACGGCGAACACGGTGCCAAGCCTATGCGTAACATTGAGTGCATCTCAGCATCGTGAAACTCCTCAATGACGCGAATACAATCTTCCAGAATACTCTCTTCATCCTGACATACTGAATCTGGTGGCAGACCACCTTGACTCTCACCCAAACTCATGCTGCCACGCGTGGGATGGAAACGCACGCCCAGCTCTTGCGCAGCACGGATTTCATCATCCAGCTTTGCACCGTTGGGGAATAAATACAGGTGATCAGCGACCGTGGTGGCGCCGGATAATAATAGCTCCGACAGACCAACTTTGGCGCTGACATACACCGCTTCACCGTCCATTTTTCCCCAGATTTTGTAGAGTGTTTTTAGCCAGTCGAATAAGGATAAACCTTGGGCTGTACCGACAGTACGGGTCAGAGTTTGGTAGAGGTGGTGATGGCAGTTGATTAAACCGGGGATGATGACGGTGCCGGTTGCATCGATGGTTTCATCTGGGGTGATTCCCTGCTCTGTGCAGTATTTTTCTAATTCTGCGGTGGTGTCTACAGCTTCGATCACATTGTCGCGGATTAGGATTGCACCGTCGGGGATTTCTAGGCGGTCAGCGTCCATGGTTACGAGGACTTTGGCATTAGTGATTAGTTTTGTAGTCATAAATTTCTATCGTTTGATTAAAATTCTTCCAGAATTCGTGTTTTGCATCGTGTCTCCATTTCAGTCTCAATAACTGTGCATCTGCTATTTTGAATACGACACTTTAGCCCTTTGCTGTGAGGGATTTGCGCTTAAATTAGCTCAACCCAAAAACCGCTCACGCACTTCCGGAGTCGGAACCATGCACACATCCTTTTTACCAAAAAGCCGGTAACGATACTTTGCAAATACCCGATAAAAAACATCTCGAATCGGAGCTGGTACAATTACAAATACTCGAAATAACTTCCAGAACCCTGTCAGGTCTTTGGTGATTTCAAGCGCGGCATCTGTACGTTGGTAGAGTTTGCCGTCTTTGATTAGCAGGAATGTATCTAGGTTGGGGTTATCGATTCCGTGTTGTTTCATTAAGGCTTGGGCCGTTTCACCTTGCATAGGTGCGAAGCTGAATTTGCCTTCGGGATCTCGGGCGATTATAAAGTTGACGGAGCTATTGCAGAAGTTGCAGATGCCGTCGAAGATTATGGTGGATTTATTGTTGTTCATAGTAAGAGGAAGCACCCAAGTAAACCAGTAACAGAGCCTATTTTTGTGAAGGGTCCAATCTATCCAACCACTGCAACGGCTCTCTCGCCTGATGCACCACAGTAATTACCGTGACATAACTAGCATCTATCCGATAGAAAATCGAGTAAGGAAAACGCTTCATCGGATAACGATATACTTTAGTTTTCGGATAAGCACAGAAAAATTGCTCAGGCGCATCGGCAACTTTCAGAAGATCAGATTCAAGCTGATCAATAAATTGAGCACCTAGACCGGCAACCCTACCATCATAAAAATCAACGGTATTTTCAATATCTTCGTATGCTTCAGGGTGTAGGACATAACGCATTATTGCGCTCTATCCAATGACCGTTTTCTTAAACTCTGCAAGGCTGTCGGGCCATCTAATATTTCAATCTCACCATTATCAAGCTGTGCAAGTCTTTGCGTGATTTGTGCCTCTAATTCATCCTCAGCTTGTTTTTTCTGCTCCAACGCTTTTAGTAAGCTAGTGTAGGATTCTTTAATGCGTAAATACTCATCCTTGTATGATTTGAGAGGTAAGTGCTCATTCACACAACGACGAACAGCTTCACTTGCCGTTTTATATCCTTCCTGTTTCATAATTGCCTGAAGATTATGTTCCTCTTCTTCATTAAGGCGTAAGGTAAAAGCCATGACTAAACTCTCCAAAATTGAGATCAACACGTTGGTATCAAATATAACATATGAAGCTATACTTTATCGAATAGTGATACCACAATAATAAAGCACCGATGAAACCAACTAACTCCAAAGAGCCAATACCATGCCCAAATTAGGCGCTCCCTTCCTCCACAGCATCACCAGTCTCGAAGAAAACTTCGACAGATCCCGCTTTCCTTTCAATATTCCTGCCTATGACAAAGGAATAAACATCGCTCTGGACTCCAAAGTCACAATGCTAGTCGGGGAAAACGGCAGTGGTAAATCAACCTTATTAGAAGCAGTAGCAGAATGTTGTGGTTTCGATCCCGAAGGGGGCAACCGTGATCACTATCGAGAGTCATTTGAAGATCGATCCGAGTTGGCCAAAGCGCTACGCTTGTCATGGCTGCCGCGCACTACAGAAGGCTTTTTCCTGAGAGCGGAAAGTTTTTTTAATTTCGCAACGTATATTGAGGAGGTATCAAATCTTCGCGCTTACGGAGGCAAATCACTCCACAAACAATCACACGGTGAGTCCTTTCTGGCGTTATTTGAAAACAGGTTTGAGCACGGCTTCTATATCTTAGATGA
This sequence comes from Leucothrix pacifica, assembly GCF_003172875.1. Lineage (GTDB taxonomy): Bacteria > Pseudomonadota > Gammaproteobacteria > Thiotrichales > Thiotrichaceae > Leucothrix > Leucothrix pacifica. The sequence goes on along the minus strand of NZ_QGKM01000046.1, from coordinate 503 downwards.
GCCAGAGGCAGCATTATCACCCCAACGACAACTAGCGTTTATGAGTATTATTAACCAGCTTGAAGCTCCAGGCCATGCACAGTTTTTGATAGCGACACATTCCCCTATTCTGTTGAGCTATCCCGGTGCGAAAGTTATCAGTTTCGATGATGGGGAAATTAAGCAAATCGACTATAAAGAGAGTAGTCATTACCAGCTGACTAAATCATTCCTCGACTCGCCGGAAAGGTATTTTCGCCAATTATTCGAAGATTATGATGATGCATAACATTCAAATTTCACCCCACAACCAATGCTAACCATTGCCTAACACCAACAAGCGATATACCCTAGCGGCCTTTAACTAATATATCAGATATCCCTGTGGTATGATTTGATAGAACATAACACCCTCTAGGAGAATGATATGAACGCATCCCAACCTTAAATCAGAGTGGTTAATCAGACCGAAAAGAGGTGAATACTCCCGGCCTGCGGCATCAAAGTGCCCAAGTCGTGGTAAA
>NZ_QGKM01000045.1 GCF_003172875.1 Leucothrix pacifica | reverse complement strand
ACTTTCAATCATAACTCAAATGCACCGGATGGGCGTGTTTTAAAATCGGATACCACTATTGGCAAAAACTATCTGTCTGAGCCTGAAATAAAACAACTAGAGCGCACAGTGTCGGGTTTTTTCGATTACATCGAAGGCATTATTGAGCGGCGTAGTTCGTTTACGATGGAAGGCTTTGCTGAGAGTGTGAATAAGTTTCTGGCGTTTAATGAGTACGAGATTTTGGAAGGTTACGGCAAGGTGTCGCGCGCTCAGGCAAAAGAGAAAGCCTTTGCGGAATATGACAAATTCAATAAGCAACAAAAGATTGAATCAGATTTTGACCGGGAAGTTAAAGCGTTGCTAACAAGGAAGGAAAGCGATGAGTAAACGGCACACCGAGGAAAAGCTCGAAACAGCGATCGAAGACTGTTTGCTAAATGTCCATGGGTATGAAAAAGGTCAGTCCGGTGATTATGATGCTGAGAAGGCGATGGAGCCACAGCGAGTTATTGACTTTATCAAAGCTACTCAGCAAAAGGTGTGGTCGGGTTTAGTCGCGGTACATGGTGCTGCTTCTGAGGGTATTTTACTGGATGGGTTGATTAAAGAGCTAAGTACCAAGGGAATGCTGAATATCTTGCGTAACGGCTTTAAGGTGTATGGCAAGCGATTTAAAGTAGCCAGCTTCGCGCCGAATAATAATAAAAATCCTGAGAGCTGGGCGCTTTATGCTGAGAATGTGCTGAGTGTAACGCGCCAGCTTTACTATGGTGAGAAGCACGGTAAATCCTTGGATATGGTGCTGTTTCTGAATGGCTTGCCCATTATCACTATCGAGCTAAAAAGCGAGTTGCCTGGTAATCAGAATGTTGAGGCGGCAAAGAAACAGTATAAAAAAGACAGAGATCACAACGAGCTGTTGTTTCAGTTCAAAAAGAGGGCGCTAGTTCATTTTGCAGTGGATGAAAATCTGGTGTTTATGAGTACGCGTTTAAGTGGTGCTAAAACCTTTTTCCTGCCGTTTAATCTGGGCTGTGATGATGGAGCGGGAAACCCTTTAGCGGCGGATGGTGGTTATAAAACGGCGTATTTGTGGCGAGAGGTTTTTGCGCGTGACAGTCTGTTGGATATTCTCGGGCGTTTTATGCATTTGCAAGTGGAGGATAAACGGATTCTCACGGACAAGGGCATTAAGAAAATCACTAAGGAGACGATGATCTTCCCGCGCTATCATCAGATGGACGCGGTAAGAAAGTTGATTTCACACACCAGGGCTAAAGGCTCTGGGCATAATTATTTAATTCAACATTCCGCGGGTTCAGGTAAGTCAAATTCTATTGCGTGGTTGGCACACCGTTTAAGTAGTTTGCATGATGCTCAGGATGAGAAGATCTTTGATTCAGTGGTGGTGATTACGGATCGCAGAGTACTGGATCAGCAATTGCAAAAAACTATTTATCAGTTTGATCATAAACAGGGTGTTGTTCAGAAGATTGATGAGGACACTCGCCAGTTAGTGCAGGCGTTGACGGGCGGCACGCCGATTATCATTAGTACCTTACAGAAGTTTCCGTTTATTGCTGAAACGTTGGAGAAGCTGAATAAAGATCGTGCGGGTGATGAAGCGATTGCATTAAGCACGGAAGGTAAGCGCTTTGCGGTGATTGTGGATGAGGCACATAGCTCACAGTCCGGCGAAAGTGCAATGGAGTTGAAGGGGGTATTGAATAAGGATGGTATAGCAGATGCCTCGGCGACTTATGTGAAAGACAATGGGCTGGATCTTGAAAACCTGAGTGAAGACGAGCAGGATCAAATGGATCAGGTTGTGAGGGAGATGCTGAAGCGTGGTAAGCAGCCGAATATTAGCTTTTTTGCCTTTACCGCAACGCCGAAATATAAAACGTTGAAGGTGTTTGATGAGCCCGGCCCGAGTGGTACATCTCCTTTTCACGGTTACACGATGAAGCAGGCCATTGAAGAGAAATTTATTCTTGATGTACTGAAAAACTATACGACTTATGAGGCTTATTTTCGCGTTACTCAATCGGCTGAAGAAGACCCGCACGTTGAGCGTAAAAAGGCTGCGCGTGCCTTAGCGCGTTTTCTGACGCTGCACCCGCATAATCTGGCGCAAAAAACGGAGGTGATGGTGGAGCATTTCCGTACGCATGTCCGTCACAAAATTGGCGGCCGGGCTAAGGCGATGGTGGTGACGGAGTCCCGCTTGCATGCAGTACGTTACAAGCAGGCATTTGATGCTTATATCAAGTCCAATGGTTATAAGGATGTTAAGTCTTTAGTGGCTTTCTCTGGTGTGTTACCTGACCCGGATATGCCAGATAAAAGCTGGACTGAAGTGGCTATGAATGGCGGGATTAAGGAGAGCGAGCTTCCTGAGAAGTTTGATTCTGATGAGTATCAGGTCTTGTTGGTTGCAGAGAAGTATCAGACGGGTTTTGATCAGCCTTTGTTACACACCATGTATGTTGATAAAAAATTAGCAGGCATTCAGGCTGTGCAAACACTGTCACGGTTGAACCGTACTTGCGCTGGTAAAGAAGATACGTTTGTACTCGATTTCAGAAACAAGCAGGATGAAATTTTTGAAGCGTTCAAGCCTTTCTATGTGCAAACGCCTGCTGAGGAGTTGACGGATGCTCAGCACCTTTATCGACTTCAGCATCAGATCGATGAGGCGGGTGTGATCTTTGAGGAGGAGGTTGTGGAGTTTTGCGGGGTTTATTTTAAACCTCGGCGAAAGGAGACGGTGCTTGATCATGGCAAAATGAATGGTGTGCTGGATAAAGCGGTTGAGCGTTTTAAGGCGTTACCGGAGGACGAGCAGGAGAGTCTTAAAGGGTTGTGTGTCAGTTTCCGTAATATGTATGGATTCTTATCTCAGGTGATTCCTTATCAGGACTCTGATCTGGAGCAGTTGTATACGTATTTACGTTTTCTGCTAACCAAATTGCCGCGAAGAGCATCAGGGCCCGCTTACCATTTGGAGGATGATGTTGAGTTGGAGTATTACCGGCTGCAGAAAATCAGTGAGGGGCAGATTGATTTAAAAGGCGGTCAGGCTGATCCTTTGAAGGGGCCGTCTGATGTAGGTACTGGTCAGGCTGGAGATGAAGACATTCGACTTTCCGAGCTGATTGATATTCTCAATGAGCGGTTCGGCACGGACTTTACGCAAGCTGATCAACTATTCTTTGACCAGATTCAAGAAGAAGCGGTGACTAATAGCGATTTAAAAGAAGCAGCGTCCGCTAATTCGAAAGATGATTTTCGTTATGTGTTTAACAAGGCGTTTGAAGGGCTTGTGATTGACAGAATGGAAGGCAATGAGGATATTTTTAAGAAGCTGATGGGGGATGCGGAGTTTAGAAGTCTGGCATCAGAGCATTTGCTGAATAAGGTTTATAAAGCGTTGCAGGATAAAGAGCAGGGTGATGATGATAGTTAGTTGGCATTGACCACAGAATAGCGGGCAATAAAAACCCCTAAGCAGATCATTCAATAATGACATCACTGAAAGGGGCCGTGTTGTTACTAACTATGAGGGAATCATTTATTTTGTCAACTATAATCGGCCAGTAGAGGAATAAACGGGTTCTTCTTTAGGACGCCCCCAGTACCGTCTAATTACTTCCAAATACCCCGAAAAGTAGTACTGGTCATTTGCTTCAAGTATTTGCATTCGTTCTGCTTTCCAGACCTTAGGTAATTTGTACCATGCCAAGCCCGGATGATCATGATGCACTGCATGTAAATTATTATTTAAGAATGCCAGACTAAGAATCGGGCAGGCTTCCACGATCACCGTGCGATGTTTCGGGTCATGCGCGATGCGATGTTCTAAGAATGAACGAACCAGTGATAAGGCGAGTCCCGGATATACAAAAAACAATAGATAATCCCAGAATGGGATATCACAGATGACCATGACCCAATACAGCGCCATTAAACAGGCGGTGCCATGCACTAACCAACGCTTAAGAGCGATCAGGTTACCACTGATTATCAAGCGTAATTCACTGTAAAACAGCACGACAGCAATGTGCACAGGTCCCCAGAAAAAGCGCCCGCTTAAGGTGTTGTAAAAGCGAAAATATTGCTTTACCCAGTAAGGGAAGTTCTTCCATCGTTCAGGGCTGACATAATAACTTTCCGGGTCACGCTTAGGATCAGTCAGGTCATCATTATTGTGGTGAATCAGGTGGGTTTCTTTATATAACGAAAAGGGAATCCACAAGGTAATCGCCGGAAACACCAAGGCCTGATTTAACCATTCCCAGCGCGTTGGGTGGCCATGTAAAACCTCATGCTGCAAGGAACTAAACAATGCCAGTGTGTAGGCAGCCAGCGTGATGATTAGCCAGAGTGGTAGTTGTTGGTAGCAATAGGTGAGGAGTGTAAAACTGAGCCAGTGTGCGACAATTACCCATACCGTTGGCCACTCTGTTGAGGCAGGAAGAAAGTGTTTGGATTGGTTTACCGAGCTCGACTGAGGGCTCGTCTTATTCTCCGCTCTATTGTGTTGTGTTTTCAATCCAGTGACCTCGCAATGATCGTGCAGGTCACTCTAGCAGTCACTCTGATTGCAAAGGAACTATCAAATAATGATCTTGTAAATCAGAAAAGCTGATTACTTCTGCAGATCGAAAGTGAAATCCATCATTAATATGCCACCTTATCGGGTAAGCACCTTAAACAGCAAAAACTGTGTAATGATTCCTCATGAGTCTCATGATGTATTTGCAGTTATGAGCTGTCACCAGAAAAGGTTTACCCCATGATTAGAAACAGAAATTCACTCACATCATTACTCATAGTGGTCGTAACAACCTGTGTGTTAATGCTTGGTATATGGTTTATGCTCACCAAAACCATAGAGAATGTCATTGAAAAAGAAGCCGAGTCTGAAGCGGTACATTGGATAGAGCACTTTGTGGCTCATCTTGACAGTATCGAAACGCTGGTTTCAAGCGGGGTGCCGGATCAAAAGCAGTCGGAAACTATCGATATTGCGGTTGAAGACAGTGAGATATTTCTGTTTAAAATTTTCCGCCCTGATGGTTCTACAGCATTTAGCTCAGATGAATATAAAACCGCACAAGTCACTGCACCTCTCATCCGTGATAGTCATAATGAAAAAGCGCGCGTAGTTTTTGAGACTGGCATCAATAATGTGGCAACGCTTGATGGTCGACAAACGCCCGGTAGACCAGATGTCTATGTGGAGGCTTATGTACCAATCATAGATAAGCAGGGAAAGCACGTAGGTGTAGCGGAAGTGTACATTGATCAAACTGAGATGACAGCGTCACTCAAGGATGGTTTTAGTTGGATCGCGCTGTTTTTACCAATATTTAGCGCATTCATCTTCTTGCTACCGGCGCTTGGATTGCTCAAAGAAAGCGCCACTGCTAAAAAGGCTAAAGCTGAAGCTGAAAAGCTCGCTAATTTTGATGCGCTGACGGGTTTGTATAATCGCCGCTCATTTACTGAAACAGCCAAGACTTACTTTGAAGATTTCAATTCGATTGGAACATTCTTCATTGATATTGATGATTTTAAGAAGATCAATGATGAGTACGGTCATGATGCTGGCGATGCTTTTTTACGTAGTGTTGCGCATACCTTAAAAAGTAGGCTAGGTGAAAACGCGATTTTCGCCCGGTTTGGTGGTGATGAATTTGTGGCTTGTATTGGTGACGTGTCGCAAGAAGAATTGCAATCGATTGCTCAGGACGTTTTGGCGAGTGTTGCCAAGGGCATGTCTCACCGGGGGCAGGCCATCCGCGGTCATGTCAGCATTGGATTGAATGTTGCCAGCAAGGACCAGTCTCTGTCAGATATGTTACATGCCGCTGATATCGCATTATATAAATCTAAAAATGGAGGTAAGAATACGATTACGTTCTTCTCTGATGATTTGAATGACGAGTTTAAACATCAGCAAAAACTGGAGAAATTACTCAATAAAGCTGTGGACGAGACTGGGCTTGAGTTATTTTTCCAATCCATTAATCAGCCAGAGACAAAAAAGATTCTCGGCTTCGAGGCGTTGCTACGACTCAGGGATGAACAAGGAGCGATCATTCCTCCGGATGAATTTATTCCAACAGCTGAACGTTTAGGCTTGATTAGAGACATCGGGAAGTGGGTATTGAGCGAGTCGGTGAAGGTGGCTAAGGATTGGCCGAAGGATATATTTATATCAGTCAATCTGTCCGCGGTTCAATTTGAGCAAGGTGATTTGCCTGTGTTTATTAAAGATTTGCTTCATGAGCATGATTTTCCACCCCATAGGTTGGAAGTGGAGGTCACTGAAAGTCTGCTTATTGGCGACGATGGCTCTACCCACAAACAGCTTGCAGCCATCAAGAGTCTAGGTGTGTCAATGGCCATGGATGACTTTGGTACTGGCTACTCCAGCCTGGCTTATCTTTGGAAATATGAGTTTGATAAGCTCAAGATCGATCGCTCGTTCTTGGTGGGCTACGATCAGAACCCAAAAAAGCTGGGTAAGGTGATTGGTTCCGTAGTTGATTTAGGTCATGGTATTGATATGTATGTAACGATGGAGGGTGTCGAAAGTAATAAACATGTCGATATTTTAACGGGCATGGGTTGTGATCAGTTACAGGGCTACTATTTTGGCAAGCCAATGTCTCTGGCGAATGCTCAGACTATGATGGAGGTGGCAGCCTAGCCGCACAGCCATATTCGGCGAATTGAAGCCAAGGAGCCTTATTGAGTCGATATCACATCCAAGAGCCGCGGATCATAACTAAACTCATCGGCGATCTTTTGATAATCATTCTGACGATCAAAGATGCCTTGCTTTAACAGCATTGTCTCACGTGCACTATCGAGTGATGCATCATTAAATGCAGCGTCCAGTGCATCTCGCATACGATGTTGGGTGTCTTTTGGTGTATTGCAACTAGTGACGTAAGGATGCGCTGGAGCTGCATCCGTTTGACCAATAATCTTTGTGCCATGGATAGCCGAAGGGCGATGCGTTTTCAGTAACTGATAAGTCACACAGTCAATGGCTGCAATATCCGCTGCTTTGCCTTGAATGGCTACTAAGCTATCAGCATGCGTGCCACTTTCAGTGATTTTCCGGAAGAAAAATCCATCCTTACTGAATGGCTGAATCATTGCCAGCAACCCTTGCATACCAGAATGCGACTCCCTGCCATTAATCACAGCCTCGCTATTATAGAGCTCAGAAATGTGTTGGTATGGACTGTCTTCGTGCACCACAATCCAACTGCTGTAATAGCCATCGTGACAACCTTCCACTGCCCAGTCGGTAATCAATAACACGTCCAGTGAGTGTTTAAACCCATAGACCACATCAAAGCCGCAGCATTGGCTGAGAAATAGCTCCTTGTGCTGCCACAGTGATTTAACCGGTAGATCGTGCAGCAAGTCTGCCGGTGCATCGCTAACCCCGGCCCGCTGCATATGTTTGTGTACACCAGCCCACCATGCATCGGTGGCTGCACGCACTTCCGGAAAGTCATACATCGGTAAACTGGCTTGCTTGCTCACTCTCTAAAATCCTCGTGATATATTGCGGTGATGATACGTTACTCCCTAAAACAACTTAGTTACTTCGTCGCTGCTGCCGAGCTGCGTTCCACCAGCGCTGCAGCACGCGTTTTACACGTTTCTCAGCCCTCTATTTCCGGTGCGATTAAGCAGCTGGAAGAAAGCTTCGGGCAGACGTTGGTCATCCGGCTTAAAGGGCAGGGTGTAACGCCTACGCCATACGGTCAGCAGTTAATGATTCGCTCAAAACAGTTGTTGAATATGGCCAGCAATCTGTATTCCGACTGCACGACGGAAATGGCTGGTTCGGTATCATTGGGAAGTTTTACGGACATCAGTCCCTATTATATTCCGGAAATTTTGCGCGAAATGCAACAGGCTTATCCTGACATCGAGGCACGTATCGTGAACGCGGGACTCAATGAAATTCCAACGGCACTCAAGCGTGGGGGTCTTGACCTTGCCATTACCTACGGAGTTTTACCGGAAGATGGGCTTGTTTATGAGCGCCTGAAAACCGTGTCGCCCCATGCGATGTTGGCTGCAGAGCATCCATTAGCATCACTGGAGCAAGTGCCGTTAGTTAAATTATTAGAGCATCCTTTTGTACTGTCTGATGCACCTTATGCCAGTGATTATCTGATGATGGCGCTGAGTGGTTTGGGCTGGATTCCGAAGATTGCACACAACGCTCAAAACTTCGAATTGCAAAGGGGCATGGTGGCGAACCGACTAGGTGTGTCGTTGGTGTATACACAGCCTTTGTGTACCAAAAGCTATGATGGTAAAGACTTGGTGTTCCGGCCCTTGGTTGAGTCATTGCCTACTCAGGATATTGTACTGGTCAGAAATAAGCATCTGGAATTAACACCTGTAACTGCCGCGGTTTGGCAGTTGATTAAATCTTCAGTGAAAGAGGAATAATTCTAACTAAATCTAAATTTTTGCCGTTCAAATGCTTGTTATACTCGGTTCATCTCACCGACAAAGGAGTAAGCGCATGCGTAAAAACTATATAGTTTTTACCGATTTAGACGGCACACTATTAGATCATCACGATTACAGTCATGCTGCCGCTCAAACCGCCTTAGACAGGCTTTCATTGCTCGATATCCCTGTTATTCTCAACTCTAGTAAAACCCTCAGTGAGTTGGAATTCATTGCAAGAGATCTTAATCTCAACTCTCCCCGAATTGCTGAAAATGGCAGTTTAGTTGCTTATCCGGATACCGGAAAAATGCACGTTTTTGGTGCGGACTATTCGCAGATATGCCAGCAACTCGTTGATTTACGTGAGCGGCATGATTATTGCTTCAAAGGTTTTAGTGATTGGAGCGCTCAACAGATAGCCGAGATTACCGGCTTATCTGTAGAGGCTGCCGAACGCGCGGGCTCGAGGCTAGCTAGCGAGCCGTTACTTTGGCAAGATGACGAAGCATTACTCAAACCGTTCCGTGAACAACTTGCGAGTGCCGGTTTAAGCTTAAAGCGTGGTGGTCGCTTCTGGCATGTGATGGGTAATGCCGACAAAGTGCATGCCATGAATTACCTCAAACAGGAATATAGCAAAGGCGACGACACGCCTGTTGTGATTGCCTTAGGGGATGGACCAAATGACCGTGACATGCTGGCTGCGGCTGATATTGCGATCATTGTTTACAATCCGGATGGCGTTAACATCGATATTCCCGACAGAGAAGATCAACGTGTTATTCGCACAGAACTGCCCGGACCTCAAGGCTGGGGCGCAACGATCAATGCACTACTAGACGAATAAAAATTAATTCAATACAAGGAACAAGTATGTCTGATTTCAAACAGAACGGTGCCATTACAACACTCCATAAGCTGCCCGGTTACAACCTGGAACATATCGAAAATCAGCTGCGTAAGTTTTCAAAACGCCACCCCATGACGTTGATTCTGCCTTCTCTGTTTTCTGAGTTAGAAGGGCCGGCGTTGGCGGGGATATTAAAGGAATTGAGTCAGGCGGATTATATCAATGAGATTGTGATTGGGCTGGATCAGGCGGATGCTGAACAATTTGAGTTTGCGAAATCCTTCTTTAGCGATCTACCTCAGAAAAAGAGCATTTTGTGGAATGATGGTCCACGACTGCGGGAGATTGCCGGAGAACTGGAAGCGCGCGGTTTAGCACCGGATCAACCGGGTAAAGGTCGCAATGTGTGGTATTGCATTGGCTATATTCTGGCGGCGAATAACAGTAAAGCTGTGGCGCTGCACGACTGCGATATCCTCACTTATACACGCGATATTCCGGCGCGACTGTTTTATCCCATTGTTAATCCGGCATTGGATTTTGAGTTTTGTAAGGGTTACTACACCCGCGTCAACAGCAAAGGCCAGCTCAGTGGTCGTGTCACGCGTTTATTCGTTCAGCCGCTGATTACCTCACTAAAGAAAATACTTGGACACACGGATTATCTGGAGTTTATGGATGCTTTCCGTTATCCCTTATCGGGCGAATTCTCTTTGAGTACTGACTTGCTGGCAGCGATGCGTATCCCGAGTGACTGGGGATTGGAGGTCGGTATTCTTTCTGAGGCATACCGCAACACCACAACACGACGAGTATGTCAGGTGGATATTGCTGATAACTATGACCACAAACATCAGGAAATGGGTAAGGGCGACTACACTGATGGTTTATCGCGCATGGCACATGAGATTGCCAAAGCGATGTTCCGCAAGCTGGGCACAGAAGGCACGATTATGAATCAGGCATTCTTCCGCGCACTAAAAGCAGTGTATCTTCGCGAAGCATTGGATATGTTGGAGCGTTACGATGCGGATGCTCATATTAATGGATTGACGGTGGATATCCACTCGGAAGAGCGCGCGGTGGAAGGCTTTGCCAATAGTATTCTGGATGCTGGCGATACTTATATGGAAAGCCCGCGAGAGACCCCGTTTATCCCGAACTGGATGCGGGTGTTGAGTGCTGAGCCTGATTTATCGGAGCGAATTTTGCAGGCGGTTGAGTTGGATAATGCTGATTAGGCAGTGTAGGTAATAGTGTCATCTGGAAAACACTAGCCGGTTTGAGTTGTCCCAAACCGGCTTATTTAAATAGCTAGCAGTGATTACTCAACCGTCAACCAATGACAAGCATAAGGCTTTAGCTTCAACTCCCCATTCTCATGAGTCAAAGCCTGATCACTCAATAAATCCCGCCACTTGCTAAGGTCACTACCAAGTAAGGCTCTCAAGAAACCATCATTCACACTCTTGAACGTCTTAGTAAAGTTGTACAGCGCAACAATTTTCTGACCATTTTCCGCGACGCGCATAATACCTAATAACTGATTGTCGAGATCCAGTACCAACTGCTCAGCATCCGGATGAAACGCTGCTTGTTCACGACGAATTTTGATACGTCGTGAGTACTCTTCCATCAGGATCGAGGTGCTGCTTTCCGGCACTTCCAGCAGGGCAGATAGCTCATCCATATCCCACTGATGACGGTTAATCGCGCGAGTCATGCCGGTGACTTCAACACGCTTATGGTCGTTTGGAGTGCCGAGTAAGGAGTGTAAATAAATCCCCGGAACACCGCGCAATGACAAGGCTACCGTCTGTGATAATAAGAAGCGTGCAACCTGCCAGGGTGCTGACTGATGGCCTGCATTACGGAAAGAATCATAGTAGGTGACATTGATTTCATAAGGCACATCCACACCGTCAGTATTGCGACGTGTAGATACGTAAGCACCACCAGCACGCATATCATCCAGCAGTTGTTTCAGCTCTTCATCCGGTAGCAAACCTTCCAATGGACGCACCCCAATACCATCATGGGATGCGGTAAAGTTGAAGTAGGTGCAGCCTTCCGGTGGGGGCGTGAGGTGCTTGAGCCAGTCGTATAAATACAGTGTGTTGCTGCTATGAATAGCGTGAAGCAACAGCGGTGGCAAACTGAACTGATAGACCATTTGTGCTTCGTCACCGTCCCCAAAATAACTGATGTTTTCCTCATGCGGTACATTGGTTTCCGTGAGGATGATCGAGCCAGGGCATACAGCCTCAGTCAGGTCTCGCATCAGTTTGACAACTTCGTGAGTTTGCGGCAAGTGCAAGCAATTGGTGCCTTCTTCCTTCCACAAGAAAGCAATCGCATCTAATCGCGTGATCCGTGATCCCTGAGTGAGATAGAACAGCAGAATGTCGAGCATCTCTAGCAGCACTTTTGGATTGCGATAATTAAGATCAACCTGATCAGCACTAAAGGTCGTCCACACGTGGCGCAAACCATCGTGGGTTGGGATTTCGGTAAGCAAAGGCGTACTACGCGGACGAACTACTTGCGACCAGTCACCGTCAGGATCTTCGTAAATAAAGAAGTCGCGGTAAGGATCACGGTCACCACGAAAGTCAGCAAAGTAGAGGCTAACGCGTGAGCAGTGGTTGAGTACAAAGTCGAACATCAGCTCGAACTTGTCACCCAGTGCATTCACTTCACCCCAGCCCCCGAGATCAGAGCGAATCGAGCGATAATCTGCGACCGAGAAGCCATCATCTGAGGTGTAGGGGAAAATGGGTAACAAATGAATCACACTGAATAAGTCCGTTAAACGCTCATCAGCAAATGTTTTTAAGCAGCGTAGCGAAGACTTCTCATCTTTTTTTGTGATGCTATCGCCGTAGCTGATTAACACGACATCTTTTTCATCCCAGATGGGTTTGAAGTTGGTGTTGGCTAAGTCGTCACTATAGTGTTGAATGCGTTCCTGAAGGCTGGCGAGTAGTTCATCTGACTGCTCCGGGGTGTAAAGCTTAGTCAGTCGGTCACGGATACGTTTTTGTACTGCCGGTTTAAGCTCGGTCACGTAGAATGCTCCTGAATTGGATGTTTTCGAACGAATGAGATGCTTGTGCTTAGATTTTACCTGTTTTTAATTCTGACTAAAATGGAATAGTAATGAATCAACGTCAATTTATGGCATCACTCACTAAGCAACAACGAGTCTACTTTGCGCAAAAGTCAGATGTAGAAGGGCTGAAGCGTCTGTTGCAACAGTGGTTATTGATTGCCGTGTTGATGGCACTCGTGTTGCTGAGTCAGTCATTATTGCTCAAATTGGTTTTCATGTTACCTCTTGGAATTTTGCTGGTCTTCCAGTTCACTTTATTGCACGAAACCAGCCACCGCACACCATTCAAAAGCCGACACATCAATGATGCAGTGGGTAATCTATGTGGGTTTATTTTGCTGCTGCCACCAGAGTGGTTTCGATTGTTTCACCTGGAACATCACAGACATACGAATGATCCGGAAAAAGACCCTGAACTGGCGAGTGATAAACCACAAACGCACCGTCAATATTTATTACATATCAGTGGTTTAACGGTTTGGTGGGGTTCCGCTAAGTCATTATGGAGCAATGCCACCAATACTATTGATGAGGTATATATCCCGGAAGGTAAATCAGCAGGAATCCAGCGAGAGGCACGTATTTATCTGGCCTTATATGTGGCAGCTGCTATTGCCATTTTATTAGGAAATACCGTGTTGTTGAGCGTGTGGATTGTTCCGGTATTACTTGGCCAACCGTTTCTGCGTTTGTATTTGTTGGCAGAACATGCCGGCTGTCCGCATACATCCAATCTTTTTGAAAACACCCGAACCACTTACACGAATAAGCTGGTGCGTTGGCTAGCGTGGAATATGCCTTACCATGCGGAGCATCATGTCTATCCAGCTGTGCCATTTTATAAACTGGCGGAGGTGCATGAGTTAAGCAAACAATATTTGGCCGTCACGTCTGATGGTTATATGCGGTTTAATCGTGATTATTGGAAAAACACCCGACAGCCTCATTCCTGATAGCTAATGATGTGAGTCAAATCGCTATCTGATCAGGTCTGCAAAACGTTGGGCCAGTAACATTCATCTCTGTAGGGAGTCAAAGATGTTACTGACCCAAATGGTTCGCACCGGGAGAGTTTATTATTTTTATATAGAGTACTTTTGTGTAGATGGATTAACGCTTGTATACATCGAAATGCTCATCATAACGCGCGACATAGTCGTCATCGGCTAATGGTAAATGACAGGTTCTGCATGCTGCGAAGTCAGACGTTGCCGGAGTTTTTCCGTCAGCCAGATAAGCAGAATAAATCCAGTCTCCATTATCAATCGTTCCGGCAGGCTGCTTACTTTTCCAGCCTTCGCCCTTTTCCATAATGAAAATTTTCGATAACTTACTTTTGATCAGGCGTCCGTTTTTATCCATGACTGCTTTACCGTCTGCCGTCTTTTGCGCATCGTATAATTCCATGACAGAAATTGTGCCTGATGGAAAATCATCACCACGCTGTGTTTTCATTCCAGCTTGATTGATATACAACTCACGCACCTGAGCGGTCTTTACTTTATCGACCGTCTTCACAAACTTAGGCCAGCTACGATAATCAGCAGGGACAGCGGTATCGCCATCTTGCTTATCCTGCATTTTCATCATGCCGTTTTGTTGATAAGTGTTGTTAGTCTCATTAGAGCCAGAGCTGCCATACATACAAGCGGTCAGGACGGTGCTCAGAGCTAATGCGGTCGTGATTGCAATAGGTCCCTGAAGTTTTACGAATGTCTTTTTCATGGTCGTCACCTTTTGTCCTTGTTTATAATCATCTGTGCTTGGGTTTACGCAGACAAAATTCTAAGTGGATTCACTTTTTTTAATTTATTTTCACATCAGTGGAGTGAGCAATGATCACATGGCCAGCAGTCATTAAATACGATGGTGATAATGAATTGGGGTATGTAGCATCTCAGCTTGAGTGGGAGACTGATCCGGATTTTAGTGAATTTCGTTACAGCGAGGCTGATCAGCTGATTGACTCAGTTGGAGTTATTTACAGTTTAGAAGAGGGTTCTGATGGTGTAGCGTCACCCAAGAATACAGGTAATAAGATCAGTTTGGATGACATCACTTTAATGCTGAGAGAGCATGCCTCAGCGCTGGAGAATTGCTGCGTGTCGAAGCTTGGATTTTACTCGATTGCTGAAGCAGTAGGGACAGCTGGAGACTTGAAGTAGCAGTTATAATTTTACGATTATCATGCATGTTTAAACATCCGATGGATATATCGGCTTTAGTCAGGCGTACTTTAAGAGTCTGCGATGACGACTAGCAACAACACTAAGCCGACGTTAGAAATTATCATCGCCATGATGATCGCCGGCACCATTGGCAACTTCGCAATTAGCTCTGGTTAAAGCTTCTCTTCCCGAACTTACAGCGATTTCTGGCTCGCAATTAAGCGCTCTACTAAGTCAGGAAAACGCGACTCATCCACATTGGCGAAAGCAAAACGAATGTACTGCTCCTGATCTTCACCAAACGATTCTCCCGGTATAGAAAGCACCTCAAACTCCTCCACTAAGCGTCGGGAGACAGTCATTGAGTCTTCTGCAAACGGGTGTTTCACGTAGGCAAAATAAGCGCCCACGCTCAGCAGTTTGTATTTCAAATCAGAGTGGTTAAATGCTTGTTTAAGCGCCTCACCACGCTGCTGTATGGATTCGAATTTTTCACGCTTCCAATCCGCCAGATGTTTAATCCCATAAGTCGCTGCAAGCTGTCCACTGTGAGGCGCGCATATCACGGCACAGTCCTGTATTTTCTCCAGCTGTTTAAGCAGAGATTGTGAGCAGACAATGGCACCGACTCGCTCACCGGTTAGTGCAAAGACTTTTGAAAAGCTATAGAGATGGATAAAGGTATCCGACCAATCCTGATGCTGGAAGAGGTGATGTGGTGGTTTGTCTAAATCAATAAAATCACGGTAGGTTTCATCAACGATTAGTGCCACATTATTCGCTTTGGCTAGTTGGTAAAATTGCTCGATACATTCCGGACTATAGGTTGCGCCAGTAGGATTATTAGGCGTCACCAACACGATTGCTTTGGTCCGTTCACTGATCAGATCATTCACCTCAGCAGGGTCCGGAATAGCGGTATCGGTATTGAGCGTGAGGTAGCGAGGAACGATGCCACGAATGTTTAACCACATCTGATGGTTGAAGTAGCAGGGGAGGGCAACAATCACCTCATCAGCTTCCTCGCACAAAGCGTCGATGACAGCGGAAAATGCCTGATTGCAGCCTGCCGTTATAACCGCATCATCGGCAGTAATCGAGGCTTGATAGCGCTGGTTAATATCATCTGCAAGCGCACTACGAAGTGGCTCGATGCCTTCCCATGAGGTGTAACCAGCTCCATCACCATTACGCACCACTTCAGCTAGATAATCAAGTAACGCTTGTGCCGGAAGATGCGCAGGAACTGCCTGACACATGTCGATTAGCTTGGGAGAGTCCGGATCTTTAACCCACGATTTTACTTCGGCAATGGGGGCTGCAGAACACTGTGCGACGTGAGTATTGGTGATCATGAGTTTCTCCGGTTGAGTTTGCATAAGCTGAAATGAGTCGTGTGAAACAACTCTTCGTTTGCTTATTGAGACTACCAGCGAAGAGAATGACTACCAAGATAAATAGTACACACAAATAAAATACGCCCGAGAACAACAAGATAGCTACATTAGTGTTAGTGCAGTTTATCCAGAGCTCTCAGGCGCAGGGGGGAAGCTTGAATGGAGTAATTATGACGCTTGTGAGTCAAATATCGTCACCGGAAGCTCGGTGCTCAACGGCTTGATTCCCCGGTAATCACCGCTGTTGGTCGACACAACAAACTCATGACTTTGCCATGGTGACAGCGTGATACTGCCTTTTGTTGCTAGCGCGGCCTGAATCAAACGACCTGAACGTCTACTGTTCTGTTAAACACAGGATGTGCACTGCTGATTTGAAGTTGGTTTTCAGCAATATTAGTCAGAGCGGGTAGCTCAACACCTGCCAGATTTGCCTCATCCGCCATCTCAATGCCGATCGCTTTCACATCAAACGTTAAACGATCACCGTCTGACATCACCATCATGCCATTGACTGCTTTTTTGTCATCCTGATTGACAGTAACAACCAGAGTGTCATCGACTTGATACAGTGAGATAGGCTCGCGAACGTCCAGCATTTGCAGCTTGCCACTTTCATTGATAAGCGTGACTTTCTCGCGACCAAACAACGTTTCCTGAATGATTTTAATATCACCATTACCTAGAATTCGGTTACCTGCAACCTCATCAAAAAGTAGTGGGTCTGTAACTGCTGCTTTACCTGCTAGTGCCAAGCTGGAAATACCACCGATTGATAAGGCGGAAACGGCAGCCGTCCCTTTCAAGAAGGTGCGGCGTGTAATAGGGTTGGTTTTCTTCGGCATTTGTGTCCTCCGACTCAATGGATCTGTCATGCAGGTAGGTTGTTTCCTAGTGTTTTGTTTAAACAATATATGTTATAACAAGTTTATGTCAAGTAAGTTCAATTCTAATCAGCAGAATTAATTACAACAATTTAAAGAAGCTTTGGGTGCATACGCCTATTTAATCTGATTTACTTAGCCATTAATTCATTAGTAAGAGTCAGATGTGATGAGCGACGCGACGAACAAAGACTACTTCGAAAATAAAGCGGCAGATTATGAGAACGACAGTAACCGAGTGGCCACCCGCCATGAAATTGCTGACGCCATAAGTGACAAAATCAAACTCACTAAAGACATGCACCTGATGGACTTTGGGTCTGGCACGGGCATGTTATTGGAGCGCATCGCGCCACAGGTCGCAAAGATCACTGCGGTTGATATTTCTGCTTCAATGAATGAACAACTGCGCAGTAAACAAGACGATATCGCCTGTGAGCTGGAGATTCTGCAAATGGATCTGTGCACACAGGAACTTCCGCAAACCTTTGATGGCATTATCTCCTCAATGACCATGCATCATATTGATGACGTGCCTGATATGTTTACAAAAATGCATCTGATGATGAAGCCGGGCGGATTTATCGCGCTGGCTGACCTGGAAACAGAAGATGGCAGTTTTCACACCGAAGACACGGGTGTGTTTCACTACGGCTTTTCAGCAGATGACCTAATCCGTTTTGCGACTGACGCGGGGTTTAAAAAAGCCAACGTCTCGCAAGCTAGTGTGATTAGTAAACCGGGCAAAGATTACCCTGTGCTGCTACTAACGGCTCAGGTTTAGGCAGAGGGAAAGCGATGGATTTATTGCAAGAGGAAGAGATTAGTTGTCCTTATTGTGGTGAGCCACTGGATGTGTTGATTGATCCGCAGGACGTGGGTCAGGAATATATCGAGGACTGTCAGGTGTGTTGCCGTCCGATTAACTTCATGATTACTGAAGATGAAATGGGAGAAATGCGCGTGACAGTGAGGGCAGATGATGAGATGTGATGGCCGGGTCTCAGTTTGGATATAGCCATGTCGGTATCAGTAATGCAACCAGCATCACAATAGAACTGGGGAGTTGCTAAACTTCCAACACCCCATTCTCCTTCACCGCCTGCATACACACATAGGTCGATGTGCTCTGCACGTTTGGCAGCGTGGAAATTTTCTCGCCTAGCACTCGCCGATAAGCCTGAATATCACGCGTTCGTACCTTTAACAGATAATCAAATGCGCCTGCAATCATATGGCACTGCTCAATTTCTGTAATTTTGCGGGCAGCCTCATTAAACGCTTCAAGGCTACTCTCTGAGGTGTTTTTTAGTTTTACTTCAGCAAAAGCAACATGCTCCAGCCCCAGTAACTCGGCATTCAACTCCGCTCTAAAGCCTTTGATATAGCCATCCTGCTGCAAACGTTTTAGTCTCACCTGACAGGGGCTTTTGCTCAGCCCAACCTTGTCGGCTAAGTCTGTGACAGAGATTCGACCGTACTGCGATAAAATGGCCAGCATATTATGGTCATACTGATCTAATTGCCTGTCTGTCTTGCTGTTTTTGCTCATTTTGATATCTAGGGTTTAAATTTAAGGTTGTTTTTCCTGTTTTTATGAAAAATAAAGGAAATTTGATTTTAGATCAACTGATAAAGTGAGATTTATACATAACCCACTGTGGAGTCTGCTATGAGCATATTAGATACGATCCGCCAGCAAATGCGTGATAATGAGTTAGCCGATGAGCAACAGGTACTAAACGACTTGATGCAATCTGCACCGATCGACCAAATCACACGCGATAAGATTGTCAGCAGGGCGACACAGTTGGTGGAAGACATTCGTGCTTCTGACAAGCCGGGTTTGATGGAAGCATTTCTGGCAGAGTACGGCTTATCAACCGATGAAGGTGTGGCCTTGATGTGTTTGGCAGAGGCGCTGTTACGGGTACCGGATGCGGAAACCATGGATGCCCTGATCGAAGATAAGATTGCGCCGTCATCATGGGGAGAACACTTGGGTAAATCCAGTTCGTCTCTGGTCAATGCGTCCACTTGGGCATTAATGATTACCGGAAAAATCCTTAAAGAAGACGAGCAGGAAGGCATTGCCAGTGTATTGATGGGCGCGGTTAAGCGCCTGGGTGAGCCAGTGATTCGTACTGCGGTTAAGCAGGCTATGAAGGAACTGGGTAGCGAGTTTGTGCTAGGGCGCACCATCAAAGAAGCAGTTGAGCGTGGTAAGAAACAACAAGCCGTTGGATTTACTTATTCCTATGACATGCTGGGTGAGGCGGCCTTAACCAGTAAGGATGCCAAGAAATTCTTTGATGCTTATGAGCGGGCGATTAGTGAGTTAGCCGAGCATTGTGATTCTCCTGATATCCGTGAAAATCCGGGTATCTCTATCAAGTTGTCTGCCTTGCACCCACGCTACGAAGTCAGTCAGCGTGAGCGGGTGATGACTGAGCTGGTTGAGAGCACATTGATGCTGGCGCTACAGGCGAAAAACGCGGGTATGGGCTTTAATATTGACGCCGAAGAAGCGGATCGTCTGGACTTGTCTTTGGATGTGATTGAAGCCGTTTTAAAGAATCCGTTGTTAGCCGGTTGGGATGGTTTTGGTGTCGTGGTTCAAGCCTATGGCAAGCGTTGTCCGCAGGTGATTGATTGGTTATATGAGCTGGCGACAGCGCTGGATCGCAAAATCATGGTGCGCTTGGTAAAAGGCGCGTATTGGGATACTGAAATCAAATTAGCACAAACTGAAGGTCTGAAAGGTTTTCCAGTTTATACACAAAAGGCCGTAACGGATGCCGCATACATTAGCTGTGCAAAAAAACTGTTAGATCTGACAGATCGTATCTACCCACAGTTTGCGACGCATAATGCACACACCGTCGCTGCCGTTCTTGAAATGGCTGATGACCCTGCCGCCTATGAGTTCCAGCGTTTACATGGTATGGGCGAGTCGCTACACCTGACGGTACTTAAACAGAGCAAAACACGTTGCCGCATCTATGCACCAGTGGGCGCGCATCGTGATCTATTGGCGTACCTGGTTCGTCGTTTATTAGAGAATGGTGCGAACAGCTCCTTCGTTAATCAGATCGTGGATACTGATATTGCGGCTTCCGATGTGGCAGCTGATCCTTTCTCAAAAGTATTGATTAAGCCGCAAGCTATGACCTCTACTGGCCTATCGGGTGATGATAAAAACGCAGAGCTTGAACCAGATGCTATTACGGGTGTGACAAGCGATGGACAGATTGCCAAGCCAGCTGATATCTATCAGCCGAGTCGTGTGAATTCACGAGGCTGGGACTTGCGTTCATTGGATGATTTAGAGGAAATTGAAGTCGCCCGAATGCCTTATATCAACTCGACCTGGAAAGCGGGTTATCTGATTGCGGGCGATAGTGTTTTAGATGCAGCGAATGCAGATATGGCTTCGCTGGATAAATCCCTGATCAAAACAGTGACCAACCCAGCCGATCCGACAGAGCTGGTTGGGACCGTTGTGGATACCTCCGCAGAGTTAGTAGAAGTCGCCCTCAACGTAGCCACGCCATGGGCGCAGATTGATGCCACTGCGCGTGGTGATATTCTGCGTCGGGCAGCAGATTTATACGAGGCCAATTTTGGCGAACTGTTTGCCGTGTTATCACGGGAAGCGGGTAAGACGCCTATGGACGCGATCGCTGAGCTACGTGAAGCAGTGGATTTCCTACGTTATTACGCAGTTGAAGCTGCCAGCGATGCGAATACATCAGGTAAACAAGCACGCGGCATTATCGCTTGTATCTCACCCTGGAATTTCCCTCTGGCAATTTTCACTGGTCAACTGTCTGCAGCCTTAGCAGCGGGTAATGCGGTATTGGCTAAACCGGCTGAGCAAGCACCAATTACTGCTTATATCGCGGTGAAATTACTGCATGAAGCAGGGGTTCCAATTGCCTCTTTGCAATTATTGCCGGGCGCAGGTTCGGTAGTGGGAGCCAGGCTCAGTGCTGACCCAAGAATCAACGGCGTGTGCTTTACCGGTTCGACCGATACGGCACAGCTGATCAATCGCTCAATGGCGAAAAACCTTGATCCAAGCGCTATCTTGATTGCAGAAACGGGTGGCCTCAATGCCATGATCGTAGACAGTACCGCACTGCCGGAACAAGCGGTTCGTGACATTGTGAATTCCTCATTCCAGTCCGCTGGTCAGCGTTGCTCTGCGTTGCGCGTGTTATACGTGCAGGAAGACACAGCAGACATCATTCTGAACATGCTGTATGGCGCGATGGATGAATTAGTAGTAGGTGCTCCGTGGAATTTTGCCACGGATGTCGGACCGGTGATTGATGCGGATGCTAAACAACAGATCGGTGATTATATTGCGTCGGCACAGGCTGACGGGCGTGTGCTAAAAATGCTGGATGTACCGGCAAATGGCCACTTCATTCCACCTACGGTGATCAAAGTGAGCGGCATTAATGATCTTGAGCGTGAGGTGTTCGGCCCTGTGCTGCATGTCGCAACCTTTAAAGCGGAAGAGTTGGATCAGGTTGTTGCTGATATCAATGGCAGTGGTTACGGTCTGACCTTTGGTTTACACACGCGTATCGATGACCGTGTAGAAGATATTACCACGCAGTTAAAGGTGGGTAATATGTACATCAACCGTAATCAGATTGGTGCAGTAGTTGGATCACAGCCATTTGGTGGCGAAGGGCTGTCGGGGACTGGTCCTAAAGCAGGCGGGCCGGAGTATGTCGCTCGTTTCTTGCGTTCAGATGAGCATAGCAACAAGTCAGGGGCTGCCGATATCCAAGCGATGGTGTCCTCAGTGATTGAGTCAATGCCTGAGCAGGTAGCATCCGCTGAAACTGCAGGGGAGCTGTCTTTAGAGGCTGTGCAGGCGGCATTAGATGCGCTCAAACCCGCCAGCAAAGCGGTACTCAGTGCATTGGACTTACCTGGCCCAACCGGTGAATCAAATCGTTGGTCAACCTATGCCCGAGGCACTGTTTTGTGCTTGGGTGAGAGTCGTGAAGCCGCTTTGTCTCAGGCCTACATCGCTAGTCAGCTGGGTTGTTCTGTGTTGCTGGTTCATGAAGCGATTTCACAGGATTTATCAGCGCTTGCTGGTGGTGAGTCTGCACTAGGGAGCGGCGAAGTGAAAGTGCTTAGCGGCAAGCTAAATCTTCAGGATCTTAGTCGCTTGCAGGGCATTGATGTGGTTGCACTGTCGGCGGATAGTGGCAGTTTACGCGCAGCAAGAGAAGCCTTGGCTGCACGTGATGGTGCTCTAGTGCCATTGGTGGTGAGTGAGCAGGAACTACCGAGCCGTTGTACCCTGGAGCGCCATGTGTGTATTGATACCACGGCGGCAGGTGGTAATGCCTCCTTGCTGGCGGCAACTGAAGCTTAATCGCCCATTGAGTTGAATTGATGTCCGTGGTTCGATCTGAATCACGGTCGATCACTCCCATCATTGCCGATATTCAGGCAATGATCGGAACTGCTGGAAAATCTCTGTACTGTCTATAAGCTCTACGTATCAGACCGGTTTCTACAGCAGGAAATGACGATGAACTTTACGCTCAAGCAGTTACGCTATTTTGTCAAAGCAGGCGAGTTGGGGAGTGTGACGCGGGCGGCAGAAGCCTTGTTTGTATCACAACCATCAATATCATCGGCCATCCTGCATCTGGAAGAGGTGACTGGTCTGCAGCTCTTTGTGCGCCATCACGCACAAGGTTTGTCCTTGTCTCCGGCGGGTCGAAAGTTTATCCGCAAGGCGAAACAATTACTGGCTGATGCCGAAGGATTAGGACAGTACGCCAATACCTTAGGGGAAGAGGTGGCAGGTACTCTACGCATCGTCGGGTTTCCAACCTTTACACCAATGCTGTTGCCGTCGCTGATGAGGAAGTTTATTGAGACTTATCCTGAGGCCGATATCCTGTGCGACGAGAGTCACCAGAAAGATATCATCCAAAGCCTTACGGGTGGCCGATATGAACTGGCAATGACTTATGATCTGCAAATACCCGCTGATATCGACTTTGATCCGGTGATGGAGTTTCCGGTTTATGCGGTGCTATCAAAAAGTCACCCACTTGCACAACGCAGTAGTCTTGATTTGAGAGAGTTGGCAAAGTATCCCATGGTGTTGTTGGATTGGCCGATGACCAGGGAGTATTTCTTTTCTCTATTTCTCAGTCAGGATATTGATCCTGATTTTAAGTATCGGGTACAAACGTTGGGAATGGTGAGAGGTCTGGTGAGTAATAATTTTGGCTACACCTTATTTAATACCCCGCTGGTGAATCAAAAATCGCTCGATGGTAATGATTTGGTCGCGCTTCCTCTTAGCAATAAACTTCGCCCGCTTCGTATGGGTGTGGCTAGAGTGGCTCAAATGAAACCGACGCCACTTTCTCAGGCATTTATTGAAATATTAAAGCAGCATGCCGCAGAGCTACCTAAGACAGTGTTTCCTCCACTGACACAAAACCGGTAGAGGAGGGTCCGGGAGCGGAGATGGCTACTTTTTCTTGTAGCCATCCGGAATGACGGCGATCACATCGATTTCCATTAACCATTCGGCCTGCCCCAGTCCTGCAACCACCAAGCCGGTGGAGATGGGGAAGACCCCCTTAAACCATTTTCCGGTTTCCTGATAAACCGCTTCACGATAACGCGGGTCAGTGATGTAAGTGGTGGTTTTAACCACGTGACTTAACTCAGAACCTGCTTCTTCTAATAATTGCTTCACATTTTTCATGGCCTGATGAGCTTGCGCGCCTGGGTCACCTAGTCCGACTAAGTTACCCTCGAAGTCGGTACCTATTTGCCCCCGAACGTAAACGGTATTACCCGCTACGACCGCTTGGCATAAATCATTATCCAAAGACTGGTTTGGGTAGGTGTCTTTGGTGTTGAACATACGGATTCGTGTGTGTGTTGGCATATCTGTTTCCCTGTTTTACTTGTCTACTATCTCTGATAAGCACTGTAAGTACGTTGTGTCGCAATATGACCTGCGACATGTTTAGCATCATGCCAAACACCCCAGATAAACGTTGAGCCGCGACGAGATAGCCAAGGTAGTCCAATAAAATAAACCCCGGGCTCCGTTGAAACGCCACGTTGATGAGCTGGCATGCCTTTTTCATCGAATGCATTGACGTTTAACCAGCTGTAATCAACACCAAAACCCGTCGCCCAAATAATAGAAGTGATACCCGCTTCGGCAAGATCCATTTCAAGAATTGGATGGGTCAGGCACCCAGGATCTGGCAACATTTGACGTGCTTCCGGCTCTTCAGGAAGGTCTAGGCCATTTTGTTCGACATAGGCATCTGCTGCGTCCAGTAACTCCAGATAACTCGCATCACCTTTAGCGATATTATCAACGAGGTCTGTCTGAAATGAGACTTTGCCATTGTCAAAAGCTTTGGTTAGACCAACTAATGTAATGCCCTGTGCTGCCAGTTTTCTGAAGTCGATGGTTTGTCCACCATAAGCGCCACTTACTGCAATGGTGACGTGCTCCGTTCCCGGCTTTGAGGACTCCAGATCCCATAGGCCGAGCACACCTAACCACCAGACAAAGTCCCGGTTACGGTATGTGCGTGGGGGGCGGTCGTGGCTGCCAATAGACAAATAAACCTGCTTGCCTGCACGATTAAGTTCATCTGCTATTTGTGTGCCTGAGGAGCCCGCGCCAACCACTAAAACACCGCCTTCAGGCAGTTGCTCAGGATTACGGTATTGTGAGGAATGTATTTGAAGAATGCTGTCTGATTCCGGAGCGATCGGGGGGATAACCGCGTGATGGAATGGGCCTGTAGCCGCAACGACTCGGTTAGCCTCTATCACGCCATCTGACGTTGTGACGGTAAAACCGGTACGTCCCACATTGCGAACCACATTAGTGACTTCAACACCGGTGCGAATGGGAGCATTTATTTTGTCGGCATAACTCACAAAGTAGTCAGCCACACGCTCTTTTGACGGGAAGGCATCGGGCTCAATATCATCAAACTCTAAGCCCGGAAAGCGGTCATGCCAGGCCGGCCCATTAGCAACCAGAGAGTCCCAGCGGCCCGTGCGCCACTGTTCGGCAATACGATGACGTTCTAAAACGAGGTGGGGTACATCAAGATTACTAAGGTGTTCGCTCATTGCGATACCTGCTTGGCCGCCACCTATAACTAACGTATCAATCGTTTCAGTTGCCATCTTTGAGTTCTCCATGTTGTGATTTAGCTGCCGCAGATAAGCGAAAGAATTTTCATTTATAGCGCTTGTTTAGACTATGGAAAACCGCTGGATTTTTAAAATAGTATTAATCTTGCATATGTATCAGAAAAGATGATGCAACAGATGGTTCATGCTTTGTTTTGGTCTGACTTATTGCGATTCAAAGGTAAATTTCACATTATGCCAGGACGTCTCGAGGTGCTCGCGCATTTTGGCCTCAGCCTCATCCGGATCGCGGTTTAGGATGGCATTAAACACGGCTTCATGTGCAGCATAACTTTGCTGATTCCGCTCGGGCTTGCGTGGCATTTTACGCCAGCGCTCGGCTAACCAGGTAGTAAAGGCTTTGTGCACTGCCGGAAAGATGGGGTTGCCGGAAATGTTATACAGCACGGCATGAAATGCGACGTCTGTGGAGTAAAACAGCTCCCAGTCATTGATCGCGTCTTTATTGGCCTGCAGTGCTTCGCGTAGCGCGCTGATATCATCTTTGCTGGCATTCAGTGCTGCTTCACGCACCAGTGCGATTTCCAGAAAAATGCGTGTGTCGTGTAGATTTTTGACGCCGTCTTGCTGGTTTAATAAGTGGCTGACAATACCGTCTAATACGCCCACAACCGACTCATAATTGGGCTTTTTCACTACGGGTCTGAAGCGTGGTTTGGCTTCGACTAAACCTTTGCTGGCAAGCATGGCTACCGCTTCACGTACCACCGTTCTGCTCATACCATATTGCACCATCATATCTCGCTCAGCAGGCAGATTTTCACCGTCTTTTAGGTCGCCAGAGAGAATGCGCCCCTCAATTTGACTAACCATAAAGTCGGCAGCACGGCCTGACTTTTTGGAGTCAGCATCAGGGGTAGGAGTGTTTGATAGTGCGGATTGTTTAGTGCTCATCTGGGAAGTTAATCAAACTGACAAGTGTTTGGCAATCACTATTAAGAGACAGTGCTTTTTAATTGACTTGGGATAACAGATAGTTTTATATTCAATATTATTTGGTCGTACCAAATAATCAGAGGAGGAAGTGAGTGCGAATACAGCAGATCGTGACACGTCGCTATAATTTGCCATTGGCCGAAGTACTGACTGATGCTAAGCATGGCAATCATACGCATTTTGAGCTGATTACCGCGACTATTACCTTGGAAGATGGTACGACCGGAACAGGCTATAGCTATACCGGTGGGCGAGGTGGTTATGCCATTAAAGCCATGATCGAACACGATCTCACACCATTTTTGATGGGTAAAGACGCGGATGATGTCGAAGCCTTGTATGAGGCAATGCAATGGCGTATTCACTATGTCGGGCGGGGTGGTATCGCATCGTTTGCGATCTCTGCGGTGGATATTGCGTTATGGGATTTGCGAGGCAAACGTCAGCAACAAGCCTTGTGGCAAATGGCAGGTGGCGCGAGTGATCGTTGTAAAGCTTATTGCGGTGGAATTGATCTGAACTTTCCGTTACCCAAACTGCTGGAGAGCGTTCAGTCCTATTTAGACCGTGGTTTTAATGGTGTAAAAATCAAAGTCGGTCAACCCTCGCTGCAAGAGGATGTGCAGCGGTTAAAAGCAGTGCGGGAACTGATTGGCGATAATATTGCGTTTATGGTTGACGCTAATTATTCCATGAGTGTGGCGCAAGCTATTGAGGCTGCCCATGCATTTAAACCGTACAACTTGCTGTGGTTTGAAGAGCCCACCTTGCCGGATGATTATCACGGTTTTAAGCAGATCGCTGATGCCACTGGCATGCCTCTGGCGATGGGGGAAAACCTTCACACCATCCACGAATTCGGCTATGCCTTTGATGATGCTGGTCTGTCCTTTATCCAACCTGATGCGTCTAATTGCGGCGGTATTACGGGTTGGTTGGAAGTCGCTAAGCTGTCACAGCAACACAATATTCCGGTATGCAGTCACGGCATGCAGGAGCTGCATGTGAGTTTGGTGGCCGGACAGGAGAACGCTGGCTGGATTGAGGTGCACAGTTTCCCAATCGATGAATACACCTTGCGTCCTTTAGTGGTGAGTGATCATTTGGCGGTTGCGCCATCGACACCGGGTATAGGGGTTAGTTTTGATTGGAACAAGCTCGACTCACATCATGTGGTGTAACAGCTAACAGGTAACGCAATCGAATTAAGCAATAAAAATAGTCTGTCGCTAAAACTAGTAGGCACACCCAAGTAGGTAAACCCAAGGTGCAAGCACCTGTAATTGGAAGAAATCTTATGAGTACAACAGAAATCTCAGCGGCTTATTACAAAGGTAATAAAGAATTCGCGATTGAAAAAATCATGGCAGCGGCACCAAAGGCTGACGAAGTGCAAATTGAAGTGGCGTACTGCGGAATCTGCGGAACCGATTTACACGCCTTCCACGGTAGTATGGATGCGCGCATCGGGCATCACCGTATTATCGGGCATGAAATGTCTGGGGTGATTGCCGCAGTGGGCGAGGGTGTCAGCAACCTCAAGGCTGGCCAACATGTGGTGGTGCGACCTCTGGACCATTGTGGTGACTGTCCGGCGTGTGAAGCAGGCCATATACACATTTGCCACAACCTAAAATTCTTAGGTTTGGATACCGATGGCGCATTCCAGCAGTTATGGAGCGTACCGGCACACACGGTACACGTCTTGCCAGACGACTTGTCGCTGGCTCACGCTGCACTGGTTGAGCCGGTATCAGTGGCTTGTCACGATGTGCGTCGTGCCAATGTTCAACCCGGCGAAGATGTGTTGGTCATTGGTGGTGGCCCAATCGGTATGTTGGTCGGCATGGTCGCTAAGCAGGCTGGTGGTAATGTCACCATCTCAGAAGTTAGTGAGGCACGGCTGGCAATTGCAGAAAAACTGGGGTTCTCAACCCTGAACCCCCTGAATGATGATGTACCGGCGTGCGTGATGGAAATGACCGGAACCAAAGGCGCTGATGTGGTCTTTGAAGTCTCCGGTACACAGGCGGGTGTTAACGTCATGACCGAAGCGGCAGCGTGTCGTGGTCGTATCGTGATGGTTGCGATTCATGCAACAAAACCGGAAGTCGATATGTTTCGATTCTTCTGGCGTGAGCTGGAGCTGCTGGGCGCGCGGGTATACGCCCCGGAAGATTACGAAAAAGCCATTGAGCTGGTGTCATCCGGCGGTATTGATGCCGAGACGATGATTACTGATATCGGCTCACTGGACACTATCCAATCATCTTTTGAAGCCTTGGAAAATAATCCAACGGCAATGAAGAGTCTTATTAAACTACAAGCGGACTAAATGAATGAGCACAACTTATGATCTGAGCAGCCAAACGGCATTGGTAACCGGCTGCAAACGAGGGATTGGTAAAGCGATGGCAGTAGCCTTGGCCGAGGCAGGTGCGGATATTATTGGCGTTAGTGCCACACTGGAAGCTGAAGGCAGTGATATTGAAAAAGCTGTGCTTGCCACTGGCAGGCAGTTTACGGCTTACCGCTGTGACTTTTCTGATCGTGCAGCATTGTTAGCGTTTACTGCTCAGTTGGAAGCCGATGGGCACAAGCCGGATATCTTGATCAATAACGCGGGCACCATCAAGCGCGCCCCAGCGGCAGAACATGAGGATGAGCTGTGGGATGAGGTGATCGAGGTTAATTTGTCATCGCAGTTTGTACTGAGTCGTGAAATAGGTAAGGGCATGGTCGAGCGAGGCCACGGCAAGATTGTGTTTACTGCGTCATTGTTGACATTCCAGGGTGGTATTACCGTGCCGGGCTATGCTGCGTCAAAAGGTGGTATTGGTCAGCTGACTAAAGCATTGGCGAATGAGTGGGCGTCTAAAGGCGTTAACGTAAATGCTATCGCGCCGGGCTATATCGAGACCGATAACACGCAAGCATTGCAAGATGATCCAGTGCGTTATAAGTCGATTCTGGAGCGTATACCCGCAGGTCGTTGGGGTAAGCCAGAAGACTTTGCAGGCCCTGCATTGTTTCTGTCCTCCTCAGCGTCTGACTATGTGCACGGCACGGTAATGACGGTTGATGGCGGTTGGATGGGACGTTAATTTTTATTCGACGCCATGTAAATACTAAAGAAACCCTGACATTACCGTCAGGGCTTCTTTGTTTCATCGCTTAGAACAGCGCTGCATTCACTTACTTTGGTATCAACACAGTATCGATGACATGAATGATTCCATTGCTTGTCATGATGTCAGTTTTCAAGACGTTCGCACCGTTAACCTTGACGCCGTTAGACGTATCAATCATCACATTACTGCCCTGAGCCGTTGTTGCTGAGGACAGTGTCACAACATCTTTTGCCTCAACCTTACCTGCTACCACATGGTAGAGCAGTATTTTTCTCAGTGCCTCTTTGTCTGCGAGCAAGCCCTGTAGTGTATCTGCCGGTATTTTGGCGAAAGCCTCATCTGTCGGTGCAAAGACAGTAAAAGGGCCATCGCCTTTCAGGGTGTTTACCAAGTCAGCGGCAGTCAATGCAGCGGCTAGTGTATTGAATCCTGCACCAACTGCGGTATCAACAATATCTTGTGCGGCAGGTTTAGCATGAGACATCGTTTGAATGTAGTTGCCTTGATGATTGCTTGGCGAATGCGCTGTTTTCATTGCCTTATTTCCATAGCCACAATCACTTGCTGTCGCCAATACCGGAGTTAAAAGTAAACTAGCAACAACCGCGGACATAATCTTCGTATTCATTTGTTTAAATCCTCTTTTAAGTGGCGACAAACATCTTTGCCGTGGGACAAACAATACGGTCTCATATCCTCGCTAGTCTATTAAACTCAGTTTTTTAAGTGGAAAATATCTATTTAAATCAATAACTTAAATAAAATTAATATTTCAGTGATATTTGTTTTTTTCACGTTAAATTGACATTCAACCCTTTATGTACACTCCACAAAATGAATGACCATTGATAGTGTCAACCGGTTTTCTTGACTTGAAAATGGTTACACAATGTGGGTCTGTTGTGACTAGCCAAACTCTAATAAGGTGGCATCTACTCCGGTGGCGGAAACCCATTCTGTCCCGGAAAGTCTGGCGCGAGCTTCCGTGCATTTGCCATTTTCACCCAAAGCCGAACAAGCTTTCTGCGCTTCTCCGGTTCCTCAAAATCTTCAAAACTAGTTCGTGAATGCATCACCGAATAGTTGTTAGCAAACAGCATATCGCCAGGTTCCAGCATCATATCCAAACGAATACTCTCATCGTGAATAATGCCATCAAATACATCCAGCGCCTCGACTTCTACGCGCGATAATGGGCGTTCCTGTAGCTCAGCACCCAGTTCAATATATTGACGAAGATAACGGCAGCTCAGCTTGCCATCATGGTAGCTAAACACCGGTGCTTTGTTGGATGAGTCCGTGCCGAGGTGGGCGTAGTACATGGGACGGTAGAAGATCCCCAGATACTCCGGATAATGTTCCAGAATCTCGTTATACACCGCTCCACTGCTGACCAGACTCGTCATGCCACCTGACTTGGCTTTTCGCACGCAAATCAAACCGAATACATCCGACAAATCCGTGTGATAAGGCAGGTATGCATTGGTTTCATAGACGCGGGTTTCTTTCTTGGTAATGTCGCCAACATTCATCACATTACCCAGTAAATCGCCTTTAAGTGTTTGGCAAACCGGTGTACCCATGTGCAGGCCGATGCCGTAATAAATGATATTGATATCATCGTCGCTGTAACGATCGATTGGTAATCCACTCAGCAGCAGGAAGCCTTTGCCAT
Organism: Leucothrix pacifica; assembly: GCF_003172875.1. Lineage (GTDB taxonomy): Bacteria > Pseudomonadota > Gammaproteobacteria > Thiotrichales > Thiotrichaceae > Leucothrix > Leucothrix pacifica. The sequence goes on along the minus strand of NZ_QGKM01000045.1, from coordinate 22,847 downwards.
TCTCCATTTCCTCGGCGTATCGCTGAAGCTCCTCACTAAGTGAGTGGATAGGGAAGTCGTCACGGCTAAAGTGTGGAAAGGATAATCCCTTATCTTTAACCGCAGCCAATGCACCGTCCAGTGTGTCGATCGTTTCTTTTGATAGTTGGAAGATCCATGACTGATCGTTCCGAAGGTCTGAGCCACGCCATGCCGCAGGCCCAGTGACTTTTTGTTTTAGAATGATACCCATCGAATGCTCCTCTCGCTCTATTATACCTATACATTAAGTGATCGCTGCCTTGTCGGCAATGTGAAATATAAGAAATCTGGTTAAGCTGTCGGATAGTTGATATGTTATTCACTGGTATAAATCCTCACTCGGAACTTAAGTTGTGACAAGAAAAATATACGTGGTCAGACATGGTCAGACCCAGTTCAATTTTGAAAGAAAGTTACAGGGTCAATGTAATTCTGCATTAACAGATAAGGGCGCAGAGCAGGCACGACTTGTCGGGCTTAAGCTCAATGAGCATTTAGTTGGTCGTGATTATAAGGTCTATGCCAGTTCGCTAGGGCGTGCAGTGCAAACAGCGCATATCATTTGCGAGCAGATCGGTCATGCTAAAGAGCATTTGATTGAAGATGCCAGGCTGCAAGAGTTTGGCTTAGGGCACTGGGAAGAAAAAACCATTATGGAGCTGGAGGAAGCGTTTCCTGATCTTCTGGCTGAGCGGGATTGGATACTCAAAGCACCGGAGTCCGAGTCTTATGATGCAGTGAAATCCCGACTATTACACTGGTTGTCAGATGCGCCGGACTCACATGATTTGGTGGTGGTGAGTCACGGCTTAACTGGTATCGTGTTGCGTGGGATTTTATTGGACATGAGTTACGACGATGTCTGGCAGTTAGATCTGCCGCAGGATGCATTCTTTGTGGTTGAAAATGGCACAGTAACACGCGTTGAGTGTGGATGATCACACGTGTCAGGCGATACTCAATGCGGTGTTACTGGCGAGATTAAACGTGTGTTTCAGCGCTTTTCCTGATAACGCGTTAGTATCGCCTGAATATCACGCATCGCCAACTCAGCCGCATTGGACTGTGTAACCACCGTACCCAGTGAACCAAAATGTTGCTCCAAACAATCAATCAGTAGCTGCCGAATTGCATCCGTATCAGCGTGATCCGGTAACGTGCTGGCTAAATACACCTTTTCTAAATCAGCTTCCTTTTGCTTGAAATAATCTTCCAGTTGCAACAGTGACCACTCGCCACGCCGGATGGATTTGAGCTGTGCCGCATTACGTCGCAAGTCCATATCATGACTTACCAATAACTGCTCAACTTCATCCAGCAAGCGCACTACATGGTAAGCAAACTTCAGGTCATAGCCGAATTCCTCAACGCCTGCTTTACGCTTGCCCTTGGGCTTCTTAGTGCGGATCTTATGCATCTGTCCATAAGCGTAGCCTTTGAACTTCGCCCAGCAACCTTTGTGCAGAAATAGCCGACGATTATCCCGCACCATGTCACCAATATCACTACTGTGCAGCACGCAATTATCCGGCACAAATAAGCTGTCGATAATGTTGGGGTTGTTATCTGCCAGCAGGCGAAAGTACTTCACAATGGAGTAGATGGTGAAGTCATACTCCCGACCCTTGCCTCCTAATGCATCCGGATCAACAATATGATGTTGTTGGTATTGCTCGAACTTCAGACTGAAGCTATCGAAGCCCGGAATTTCGCCGCGTAACTGAGGGAATACATAGTCTTTGGGCGGTATCGCAAAGCCGTAAACATCCATGTCGGAACTGTCATTGCTGACCCCATAAGCCATTGATCCCATAATGACTTCGTATTGGATGGCGGACTTGAGGAATTTGGGCGCACCGGGAAGCATATTGCGATCGGTGAGGTTAGCGAAGTGGCTGCTCATGGTCTGTTATCTCTTGCTTGTGTGATGGTATTTCTTAATACAAAAAACCAAATAAGTGCAGAGGAATCTCTTTTTTATTGCCATACAAAATATCGTCTTTGACTAAGAATGCAGGGCTGTCTGTATGGCGAATTTGCTTAGTTGTTTTACTTTTTCCGCCAATTTCATAAATCACGCCATTAACTTCAAAATCACCAACTTTGCTGTAATACAGTGGGTGGTTTGCATGTTTTAGCATCTTGATAAAAAATAATTCTCGCACTGATCCAATCTTACTTGGTTGTCCAATCTCGGTGCTTATGGTTTGGTACAGATTGGGGTTGGCGAGGTATATTTTCTCACTTGCCTTAAGCAACTGGCTACCTGCCCGGTTATCTTTAACCAGCTCTGCCAAGCCAGTATCTTGCAAAATGTGTAAATAGTGCTGTACGGTTTTGTTGTCCAAACCAATGTGTTTAGCGATGCTGTTTCGGCTTAACTCGCCCGGCGGTATCGTTGCCATATAAGAAAGTAAACGCTTAAAGTAATGAAGCTTGTCGGTATTTAAGCGGTAATGATTCGCAATGTCTTCGTAAATAGTTTTATCGACTACTCGTAGCAACTTTTCTTGGTAAGTGTCTGTACCTTCTAGAAAAAATGGGTAAAACCCATAGGCTAAATAATCCTGAAAATGGCCACGCAATTTGGGTAGTTCAGCGACTTGGCCCTCGATGCTACTTCTGTCATATAACAAGGCCTCGAGTGTGATTGCTTCAACGGTCGCGACCTTTTGAAAACTCAAATACTCACGAAACGACATGCCGCTAAGATGATATAGAACCCCGCGACGAGACAAATCATGCGTACCCTGGATTAGGTCGATACTTGAACTTCCTGAAAAAACAACCGTGATATCAGGATAAGAGTCGTAGATATTTTTTAAGATTTGATTCCAGTTGGGGTGCTTGTGAACTTCATCAAAAAAGAAATAACGGATGCCTTGCAGCTCGATCATCTCATTCACAAAATCCAGCAACGAGTGATCAGAGAAATACAGGTGATCCAGTGATACGTAAAGGACCTCATCTTGCCGCTTTATTTTCTCTTTTATATATTGCAGAAGTAGCGTGGTCTTGCCTGTACCACGCGCACCAATTAAGCCAGTCAGTCTGTTGTTGGTGTTGAAGGTGTCAAACAAATACCGATGATGCTGCGTCTTGGTCGCAGCTAGTAAACGCTTATGTGTTGCTAGTAGTTGATTCAACATGGGAATGTATTCCTATATTTTTATTGATAATAAGGAATGTATTCCTGAAATACAAATATCTATTGAGTTTCTTTTTTAGCCGCTATTGGTGAGCAAACAGTACTGATCGAAACAGTTGCCGCTATAAAGGCAGCACTATAAACTTAATAAATGACTTTCTGAGGGTAATCACTATGCAAAATATAAAACAAGAATCTTACTCAATCAGTGATGCAAACCAAGCGCTGGACGTCGAGCTCACGCCGAATATGTGGTCGTTTATTGTGAGGATGATTAACTATCCTGAACTCAGTTTTGACAGCGACAAAAACACCATTGAGATTGATGGTTATGTGCCGTTTAAAGAGCTGGCAAAAGAGTGGATTAACAGTATTCAGGATGGCAGTTGCGATGCCCGAAAGTGTGAGGCATGCAATGATTACTTTGATCTGAATAGTACTGACGGGATCTTTGGAAATCCTCAGGAGCTAGAAGAGTTTATCTGCTATCCTTGTGCGGAGAGTATGACGGCCCGAGATTATTATGAGCGGTTTATCGTGCGTAACTTGTAGTCCGTGTAACTACAGGGCAGTCTGCATGGATTGGTCATTCAATTCGCAATCCATGCACACATCATCGTAAGAAAAATTTTATGGATCCGGCTGATTCATTTGCTCCGAGCGCTGTAACGCAGGACGGGCAGACATGCGCTCTGCATAAGCTTCAAATAGTGGTCGCTTGTCAATCGTGCCAAACATCAGCCCCCAACGAATCTGAGCACCTACATAAACATCAGCTGCGGTAAATTGTTCTCCACAAATAAACGGGCCGGGTTGCAGAGCGGTTTCCAGCGCATCAATGGTCATTGTGTAGTTACCGAAACCGACCGTCATTTCCTGCTCTGGTTTAACATTCCAGCCTTGGGATTTGACAGTAATGGCTTGCTCCACGGGGCCTGCTGCAAAAAATAACCAACGATAGAATGTACCGAGCGCCGGATCATCCACTGCCGGAATCAAGCCTTTCTCCGGAAAACGGGCAGCCAGATACGTGCAAATAGCAGCGGTTTCCGTAATCACGGTGTCACCGTGCTTGAGTGCAGGCACCTTACCCATTGGATTAATCGCCAGATATTCCGGCGCTTGCATGGAGGATTCATAATCCAGAGTGACGATGTCATAGGGTTCGCCTAGTTCTTCCAGCATCCAATGGGCAATGAGGCCGCGAGATTGTGGGTTGGTGTAAAGCGTTAAAGCTGACATTGTGAACCTCCGTTAGAAATTAAGGGCGTAATTATGACAGATAGTTGCTGACAGGGTTGTGTCAGTAGGCTCTGCATAGGGAGTTCTGCTTATTGCTGAAGTCTGGCGAAGGTGTGGTTAGCGACAGTAACAGGCGCTGGTGGTTTATAGGTTGGTGTGATACAAAAAGGCCAATACTTCCGGCACATAGGCACCCTGCCTACACCTGAGATTTCTGAAGATAAAAGGCTGGATTAGCTTTTTCACAAGGAGGCAATATCATGAAACCACATACGTTCACCATCCAAATTGATCAGCCCGTTGCGGTCGTCTTTAACACATTAACCGATCAGTCGGTGTTCCCTGAGTGGGTGAAAGCCTGGGGTGAAGGTATGGTTTGTGAGGGGGAATGGGCGCAAGGTGCGCATGTATCCTTCTTCGACCGTAAGCAGGGTGGCACAAAAGTGATTATTGATGAATTAGTGCCAAATGTCCTGATAAAAGCCAGACACATTGCCATGGTGGGGCCTGACAATGTGGAAGTTGAGCAGATGGATGCGACCATGGCAAAGTGGATTGGCACGCTTGAAGAGTATTACTTCACCGCCGATACTGACTCGCAAACGACGCTGAAAGTCGTCATGGTGGCAGACGAGTCGTTTAAAGAAATGATGGACTTGTGGCCGCAGGCACTGAAATATTTGAAAGAGATTTGTGAAGCGACCTAGGAATATGTTGTGATGCCCCGTGTTCCAGTTCTGCCTAAACCAGAATTGCAGGTATATGTGTCAGCGTTAGCGTTCTGGATTAGTTTGAAATAATAGGAAAATAGCAATCAGAAGCACTAGTTGACGAACGGTAATAAGCTGAACAGACCTGACTAGTGGGATGATTTTCAGCAAAAAAAGCGACCGTTTGCGACTGCTAACGCCATACCGTTTTTTGATAGCTGAATCATTATTCAGCTTGGTAAAATTGCCATTTATCCGTCAGAAAGCTTGTTCAGTTTGGTTCAGAAAAGATTCAGAAGCGATTCAAATAAAAATCCCTAATATGACGTCATCCAAGGCATACAGGCCTTCAATCATAATAATAAGAGTCATATCATGAACAACACATTTTTTGCATCAATCATCATTCTTGCACCTCTAATGTTCGGTCAGGCCGCACTAGCGAATAGTCAAGCGGCGACAGCACCCCACACAGAACAGCAGCTAATCACTCAGGAAATGACGAAAGCGGACATCCTGGAGACCGCTCAGGGCTATCAGGTAGCGCATAGTGAGCGTGCTCAGCCCCGTCGCTCCGCGTTGTTCGCGCAAATTCTGGATACCGTTGCACAGAGCTCAACGATGGCTCAGGCGGCTAAGACATCAGACGCTTCTGAAGGTTAATCTTTTGAGGCAGTTGTCAAAGTGCGAGGGTACTGCCAGATCTACAGTTATAGAGAAATATTGGTATTTTAGTGTAACGTGTTAAGTATATTTTTAATATAAAAGACCCTTTTTAGAGTTTACAGTTTAACCTGTTAATTATATTGTGATGATTATTCAGGGCGAATATCGTCTTGAGCTAACAGAATCTGATCGATGGCTGCTTGATCAACTGACTTTAAGAAGGAGAATTTCATCGTGCAATTTCACCATAATGGATATGTGTCAACTGACCCCCGTATCGTTCCGGCAGAAGGGTATGGGATAAATCGCGCGGAAGAACTACCGGATGAAATGGATGTGCTGATCGTGGGCTCCGGACCTGCTGGCATGTTGCTGGCAGCGCAGTTGTCACAGTACCCAAGTGTGAATGCTCGCCTGATTGAGAGTCGGGATAAGCGATTAGAAGTCGGACAGGCTGATGGTATTCAGGCTCGCAGTGTCGAGACATTTCAGGCGTTTGGTTTTGCTGACCGCATTACTGCTGAGGCGTATCAAATCTGTGAAATGAATTTTTGGACACCGTCCAAAGATAAACCGGAAAATATCGTTCGCACACAGCGTACTTTGGATGATGCACATGGTATTAGTGAGTTTCCACACCTGATCGTGAACCAGGCGCGGGTGCTTGATTATTTTGCCGAAGTTGCAGCGATTTCACCGGGGCGCATCACTCCGGACTACGGCATTGCCTTTGTTGATCTTGAAGTTGGTGAGGGCGAGTATCCGGTCTCAGTCACAGTGCGTTATACCGCAGGTGAGCGAAGAGGTGAGGAACGTGTCATCCGTACCAAGTACGCCGTGGGTTGTGACGGTGCGCGCAGTGGAGTGCGTAAAGCAATCGGGCGTCAGCATATTGGTGATCCGGCGCTGCATGCATGGGGCGTGATGGATGCGTTGGCAGTCACCGATTTCCCCGATATTCGTACCAAATGTGCTATCCAGTCAAAAGATCACGGCAGTATATTGCTGATTCCACGAGAGGGTGGTTACCTTTTCCGCATGTATGTTGATTTGGGTGATGTGGCAGCCGATGACAACGGCGAAGTACGCAAAACACCCTTAGAAGACATCATCGCGCAGGCAAATGCCATTATTCACCCCTACACTCTGGATGTGAAAGATGTGGCGTGGTGGTCGGTCTATGAAGTTGGGCATCGGGTAACGGATAAGTTTGATGATGTGGCGATTGGCGAGGAGGATAAACGTCTGCCGCATGTGTTTATTTGTGGTGACGCTTGTCATACACACAGTGCCAAAGCCGGTCAGGGTATGAATGTGTCGATGCAGGATGGCTTTAATCTGGGTTGGAAGTTGGGTTCGGTCTTAACAGGTCGTAGTCCGGAATCATTACTTGCCACTTACTCTGCCGAGCGTCAGGTGATTGCGCAGAACCTGATTGATTTTGACAAGGAGTGGTCGACTCTGATGGCGAAGAAGCCGGAAGAGTTCGACAGCCCTGAGGACTTAGGCGATTTTTATGTGCGCACTGCCGAGTTCCCCGCAGGTTTTATGACGCAATATACCGAGTCCATGATTACGGGCAATGACGCTCACCAAACTTTAGCTAAGGGATTCACTGTCGGTAAACGCTTCAAATCAGCACCGGTGATGCGAATTGCTGATGCCGTACCAGCACACCTTGGTCATCATGCGAAAGCCGATGGTTGCTGGCGTATCTATGCCTTTGCTGATACAGATAGGACGGCACTCAATGCATGGGCGGATTGGTTGTCGAATGATCCTGCCTCACCGCTAAATGTGCACACTCCTAAAGGAAGTCATTTTACGAGTCGGTTTGATGTGAAAGTGATTTATCAGCAAGGCCATCACGATGTGGAAGTCCCTGATATTCCCAAGGTATTCCTGCCAAAAGTGGGGAAATTTGGTCTGGTTGATTACGAGAAAATTTACGCGACTCAGGCCGATAGCGACATCTTTTCGCTGCGTGAGATTGATACTGGAGGAGCCGTAGTAATTGTGCGTCCGGATCAGTATGTGGCGCAGGTTTTACCATTTTCCGCAACCGATGAGTTGGCGGCGTTTTTCTTGCAAAACCTGACGGTGAACACTCCTTAATTTGCCCACACCTACCGCTGTTGGTGTTTATGTCCTATTTGGTTATGATGGGTGAATAGAGCAAACTAGGACTGAACGTTATGGTATCAGTATTACAACATTTGAACGCTTCTTTTACAGAGTACCTTGAAGGAGAGCAGGATGTAGAGTTTCGCAGTGAATATGTAGGTGGTGAGATTTACGCCATGGCAGGTGCAAGTGAGACACATAACACGATTGCGGGTGATTTTTATGCCCGTATCAACATACACCTACCGGCACATTGCCGAGTCTGGCAATCAGATATGAAGGTTGTTGGAAGTACGCTTGATTTGCAGCCTTTCAGTTATTATCCCGATATTATGGCTGCCTGTGATGCTGACGATGATGAGAATGCTTATTACCGCACTAACCCATTGCTGATTGCCGAAGTGCTTTCAAAGTCGACGCATCGCATTGATTTGAATGAAAAGCTATCAAGCTACACCCAGATTAAATCTCTCTTAGAATACGTCGTAGTATCTCAAGACACTCCATTCGTTCGAGTGTATCGTCGAAGAACCAATTGGCAGATTGAAATCTTTGGTGCTGAGGATAATATTCTGTTGGAGTCTATCGACTTAGAGTTGCCCGTGACAGATATCTACAGGCGAGTCCGACGCGAAGTTGGATTAGATATACCGCCATTGTAGATGATTCAGTTACTGCTCACTCACTTCATAATCACGTTTACTGCTTAGGCGGTATCGCCATATTAGTGACATGTTTCACATTATTTGGCTACATCACAGAGAGAGTATTTCCGTGTCGAATCACGGGAAAGAAATGATATGATGTCCAGAGTTTGACCACTGCATTTAAAAGGAAGTAAATGGTTAGTCAACTCGGATGGATTGATTTTTCGTCAGAAGACAGAGGTAAAGTTAAACAAGCTCTGGCGATGATGGCAGACAAAGGCACGCTTGATGAATTAGGCATTGGTCAGATCCGTGATGCATTTGCTGATTTGCTTTTCCCCGGTATATCCACAATCCAAACACGGGCAAAGTATTTCATATTTGTTCCGCGCTTACTAAGAGAGTACCAACAACTCCCATCAGCCAAACGCAAGAAGCAACCATTACAACAGTATCTTAAAACGCAGGAGAATGAGCTAACACGCCAACTTGTTGAATGTTGTTCTATCGATGAACTGGGCATCATCGGACGAACATCGATCGCATCAGGTGGTGTTAAACAATTACCCTCAACTATCTATTGGGGAGGCTTAAGAAAATTTCATATTGCTAATACCACCGCTAGCTTGGCTGAGGTGGCGCGTGCATTACAAAGTAATGAAGAAAGGTTGTCTTATGATCATCAGGACGATGCTACTGATCACACTGAAAGTGCCTTGATTGAACTGCCTGATAACGACCCTGTTTGGCGGAATGAGTCGAAATTACAAATGCAATTAAGTGCAGTTGAGGCGAAATTCTTAACCGCAAAAATGACTGAAACGATAGGTTTAGAAGATAGTATATTTGCACAAATATTCGCTAGTGAACTCATACATGGTGATGTAGCTCCGTATGAAATGGAGTTTGATGAACTAGTTGAAAAAATGCTTCATGAACAGACCGTTTCTGAAGCCTGCAAACATAACCTCAAGCTGGCTAGTGACTTTAGTTTAGCTATGGAAGGTCCTCATATTGTGCTTAACCTCCTGCTTGCTCAGGCTAATGGTGATGAATTACAAGTGATGGATTTATCAGAGGGATATAAGGGATGGGCAAAAAAAGCGCGTGCCAGAGATGTTTTTAACACTAATTCGGTGAATGGTTGGCTGACGGTAAGAGTCGATGGAAAGCCTCGTAATATAAAGCCACATACACAGTTATTTATCCGCGAATTTGCAGCTACATTTCTGGCTTCTTCAAATCATCATGCAGCGGAAGACATCCAAAAAATTGTTAGCCAACAATCTCATAAAAACAAAGGTAAGCTCAGTAAATTGAAAAATAATGCACCTTATGAGAATTGGATTGGTGTTGAGCGATTAGATTTTCGATGGAGTACTGCAAAAGTAATCCTAAAAGATTTATCTGAGGGGTTAGCTAATGTTATCACCTGACAAGAACCGCTTAGATTATGGTGAACAATTGCAAGCTCCTGAAGGGTACGAGTTAGATGCAGCCATTGCAACCAGTTATAGCGTGGACTTAGATACTCTGTTGGCAGTGCCAATTGCCTTGTGTTTCGGGAATACATTGGAGGGAGATTTAAGAGGTGAAAAGCTAGCACTGTTAGAGGCGATCAGTAGATTAAATAAACGGCTAAAGGTGTTTTATCAAAAAGGTAACATTGCTCAGCCCATTGCATTTAATCAGTTATTCACCTTACTAGAGCCGTGCTTATATCCAATTGTTCCTGACAAAGCATTCTCTTCATTCCACCCCAAACTTTGGTTGATTAGATATACAGCTCTGGAAAAAAATATTAAACCTGCTGTTAAGTACCGCTTTATTATTCTGTCAAGAAACCTGACGATGGATCGTAGTTGGGATGTTGCGGTGAGTTTGGCCGGTGAGCTTAAAAAGAAGCCTAATCAGGAAGCCGCTAATACATATTGGTTAACTTGGATTGAAAATTTACTTGAGTCGAGTACGGACTTTGAACCTCGACGTGAGTTTCTTCGCGAGTTACCTCGTATTCACTGGGAAACTCCCTCGGGATTTGATAGTACTCCTGAGATATTTATAGGTGATAGTGAACATTCACCTCTGAAGTTTCCTTCCTATACAAATGATCAGCTACTGGTTACCTCACCTTTCTTGTCTAAAGCGGCATTGGATGATCTTCAAAGTTATGCACCTAAGGGAGAGCGATATTTATTTAGTCGTGCTGAAGAACTGAATGCGCTTAGTGATAAAGAGCTTTCAGGATGGAAGTGTTATGCGATTAATGAAAACATGGTTAATGCGGATGCTGGTGAATTAGAACCAGATGATTCAGCAGTAGCGGGAAAGCCTTATAATTTACATGCAAAGTTGATTGTTTCTCGCAAGGCATCACGGGTGTGTTGGCACATTGGTTCGGCAAATGCCACAAATGCTGCACTGGGGTGCGATAATCAAATGCCGCTCAACACAGAGGCCATGCTGAGACTTTCTGGTGATAATCGCAAAGTTGGCCCTGATGTTCTAATGGAACAATGGGTGGGTGTTGAAGAGGATGAAAACGGGCTTTTTGTCAGATATAAACCTCAGTCTGAAGCTGTTGATGTAAGGCACCCAGCCACTAATCAAATGCGTGAAATCGTATTTGACTTAATCAATTCTGATTGGCAACAAGAGGCGATCCTAAGGTCGGAAGACGACAAGTATGATCTTCACTTAAGTGTTGATGGTTTTGTTTTGCATGATCATCATAATGTTGAGATTCAAGTCTCACAACTAGCCTTTGGAAAACCACTGCCACTAATCGACAAAATGTTCTGGTCAGACGTTGCCGTGTCCGAAGTATCTGCTTTTGTACCGGTTAAGGTGACTGTTCAAGTTACTGGTGAGGAAGATCTGGTTGAGATGGTTATGATCGAAACTGATCTCGATATAGAAGGTGGTGATAACCGTCAGCAAGAGGTACTAAAAAAGATAGTCGATGGTGAAGATAAAATTCTCAACTATATTAGTTTGTTATTACAAAGTCAGCCTGACAAATCTCAATGGCTTGCTTTCGAAAAGATGAATTTCTCAAACAATAATACTGATGGGAGCTTTTTTAGTAATAGTCCGGTTTATGAGCAACTTTTGTGGGCCGCTGCCGAGCATCCATATTTGTTAAAGCGTATTCAGGTAATGGTGACTGAGTTCAGGCGAGCTGGCATTTCTCTCCCAGATGATTTTGCAACACTTTGGTCTCATTTTGAGAAAGAGGTGCCGAGTAAATGACAGACGAAATAACTGAGGTTATTGAGCATTTAGATGAGGTGTTGGCGGGTCTGAAAGATTTCCAGAGGGCTACTGTTGCAAGTGTGCTTACTCGGTTTCAGTCTGGCGAAAATAATGAACGTATGTTAGTTGCAGATGAGGTGGGGCTCGGAAAAACGATTGTCGCCAAAGGAGTGATTGCCGAGCTATTGAAAGAGAGAATTGAGCGTTACTCTTGTCAGTCAGGGAATACGCCATTCAGCCCTTTGAGAGTCACCTATATTTGCTCTAACTTGACGCTAGCCAATGAAAATCGCAAGAAACTAGCTGTTTTTAAAGATGAAGCGCAGGAGAAGTATGTTCTGGAGCCGCGTTATAGTCGTTTACTTGAGATTGCTGTAGCCGAAGTTCAGCCAGATAAGAATGGAAAATATTTAGAACTATGTTCATTAACACCTTCGACATCGTTCAACTTAACACAAGGCTATGGAAACTGGCGAGAACGGTTAATTATTTATTTTGCGCTAATTGATCATTCAAAGCTGTCAGAGTACTCAGAAACATTAAGTGATTTTTTAAGCGATGGAGTGAAAAACTGGGAGGAGCAACGCATTGCATTTCCTGATTCAAAAATAATTTTACCTGAAGTTGCAACGGCATTTCATGAGCGCTTATCTAAAACTCTGGATGTCATTGAGAGAGCTAAATACGGCATTGGCGATGGCTATAAAACAGCTTTAGAAGCACTGTTAGCTTACTCACAGAGCTCGTCTGCTATCAGTAATTCTACTCATTTCAAAACCTACTTACGCTTACTCATGGCCAGAGCATGTGCAAAGCATTTATCGGCAGACTTATTTATTCTGGATGAATTTCAACGCTTTAAATCCTTGCTTGCTACACAAAGTGGCGCTGAGGAAGCGCTGATTGCTCAGCAAGTGTTTAAGAATAAGCAGGCATCAAAGGTGTTATTACTTTCAGCAACACCTTTTAAGGCTTTTTCACACAATCAAGATGATGAGAATGGTGAAGCCCATGCGGCTGAATTGAACTTGTTACTCAGGTTTCTTAGTCATGATAATGCAGAAAGCCTGCAAGAATATGAGCAGCATAGAAAAGTACTTCAGCAACAGTTACTGAAACTACGACAGAACAATATGGTGCTTGATGACCTATGTGACCTGTCAAAAGCACAGGTAGAGGGCGTACTAAGGCAATATATTAGTCGTACAGAACGCAGCCAGATTAGTGGGTCTTATGAGGAGGTATTTAGCACTCAAGTAGATCAGTGCATTGATGAGTTTTCAAGTGGTGAAATCACACTGTTTAAAGCCTTAGCGCAACTAGCTAAGTCACTTGCTGAAGAAAGTAGCTCTCGCTCCACTCATCAAGTGATGGAGTTTCATAAAGCAGCACCTTGGGCTTTATCATTCCTGACGGGTTATCAGTTAAGAAGACAACTTGATGTTCATCGCAGTAAGCTAAGAGGTGATATACGGCGTTCACATCAAGGATGGCTGCCCAGAAAAGCTATCAGTAGTTATCGTTTAAAACTTGATGAAGCACCTCATGCTAAAACACGTTCGTTAGTCAAAAAACTGTTTCCCCAGAATAAATTTAAAACGGCTAGCGAGGAGTTGCTTTGGGTGCCACCATCCCTCCCGCATTACCCATTACAGGGTAGTTTTGAAGGGCAGGAAGATTTCAGTAAAACCCTGTTATTTTCATCATGGGCTATTGTACCCAGGGCATTGAGCGGCTTAATTTCATATGAAGCTGAAAGGCGTTTGGTAGCGCACAGCAAACAATCGCAAGACTATTATAAAAGCAAGAAATCACATACACCTGGTTTCAATTTTTCGGCCGACTCAAGCCTGGTCGGTTGGTCATTTATCTATCCATCCAGGGTCATGTGTGAGTTGTCTTCGGCTGGTAGGTGGGCGAGTTTGGATGAGCTGGTAAATGAAAGGGAGTCTTTTTTTAGAGATAAGCTCAAGCACCTCAGTGCGTATGAAACTTCTGATGTGAAAAGTGAGCGTTGGTATGCTTATGCTCCATTTCTCCTAGACTACGAATGTGGCTATAAGAATGAAGTCTGTCAGTGGCTCGATGACTACCGACGAGTGATACAACGAAGAAAACAAGATGGGCGTAAAGGCAAGCAGGCTAGCTACGAGCAATTTTTGAGGAACTGGAACGATAATCTCCTTCGCTTAGGGAAAATGCCCAAAGATTTAGCCCGCTATCTTGCTTATCTTTCAATATCTAGTCCGTCTGTTGTCACAGTGAGAGCATTGAAGAGCCTTTATCAGAATGATATTGAAGAAATTAGAGTAGCGGCTGGAGAGGTAGGAGAAGCAGCAATTACCTTGTTTAATAACCGTATGACTGAGTTAGTCATTACTAAACGGCATAACAATAAAAAATATTTCAAGTCGGTTATTCGCTATGCCGCAGACGGAGATTTTCAAGCGGTTATTGAGGAATATGCACACTTATTAAAAGGTTCTGGCCAGAGCATGGATGATGCAATACGGCAGTTAAGTGAAGTATTAAGTCTTTCTGATACAACCATAGATTGTCAGTTCCGCGAGGTACGCTCGCAGGTTGAAGCAAGTGGTCGGCGCTCTAAGCTGCGTTGCCACTATGCACTACCATTGGGGAACCAAAAATTATCCGATGAAAAAGGTACAAAGCGTATTAGTAATGTTCGCGATGCTTTTAACTCTCCATTTTATCCTTTTGTGTTGAATTCTACTTCGATAGGTCAAGAGGGTCTTGATTTCCACTGGTATTGCTTGCGTATTGTGCATTGGAATCTGCCTAGCAACCCAATTGATATTGAACAGCGCGAGGGGCGGGTTAACCGCTACAAATCATTATTAGTTCGAAGGCGTATTGCGGAGCAATACATAGCGAGTCATCCAGAAACGACAACAAGAAAATTACGAAGACGGTACCGGTGGAATAAGTTGTTTCGTTGGGCAGACAAGCAAACGTCTAGTTCACGTGAAAGCGATTTGATTCCTTACTGGCATTACCCTGAGGGAAAAGCAAAGATAGAACGTTTTGTGCCTCTTATGCCTCTGAGCCAGGATGTTGAGAGGCTACAATATGCTCTTAAGTTACTTGCGTTGTACAGACTTTCCTTTGGGCAACCAAGGCAGGAAGATTTGTTGAAAAACTTATTAGAGAGGGATTTTTCAAAGGAAGAGATAGCATTAATTTTTTCCAAACTAATGATTGATTTATCACCTCTCAATGACGTTAAACATCATTGATCTCAATTTGGGATAAGCCCACTTCTAAATTTTCCTTATTTGTATTCGCTGATCGTTTTGTAGTAGATCAAATCCTATATTCTCAGACCCACTACACATTAATTAACGTATGGCTAGTCACAAAGACTAGCAGACTGCCTTGCTGCGTGTTATTTTAATAAGATACAGATTTTTAGTTTTTTCTATAGAATGTGTATCATAATAATGTTGTTGTGAGGAACGAACATTGAAATTACAAAACTACGCTGAAGGCGAGTGGTATCAGTCATCCCAATCAGGATTGATGCTGCGCCATGCAATCACGGGTGCTGACGTTGCCGAAATCACCAGCGATGGTTTGGATTTCAAAAGCATGCTGGACTACGCCCGTAAAGTTGGTGGCCCCGCAATGCGTAAATACACTTTCCACCAGCGCGCGCTCATGCTTAAAGAGCTCGCCAAGTATTTGATGGAGCGCAAAGAGCTTTTCTACGAGTTATCAAAAGCCACTGGCGCAACCCGAACCGATTCATGGGTAGATATCGAAGGTGGGATCAGCACCTTATTTATTTTCTCCGGCAAAGGCCGCCGCGAGATGCCGAACAGCAATGTAATGCTGGATGGTGCGCAGGAACAGATTTCACGAAATGGTAGTTTTACCGCACAGCACATTTACACGCCGATTGAAGGTGTTGCGGTGCAGATCAATGCCTTTAATTTCCCTTGCTGGGGCATGCTAGAAAAATTAGCGCCGACTTTCTTAGCCGGTGTTCCCACGATTGTAAAACCCGCCAGCCAAACCGCTTATCTCACTGAATTGATGGTTCGCCATATTATCGAGTCCGGTATTTTACCAGAGGGTGCGCTGCAGTTAATTTGCGGTGCTACCGGTGATCTCTTGGATCATATGACTTATCAGGATGCAGTGAGTTTTACTGGTTCTGCGTGGACGGGGCTGAAGCTGAAACAGTCCGAAGCGATTGTGCAAAACAACACGCGCTTTTTCATGGAAGCTGACTCACTGAATTGCTCGATTCTGGGGCGTGATGTGCAGCCCGGCTCTGCGGAATTCGATTTATATATCAAAGAAGTTGCGCGCGAAATGACGGTGAAAGCCGGTCAGAAATGTACTGCGATTCGCCGCGCTATCGTACCAAAAGACCGCATGGAAGCCGTTGCTGAAGCCTTGTCGTCGCGCTTGGCGAAAACCATGGTGGGCGACCCGGATCAGGAAGGGGTACGCATGGGCGCACTTGCCGGCATGGATCAGCGTAGTGATGTGTTGGATCAGGTACGCAAACTGGCCGCAGATAACGAGATTGTCTACGGCAGTATGGATGAGGTTGATGTAGTTGGCGCTTCTGCCGAGACCGGTGCATTTATGTCGCCGATTTTGATGGCCTGCCACGAACCAATCGGTTCTTGTGTGCATGATATTGAAGCCTTTGGCCCGGTTAGCACCTTGGTCCCTTACGAGGATGATCAGGAGGCGATTGAGCTGGCGGCAATGGGCAAAGGGAGCTTGGTGGGTTCGGTAATAACCGCTGACCCTGATATTGCCAGAATCTTAGTATTGGGCGCTGCGCCACATCATGGTCGCATGGTGGTGCTGGATGAAAAGTGCGCCAAAGAATCAACCGGTCACGGTTCACCCTTGGCACACCTGATTCACGGTGGCCCCGGTCGTGCCGGTGGCTCTGAGGAAATGGGCGGTATCCGGGGAGTGAAACACTATATGCAACGCACGGCGATTCAGGGTTCTCCTGACATGTTGACCGCGATTACCAGTGCATGGATGCAGGGTGCTGAGCGCAATACTGATGGCATTCACCCGTTCAGAAAAACCTTTAATGAATTGGCAATTGGTGATGCGATTATCACCGAAAAACGCACCATCACATTGGACGATATTGAAGCCTTTGCCGAGCTTTCCGGCGATAAATTTTATGCCCACATGGATAAAGATGCAGCCCGGCGTAATCCGTTTTTTGAAGATCGGGTAGCACATGGTTATTTCTTGGTATCGATGGCGGCAGGTTTGTTTGTCTGGCCGGATGAAGGGCCGGTACTAGCCAACTATGGCATGGATAATCTGCGGTTTGCGTCGCCCGTGTATGCCGGTGATGAGTTGCAGGTACAGTTTACCTGCAAACAAAAAGTGAATCGTGAGACAGAAGAATATGGCGAAGTGCGCTGGGATACCACCATCGTGAATCAGCATGGTGATGTGGTGGCTAATTATGATGTGTTGACGTTGGTAGCGGATTAGCTTCGGATAGGTGCAGCTAGCAGATAAATGTGTTTAGTCGTAAGGCAATGCAGTGAAATGAGGATAGAGATATGACGCCTGAAGAAAATTTTATGCGCAAGATAGAGGCCGGGGAAAAAATCGAGCCGAAAGATTGGATGCCGGATGACTATCGCAAAAATCTGATCCGTCAGATCTCCCAACACGGTCATTCTGAGATTATCGGTATGCAACCAGAGGGTAACTGGATTACCCGTGCACCGTCTTTGAGGCGCAAAGGGATTTTGCTATCAAAAGTACAGGATGAAGGTGGGCACGGATTGTATTTGTACAGCGCGGTGGAAACGCTGGGCATTAGTCGCAATGAGTTAATCGAAGCACTGCAAACCGGTACAGCGAAGTATGCCTCGATCTTTAATTACCCCGCGCAGACCTGGGGCGATATGGGCGCGATTGGCTGGCTGGTTGATGGCGCGGCAATTGTGAATCAGGTGTCACTACAGCGCACATCTTATGGGCCTTATGCTCGTGCCATGATTCGGATCTGTAAGGAAGAGAGTTTCCATCAGCGTCAGGGTTACGAAATTATGGTTACCTTATCGCGAGGTTCTGCAGCGCAAAAGGCAATGGCACAGGACTCTCTGAATCGTTTTTACTGGCCTGCACTCATGATGTTTGGCCCGCATGATTCGGAGTCAGCACACTCGGCGCGTTCTATGAAATGGAAAATTAAACGTGAAACCAATGATGACTTACGTCAGAAATTTGTGGATCAAACGGTGAAACAGATTGAAGTGCTGGGGCTGGAACACCCGGATAAAGACCTGAAATGGAACGAGGAACGCGGTCATTATGACTTTGGCGAAATCGACTGGGATGAATTCTATAACGTGATTAATGGTAATGGTCATGCCAATCGCCAGCGCATTGAGCACCATGTTCGGGCACATGAAGAAGGCGAGTGGGTGCGCGAAGCCATGCATGCCTATCGTGATAAGAAAAGATCCGCCAAGCAACAGGCCGCATAGGAGACAACCATGGCGACACAAGAATTAGATTTATATGAAGTATTTCTCCGCTCACGTCGCGGCCTTGACCACAAGCATGTTGGCAGTTTGCACGCCGAAGACCATGAGCAAGCACTGGAATATGCCCGTGATGTTTATACGCGCAGGAGTGAAGGGGTGAGTATTTGGGTGGTGCGCTCCAGTGATATTTGCGCCTCTCAGGAAGATGACAGCGATAGCTTTTTTGATCCGTCAGATGACAAGCCGTATCGCCATGCTATGTATTACGAGCTGCCAAAAGCAGTGGACAATATGTGAGGCGTGAGATGACTGAGACAGATTTAAAACAAGCAACCATGCAGTACGTGACGCGTCTGGGAGATGACTCGATCATATTGAGTCACCGGATATCAGAGTGGTGTAGTAACGGCCCATTTCTTGAAGAAGATCTGGCTTTGCAAAATGTAGCGCTGGATTTTTTAGGTCGTGCGCGAATGTATTTTACGTATGCGGCAGAGCTGGAAGGTGAGGGCCGTACGGAAGATGACTTTGCTTATCTTCGTGATGAGCGTCAATACACCAATCTGCTGATTAACGAGTTGCCGCGTGTGGATTTTGCTCACACCATGGCGCGCCAGTTGTTTGTGGATGTGTTTAATACGCTATTTTTGCAACAGCAGCTGCAGTCGAAGGATGAAACCTTAGCCGCGGTTGCCGCCAAAGCGGTGAAGGAAACCCGTTATCACTTGCGTCGCAGTCATGAATGGACGCTGCGTTTGGGGGATGGCACCGCAGAAAGCCACCAGCGTATGCAAAATGCGGTTGATAATTTATGGGGCTACACCCATGAAATGTTCGATGTCGATGCCTTGGAACAGCAACTAATTGAAGCCGGTATTGCGGTGGACAGTGCAGCCTTGCGTCCACAATGGTTGGAAAAAGTCACTGCTATTTTAACTGAAGCGACACTGACTGTGCCTGAAGACAGTTGGGTGGTACGCGGTGGCCGAACCGGTTATCACACGGAAAACCTCGGTCATTTATTAACTGAAATGCAGTTTTTACACCGCGCTCACCCCGGCGTGACTTGGTAGGTCGGCGTGACGTCATCGATTAGCGATATTCCAGTTGTTTCGAATGCATGGGCGGAGCGTTTACAGCACCGCCAGCAATCGCAAGTGCCCGAGTTATGGGACATGCTGGATGTGGTGAATGATCCTGAAGTACCGGCGCTGAGTCTCTGGGATCTTGGTGTGCTATGTGATTTACACAAAGATGAATATGGCAAAGTCACCGTATGGATTACTCCCACTTATTCTGGTTGTCCAGCCATTAGCACCATGCAGGATGATATTGAATCCGAGCTGGCCAGAGCGGGCTTTAACGATTATGAAGTGAAGACAAAATTGGCGCCGGCCTGGACGACGGATTGGTTGTCTCCCGAGGGTCGCCGCAAATTACGCGAGTATGGTATTGCGCCGCCTACGCAGTCTGCTTGTGGCAATGCATCAGGCTTAACGCCAGAGTTCGGGGTCGAATGTCCGCACTGTAGTTCGTCAGATACCAAACGGCTCAGCGAATTCGGCTCTACCGCTTGTAAAGCATTGTTTCAGTGCAATGATTGCCACGAAGCGTTTGATTACTTTAAACAAATTTAACCTATAGGACGACAGCATGTCGGATACCCGTTTTTATCCCTTAACGATTTCAGATGTGCAACCTGAAACTGACACCGCGATCCGTGTCACCTTCGAGGTGCCGGATGCGCTAAAACAAACGTTTCGCTTTAAGCAGGGGCAATTCCTGACGCTTAAGGCTGAGATTGAGGGTAAGGATATACGTCGTTCTTATTCGATTTGTTCCGGAGTGTCAGACGGTCATATGCGGGTGGGAATTAAACGGGTTAAAGGCGGGGCGTTCTCTAATTATGCTAACGACCATTTCAAGGTGGGTAATACCATTGAGGTGATGCCACCGCAAGGGAGTTTTTACACCGAAACAGATCCACAGCAAGCGAAGAATTATATGTGTATTGCGGTGGGTAGCGGCATTACGCCGATTCTGTCGATTATCAAAACCGTCTTGCATGATGAGCCGGGGAGTCGTGTGACCTTGATTTATGGCAACCGCAGAACTAATTCTGTGATGTTTAAAGAGGAGCTGGGCTTTATTAAAAATCAGTATCTCCCCCGATTTAACTGGATCAATATTATGAATCAGGAAGATCAGGGGGCTGATGTGTTGAATGGCCGGATTGATAATGAAAAGGGCACACAGCTGCACAAAGCCAAGCTGACTAATCTGCTCACCACGGATGAGGTGTTTATCTGCGGGCCCGAGAGTATGATGTCGGAAGTGTCGCGTGGTTTTCGTGGAGTGGGTTTTAGTGATGACCGGATTCATTACGAGCTGTTTGCTAACTCGGCTGAAGATAGCGAGAAAATATTGGAAAAAGCACAGCAGCGAATTGATACCTATGGCGAGGCTAAAACCAGTAAGGTAACCGTGGTAGCGGATGGGCGCTCGTTGATGTTTGATCTGGCGACGGTGGGTGAAAATATTCTGGATGCGGGTATGCATCATGGTATGGAGCTACCTTATTCTTGTAAGGCAGGAGTGTGTTCTACCTGTAAAGCCAAGCTAGTGAGTGGGCAGGTGGATATGGATATTAATCATGGGCTGGAACCGCATGAGGTGGAAGCGGGGTATATATTAGCTTGTCAGGCGCATCCGGTGTCGGACGAGGTGGTGGTGGATTTTGATCAGAGGTGATGGTGGTATTGAATGTGAGCCACCTGAACTATTTACCTGTCCTGATTCTCTGCATCACTTGGTAATTCAAGTAGTTCTGCTAGGTTCGTCAGCGTTGTTTCATAGTGTGAGCATGATAGATCTGATAGACATTATTGTGCTACCATTTAAGTACACACTTTAAAGGTGCTACTTATGCAATCTTTCACAATACGAGACTTACGAGAACGAACCGGTGAGTTAAGCCAAGCGGCTGAGAAGGGCGAATTGTCACTAGTGACACGGCACGGCCACCCGTTATTTGTGGGTGTTCCTTTTAACGATAAGATCGTTCAACATGGTGTCTATATTGCGTTAGCCGAGCATTTATTCCAGTCGGGCGGTATGAGTATAGGTAAAGCAGCTAAGCTTGCTGGTATGTCACTTGTTGCTTTTACAGAGCACTTAAGCCGCTTAGGTATCTCGGTTGTAAACTATGACCCAGAAGAGCTAGATGCAGAGCTGGACTACTTCAATACATGAAACGTTCGATTATTGTCGCTGATGCAGGGCCGTTGATTGCTCTTGCCAAACTAGAGCAACTTGAACTACTGCATGAGATATTTTCTGAAGTGCATGTGCCTGAAACGGTTTACCTTGAAGTCACTCATCATCAAGCAAGAGATGATGCTCAACTGCTAACATCGTTTATCAAAGCGTCAGCGGAACTGCATCCTGTTTTAGAGAATAGTTTTGTTGAAGAACTGAGTCAGTCTTTGGACGATGGTGAAGTGCAAGCTTTAGCGCTCGCCCAGAGCTTGGAGTGCGGTGTGCTAATGGATGAAGCGCGTGGTCGGAAGATTGCGGACTACTATGAAATTTCAGTGGTGGGTATGCTTGGAGTGTTGCTTCAAGCAAAACAATTGGGGTTGATTGAAAGTGTAAAGCCACTAATTTATCAGTTGCAGAAAGCTAATTATCGTTTGTCTACTGGTCTTGTTAGTAAAGTGTTGAGTCTAGCAAAGGAGTAGGCATTAGGTTTGCTCCTTGAGGTAATTATCCTCCCGGAGCTATTTACTTTTCCCAATTGTTTTCCAGCTCTCTACACCATTAGGTAATTTCAGTTGTTCAGCTATACTGGTCAGCGTCTTTAGGGCTTGCGCGTGCCCTATCTTCTTGGCGATTTGATAAGCATGAGCCCAACTTTTATGCGCCTCATCGTTTTGATTACTTTGCCACTGACTATGACCGATATTAATAGTCGTCAAACACGTTCCAGCAGCATCGCCGATCTCCAGCGCTATGTCGAGAGCCTGTTTTAGGTATCTCAGTGCAGTTCCAAAATCGCCGTGAGTATGAGCAATAGTTGCTATATCGTTAAGTGTCGTACCTTCACCTGATTTATCACCGATCTTCTGTCTTATGTCGAGAGATTGATGTAGGTATGTCAATGCACTTTTATAGTCGCCGCGAGCAGCGAATATTTTAGAGATATTGTTGAGAGTATTACCTTCGCCGGACTTATCACCAATCTCCAATCTTATGTTGAGAGCCTGATGAAGGTAAGTCAGTGCAGATTCATAGTCGCCGCGAGCCTTGAATATCTGAGAGATATTATTGAGCGTAGTGCCTTCGCCGGACTTATCGCCGATCTCCCAGGGCAATCGCTTGAAACCACCCAAGGAAATTAGGCATAAAGGAAGCTTTTCGGAGCCCCGCTATGTCCAAGTCCCTGAACAAGCTTCTGGAGTGTCTCGAGTCACTTAACGATCCTCGTCAATCCTGGAAGGTTCGTAAGCGTCAGACAAACTAC
>NZ_QGKM01000044.1 GCF_003172875.1 Leucothrix pacifica | reverse complement strand
AAACCATTCAAGGTTATAGAATCAAGCCTCACGGGCAATTAGTACTGCTTAGCTTCACACATTACTGCGCTTCCACATGCAGCCTATCAACGTCGTAGTCTTCAACGGCCCTTTAGGGAGATCAAGTCTCCAGAGAATACTCATCTTGGAAGGGGCTTCCCGCTTAGATGCTTTCAGCGGTTATCCTGTCCGAACTTAGCTACCCGGCTATGCCACTGGCGTGACAACCGGTACACCAGAGGTTCGTCCACTCCGGTCCTCTCGTACTAGGAGCAGCTTTCCTCAATATTCTAACGCCCACGGCAGATAGGGACCGAACTGTCTCACGACGTTCTGAACCCAGCTCGCGTACCACTTTAAATGGCGAACAGCCATACCCTTGGGACCCGCTTCAGCCCCAGGATGTGATGAGCCGACATCGAGGTGCCAAACACCGCCGTCGATATGAACTCTTGGGCGGTATCAGCCTGTTATCCCCGGCGTACCTTTTATCCGTTGAGCGATGGCCCTTCCATACAGAACCACCGGATCACTAAGACCTACTTTCGTACCTGCTCGACGTGTCTGTCTCGCAGTCAAGCTCACTTATGCCTTTGCACAAACCTCAGGATTTCCGACCCTGATTAGTGAACCTTCGCGCTCCTCCGTTACGCTTTAGGAGGAGACCGCCCCAGTCAAACTACCCACCATACACTGTCCCAAACCCCGCTAAGGGGCCATGGTTAGAACATCAGAACTACCAGGCTGGTATTTCAAGATTGGCTCCACCGGAACTGGCGTCCCGGTTTCAAAGCCTCCCAGCTATCCTACACAAGTAGGCCCAATGTTCAGTGCAAAGCTGTAGTAAAGGTGCACGGGGTCTTTCCGTCTAGCCGCGGGTACGCAGCATCTTAACTGCGAGTTCAATTTCACTGAGTCTTGGGTGGAGACAGTGTGGCCGTCGTTACGCCATTCGTGCAGGTCGGAACTTACCCGACAAGGAATTTCGCTACCTTAGGACCGTTATAGTTACGGCCGCCGTTTACCGGGGCTTCGATCAAGAGCTTCGCATAAGCTAACCCCATCAATTAACCTTCCGGCACCGGGCAGGCGTCACACCCTATACGTCCGCTTTCGCGTTAGCAGAGTGCTGTGTTTTTGTTAAACAGTCGCAGCCACCTGGTCTCTGCGGCCCCCGACAGCTATGAACCGTCAGGGGCGCACCTTCTCCCGAAGTTACGGTGCTATTTTGCCTAGTTCCTTCACCCAAGTTCTCTCAAGCGCCTTGGAATTCTCATCCTATCCACGTGTGTCCGTTTAGAGTACGGTCACTAATAAACTGAAGCTTAGAGGGTTTTCCTGGAAGCAGGGCATCGACTACTCCAACCTCGTAAGGTCGTCGCCATCACGCCTCAGCATTAAGCACCCGGATTTGCCTAAGTGCTCTGCCTAAACGCTTAGATACACACCAACTGTGTTCTAGCCTAGCCTTCTCCGTCACCCCATCGCATTTATTAGTGGTACAGGAATATTAACCTGTTTCCCATCGACTACGCATCTCTGCCTCGCCTTAGGGGCCGACTAACCCTGCGCCGATTAACGTTGCGCAGGAAACCTTGGATTTTCGGCGGACGGGTTTTTCACCCGTCTTATCGTTACTTATGTCAGCATTCGCACTTCTGATACCTCCAGCAAACCTTACGATTCACCTTCACTGGCTTACAGAACGCTCCTCTACCAATCGGATAAATCCGATTCCGCAGCTTCGGTGTACAGCTTGAGCCCCGTTAAATCTTCCGCGCAGGCCGACTCGACCAGTGAGCTATTACGCTTTCTTTAAAGGATGGCTGCTTCTAAGCCAACCTCCTGGCTGTCTGTGCCTTCCCACATCGTTTCCCACTGAGCTGTAACTTTGGGACCTTAGCTGGCGGTCTGGGTTGTTTCCCTTTCCACGATGGACGTTAGCACCCACCGTGTGTCTCCCTAGCTGATACTTCGCGGTATTCGGAGTTTGCAATGGGTTGGTAAGGCGGTCAGGCCCCCCTAGCCATAACAGTGCTCTACCCCCGCGAGTAATACTAGAGGCTCTACCTAAATAGATTTCGAGGAGAACCAGCTATCTCCGAGCTTGATTAGCCTTTCACTCCGATCCACAGCTCATCCCTGCATTTTTCAACATACGTGGGTTCGGTCCTCCAGTTGATGTTACTCAACCTTCAACCTGGCCATGGATAGATCGCTCGGTTTCGGGTCTACTCCTAGCGACTGGACGCCCTGTTAAGACTCGGTTTCCCTACGCCTACGCTATTCGCTTAAGCTTGCCACTAAAAGTAAGTCGCTGACCCATTATACAAAAGGTACGCAGTCACCCGAGTAAACTCAGGCTCCCACTGCTTGTACGTATGCGGTTTCAGGTTCTGTTTCACTCCCCTCTCCGGGGTTCTTTTCGCCTTTCCCTCACGGTACTGGTTCACTATCGGTCGATAAGGAGTATTTAGCCTTGGAGGATGGTCCCCCCATGTTCAATCAGGATATCACGTGTCCCGACTTACTCGTTTTCACGACTAAAATGATTTCAGATACAGGGCTGTCACCTACTCTGGCCACGCTTCCCAACGTGTTCTCTTATCATTAAAGCCGCTTAAGGGCTGGTCCCCGTTCGCTCGCCGCTACTAAGGGAATCTCGGTTGATTTCTGTTCCTCCGGGTACTTAGATGTTTCAGTTCTCCGGGTTAGCTTCGTTACCCTATGTATTCAGGTAACGATGACACCTTAGGGTGCCGGGTTTCCCCATTCGGAAATCCTCGGGTCAAAGCTAGTTTATCAGCTCACCGGGGCTTATCGCAGATTACTACGTCCTTCATCGCCTCTTATCGCCTAGGCATCCACCACATACGCTTAGTCACTTGATTCTATAACCTTGAACAGTCTGTAACGGCCTTTTGACTCCCGTTACGTTCAAAGCGAGTAACTATAACTTTGTAACGATTTATCTTGAGAAAATGTATTTCAATACTACATTTTTCAAATAACGTCTTCTGCTCATCACAAGTCAGATGACGTTACCTAGATTATTACTTATGTTGTTAAAGAGCATCCGCTGCCGGTGCAACGAAGCATTGACGAAACCGTCAGACAAATAACCGTGGAGAGTATCCCAAGGTAACTTGTCTGAAGATTTTGTCGAGAAAGACCAATTTCATAGTGGTGGAGAGTAGCGGGATCGAACCGCTGACCTCCTGCGTGCAAGGCAGGCGCTCTCCCAGCTGAGCTAACCCCCCGCTATCAGCGGCAGTGCAACAATTGGTGGGTCTAGGTGGATTTGAACCACCGACCTCACCCTTATCAGGGGTGCGCTCTAACCAACTGAGCTATAGACCCAAGGTTCGACCGCGAACACCCGAAGGTGATGCATCGCCGTGTCTTTCTCTTTCATTAGACCAAATGACTTGTGTGGGAATTCGTAGCCGACTCAACTGTTATCTTTAAGGAGGTGATCCAGCCCCAGGTTCCCCTAGGGCTACCTTGTTACGACTTCACCCCAGTCATGAATCACTCCGTGGTAACCGTCCTCCCTAAGGTTAGACTAGCTACTTCTGGAGCAACCCACTCCCATGGTGTGACGGGCGGTGTGTACAAGGCCCGGGAACGTATTCACCGTGGCATTCTGATCCACGATTACTAGCGATTCCAACTTCATGGAGTCGAGTTGCAGACTCCAATCCGGACTACGACCGGCTTTGTGGGATTGGCTCACCCTCGCAGGTTCGCGACCCTCTGTACCGGCCATTGTAGCACGTGTGTAGCCCATCCCGTAAGGGCCATGATGACTTGACGTCATCCCCACCTTCCTCCGGTTTGTCACCGGCAGTCTCCTTGGAGTTCTCAGCATTACCTGCTAGCAACCAAGGATAGGGGTTGCGCTCGTTGCGGGACTTAACCCAACATCTCACGACACGAGCTGACGACAGCCATGCAGCACCTGTCTCAGTGCTCCCGAAGGCACTAAAGCGTCTCTGCTATATTCACTGGATGTCAAGGGATGGTAAGGTTCTTCGCGTTGCATCGAATTAAACCACATGCTCCACCGCTTGTGCGGGCCCCCGTCAATTCCTTTGAGTTTTAGTCTTGCGACCGTACTCCCCAGGCGGTCAACTTAATGCGTTAGCTGCGCCACTAAGTGCACAAGGCACCCAACGGCTAGTTGACATCGTTTACGGCGTGGACTACCGGGGTATCTAATCCCGTTTGCTACCCACGCTTTCGCACCTCAGCGTCAGTTCTGGACCAGGGAGCCGCCTTCGCCACTGGTATTCCTTCAGATCTCTATGCATTTCACCGCTACACCTGAAATTCTACTCCCCTCTTCCAAACTCTAGTTACCCAGTATCAGAGGCAATTCCCAGGTTGAGCCCGGGGCTTTCACATCTGACTTAAATAACCGCCTACGCGCGCTTTACGCCCAGTAATTCCGATTAACGCTTGCACCCTCCGTATTACCGCGGCTGCTGGCACGGAGTTAGCCGGTGCTTCTTCTAAAGTTAACGTCAAAGGTCAGAGGTATTAACTCTAACCCCTTCTTCACAATTGAAAGTGCTTTACAACCCTCAGGCCTTCTTCACACACGCGGCATTGCTGGATCAGGCTTGCGCCCATTGTCCAATATTCCCCACTGCTGCCTCCCGTAGGAGTCCGGGCCGTGTCTCAGTCCCGATGTGGCTGATCATCCTCTCAGACCAGCTATAGATCGTCGCCTTGGTGAGCTCTTACCTCACCAACTAGCTAATCTAACGCAGGCTCATCCAATTGCACAAGGTCC
>NZ_QGKM01000043.1 GCF_003172875.1 Leucothrix pacifica | reverse complement strand
AAATTGTCGTGTACAGAGATAGCCAGATTAGAAGGCGACATAGAGCCTTCCCTGAGTAGAAGTGAAGCTATTGCGCAAGAAATAGATCAATATTTACTCCCAGCCTAAAAAATTGGTGGGGGAGCTCTAAACTCCTCCACCAAACGATAAAGCGTGTTCATCGATATACAGCACAACACCAATAAATTCATTTTCCTTCATCCCGTTCGAATTTAGTAGCTCTTCTCAAATCAATCGCCCTTAAAAGACTTATTCATTTTTCAAACTTATTTGATTACCAAGGCCTCCAAGCGCTCAAAAATAAGTTCTTCGCGCCCTTGATCACCACGAGCCTGACTAGAAACTGCATAATCAAAGTCGCGCTCACTTAACAGCTGAGAAAAAGACTCTGATAAATAACGACGTGCCTCGACATCTGCCAGTTGTACGTCAGCTAGTAGGCCATCATGCCCATCCACCAACGTCAGAATATCCTCAATATCTCGACTATTGAGCAAATCACCATTACCTCGCCCTTTGTAAGCTTCCAGTTTGGTCGCCAAAAAATAGGCTGGTGTGACTAGCTGAATAAATAAGTCTGGTGTCAGCTGGTAACGTGTAGCGGTTTTGATCGCATTGGGATACCAACGGTTAGAGAAACCGAGAATACTTGGATCATCTGGCATAAAGTCAACTCGCAGATCATCCAGCATCATTGCACATATTGGTGGTGCATCGCCTGCGTTAGGTGCGGGTATGGTGAAACCTTTTTCCTGAAGTACCTGCTGCAGTGCGTAAAAGCTGGCAAAGTTAGTATTGTGGACGATCAGATCCACATCGTCGGTATGGCATACGCCTTCTTTGGTGAACTCGTCGGTCAAGAAAAGTCCGGTTGTACAACCACCAACAAACGTTACTTGCTCACGAAGCTCCGACCCTAACGCACGAGCGACTGCTTCCAGCATGGCTTTCAAGTCTGTATACGTTGTCATGCTGGTGACACGCCTAACTGTTCTTTTAAAAGCTGCTTAGCCAAATTAGCCTCACGGGGATGACCCACACGGATCGCGTCAACCAACGCCAGTAAAGCATATAGCTTAGGGTCATTTTGAATGGCAGTGGTTGCGGATTTAAACAAGGGCTCAATGCTTAAACCCTTAGTGCTACCCTTTGCGTCCGGCCAGACAAGCGGTAAGTCACCTGCACTCATGAGCTTATCACTTAGAATCGGAGCAGCGAACGCGGTTGGGATACCGCGAGTTAACACGCCGGCTTTTGCGGGGAAGACGTATTTAAGCCCGTAACAAATAAACTCTTCAAGCGCTCTCACATTCACCCGAGGCACTCCCGAACGGCGGTCTTTTTTTAACAAGCCGATGTCATAGCAACGATTAATCGACAGATTAACCTGTGACTTGCTGATGCCAGTTTCCTGCTCCAGCGCTCGCGCGGTGTAGCTTATTTCTCTATCGTTTGATGACTGCGTTTCCTGCTCTTCCAGCGAAACCAGCTTGAGCAATAGCCCGATATCCTGACTTTTCACAATGACCTCTTATATTGTCCTGAATCCTAGGACTTTGGACAATTATCATTACTACTTTAGTTAATTGCAAGTTTCATAATGCCCAATTCATTCTTTTTAAAACACCACTAAGCCCACAACGAATTAATCGGCACCGCCCACAGTCCATCACCAAACGACAAGGTATGCTCACCGGTATACAGCACAACACCAATAAAGTTGTTTTCCTTCATCGCGTTATCTCTAAACCAAATCAAATGCTTAAAGCTGCTCATTTTCACCACAGAGCCTGCTTTCACTTCGATACCCAACACATCGCCGTCCTCATTTTCAACGACAAAGTCAATCTCTCGCTTTTCCCGATCGCGATAATGGTACAGCTGATAATCTTCGTCTTGCGCATCAATTTGTGCCGCCAATTGCGTAAACACCAGCGTTTCGATGAGCTTGCCATTGCGCTCACCATCGAGTTGCACCTTTTCAAAACGCCAACGCAGAATCGCCGACATCAAGCCCGTATCCGTCATGAATAATTTATCCTGCTTAGAAACGCGCTCATAATCCGTTTTTAGCCAAGGTCGAACGCGCTCAACCAGATAAAGCGCTTCTAGAGCATTGATGTATGAAACGATGCTCGGGCGTGACAGAGAAAGGCCGCTACCAATCGCGCTGGCATCCATAAACTTCCCAGACCAAGCCGCGAGTACCTCGATAAGCTTGTTCATGCTGTCATGGCGTTTGATATTAATAATATCTTGCAGGTCACGCTCCATTAAGGCGCCCAGATAATCCATTAGCCAACGCCGCGATTCACGGGTACTTTCTTGCCTTAACGCTTCTGGATAGCCACCACCAATGGCCTTTAGGAGATACTGATCTTTCAACGAATAGTCATCGTTAGCAGACATACTGTCATCAATCTGAAACAGCCCCTGAAACGCATTTTCCAGAAATTGCGGCGGCTTACCGGCGATTTCACCCAGCGCCAGAGGTCGCAGTCGGATTTTACGCACCCTTCCGGCTAGCGACTCGGTGACGCCAGGTAATGATTGAATATTGGCGGAGCCTGTCAACAGGAACCGGCCGGGTGTTTGTTTGGTATCAACATCTTGTTTAACGGCTTGCAGCAATACCGGCGCTTTTTGAACTTCATCAATGATCATTAGATTATCATTGTGATGAACAAAACCATGTGGATCACTGAGGGCTGCATCCAGCAGGGTTACATCGTCCAACGTGCGAAAGATGGCATCCTCACTAGCGATTTCTTTGGCCAGCGTTGTTTTCCCGCATTGACGTGACCCTGCAAGAATAAGAACACGTCTCGACTTTAGTGCATTGATAATGCTGGTTTGCTGCCAACGTTTGTATGTGGGAAGTGTCATTTTTTATCCGCGATATGTAAACTATAAGTACCGCGATTTGTAAACTAAGAACCCCGCGATATGTAAATTACTATAACCGCTATTTGTAAATAATGACAACTACTAACTAGCACTAACCTTTACCTATGATCTAAACCACTAAAGAACATCGCAGCAACTCAATTGCTGTATGCATTTTCTCATAGGCGATTTACGGTGAAATAAAAAAACAATAAGCAATCAATAACTTACCGAAAAGTACATCTAAAAATATGATTAAAATGAAATAAGCACTAATCCATACTCAACAGTTGCAGACACAAGCCTCAATCTTGGTAAGAATAACCCTTTACGAAGGAGTAACCCCACGTAGATAAGGGCTGGGGTATTCAGGTGAATGGGCATATTCAGCTGGGATCATGCCTGTAATTTGAGGGTGTCGGGAGATAGTTCGCCAGAAAGGAGCTTGGGGAGTAAAGCGTCCCTGATTGCCTCCAATGTTGTAACTTCTTCAGTCAATCTAAACTGTTGGTCTTGTAGATGCTCAACCTTTCTTCTAAAAACAGTCATGAGAGGTTCATTGGGTAAGATTATTTCAAAATTCTCGATGTGAGACTTTGTTAAGGCCTCACGAGTAGCACCCGCTTGAGCTAAGCTGTTTAAAGTTGCTTTCCCACTACTTGAAGTGAGCGTTAGGTAAATATAGCTTGGGCAAACTACAGTATTATTAGCTCTAACAATACAGACATGCTGGTTAACTCTTGCAGGGATTACACATGGAGGCACTATGCAGCAACGTGTCACAGATGCCCCTGTGATGTTAATCAAGACATCACTTTCCTCTACGACAACATTTTTTAGCTTACTCGCCTGTTCGTTATCAATCTTCGCAAGATCTTTAAAGACAAAGCGTCCATCGAAAACATTCATACTACGAATCTGAGAAATCCCTTCAGATTTGTATGCCCCTTTTCCCCCTCTAGGTGTTGCACCACTACCAATTTTTGTCGTTATTGATTTTAAATCTGTATGTCTCCACCCCTCCGGCACTTCCCCCAATTCCGACTCAACCAACGCATCAGGAAACAACCCTGCCGTCGTTTTCAGCTGCGCCAATTGCGCCTCACCCAACTGCTCCAATTCTGCAACCGCCTTACCACTAATCGCAGCCATCGCTGCGCGCTCAGGGTCTTGCCCCGCTTGCTTAGCAGCAATTTTGGCGCGAGTCGGTTCAAAATCAACAAACCAGCTTTTAAAGAGCGCTTGGGCGATTTGTTCGAGGGTTTGGTTGGTTTGGCGGTTTAGTTGAACTTTGTTAGTGAATGAGTTCAACACTTTGTTGATGTAAAGCCTAGTTTTAATAGGAGGAATAGGGATCTCTATTGAGTCTAAGTTTGCTTTATTGAGCTTGGGTTGAACAGCACCGGTTATGTACGGTGAGAGATCAAGTTGAGAAAAATAGTATTCAAGATAATCTAAAATACCATCCTCCTTTTCAGCTAAAATATGAGCGTGATTATTTACCCAAAACTTACCTGAAGCTTTAAATGCAATTGGAGTATTTCTAGTTCGAAGATTCTCGCCATCCTCGGAAATTAGCAAATAAGTTCCATCGAAAATATAATCGTCAATGTGGTCAACAATTCCTGAGGCACCATAATAAGGAAAATCTCCCTGACGCTTAATTCTGTCCAGACTTTTTAATGGAATACGTTTGCTATTCAAAAACTCGCATACGTCAGATAATTTTCGTAATGGCCAATCAACACTCATAACCCAACCCCGCCAAATTCGCCTTAATCTCCTTCTCCAACTCAGCCGACTCTTCAAATTGCCCTTTCAACTGCCCAGTCAATCGCGCCATTTTCTCCGCAAACGGTTCGCCATCGTCTTCCTCAGGCGCAGCGCCCACATAGCGCCCCGGCGTTAGTACAAAGTCATGCTTTTCCAGCTCGGCCAGTTCCGCACTTTTGCAGAATCCCGCTTCATCTTCATAGTCTGTGCCCGTTTGCCAGTTATGGAAAGTGTCAGTCACAGTATTCAAATCGTCTTGGGTAAAGTCGCGTAATACTCGGTCTTTCATATACCCCAAGTTACGCGCATCGATAAACAATACCTTGCCACGACGATCGACCAGTTCACGTCCGGCCGCACTGCTTCGCGCTTGTTTGTTCTTGGTTAAAAACCAAATACAGGCGGGGATTTGTGTATTGGTAAACAGCTGACCGGGGAGGGCGACCATGCATTCCACGAGGTCGTTTTCGATCAGACTTCGACGAATCGCGCCTTCATTATTGGTGGTCGAGCTCATCGAGCCATTCGCCAGTAGCAAGCCAAGGCTGCCGTTGGGCGCGGTGTGGTAGAGCATGTGTTGCAGCCACGCGAAGTTGGCGTTGCCCGTAGGCGGTGTGCCGTATTGCCAACGCGGGTCGTCATCGCTTACGCCGGTGTCCCATTCCTTCATATTAAACGGCGGGTTGGCCATTACGAAGTCGGCGCGTAAGTCGGGGTGCTGGTTGTTATTGTAAGTGCTGGCAGGCTGCTTACCGAAGTTAAAATCGATGCCGCGAATCACCATATTCATCGCGGCTAATTGCCACGTGGTGTGGTTGGCTTCCTGTCCGTAAATACTGACTTCATCAATCTTTCCCTCATGCGCTCGGATGAAGTTTTCCGATTGCACAAAGAATCCGCCCGAGCCCATCGCAGGGTCATACACACGGCCTTTAAACGGTTCGAGCATTTGCACAATCAGGCTAACAATGGATTTTGGCGTGTAGAATTGGCCGCCTTTTTTACCTTCGGCTAGCGCAAACTGTCCCAGCATGTATTCGTACACATGACCGAGGATGTCTTTGGAGTTGAGGCTGTCGTGGGTAAACGGCACGGTAGCGATCAAGTCGATCAATTCGCCGAGTTTGGCTTGGTCGATTTGTAGCTGGGTATAGCGCTTGTTGAGTACGCCTTTGAGTTTTGGGTTGTCGGTTTCGATGGCTTCCAGCGCGATATCAATCAACTGGCCAACACTGCGGATTTTCTTCTTGCGTGTGCCTTCGCCGATCTCAATTTCACCGGTTATCACCACTTTATTTTTCGACTGCAAAAACGCCCAACGCGCCTCCGAAGGCACCCAGAAAGTATTGGTCTCTAAGTAGTAATCCCGCACCTCTAACTCTTCGGCAAGCTCCTCGCGATACTCCTCACTCTCCAGCCCGCCAAAGTCCTCTGGGTCGAGAAAGTAATCATCCGATGGATTGGTCAGCTGTGCCGTCAACTCTACGCGCCGCAGGTCGAATGCATCGGAGACGTATTTCAGAAAAATTAGCCCTAGCAAGACATGTTTGTACTGGCTAGCATCCAACGACGGCAGCAGCTTATTGGCGCTGGTCCAGAGTTTCTTTTCGAGGTCATTGAGGAATTGTTGTTCTTGGGTCTGATCCATGAGTAGCCCTATTACTGTTATTGGGGTGGCGCAATGTTAGCAGTATACGAATTGGTTTTAATTTGAACAAGCGGTGTGATTCGGCTGGGTCGTTGGCTGCATTCAGTAGGGCCGATAGTCGTGCATTTTTAGTTGACATATCGCTCAAAGCACAGTCGAATGTCTATCCTCTACTCCCTCCCGATCAGAAAATCACATGATTGAACTTAATGAAAGCCTCCTAACCAAATTTGGCATTGATATTAAAGCCCTACACTACATGTTTGGCCGCGACGTAGTAGATGATGGTGCGGACTTTTTCTATGATCATGATGTTGAGATTTATGATGTGACCGATATCGGTAAGGGAAATCTAAGAGCGAAGGCGACTGTTTCAGAAGCTTTCAGTGCCCCCCTATCAACAACTTTGTTTTTGAAGCCACAAACTGATGGCAAGTTAATGGTTTCATCCAGTTGTACTTGTGATGACCACCGCAACTGCCTTCACGGCATCGCTGTTCTTTATAGCTTTTTCAACACTTTGCTGGAAGAGCACGCAGAAGAGATGAGTGATGGAACCGCTAAATCAGATGCAGAAACGCAACGCGTCAACCAGTGGCTAAACGATGTTGGAGATCAGGAAGCAGGATTGCCCTCACCGTTTTTACCAACAAAGCACCTACCTGATAATCAGTCGTCTACTTATGATGTCGTCTATTTACTCAAGAACACCGACCTACATTCCGAGCCGTCGTTAAAAGTAATACCAAAAAAAGTACGTCGTTTGAAAAGTGGTGGTTACGGCAAACCAGCCAATCTCAGAAGTTATGAAGTTGGTGGCTACTCATCCTCCGGTTTATTTTATGAAGCAGTAGATGAAGAAATTATCAAAACCCTTAATGCCTTTTGTGATAATCCTTATAGCTCCACCCCTCAGTACCTATTGTCCGGTGATATGGGTGAGTTTGTGCTACAACAGATACTGAGCACCCAGCGTTGTTTTTGGGAAGAGATAACGAAGACAAGCATACCATTAAGACAAGGTACAACGATGCCTGCTGTTTTGGAATGGCTGGAGGATGACGGGTACTTGCGCAGTTCATTGGTGATTGACCACCCTGATGTCACACTGTTTCAGCTAACACACTTTTACTATGTGGATAAGCTGAACCACCAATGCGGTCTTCTGGATCATCCAAACTTGAACCCACTGCAGATGGTTGCTTTTTTAAACGCTCCACCCGTGCCAGTCGAATTAGCCCAGCAAGTTAGTGAGCAGTTATTGGAACTATTCCCAACAAAAGAGGTTCCGCTCCCAACCAAACTGGACATAACCAATATTGATATCAGTGATGTAACGCCACGTTTATCGCTTCACTTGCACAGCGAGATGATATCGAACGGGCACCGAGTTCATTTAGCAGGTCTGTCTTTCATCTACCAGGATGCCACTATTATTCCGCATTCAGAGGCTGAACTATCGGAGAGTCAATCTGTTCGGGTTGATGGCGCCGTGCGCTATAGGATTAGCCGTGATCTTGCGAGTGAGTCTGTGGCGCTACAAACTCTAAAAGAGGCAGGCTTTCACCGGTTTCAGGAGGACACTCCGAAGTATGGTGTGTTAAATCATGGGATGCTTACAGAACCTAGCCTTGAATATGCTGTGGAAAAGTGGGGAAAGTTCCTAGATGAGCAAGTACCTATATTGCGTGAGCAAGGTTGGGAAATTACTTTCGCAGAAGACTTTTTGATACAAATTACCAAGGTTGATGAATGGCATGCTGAGCTGGAGTCTGATGATGCTGGCGAATGGTTTGAACTGGCGCTGGGCTTTGAGCTGGATGGACAACGCATTAATCTGCTCCCCTTGTTAGTCGACCTGCTGGCAAATACCCCAGACACCGCTTTGCTGCGCGAAATGCTGCAAGCAGAGTCGCATCGTTTATTTCAAATTGGTGCGCATCAATGGGTTAAGCTGCCCACTGACCGCTTACTAAATGTATTGGATACCCTGATCGAGCTTTACGATGCTGACACGCTGAATGCTGCGGGTAATCTGGAGTTTTCACGCCATGAGGGTATGCACTACGGCAATATACTCAATGATGCGGGTTTACAGTGGAAAGGGGCGAAGGAGCTGAAACAACTGCATGAGCGTTTAAAAGAATTTGATGGTATTCAAACGGCGCTCTTACCTGATCAGCTACAAGCAACATTGCGGGATTATCAGCAACGTGGTTATGACTGGATGTCGTTTATGCGTGATTATCAGTTTAACGGTATTCTGGCGGATGATATGGGGCTGGGTAAGACTATTCAGGCGCTTAGCTTGTTGTTATCTGAAAAAGAAAATCAACGCGCGCAGCAGCCCAGTCTGATCATTGCACCAACCAGTTTAATGAGTAACTGGAAGAATGAGGCGCAACGCTTTACTCCGGATCTGAATGTATTGGTGCTACAAGGGGCTGATCGAAAGACGCGATTTGCTGAGCTGGAGCAGGCAGATATTGCGATTACAACTTATCCGCTGATTGTCCGTGATGCGGCGTTTTATCAGGAGAAGTCTTTTCATTACGTCATTCTGGATGAGGCGCAGGCGATTAAGAACCCTCGCGCCAAAGCGACACAACAAATTTGTCAGTTAAAAACAAAGCACCGTTTATGCCTGACGGGAACGCCGGTTGAAAATCACTTGGGCGAATTGTGGTCGATGTTTCATTTTCTAATGCCGGGTTATCTCGGGCCGTTGGATCGTTTTAATCGCTTGTTTAGAAATCCGATTGAAAAACAGGGTGATACTGATCGCAGCAAGCAGTTACAAAAGCGAGTGAAGCCCTTTATGTTACGCCGTACCAAAAATGAGGTTGCGGTTGAGCTTCCTGAGAAAACAGAAATTGTCCGTACCGTGGCGTTATCTGGTAAGCAGCGCGATTTGTATGAAACGGTGCGTCTGGCGATGGATAAGAAGGTGCGCGATGAGATCAAGAAGAAAGGTTTATCACGCAGCCATATTATGATTTTGGATGCTTTGCTAAAACTGCGTCAGGTGTGTTGTGATCCACGATTGGTCAAGCTGGATAAAGCGAAGAAGGTGAAGACCTCAGCCAAGCTTGAGTTGCTGATGGAAATGCTGCCGGAGATGGTGGAGAGCGGCAATAAGATCCTGTTGTTTTCCCAATTTACGACGATGCTCGGCTTGATCGAAGACGAACTAAAGCGCCTGAAAATCTCTTACAGCAAACTCACTGGCCAAACCCGCAAACGTGCTGAAGCGATTGAGGCATTTCAGGAAGGTGACGCGGCGGTCTTTTTGATTAGCCTTAAAGCTGGCGGAACCGGATTGAATTTAACGGCGGCAGATACGGTGATTCATTATGACCCGTGGTGGAATCCGGCAGTCGAGCAGCAAGCCACAGACAGAGCGTATCGCATAGGTCAGGACAAACCGGTGTTTGTGTATAAGCTACTCACGGAAGAAACCGTCGAAGAAAAGATATTGGCATTGCAGGCGAAGAAACAGCAGCTTGCCGATAATATTTACAAAGGCGGTGATAAGGCTGCGGCCTTTGATCAGGGTGAGCTGATGGCGTTATTGCAGCCGTTGGAGTAGTGGGATAGGTTGATCTGTCGCTGATATCGGCTAATGTGACAACCGTGGTATTCTTAACTCTGCTAAAATATTTACTCGATACTCATACCAGTGACTGACGCTGAGGTACTCCTGATCATGTCCGAACATTTTGCGAAGTATATAAAAATTGGCCGGTATAAATGCTTTGACGGTTTCTCTGCTGAGGGATTTCAGCGGGTCAATCTGATTTCTGGTAAGAATAATGTTGGTAAGACGGCGTTGATGGAGGCGTTGTATGCCACATTATTAGCAAAAGACATTCCGAATTTGTTCTCTAGCCTTTGGCTTCTACACCAATATCGAAACCGAGCTGATAGCATTCAACAGAAACTGACGAGTGAAGTGACGTCATCACATATCAAAAACAACGCTGAGATTCTTGACAGTAAAACTAACCTGAATGAAATCACGTTTGAATACCAACAACCAAAGCTTGAAAAACACTACCTCTGCCGTATTAATGATGAGGAAACGGTATTCAAAGAGAGCGAATTGAACATCTCAGCAATCCTTAGCAGTATAAAGAAAGTGGAAGGCGCCAGCTTTATTCCAAGCGTTCGGGATAGCCAAGCGGACATCATCGCTGCTTATGCGCGTATTCAGGAAAAAGATCGTGAGTCAGAGGTGAATACGTTTATTTCCCGCTTTGATGACTCCATCGAAAATATCAAAGTTATTGGCGACTCCGTGCAATGTAAAGTACCAACACGATCAGGTGGCTTTGAATACAGGCCACTGAATGAATTTGGAGATGGCCTGAGGCATTATTTATCGGTAATTGCAGAGATGTTTGCGGCTGAAAATGAGTACATCTTTATTGATGAACTGGATAATGGCATTCACTACACACTGCTGGATCAACTCTGGGAAATCATCCTGACACTTTCCAAAGAACTCAATGTGCAGGTCTTTGCAACCACTCACTCAAAAGAGTGCATCGAGTCATACTGTCGTACCGCTGGAAAGCTCGATGAGCAAGATGTTAGCCTGATAACCATGGTTAAAAATAAAGAGCAACAGATCAAAGCGATTGTACGTGATTTTGACATGCTGACCGACAGCATTCGCGACAACCGCGAGGTACGTGGCTGGTGAAAGTAGCGATTCTGCATGAAGGCTCAGAAGATCTGAAGTTGGTTAAGCAGTTAGCTAGCAGCCTTGGTTATGATTTTGAAGCGTTAGTTCAGCCTTTTAAAGTGGGTCGAAAAAGTAACTTCTTCAAAGCGAATCACGTCGATTATCTTGAACTAGTCCAGCTCGTTGAGGCTGATCAAATTGATAAAGTGCTATTTGTCTTAGATGCTGATGATCCAGCCAATGACCGAACCTATGGTGGCTATGAAAATACACTGACTAAGCTTAATCCCATCATTGATGAATTAGGTTTGAGAGCTGTTTCTCAAACATTTATCTGTTGTGATCCACAAAGCCGGATTGGCAACGTTGAGTCATTACTACTCTCGACATTAGATGATGAAAAGAAAGCGTGTATTGAGCACTTTTTGGAGTGCTCAGAGTTTGGTGCTCCCGACGATACAAAAGCAGTGCTCAATAGCATTTATCGAAAAGGCTTTCCTAGAGCGCCTTACAATTATGATCATGAGTACTTTGATGAGCTGAAAGAGAAGCTGGAGTGGTTGCTGAGCACTTAGCGCCCTTTGTTCATCTAAGGCTGGCACCATTACTACCCAGATTAATCAAGTTGGCGACAGGCCACAGGCACTTATATTCAGATGTCTGTATTGACCCCAATTTATCTGGAGTTCTCCGTTCGAATATTCCAAGCATTAGCCAGAAACTCCTCCAACAACTCAGCCACTTTAACCACCCTCGCCACATGACGCTGACGTTTATGTACCACCATATGCAATTCCCCTTCTGCGTACTTATTCAGATCAAGCGGTAGCGTTGTTAAGCCTTTAATCACCGATACTTTTTCTACCCCTTCAGGCAAAGCCAATGCGCCCAAGCCTGCGCAGCAAGCCGCAAGGACAGATCAGCCTCGCCACGTGCCAAATTTAAGGTGGAGCCGGGTAAGTTCTCTACTAATCAACCGATGAGTCGCATTAGTTTGAATCGTTTGGTTCAACTGGTGAAGGAGCATCCGCAGATTGCGGTTAGGCCGGGGCATCAGATGTTGAACTGAGCATAAAGATTTGCCTCGCCAGAGCGGAGGCTACAATGTGTCTATATTTTATAGCAGTCATGAACATGATCAATCGGTTTATGAAACGTCCGGGTTAAAGCGTGTGAATCCATTTGTCGCTACTTAGCGCCCACCCATCACCTCTCAACACTGCAGGTTAATTCTTTCACTTTACCCTTAGGACAAGCTGTTTAATAAATAGATAGGAAATGATAATGATTAATAAAAAACTGACTTTATCAATATTCATTACACTGTTCGCTAATCCATCCATTGCAAGTGAGTGGCCAGTGGGGGTCACTGATAAATCATCTACAGTGCAAAATCAGTCGGTGTCTATTCCTGTGATTAGTAATGATATAGGGAATCACTTAGAAATTTTAAGTGTAAATGAGTCCTCCAAAAAATGGGGGCGTATCACCATCAATGCAGATAGAAAAACCTTAAGCTATTCGCCTTATAAAGACTTTACTGGTAGTGATTCGTTTTGGTATGTACTCAAGGATGGTGAAGGGCGAACCAATGCAGCCAAAGTGTTTGTCAATGTCATTTTAAGTACTCCATCTTCTAATTGGCCCGTGGCGAATACTGACACAATTAACGCTGATTACGGCTCCGTTGTAAAAATCGCAGTACTGGAGAATGATACGGGTATTGGCCTGAAGCTTGCAGAGGTTAATGAGTGGTCAGTCAATAAGGGGAAAGCTTGGATAAGTGCAGATAATGAAATTAGTTACCAGCAATATGGAGAGGCACGAGGAGATCAGCAAGATGAATTTTGGTATGTTTTTGAAGATCAGTGGGGGAGAAAAAATTCAGCAAAGGTTGTCGTTTCGCTAAAAGAAAGTAATAACTCTTCGTGGCCGGTGGGTACGCCAGATACGGCAACAGCGAGTAATGGTTTACGGGTTAATATTCCAGTGTTAAGCAATGATATTGGGTCTGGCTTGAAGATTGAGGGCGCCAATGAGTGGTCAAAGGAAGGCGGTAAGACTCGTATTTTTGGTGAAAACATACGTTATACCCCACCCGCAGATTTCTCTGGTACAGACTCTTTTTGGTATCAGTTTGTCGATGAACAAGGGAGAACCAATAGCGCAAAGGTAAGTGTTGAAGTGTCGGCTAATACGCAAAAATCGGTGGTTGAGTTCTGTGGCAATACTTATGAAACAGACGGAACCGCGGCCAATACACAATTAAGCAGCTTATCGCCTTCAGAGCCAGTTATTTTCCCTTCTACTGAGATTAAGCCAACGGGCGTTGCTGGTGAACTTGGAGTTATCAGTGGACGACGTTATTACCTAGAAGGTGATGTGGGATCTGAACAAGTCTTGTGGATGGAGGTAGACGGTGTGTTAACCAAAGTCTCTGCTGTTGAGAGTGATCAACCTACCGCTGCACTGGGCGCTTATAAGGGCGTGTTTTATTTCACCCAAGCTGGGCGTTATCTGTTTGCGCATGATGGGCAGCAGTTAGTTGAGCAGGGTGATTTATTGAAAGATATAGTGTTGTATAATGCACCGTCTGGCATTAGGCAAATATCTGATACAAGCCTTTACGAAAACACAATTGAACGGGTTGATGGTCAGGGTGATGCGCTTCATTTCTCTGTAAAAAGTAAATTTATAGGCTCTGGGCTCCCTCATAGCTATACAACTTGGTGGCGGATTAGTGGTGACTTAGATTGGAGTCCCGTGAAGCTTTTGAGGACAGGTAGTAATGTTGCGAGTGGCGTCTCTATATCTACCACGATAAATAATTTCTATTACTTTAATGGAATGGATTATTTTGCCTACTACTACAATGGATCTTTCCCTAATAATGGCATTAGAGAGTACCAAGTTAAGCTCGCCGACAGTGGTCTTGAAATAGATAGCGCGATTGGGGACGTAGAGAAAATTATTGAGGATAGAGGGCGTCTGTTTGTATTAACCAAGTATGTCCCAGATGGCGGAAGATCTGAGTTTCCACCTATTCCTTCAAAGCTGTATGTTGTAGGTAATGGAACGACGAGTAAGTTTGTTGAGTTAGCAACCTGCCCTCAATAACTGGTCATTAACCTGCCTGAGAGGCCACTTCTCAGGCAGGAACTTCAATTCTCTTGATCTAGCATTGCTGACTTAATTATTCCATGACACCTAAATTGGTACGATTATTATGATCGTGTCATTTTTAGTGACACTCATGCGAATTGATAAACCCGTTGAGCCAACAGGCCTTGTAGTGGGTGATCCGCATAGGAAACGTGCTGGGTATCCTGAACTACACCCGCGAATCGTTAAATGAGAAACGGGAAGAAAACGAAGGGTTTCTGTCGTAGAATCAATGATAGCGAGTCCTGTTTTGTTTCTTAACGAAACGTTCTTGGCGAAACATTTATTATATCAATGCGTTGAACAGGCTTCGCTCTTTCTTATGAAATATTCGAGCTAGGTAAT
The DNA here is from genome assembly GCF_003172875.1 of Leucothrix pacifica. Taxonomy (GTDB): domain Bacteria; phylum Pseudomonadota; class Gammaproteobacteria; order Thiotrichales; family Thiotrichaceae; genus Leucothrix; species Leucothrix pacifica. The sequence goes on along the minus strand of NZ_QGKM01000043.1, from coordinate 83,524 downwards.
GCAGTTGAATTTTCACTCCGCGACGTACTCACCACCACAAACACCACAATCGCTGCGCCAACAATATTCGCAATCCAATGTAATGGCCAGAATGCGCCGACAAGACCCAATACTAATAACGGCACATGCCAAATCTTCAGTGGCCCTTCCGCGTAGTACTGGATCAGCGCATTAATCGCGTAAATGCCAAACAGCGCAAAGAATCCGATCTGGCAAATCTCAAACCAATTCCCGCTAATTAACGGCGTATAGGCAAACATCAATGGCACGATGTACAGACCCTTAGCAATTTTCCACGCCTGAAAACCCGTCGCCATCGGCTTTGATTTGGCAATACCCGCTGCGGTAAAGGCAGCCAAACACACAGGTGGTGTAACGTTACTGTCCTGACTCAGCCAGAATACAATGAGGTGAGCAATCAGCAGATACGTCGTTAATAACTCGGCGTCTACCATTAGCGGGCGCAGTGTAATCGCCACTTCAAATGGTACGGATGCCATTAAATCCAGCGCCTCCGGCCTCGTCATGCCCTCCCCGATTTTGGCAATGAGCGGGTTATCAATCAGCATAAACATGGCCTGATGCGTGGGGTCAGATAAACCTTTGACCAGCATATCCACGATGACACCATCAGCCAGAATGCCTGCTAAGGCTGGCGCACTTAAAATAGCCAGAATGATATAAGCCGCCGTCACCGGTAAGCCCATTCCCAATACCAAGGACGCGATACCAATCAGTACGATGGCCACGACAATCGAGCCTTGCGACCACTGCGCAATCATCAGCGAGAAGGCGTTGCCGATACCCGAGGTTACAATGGCGTTGTTCATAATACCGATGGCGACCAGCAATATACCGGTGAGAATCGAGGCGCGCATACCAAACATCAGCGCTTCTGAAATTTTGGCAGGGCCCATAAAGGTCGGTACGAAGTCTGGGCGGTTGGCCATTTTCGCCACCAGCGTCGCACCCCATGACACCACAATCAAGGTAGCAATCGCCCAAGACGCTGCGTAACTCGGCGTCACACCACTCATTAATAGCCAGATCATCACCGTCAGCGGAATCACAAAAGTCAGGCCTCCCGAGACAATTTTGCCCTTATCAATCGTCATATCCTGATTATCACCCACCTTATATTTCACGGCTTCGATGCGCACGATAAAGGCCACCGAGAGGAAATACAGAATTGCCGGAACCACCGATACTGCAACAATCGTGGAGTACGGAATCGATGTATAGCTGGCCATAACGAACGCACCCGCGCCCATAATTGGTGGCATCAGCTGGCCACCGGTTGAGGCAGCAGCTTCTACACCACCGGCAAACTTCGCACGGAAGCCATTCGACTTCATCAGCGGGATGGTAATGACTCCGGTTGAGGCGGTATTAGCAATGGCTGAGCCGCTAATTGTTCCCGTGAGTGCTGAGGATAAAACGGCAACAAACGCTGCCCCACCGCGCACCCGTCCGGCGACTAATTTGGACACCTCGATGACAAAATCACTGGCACCGGAGACCACTAAAAAGCCTCCGAAAATCATAAACAGGGTGATATTAGTAGATGAGATGCTGGCCAGGATGCCGAACATACCTTCATCGTTATACAAGGAACGGAACATCACGTCATTTAGCGGCAAACTGGCGGTGCGGAAAACGCCCGGCAGATGCTCACCAAAGAATAGAATATAGGTCAGCGACAAGGTAATCAAAATCGGAATAACCCAACCTGATACCCGCCGCGACAAATCCAACGCTGCAAACAACAGAATAAAACCTGCCGCCCAGTCGATGATATTAAACTGCCACGCCTGCCCTGTTACCGCCAGCGTATCTTCATACAAACGTGACTCAGAGCCTGCCACCCAAAGCGCTGCGGCAGCCACCACTAAGCCATAAATAATATCTAATTTAATCGCCCAAGGCTCATCCGTTTTATGGCCAAAGGCGCTGTAAATGGTCGAGGCCAGAAACGCAAAACCGGCAAAGTGAATGGCGTTTTGCCACATACCCGGCTCATTCAAATACAAATTGGTGAGGATATGCCACAGTCCAAACACGACGGCAAACGCAGCAACCGCCCATTGTAATGGCGACTTGCTCTGCCCTTCTAACAACAACCATTCATCACGAATGTTATGGGTGGGCAATATATCAATCTCAGGGCTGGTCTGTTCGCTGCTCATCTCTGGCTCACTTATCTGGCTCGTTTATTTCGCTACTTGAGGTGCTTTTGAATAAAATTTTGAAACAAAAAGGCGGTAGTCACTTATTGCAAGCTACCGCCCTTTTGCGCTGCCAGACCTGTCGAGGCGATGGCAGTATAGACTGTTTGATTAGCCTGAAATTACTTCGCCATCAAGTGCTCAGGAATTTCCAGTCCGATCTCTTTATAGTAACGCGCCGCACCAGGGTGCAGAGGAACTGGTAAACCAGCCATCGCTTTACTAGTGTCCATTGCCTTAGTCGCTTTGTGAATCGCGTTCAGGAATGGCAGGTTCTCATAGATAGTCTTGGTCAGCAGATAAACGTGATTCTCATCCACACTTGCATTAACCGCTAAGAAGTTAGGCTGTGCAATGGTATCGATATCCTTTTCCTGACCAGGGTAAGTACCCGCAGCAATTTTGTAAGGCACCCAAAGATTACGGCCACCGTCCATTGCTTTCAGCTCTTCATCCGTCACATTCAATACGGTGAATTTACCCTGATTCGCCGCCATCAGCTTAGTGATCGCACCTGTTGGTGGACCTGATGGAATACCCGCTGCCGCTACCTGACCATTCGCCATTGCATCAGCGGTTGGGCCGTAGCCTGCGTGCATTAATTTGTAGTCTTTCTCGATTTCAACACCTAGGCCCGACATCAATACCTTGTTAGAACCGATGGTTCCTGAGTTTTGCTTACCCATACCAACAGTCTCGCCTTTCAGCGCGACCATATCAGCCATGGTTCCGGTCTTCGCTGCATCCGTTGATACCACGAATTGCTCAACGTTTTGCCACAACATAGATACTGAACGCATGTTTTCCTGCTTTTCAGAAATCGGGCCAGTACCCGTTGCTGCATAAGAACCGTAAAGTCCCTGCAAGATGGCAAAGTCAGCTGTGCCCGCGCCCATCGCCTGAACGTTAGCACCAGAACCCGCTGAGTTTACTGCGGTCAGGCTGAACTTCTCTTTTGGAAGTAGTTTAATTTTTGAAAGTGTTGAGATTGCGGTACCAACCGGGTGGTAGGTTCCACCTGTTGATGCTGTGTTTAGTACGTAATCTTTGTTGTCCGCGCTGACTGCACTGACTGAAACGGCTAATGCTGCGCCTACTAGGAGTGCTGTAAGGTTCTTTTTCATGTTTCCTCCGGTGTAAATAAATCCTCAGTTTGTAGGTTAGCAAAGATTGGGGTGGGGGGGTTAGGCGGATTTTTGCTTATTGCTGTGGCTGTAGTTATTCAAAAATCGCCCAGTTCTCCAACCTCAACCCCGGTACTCGTTCGAACTCCTTGGTGTTATTTGTAACAAGTACCAGCCCTTCGGCACGAGCATGCCCGGCAATCATCATGTCATAGGGGCCAATCGGGGTGCCTTTGGCGTATAGTTCAGCTCGAATCTGCGCAAAGTGCGATGCTGCTTTTACACCAAAATCCAACACAGTTAGCCTAGCCGCTAAACCATCGATATCAGCTTGATTTTTCTCAGGTCGAGTCGAGCGTTCAACACCAAAAACTAATTCTGACCAAGTTACCGTTGAAATAGCCATTTGACCTTGATTGAGATTAAAGGCCTCCCGGACTGCCTCAGGTCGATTCTTAATTGTATAGATGACAATGTTAGTATCTAGTAAATACTTGATCATTACAGGCTTTCTCTAAATTGATCTTCTGGCTGTAGCCGGTCATTCATAAAATCATCCGTTGCTTGTGGATGATCAAACCAATCATCCCAGCTTTCATTAGCTGGAGTTATAATTCTCATATTGCCTACTGCAACAATGCACACTTCTCTGACGGACTCTGGAAGTGCTACAGCCTTTGGCAAACGCACAGCTTGGCTCTGATTACTTTTAAATACTTTAGTGATGGTAGCTGCCACTGGTGACTCCTTTGTATATCCAACAGGTATATCTATCTTAGTTTAGACCGCACAAAATAAAAAGGTATATATTTTAATGAGCCGCTCTAACTGACCGCCTAATTCCACGAACTCAACTTCGGTACCAGCATGAAACCCAAACTGCTTACGAAGCCTCTGAGGTATTGTGACTCTACCGTCCTGACTTGTTTTCATAACCACTTCCACAAATAGATGCATTCATACTACGATATCACCATGAAAACCACTGTATCTATTGATGAAAAACTTATCTCAGACGTCCTCAAAGAAACGGGAATCAAGTCAAAGCGTGAAGCTGTCGAACAATCTTTGAGGCACTTACTGAGCCTAACCCGGCAAAAGCGTATTAAACCCGAAGAGATTAAAAAGAGTCGTGGCAAACTCAACTGGTCATAATCACATTTACTGAAGAGAACAAACCATGCTTATCGATCACATCGGTATCGCCATATCAGACTTAAACCAAAGCAAGCAGTTCTATTCAAAAACCCTCGCGCCTCTAAACATTGAGTTAATCGCTGAAGACCAAGGCTGGGTTGGTTACGGCAAAGGTGAAGCAGCAGCATTTTGGTTTGGCCCTGATGAGACAATTCAAAGCCCCATGCACATCGCTTTTAGTGCCGAAACTAGACAACAGGTTGATGACTTTTATGAAGCAGCAATGGCTGCCGGTGCTAAGTGTAACGGCAAGCCCGGCATCAGAGCGATGTATCACGCGGACTATTACGGTGCGTTTGTTATCGATCCAGATGGGCACAATATTGAGGCGGTGTGCCATACCGCAGAAGAGACAAAGTGCTAATATAACTGAAAACCCAAAAACTTAAATCTACCACTTTAATACAAAAAATAAATTTAAATGTTACACTTTAATTCAAGTTCATTACTAAAGTGAAGATATGTTCCATCGAGAAGCCGTCCAAGACATCGCTAACTGGTACCAACAAAAGCAGCGCAAACCTCTGGTCATTCGTGGCGCACGGCAAGTTGGTAAGACAACTTCGGTGCGCTTAGCTGCTGAGTCGCTGGGCATTCCAATTATCGAAATTAACCTGGAACGTCATACTGATCTCGCCCCATTATTCGACCAATACCGTCTTGATGATTTGCTATTCAACTTTTCGCTGCTGAGCGGAGAGTCACTGAGCAAAGACAGTACGGCAATACTGTTTCTGGACGAAGCCCAAGCGATACCTTCTGCCTATTCTTGCCTGCGTTACTTTTGGGAAGACATGCCGAATTTGGCAGTCATTTTAACAGGATCGCTGTTAGATCAGGTGTTAAACAACTACCAGCTTCCAAGTCCGGTCGGGCGTATTGAGCCCTATTTCATGGGGCCATTGAGATTCGATGAGTTTCTACTAGCGATAAACGCCAAGCAAGAACTCAAAGCATTGAGTATGCTGACCCAAGAGAATATGCATCTTATTCCTGAAAGTTTGCATGAAAAGCTGCTCGGTTTGGTGCGCAGATATACCCTCACTGGTGGCATGCCGCATTGTGTGCAAATCGGTATTGAGAGCAATTTTAATCATGCGGATATTCTCAAGTATCAAACGGCACTGTTGCAGACGTATAAGGACGATTTTGCCAAGTATCGTGGGTCGCAAAGCTCTCTAACACTTAACGCATTTTTCAATGGCATACTGGGGCAAATCGGTCAGCAGTTCTCACATAAGCAAGCGAATGAGATTGCTAACCAGAGTAGTGGTAATAATCGCCAGTTAAATATGGCATTAGAGCAGTTTCAGGAGGCGCGTCTTTTTTATCGAGTGCTGCATAGTAATGCCAATGCGATTCCGCTGGGGTCAGAAACTAAAATACGAATCAGCAAGTTCTTGTTTATAGACATTGGTTTACTGCTATCAGCACAAGGGCTGCCTGCTCAGGAAGTAATGACTGCGAATCTGGAAATGGCTAATCGTGGAGCGTTAGCTGAACAGTTTGTGGGTCAGCAATTGCTTTATGCTAAGGCTGAGTATGTGAATCCTGAGTTGTATTATTGGCATCCCCCAAAGTCTGAAGCACAGGCAGAGGTCGATTACCTGTTTGTCTCGGGCAACACTATTGTACCCGTCGAAGTAAAAGCAGGCAGCACAGGTACGATTAAGTCACTGCAATCTTATGTTATTAAAAAACAAGCGGATAGAGCAGTTCGAATCAGCTCAGCAAAGCCGTCTGTGAATCATTTGGTCGCTAAGAGTAATCGCCAGACTCGTGACTTTACGCTTGTGAATATTCCATTTTACTTGGTGAATCGCTTGGATAAGCTTGTTTCTAAGTAGCGCTTATGCAAAAGAAACTGATTGTGTGGTGAGTTATGAGAGAAGCTTTTATCGTCTGGTATTGGAGTAATCACTCACCCCAAACCTCCAGCACCGTCACCTCCGGCGGCACCAAAAACCTCACCGGCAAAATACTCGTGCCCACGCCAGAGCTGACATACAGATGCTTACCGTCCTCAACAATATGACCAATCGCATAACGCTCACCATATTTTGACGGCACGATTGGTCGCCCTACTCCCGGAATATAAACCTGCCCGCCATGTGTATGCCCTGCGACAGTTAAATTTATTCCCTCTGGCAATTCAGGAAAAATATCCGGATTGTGCGTAAACGCGACTACGCTTTCACCTACTCCAACTTCAGACATCGCCTGCTCAATATCATGCGGTCCTTCCCAAAAATCACTGATCCCGACCAGTCGCAAATCACAGCCATCAGCACTAATTTTCTGTGATTTATCTTCCAGTACCGTAATATTATTTTGACTCAACGCTTGCTTGACGCGCTTCGCATCAAGCCACCAATCATGGTTACCCAATACCGCAAACACACCCATCGGAGCGCGCAAGTCAGCCAGCACTTTTGCCGCATCCTCGGGCGATACAAAGTAACCACCCACCACTCCCTGAATCACAAAATCACCAGGCAGCAGAATCAAATCAGGTTTGACGGCATTCGTTTTCTCAACCAATACCCGCAGGCTATCCAAGCCTTTAAACGGTGATCCAACATGGAGATCCGCTAGCACGGCAATTACGCGACCATTGCAGGCACGTGGCCACGATGACACCTCAACACGTTCGTGGTTATTTTTAAGACTGGCAGGCTCTATGTAAAATGCCCAGCCAGCCAACAGCGCACCGATCGTTAAGATTATTATTAATAGTACTTTTCTGGACATCGTTAACTAGCCAACTCATTTTCTGAGTGTTTAGCTTAGCAAAGTTATTGTGTCACGGTGCGTTGGATGTTTGATATATTCAAGTCATGAAATCCAATCCTGCTCGTTTGTATATCGCTGCTTCCTACTCAACTCTCAGCGGGCCTGAGTTGCTGTCGCAAGTCGTTTCGCAATACAAGGTTAAGGATGCGGTTAAACCAGTAAGCGAATAGTGCCTCAAGCGAACAACCACAACATCAAGCTGACGAGCAATATTGTCATAGTCAGTTTTACAATATGAGCTTTGCGTAGTGACTAAACCCGCGCCTGAACCAAGCGACTAAGCAACACCAAACACCCCGCCACAATCCCAGCCCCTAGCAACAAATAAACACTCACCCCAACCCAGCCAAGCCCACCAATCAACAAGGTCAGCACCGGTGGCCCGATAAAATTCCCCAGATTTCCAAACTGCACCAAGCCACCATTAACCAGTGGCATATCAGGATCATTAGCCTCAAGCACATCGGGCAAGGAACCGATAATACCTGCCGGTAATAAGCCCAACATTAGGAAGATCATCATGGTAATCACAATGCGAGCCGTTGCATCATTACGCATCAACAATAAAGCCACGGCAGCCAGCACAATCACAACAACGGCTACCCGCACCAGCTTCCATGGTTTGATACCACGTTTGAGTGTTATCAATGAAATTACCGTGCCCACCAGGGCACAACCAGGAAGCCAGAAGCCCAAACGATATTGGGTCTCAGTCACTGCGGATAACATCGGCGGCAGCAAGCTCACCAAAGAGACAAACAGTAAGGTGTAACCGATAAATGTCAGTGGGATTATCAATAGTTTCCGGTGACTCAGTAACCGCCATTGAGCCCACAGCAGAGCATTAGGGGCAGATGGTGCGGTATTACTTTGGCTAAGCTGTATTTGTTGTTCTGAGATCAAACGCACCACACCCGCTAACGCCATCATCAGAAGCAAAGCATGGAGTAATGAGAACCCTTGCCAGCCCGCTACTGTGGTTAGAGTCGGTGCTATGGCTGCAACGCTCATAAACGTCAGCGTGAAATAGCAGCTCCAGAACGCCATAATTCGCGGCCTGTCCTTTGGTGCACTGAGCATTAACATTAATGTGGGTGCAGTGACGACAATCGCCATGTGTGCGGTGCTTTCAACCACGCGAGCGAGTAGCAACGGTACGTAGTCATTGCTAAGCAATGGCAACAAGGTGCCGATAATAGCGATGATTAAACCAGCGATCAGGGACTTTCTTAAACCAATTCGTTGACACAGCGCACCCGCGAATGCGCCAAAGACTGCACCCATAATACCAATGGTAGATAGCAAGATTGCTTGCTGTAAGTCGCTGAAATTATTAACACTCAACAGGTCTTTTAGCATCCATGGCATTTTTGCGTATTGGAAAGCGGCTAGCGCACCGGCAAGGTATAGAACGATAATCTGAGACCAATGGGTCGAACGCTGCATGCTGAATACCGAAGTGAAAGAGAGAATCAGCGCGGATGTTAGCAGACATCATCAACAACCGACGAAATAACAGAACTTTAATAATAATTTATACTCAAACGCTCAGATCATAAAAAAAAGGGGCAAGTCAGGTATGCGTTCGATAAAAATCGGTGCCATTGTGGTGGCAGCAATGACACTTTTCAGTCCTCCGGCATCCGCCGTTGAGTTCCATGAATGTAACAAATTCATCAATGTAGATAAGCACAAGTTTCAGGAGTGTGCCGGTTATAGCTTTGCTGAGGCCGCTCAAAAAAGTAATTATTCTAAAATCACCCAGTGGCTAAGTGCCAATCGTAATGAAGGTAAACCTTTTTACAGTCAGCTACTCACTAAGCTCATGTGTGGCCCCGGTATGCAGGAAGGCAGCGTGCCATTCAAAGCTGCTGACCGACAAAACATTATTCGTGTGACTGATGATCTGCTGAGACTAGGCGCCTCTTTCGATGCGATGCCACATTTTTCAATCGTTACCCCACTGTTTTGTGCCAGCAACCGCAAGGATAGTGTTGTGCTGAATCATATTCTTAACCGAATCCAGCCCAAGAAAGCAGATTTAGATGCCAGCTTGTACGAAGGGGTAGACCCCACCCGTGTGCCACTATTTCGGGCGATCATGAATAATGATCTGGAGTCAGCCAAAGTATTACTAAGACACGGCGCTAGTATTGATTTTAGTGTTTTAGAGAATGAAACTGCATTGAAAAAAGCACTGGAAATGCGCAATGTGGTTATCGCGAATTGGCTATTAGACAACGGCGCATCAGTGCATAAACGTGATGATAAAAACGGCTGTGAGGGTAAATCTGCTTTGGATTATGCGCTGGAGATTCCGGCAGGTATTAATGGCAGAAATGAGATTGTTGCGCGTATTGAACAGTTGATGACGCAGCCTTCGACATTGGCGACTAGGTGTAATCACTAAGTAACCAATACCTAAAAAACCATCTGCCACATCAGCAATCGTGTGGCAGATGGTTATTCAGAAAGTGTTGACCAATCAGTTCAGAGTAACTATGGACACACTACCCATTGGGTCCACTGAGTAATCTGAGTTTGGCTCACCTTCATCAGCAGTAATAATGGTTTTGCCATCTGGTGTAAACGTCACCATATCCGGTAAAGCTCCTACTGTTACCTTATCCAGAAACTCAAATGTTTTCGCATCAAAAATTGCAACGACACCATCATCAGTCTTTGCAGTCCCTTCGATTGCAGTGGCCAATACGCCGTTGGATACCGCCACCGAATTAACACCACCACCGTATGCACTGATATCTATGCTACTAACCGGCGCACTCAAAGTAGCGGGCTCACTAAAGTCGATCACATCAACACGAGGGTCATCCAAGTCTTCGCCGTTGTTCACGACAAATAATTGCTGATTCAAACGGTCATAAGCACTGATCTCAGCAGCACCTTCACCGCCATCCAACACTAAACGACTTAGCTGACTAAACGATCCTGACGCATTAGCTTCGTAAACAGTAATACTACCACTCACTTCATTAGACACGACTAGCAGAGCACGCGCGGTGGCACTGTCAGCAGCACTAATGAATAAAATGCCTTCAGGCCCGATGTCTTCGGCATCTGACACCAATTGTAAGAATTCGATGTTATCCATGTCCGTCAGGTCATAGATAGCGACAGCATTTGCACGCTCAAGCCCGATAAAAGCTAAGCGTTTTTCACCGACCATACCGATGGCAACATTCTCTGGCTCAGTACCTTTTGCATCGCTACGACCATCAGGATAAAGACCAGCGCTATTAGTCTGGATCGCTAAATCAGCACCACTGTCATAAACCAGCTCACCACTATCGCCATTCCAGATACTAAATGAGCGTGCACCGTAGGTATGAAGTTCACTAAAATTGCTGCTGGCCGTTGCAGTATCCAGATTCATAGTTACTTTCAGGCGTCCTAGTTGCGTCTCATCTTGTAAGGTTGCGGCATCAGGAAATGCAGTAGCATCCAGTGTCAGGTCTTCTACCCGACTTTCCTCTTCAAAGCCATCATACTCTCGACCATCGCCCTCATTAGCAGACACGATATAAGTCACACCGTCTTCTTCAAAACTGGCAATACCATCTGGCTGGTACATACCTTTGAGGTTTGCGAAGGTACGAAGAACCACCGCGTCATCATCTTCATCACTGGCGTCCAGCTCATTACCAGCAACACCATGATCTTTAAATCCCAAGCCATAAATATCGGTGATGGTTTTATTCACCAGATCCACTTTTGCAATGCCGTTGTTTTCCTGAAGAGAAACCCAGGCCATGCTTCCATCAGCAGATACAGTCACATACTCTGGCTCCAGATCAGCCGCTAATGTTGCGTCCCCACCTGTTGTCATATCAGGGCCAAATACACGCAAACCGCTAGCTTCCAATGCCGCTTCATTGGCATTGAATGATGAGAAATCCAGCGTTGTGACAGAGGCGATGGATACTGGCGTCACCTTCTTTGGTTCATCATCATCGTCGTCAAAAATATTACAACCCACTAACAAAGACGACAGGATTAGCGGAGAAACGAACAAACACTTTTTATTCAGGCCCATAACAATCACTTTCGGTTAATAAAAATTCCAAGTGACACTACAGGACCAATATGACAATTGAATTAAAGCGCCCGAGAAATCGCAAAATTCACAAATCGCTCAATCAAACTCCGACTCTCTGGCGTTTCACCACACTCACTAATCAAGGTCTCGACATTCTGATCAGTCGCACCAATAGCCGCTTGCGATAGCCCGATGTATTGACGTGTAATCGACTGCGTAAATTCAGGATGAAATTGCACACCCCACATCACTTTTCCAAGGCGTATCGCTTCATGAGATTCATGATGATTTGACGCTAATAAAGTCGCAACTTCAGGCAATTCAATGACTGACTGAGAATGACCAACATTGCCGGAAAAGGTCCGAGGTAGTTGGCTAAAAATCGGGTCATACTGTGCCTCGTCAGTCAATGCAATAGCTACGGTGCCTGCCTGAATACCTTGTTTGTGATACGCAACACTGCCGCCCATGGCTTTGCTGATCAGCTGATGCCCATAACAAATGCCAAACACCGGTATCTCCACCTGAAACATCTGACGAATAAACGGCAACAGATGCTCGCTCCAAGGTTCTTTCTCAGTAACCATTGAATGCGATCCGGTAATAATAACCCCGATATAATCCGATAACACAGGAAGATCAGACGCTTCCCGCGCATCGTAAACAACAATTTCCGGGCCACTCTCCGGCACACACGCAGCAATCATCGACTCAAAATCACCATGGACAGACTTGATCTCCGGATAGGTATCTCCGGTTTTAATTAACAGGATGGGCAGCATGGTTTTTTACTCTGATGTATTCTTATTAGGCAGCTGAGATGTGCCAGTTCAGTAACACCTGACATGGCTTAGTATCAGACACGAGGCAAGCATATTCGCTTATATTCGATGCATGCAATTGATATAAGCAGTTTAGGCTTTTGGCAGTAACACCGGACCTGCCCCGCCAATAAAATCATCAACAAAGGCATCACTGGGTGTTTCCGAATAGGTATCTCTCAATACATTTTTCTGAACTTTACCCATTGTGTTTCGCGGTAATTCATCGACAAAGAACACCTGCTTTGGCTGCTTGAATTTGGCAATGTCAGCCGCTAGTGCCGCTTTTATCTCAGCCTCAGTCAGTGTTGCATCTGACTCGGGAACGATAACCGCCGTCACCGCTTCACCAAAATCAGCATGTGGCAAACCAATCACCGCCGACTCAACCACGCCCTCCAAATCATCAATCAACAGCTCGATTTCTTTGGGATAAACGTTGTAGCCACCGGTAATAATTAAATCTTTGGAACGACCGATAATCGACACATAACCGCGCTCATCGATCATGCCGAGGTCACCGGTAATAAAGAAGCCATTTTCGCGCAGCTCCTCCTTGGTTTTCTCCGGCATATTCCAGTAGCCTTTGAATACATTCGGGCCACGCACTTCGATAGAGCCTACTTCACCGTTTGGCAACTCCTCACCGCTGGCTGGATCAGTGATTTTCACTTCAACACCGGGCAATGGATAGCCCACGGTTCCGGGACGACGGTCACCGCCATAAGGATTGGAGGTGTTCATATTGGTTTCGGTCATGCCGTAGCGTTCCAGAATCGCAGTGCCGGTTTGCTCCTGCCATTTGACATGCGTCTCGGCTAATAAAGGCGCGGAACCTGACACAAATAAGCGCATATTTTTAACGCTATCACGGGAAAGGCCCTCATGACTCAGCAGGCGCACATAGAAGGTTGGAACACCCATTAGCACGGTGGCCTCGGGCAGTGCATCAATAATCTTGTCCGCATTAAACGCTGGCATAAAGATCAGCGATGAGCCTGCTGCTAATGTGGTGTTAATCGCGACGAATAAACCGTGTGTGTGGAAAATTGGCAAGACATGAATCAGCACATCATTCTGAGTAAATGACCAATAATCTTTTAAGGTGGAAGCATTACTCCAGAGGTTTTTATGCGTTAGCATCGCCCCTTTGGAACGTCCGGTAGTACCGGAGGTATACAGGAATGCAGCCAAGTCATCTTCACCACGAGCAACCGCTTCAAAGTCTGCAATATCCATCGTTTGTGCTGCCGCAGTCAGCGACCCCGAGCCATCGCCATCTAAGGTCTCAACCGCCAATACACCCAAGTCTTTCGCAATCGGTTCCAACTCCGCTAGAGTCTCTGAGCCACACACAAATACAACTGGTGACGCATCTTCAACAAAATAACTGACTTCTGCTGCGGTATAAGCGGTGTTCAGAGGCAAAAACACACCACCGGCTAATACCGTCGCCACGTATAACTGCAACACTTCAACCGACTTATCAACCTGCACCGCAACGCGATCATTGGGTTTTACGCCTTTCCTTATCAGTACTTTTGCCAGTGCCTCAGCGCCCCCAAAGAAAGCCTGATAAGACACTTTGCTGCCATCCGGCTTTTTGGCAAACCGACGCTCACTCTGCCCAACAGATGAGGCTCGTAGATGGTTGGCTAAGTAATTTTGATCGTACATAGTCTATTTCCTTAAATAGAATGGGACTGCCGACTTACTTCAGCAGACCTTGCAGCGCCGATAAAGCAATTACCTCATCACCGTTCACATAAGCTTCGTGGTTTTTCTCGATATCTCGCACCACATACTGATAATTCACCATGCAAACCCAAGCATTGTCCAGGCCGTTGTCTGAGATATCTGCCTGCGTATGAATATTTTCAAGTCGTGCGCCGTTGCCAAGATGAAAGCGTGACACCGGATCAGATGCTTCACCGCGTGGTGAACGTGTCGATAATAGTAAATACCTATATAACTTAGGGGGGCTTGAGGTCAACACCAGCGGATATGGTAGTGTGGCACTTTAGATGTCACTATTTTTGCTATTGCGACATAATAGTGACACGGCAGTTAATAAATAGTGACAGATATGACAACGGTAAACGAGTTATTACAAAGCATCCAAGAGGCGGAAAACTCGATTTCGCTAGGGCAGATTCTGGAGATTTACCCCGACCTAAACCGCCGCACCGCACAGCGCTGGCTCAGGCAACTCATTGACGGTAATAAGATTATCGCTGAAGGAAGTGGCCCCGCCAGAGCTTACCGGCCACTTACTGAAGGTGCTGGGAGTGATCGCGACATATACCCCAACTATATTCCATTGTCGGCTGACAGTCGCGACATTCTTGACTATATCGACCAACCCTTAGAGGCGTGTCACCCTGTTGGCTATGACATTACCTTCTTGCAGGACTACCAGCCTAATGAAAGCTTCTACTTATCAGAAACATTGCGTCGTTAGTTATACAAAATGGGCGACACCCAACAAATCAAACCTCATCCACCTCCGGATTACTCAACACACCAATCCGCATTACTTCGCCATTAAGACGGGCCTGAATGCGTAGACCATCTGAGCACTTCGGGCGAATGATTGGTGCGTTATGAGCAATAAGAGAGGTTGCGCCACGATAGAAAAATTCAGGATATGTCGGTGGCTCAACACCGCCCTCTTTTACATGTGCCGCGTAATTACGGCCGATACGGCTCGACCTTCGCGTGAAAAAGACACTAATCTCATGATGACCCCACTCTCATTATTTATAAACAATGAAGTCATCGAAAATAATCGATGTTATTGCTTAAATATAATAATATCGATATTTTAAGTTAGAAAAGCGAAGGTATAGTTATTGCTTCTTCAGGAAATCAGATAAGAGCTTGCCGGTTTTACGATAGTGGTGAATTAGCTCGTCCACCGCTTTGTCTTCATCGCCTTTTAACACATAGTCGAGAATCGCACTGTGCTCATCGCCAACCTTACGCTCGGCGGTAACATAAATGCCGGAGACATTGCGATAGCGGATGTTCTGGTCGTAAAGCTGGTCGCAGATTTTGAGCAGTATCGAGGAGCCACACGCCGATAACAGACTCATGTGAAACGCCTTGTGGTTTTCTTCCCACTCTGAGTTAAGCGTACCATCCTCTAATGTGCGAGGTGGCCGCTTGAGGCGGTGGTGAGCCAATAATACGCGCTCCTCCCACTCTGTATCATTTGTTCTTATAGACTCGCGCAGGGCAAGCTCCTCGAGCCAGCAGCGGGTCTTTAATAGCTCATCAAAAGCTTCGGAATTAATGTGAGAAACTCTGAAACCACGTTGATCGATTCGCTCGATTAACTGCTCTGCGGTGAGAAGACTTAGCGCCTCACGCAGTGGACTAGCACCTACACCCAACGTATTGCGCAAACTCTCGATTTTTAGCTTTTCACCAGGCTTTAGGTCGCCACGGATGATCATCGAGTAGATGGTCCGAAAGGCTTGAGTGGTCAGTGATGACCCAGTCTCGGAGACGATTGTTTCAGGCATAAGGGCGTTATTCTCTAGTCGTAAGATAATTCGGGGCTCAAAATACCACTTAGGTCTTTTTATTTCTAAATTTTCTAATGCTTATAATGTTTAACATACTACAATATCGATATTTTTCCCAAATTAATACAAATATCTATTTTAGTCTCTAATGCGTAACATCAGTTATTAATCTTATTGAGCAGCCACCTGAATCGGTTTTCCGTGTCGGACAATCGGCCCATAGTTTGAGCACCCTTTCCACCAGCAACGATTCAATTTAGAAAAATGCATCAGCGCTCGATATTTTGGCGCTTCATGCGCTGGCTGCGTTATGTATTCTTTAATACCCCAGCTACCAAACCATGAGTGTTGTCGAGGCGCTGAAAATGCGATGAATAGTTTTCCACCGGCTTGTTTCCAGCCACGCAAGAACTGAAAGTACAGCTGAGCCATTCGAGGGTCACGGTTCGCCTCTATCAAATATGGGTTTGGACCTTCGGTCATGGTATGAGTCTTGTAAGCCACTAAATGCTGTCCACCTTCGTAAGCCACTAGGTCAACACCATAACGTTCAGCTAGCTCGGCTTGGTTCTTCACCGAACTCAGAACGTTTTTGATGGAGTATGGATTGTTAGGGTCTTCAAGTATTTTAAAAACAGCGTCCACACTTCTTAAGCGTTTCGTATCAGGCTGTGACGCGTAAAAATAAGGCGCGATTGCCAAGGCATCCGTGTGCAGATAAGCCTCTTGGTGATTCAGCATCATTTTGGTCAAACGTAGATTACCTGTCATTCCGCCCATTACCCGGACCAGACGATCTGTACTGCCATAGATCTTCTCCCAAATCTTGAAGATCTCAACACTGCGTTTCGAGTAATACTTATAACCCGCATAGTCTCGGTTAGGGTCTAGTCTCATCGCCTGACCCTTATCTTTCATATAATGCGCCTGCGGGAAAATACCATTCCACGCTTCGTTGGTGTACTCAACGTAAGCTTTAAGGCCCGGCTTCAGGTTCTCGTGAACGTATTGGGCGTATTTATGAATAAAGTAGTTATCTGCTTTGTGAGGCAAAGTAAACCATGCATCGCTTTTCAATACATTGGCCAACTCAACCATGATCTCTAATGGCACACCACGCACACCCTCGACACCCGCCCAAGTAGCGTCCTCAGGCTTTGCACGTTCATTCCATGAACTCATCAGGTTCCGTGTGATGCCTGACATATTCATAAATCGCAGCACCTTAAAGTCTTTCATAAAGGTCAGGTAGTCAGGGTTAAACGTTAGCTCTTTATGATACTTAGCAAATGACAGGTATTGCTTACCACCGCATTCATTCGCGTTATTCACGCGCTTAAATACATTTCGGTGACATACGCCACCTGGCATCAGGATTTTAATATTGCGTAGGTAGTTACTCGGATTACTCTTCACAATGCTGATGGTTGCGCTAATGTCGCCTTTTTTGGTAGGTACCAAACGAATAATGTCTTTGCCTTTGGAGCGACTAACTAATTTTGCACTGACACCATATTGCAGAACGCCCTCACCATCGTAGAGAACCGTATAGTCACCAGTAGGCAACGCCTTTACAGGAATGTGGCTGGCGAAGCGTGTCCCCGCTATTCCATTATTCAACGCTTTTGGCCAGCCATTAGCATCATAGGTAATTTTCCCCTTAGTTAACCAAGGTCGGGCCTCTTCAAACGGTAAGGACAACTTGAAAAGGTCAACAAATGGAATACTGGTTCCAAGATCCATCGCTTCATTGGTATTGATACCGATAGAAGCTGTTTTGTTGGCAGCAGACACGGTAGTTACACTGGATGTGACACACAGGAGTAAGGTAATAATGAATTTTTTATACATGTGATACTAGTCCCCGAACTAGCTTTAACTGTGGCGCATCCTAAGATCAAGTCTTGTTAATCCGGGTTTGCTTTAGTGCTCCGAACACACGCACAGTCAGTTTTTTATTAGCGTTATTATTTTTGTTTTATAGCCATTAACTATCAGTTATGTGGCTGTTTTTATTACTCTTCTGAACTTTTATTTTTATTCATTTCGTTAGAAGTTGAATAGTATTCTCCGTTTTCCCGATGAACGGCATGTTAATTATTTTTGCCAATATCGGGGTATTTAAAATGGTTTTCCCGATCTGGAAAGCAGCGGTTCAGTTTAGGAAAAAGATCTTAGAATTCGACGCCCCTCTTGCATTCCTCGTCTACAGATAACGAAAACACAAATCAATGGAATAGAGAATATTTATCCGACAGTTGAATAACTATCGGACAGGTGGACAAACCATATGTGATGGCAATTATTTCTAAGCCGGAATGCTTAGGGGGGTGAGGTGGCTACAAAAACAACCCGGCTTTAACACACTGGTCCACCAACTCAGTCACCGATGTCATCCCCATTTTTTCCAGCACTCGTGCTCTGTGGTGATCAACGGTACGTGGGCTGATTTCCAAATGACGACCAATATCTTTACTCGACGTACTGGACGGATTTAACACAATAAACTGCGCCACTTCTTTCTCGCGATTGGTCAAGCGGTCAAAGTTATTCTGCAGTTGCCTGTAGCTTTGTTGCAATTGCTGTACTTCCAACAAGGTACCAAACGCCGTTTCAATGCAATTAACCAAGGTTTTCTGGCGAAATGGTTTCTCCAAAAAGTCGACCGCACCCTCTTTAATCGCCCGAACAGACTCAGGTATGCCGCCGTGCCCTGTAATAAAAATAATCGGTAAATCGATAGCCTGCTGCTTCATATGTTGCTGCAATTCCAAGCCATTCATATCCGGCATACCATAATCCAAAATGACGCAACCCAACTTATTTTTATCGTACTCATCAAGAAATTGACGCGCAGAAGAAAATGTCTCAACCAGATACCCACGTATACCCAGGGCACGGGACAGTGACGAGCGAATATCGTCATCGTCGTCTATCACAAATACCGTCAAATTCTGCTCATCAGGCATTATCATTCTCCAACTGCTTCATAGATAAAACAGGTAACGTAAAACAGAACTTCGTACTATGTTCCGTCTCCGGCTCGCACCATAATTTTCCACCATTCGCCTCAATAATAGAACGACTGAAAGCCAAGCCCAAGCCCATTCCATCCTGCTTACTGGTTTCAAACTGCGTGAATAGGTCGATATCCGGATCAACACCACATCCGGTATCCTCTACCGCGACTTTTATCATACCGTTATTTGCTTCCGCTCTAACCTCTATGCGCTTCGTTGGTAGCTCCGCAACGACAATCGCCTCTATGGCGTTTCTCAGCAGATTCACAATGACCTGCGCAACCTGCACGCGACTACCTATAGCATTTGGCAATGCCTGAGCTTTGAACAAAATATTAATCCCTCGCACACTGGCTTCGGGGTGGACTAAACATAAGGTCTGTTCGATTAACTCGTTGAGATCATACGCACCGCTATCCCCCTTTTCTTTGCGAATGAAACCACGCAATGCACGAATAATGTCCGCACCACGATGTGCCTGCTCTTCCATCTCCTCCAGAATTTCAATCAGTTCAGGATCGGGGTTGGCACTTTGTGAAACGGTCAGAAGTGCTGCATCTGCGTTTTGCGTAATCGCCGTCAGCGGCTGGTTCAACTCATGCGCCAAACCAGTTGCCATTTGCCCCATCATATTAATGCGCGAGAAGTGCGATAACTCACGACTAAGCTCATTGATTTTCTCTTCTGAGAGTTTGAGTGAGGTTACATCATCGATAGTGGCAACGGTGTGCAGCGGCTTACCATCCTCATCACGAATCAAAATCGCATTCACCCGCAACCAGGCAATAGTGCCATCTTTGCGTAGGTATCGACGCTCCTGATTGTACTCAACGTTTTTATGTACCGCGTACTGGAATGATATGTAAGTGTCCGTATCATCCGGGTGCAAGATATCGGAGAACTTCATACCCTGCATTTCTTTGGCAGTAAAGCCCAAAATATCATTGAAATGTGCATTGGTGCGAATGAAGCGCCCGGTATTTGGGGAAATTTGCGCCATCCCACGTGATGCTAAGTCGAAAGTCACGCCGTACTCACGCTCGAACGCTTTGCGCTGCACTACTTCATTTAAAAGTGTCTGGCTGGCTTGCTTTAATTCGCGATAAGTCTCCGGAATATCGTCAGAGGTAGACACCTCACCGCTGGATAACAATACCGCCAATGACGCAAAATCACGTACCGGCCGATTGATTCGGTCAGCCACTTTCAGTCCAATCAATCCCGTAATCAGGGCAATAAATACCGCAATCCAGATATTACGAATTCGATTGGCTTTTATGCCAC
Source organism: Leucothrix pacifica (assembly GCF_003172875.1). Classification (GTDB taxonomy): domain Bacteria; phylum Pseudomonadota; class Gammaproteobacteria; order Thiotrichales; family Thiotrichaceae; genus Leucothrix; species Leucothrix pacifica. The sequence continues at coordinate 63,473 of NZ_QGKM01000043.1, read as the reverse complement.
CAATAAAGTCCTCAGTCGGTGCGTAAATGGCAATAGCCCAAGGTAGTTCTTGGTTATAAGCGGGTATCACGGTGGAAACATAACCATAACCATCATGCTCAAACTCTGACTGCGCCTCCTGCCCAAGCGAGGCAATGCCGGACTGAGCCAGCTCACCAAAAGCAGCCTGCACGATCTCATCATTGATATCTGTGATATTGACAAACTCAAGGGTGTCTTCTTTGTTCTTTACCTTGATCAATTCAGAATTAGGGTGCGCAATGACATTACCCTGTCTGGTAAGGATCATCGCCACGCCGTTTTGACCAATTTTAAGCTGGGCTAAGAAGTCAGACAGCGCTTCGATTTCAATGTCTACACCAAATACGCCACTGACCGTGCCATCACCTTCCATGACAGGTACTGCAGCGGTGATGCCGGGCTTTTGCGATGAGAAGAAGATGTAAGGGTCTGTCCAGATGAAGTCTTTGCTTTCTTTAGCGCTGCGATACCAGGGACGCGTTCTTGGGTCGAAGACGTCTAGTGGGTCAACCTCACGCTCCACTACGTTGTAATCAGGGTCTCGCCAAACAAATGAGGCCTCCTGTCCCGTTGCAAAAGTACGCACCACTTTTGTCCGGTACTCGGCGACATCATCGCTGCGCATCACATACACGAAATTGCCCGACTCATCACCGTAGAACATGCCGGAAAACTGTGAGGTCGTTTTCAATTGCTGGAAAAGGAGTTTTTCTAAACTATCAGCGTTTTCACGATCAACGATATCTGTTTCAGTCAGTCGCTTTGCCAGCTCAGCAGCGCTTCTGGCAGGCTCAAGAAAGTCTTTGGAATGATCGATGACATTATGACCCGTATCGCTTAATAGTGAGCGAGTGTGATCGATCAATACGTTCTCAGAAGAGACATAAGAGATGAGTACAACTGATATGACGGCAATCAACTGAAGTCCGGTCAGGTAGATTGCCAGTATGACACCCAAAGAAAGCTTCATTCAGTGATCTCAATAAAAACAATAGCGCATCATTATCAATTATCCGCTTAATTACAATCATGGTAAATACGCGTCATTACCTAAGTGCAAACGCGCATAGTAATTAGTAATAGTGGATGTAATTATGATAAAAGGTATAGGCGCAATAACCTTACTAACATTTAACTAAAGGTGGAGATAACAATGCTAAAGATTCTTTCAGCTTCATTGCTAACACTTGCTGTTGCAGCACCCGCTGCTGTACATGCAGAAGAATTTATTACTATCGGTACTGGTGGTGTAACTGGTGTTTACTACCCTACAGGTGGTGCAATTTGCCGCTTAGTCAACAAGGGCCGTAAGGAACACGGTATCCGCTGTTCTGTTGAGTCAACAGGTGGATCAGTCTACAACATCAACACAATCCGCGAAGGCGAGCTAGAGTTCGGTGTGGCACAGTCTGACTGGCAGTATCACGCATACAACGGTACTTCTAAGTTTAAAGATGCAGGTAAGTTTGAAAAGCTGCGCTCTGTATTCTCTGTTCACCCAGAGCCGTTCACAGTCGTTGCACGTGCGGATGCAGGCATCAAAAACTTTGATGACCTGAAAGGTAAGCGAGTCAACATCGGTAACCCTGGTTCAGGCCAGCGTGGAACTATGGAAGTACTGCTTGAAGCTAAAGGCATGACAACAGATGACTTTAAACTAGCGACAGAGTTAAAGCCTGCTGAGCAGTCTGCTGCGCTATGTGATAACCAAATCGACGCAATGGTTTACACGGTTGGTCATCCATCAGGTTCTATTCAGGAAGCAACGACTGCTTGTGATTCTGTACTAGTGACAGTTGACGGCGATGCGGTCACTAAGCTGGTTGATGATAACCCGTTCTACCGTACAGCGACTATTCCGGGCAAAATGTACCGTGGTAGTGATGAAGACACACAGACATTTGGTGTTGGTGCAACCTTCGTAACGTCTGCTGACGTTTCTGAAGAAGCGGTATACACAGTTGTTAAGTCGGTCATGGAAAACATCGACGCATTTAAAAAGCTACACCCGGCATTTGCTAACCTGGAGCCAAAGAACATGGCGACAGCTAGTCTTTCTGCACCGCTACACGCAGGTGCTGCTAAGTACTACAAAGAAGCTGGTTTGATCGAGTAAAGAAACATCCCCTACGAGATTAAGGGGCGCTATCGGTGCCCCTTAATTTTTTCTCATTTAATAATTTGAAAGGTCATATTGGTTATTAAATTCTAGCTATTTCAAGGGAGAGAACTATGTCTGTTAGTCCCAAAGATAATGCGTTGAGCGAAGAGGAACTCCAGGAACTGGTCGCTGCCTCCGACACGGGTTCCAGATCACCCAAAGGCTCAATAGGAACATTTTTAGCAATTGTCGCGATCATCTGGGCAGTATTCCAAATCATTCTCGCATCACCACTGTCTAACAATATTTTACCCGGCGATCTCATCAACAACTCTCGCCAGATTCACTTAGCATTCGCAATATTCCTGGCCTTCATGGCTTACCCCGCACTCAAATCAAGTCCTCGTCATTACATTCCCATTGCGGACTGGATCATGGCATTTGCCGGCTCTTTTATTGCGCTCTACGGTTTCATCTTTTATGAAAAGATTGTTGCCTCAGGTGGTTTAGCTGATGATGTTGATAAATGGGTCGCGCTCGCTGGTCTACTGCTCCTGTTTGAAGCGGCTCGTCGAGCACTGGGCCCGGCGATGGCGATCATTGCCACGATCTTCTTAGCCTATGTATTCTTTGGTTCATCAGAGTGGGTACCCGATGTCATTCGCTGGAAAGGCGCGTCACTGAAGAAAGCCATGAGTCATATGTGGATCACTTCTGAAGGTGTATTCGGTATTGCACTCGGGGTATCGACCAAGTTTGTATTCCTATTCGTATTATTTGGTGCATTGCTTGATAAAGCAGGGGCCGGTAACTACTTCATTAAGATGGCGTTTGGCGCACTGGGACACCTGCGCGGTGGTCCGGCAAAAGCGGCAGTTGTGGGTTCTGCAGCGACAGGACTGATCTCAGGATCATCCATCGCAAACGTGGTCACCACCGGTACCTTTACCATACCGCTAATGAAACGGGTGGGCTTTACCTCCGAAAAAGCCGGCGCTGTGGAGGTGGCCAGTTCCGTTAACGGACAAATTATGCCTCCGGTAATGGGAGCAGCGGCCTTCCTGATGGTTGAATACGTGGGGATTTCCTATCTGGAAGTTATCACACACGCCTTCCTGCCTGCGGCTATTTCCTATATCGCACTGGTTTACATCGTTCACTTAGAAGCGGTCAAAACCAATATGCCAACACTGGGCAACCGTGTTGTTTCGATGGGACGTACGATTGGTGGTATGGCCGGGTTCTTTATCGGTTTCGCCGCGCTGTGTTATGGGGTCAAATACCCCGTGCAATGGATAACCTCAGCATTCCCTGAAAACTCTGGTCTACTGTTATCTGGTCTGGTTGGTGTGGCGTACATTGTCCTGCTATGGGTTGCCTCACGAGTGCCTGATTTAGAGCCAGATGACCCTAATGCAGAGAAGGTTGAGCTACCGGTAGTGGCAGAGATTTATAAAGCAGGTCTCTACTACCTACTCCCAATCGTGGTGCTGGTCTACTTCCTGATGATTGAGCAAAAGTCTCCGGGACTGTCGGCATTCTGGGCAACGGCATTGCTGTTCGTCATACTGCTCACACAGCGTCCTCTTAAGGCGATGTTCCGTGGCGGTAGTGAGATGGTCTCAGCCTTTAAACTGGGTGTTGGCGATCTTCTCGAAGGCATGATTGACGGCTCACGCAATATGATCGGTATCGGTCTGGCGACTGCAACTGCGGGTGTAATCGTCGGTACCGTGACGCTAACTGGTGTTGGTCAAGTTATGGCTGACCTTGTTGAGTTCTTGTCCGGTGGAAATTTGATTCTCATGTTAGTCATGGTGGGCTTGTTAAGTCTGATCCTTGGTATGGGGCTACCGACCACTGCGAACTACATTGTGGTGTCATCGTTAATGGCAGGTGTTGTAGTTGAGCTTGGCGCACAGTCAGGTTTGATTGTGCCGCTAATTGCCGTGCATCTGTTTGTATTCTACTTTGGAATCATGGCCGATGTGACGCCGCCTGTTGGACTCGCGAGTTTTGCGGCGGCTGCTGTATCCGGTGGTGACGCGATTAAAACTGGTTTTGTGGCATTCTTCTATTCACTTAGAACAATCGCCTTGCCGTTCGTGTTTATCTTCAACACCGACTTACTATTGATTGATGTAGGCTTTGCAAAAGGCATCTTAATTTTTGTGATCTCCTCAATTGCGATCCTGGTATTTACCGCCGGAACGATGGGCTGGTTTATCACTAAGAGTCGTATCTATGAAAGCATCGCACTGGTATTGATCGCATTCGCCTTGTTCCGTCCTGACTTCGTGATGAATAAGATTCAACCACCATTTGAAACGGTAGCTGCGTCTCAGTTTGAACAGGCTCTAGCGAACGCAGAACCTGGTCAAGACTTGCGGGTTGTTGTTTCCGGACCTGACTTTGATACAGGTGAGATAAAAGACACCACGATCGTTGTTAGCGTAAAAGACGAGAAGAGTGGTACCGAGCGATTAGCAGATACAGGTCTGCTGTTAGTACCGGAAGGTGACATCGTGAAAATGGATGAACCATCATTTAGCTCACCGTTTGTGAAGCAACTCGAAGGTTTTGACTTCTATGGTGATGACCCTGTGCAGATTAAAACCATATCGGCACCGGCATCACAACTACCTAAAGAGTTAGTCTTTATTCCTGCATTATTAGCGCTTGTGGGTGTTGCTTTATTACAGCGTCGCAGAGCTGAAAAAATCGTGCCGGTATCGACGACTAATCAGGAGGCTTCAGCATGAAGAAATCAGTACTCTGTGCCATCGATATTAGCCAGCCTAATCGTGGTGCTAACACGTTAAGAGCAGCAGCAAAACTGGCTGAGATGGATGACGCCCAACTGGATGTGATCACCGTCATACCTGACTTTGGTACCAGCTTGGTGAGTGGCTTTTTTAACGAAGAGCAACAGCACAAAATCTTAGCTGAGGCTAAGCGCAAGCTCAATGAGCAGGTGTCATCAGTGCTTGGTGATGAAGTTAATGAAAAAGCGCGTCACATAGTCGCGTCCGGAAAGAGCTATCAGGAGATTTTAAAAGTCGCCGAGGCTGCTCAGTCCTCATTAATCGTTGTGGGTGGTGCCCGAAAGCCTGACTTCGCTGATTACTTACTTGGGCCTAACGCCTCGCGCGTGGTTCGACATTCCACCTGCTCGGTGTATGTTGTTCGCTAAGTAGTTGATCCCGGTAAGGTGATTTCACCTTGCTGGGTTTATTATCTGTTCTGTAAACATTCTAATAATCCCCTCCCCCTGTTTCACTAAGAACTCTATACTTTATACAGAGTCTCATCCCTAAGATTGTTTCATTAATCGACTTGTTTGATTACCCGGTGCCGTACTGACGGCTCTGAGTCACCAGAGGAAATACTTATGACACAACTGCGATTCAATACGCCACTATTCATGATTGCCGGATTGATCGGTGGGTCACTCATCGGATTATTAACCAGCACACAACAAGCACACGCACTCAGTTGTATGCGACCTGATCCTGTTCAAATCTGTAAATCCATGGATAAGCCTGTGTGGGCAAAAGGTCAGTTACGACTAAACAAAGTCATTTCACAAGAAAAGAATGAAGGCAGCATCGGTGGACAAGGCCCTGCCGTCGCAGATTATTTATTCACCGGAACGGTTAACGATCAATCCGGGATGCGCGAGGTGAAAGACGCCAAAGTGCGTATTACTACCTCCTGCGCCGGCCCTTGGTGTGCCAAATTACCTGAGGATAAGAAGGCCGGTAATTTCTTGTTGAAGTCAGATGACAAAACGGGAATGAGCTTGCACCTTGGCGCTTGTGATTTCCAACCTTATGGCGTGACAGAGGCGCAGGAAAAAGCCATTCAAGCTTGCGTAACACCCCAGCCAGTAAAACCTGTTAAAAACGCTGCTGAAACACCTAAAGCAGTTGAACCAAAAGGCAGTTCTCAGATTTACTCTCAGTCAAGTCGTGATAAGAAACTCGTGGAGTGATATTGTGGTGTGTCCATTTAGCTAAGCCACTTAGAAAACCATGAGAACCAGTTTAAAGCGAAAAATCATCAGCGTATGTGATGAAAAAATTGAGAAGAAAGGAACGAATGTCGGACTGTCATTCTATGCTTTCTTTGCTAATAAAAATGATGACCCCGAGCTCTTGATGGAAGCTGCGGAGTGGTGGATTAAAACGCATGAATTAGATCATTTTGAAAAGGCAGTGAAGATTAAGGCGATGGTTGAGTCTGAGTGATTCAGCTTGGCTGCCTCTAATCTGATTCGAGCAGTGGCACTCTCACAATAAACCGCGCTCCACCTTGCGGACGGTTTTCTGCACTTAAGCTCCCCTCCAACTCAGCGATAATATTGGTCGATATCGCCAACCCTAAGCCCATCCCTATCCCCGATGGCTTAGTACTATAAAACGGCTCGTAGAGCATTTTTTGCGCCTCTTCACTGATGCCAGGGCCAGAGTCTTCGACGGTCAACACTGCCTGATTTTGCTCAGTAGACAAGTGAATCAATAAATGTCGTGGCTTCTCAGGTGGGTTTTCCTGCATAGCATCCAGCGCATTACGGATCAGATTTACCAGTACCTGCTCCATGCGCACACTGCCAGCCAACACATTGACCGGCTTGTCACTCTGCTGAATATCCAGCGTCACATTAGCCGCCTGAATTGCGGGCTGGGTACTATTTAACGCCCCTTGTATGGTATCGCGTAGATTGACACGACGTATTTCCTTATCACCACTGCGTGCAAAGTAGCGTAGTTGTTGCGTGATAGAGATCATCCGCTCCACTAAAGACGTCAGCTTACCAAGCGTTTTATCCTGCGTTTCCTGTGAGGAATGTGCGCCAAGACTTGCGATGTAAGTACGCATCGCCGATAACGGCTGCCCCAACTCATGAGTAATCGATGCAGATAATTGCCCCATTGCAGTGAGCTTACTGGTACGTCGCAGATCGGTTTCAGCCTTTCTTAATGCAGCCTCCACCTGTTTACGCTCAATAATTTCATGTTCAAGCGAGCGGTTTAACTCGCGCAGTTTACTGGACTCACCTTGGGAATCACGCAAGGCATTATGGGCATTGATCATGCGTATTAACAGCAAGGCTGCAATCGCCATCAGAGCGATGATAATTGCCTTAGACCAAAACGAGACCAACTGACTTTGCACCACAGAATACGGCACGAGGTAGTGAAGCTCCCAGCCCATTTTGCCGATATCTGCGGTCGTTTGCAGGTATTGTGTATTCTGAATCGTGACCAATAACTGGCCTTCTCCAGACTCCTTCAGCCCCAGAGGAGCGAGCGTTTCATTACCAAACTGACGTTGCTTTCGAATTTCTTCGCGCTGCTGTTGAGTGATGGGGCGTAGTGATTTATAGCGCCACTTTGGGCTACTACTTAAAATCACAATGCCATTTTTATCAGAAACAAAAACCTCTGCCTCGCTCCCTTTCCAGTTTTTATCCAGGGTCGATGAGTTGACTTTCACTGCAGTGACCGCTTTGACCGGCCCTGTCTCAGGATAGCGCGCAGAGACAAAGTACCCTGCAATACGGGTCGTCGCACCGATTCCGAAAAAGTCGCCACTGCCCTGCTCCACAGCTCGGGAAAAGTAAGGTCTGAAGCCATAGTTTTCACCAACAAAGCTTTCCTCATGGTCCCAGTTACTGGAGGCAATAGTGGTGCCATCTGCCGCCATTATGTAGATAAAATCAGCCTGAGACGCACTTCGAACCGACTCTAAAACAGCACTGGCTTGCTCTGGTTGCTCAAAGGCTTTTTCAAACAGTGCATCGTTCTTGCTGAGTACGCCGGGTAAATAATCATGCCGACTCAATGTGGCAAACAATGAGCTTCGATACACTTCAACACGCTCATTTTGTCGCGCAGACTGCTGTTCAAGATAATAACCGCGCAAAAAAAGATGCGCCAAGACCAGCGCCAATAAAACAGTCAATGCAGCGATTAGTTGAAGTGCTCTGGAGTCTTTGAATGCTTGCATAGTGAGGATAGGCTGAGCGCTGAAGTGCGCCTAACCCAAAAAGCGCTGACGGCTAATACCGTGCTTTAATAGCTTTTCATTGAGTGTACGGCGGGGAATTTTCAACAAATCACAAACCTTGCCGACGTGACCAGAACACTCTGTCAGTGCTTGTTCCAGTAGTGATTTTTCAAAATTATCAACATACTCACGCAGCTTTAAATCTTTATCTAATTTGGGCTGCGTTGACTGGCTTCGACGCGCCTGAGCTGCCTGCAGTACCTTTTCTTTCATCACGGCGGGATCAAATGGCTTTTCGATAAAATCATAAGCGCCCAAATTCATTGCTTTCACAGCGACAGGAATATCGCCAAATGCCGTCATCAAAATAACCGGCGGGGCATCTGACGTGTTATGCAGCGCTTCCAGTACTTCTAAGCCACTCATCTCTGGCATTTTCAGGTCGCAAACAACGACTCCGTCAAAATGTTCCGGGAGACTTTCCAGTAACGCCTTTCCCGAACTGAAACTGGTGACGCTAAACTCCGGCGCGCTGAAAAAAGCTTCCAGAGAGTCTCGCAAATCAAAGTCATCATCGACAATGATTAACTGAGTAGCCGGTCTATCAGTCATGTGACAGTAACTCTATTAGCACGCAGCCTCGTTCACCCTGCTCCACCGCTTCATGCGCCTGCACAATGCCATCCAAACTAAACAGCTTGGCAACACGGTGAGTAAACTGCTCTTTTTCCAGCATCTGCGTAATGTAATCGATGGCGTCTTTTTTGGCCGACTCCGGCATGGAGTAAATAATGATTGGATGAATCGAAATGTTCTTAAACATCAGATCATAAAACGGCAAGGTAGGCGTCGGGCTCTTGGTTGATGCATAACAACCAATCGCGGAATTGTCCGCCATTGCCGGTAAGTACTGCGGGAGGTTCACCCCAAACTCCACATCCACCACCCGATGAAGTAATGGGCCACCTAAGTGTTCAATCACCTTATCTGCAAAGGCTTCATCATGGTAATTGAGCACCAATTCTGCGCCTAGTTCTGCTATCGCTTCAACATCATCTTCTGATCCGACTGTCGCAATGACCTTCGCCCCCATCGCCACAGCAACCTGTACCGCATGATAACCGACGCGCCCCATGGCCCCCGTGACTAATACATTAAGCCCTTCAATATCGCCTGCAATGGTCAGGCAACGGTGCGCCGTCATCGCCGGAATACCTAAGCATGCTCCTTCGACCAGATCAGTGGCAGAGGGAAGTTTGACGGCTTGGCTATCAGGAAGATTAACTAACTCAGAGGCGGTTCCCCAATGGCGATTGTGTTGCGCTTCATATAACCAGACATTTTGGCCAATGCGTTCTTCTGACACACCTTCACCAACCGCAACGATAACACCAGAACCATCACTGTGAGGAATCACAAAGTCAGCAGGAAAGTCACCGCGCAGTCCCGCGCGTTTTTTTACATCAGAGGGATTAACACCAGAATAGTGTACTAAGACTTCAACTTCACCGGGCGCAGGTGGCTCAATATCACGCTGAGCTATTTCCAGCACATCGGCTGCACTTCCGAATCTAGAGTAAGACGCTGCAATCATAGGAATTCTTCGTGGATACAATTCCTTATTATCTCACAAAAACTCCCATTTGGAGATACTCCCTCACTCCATCGTGGTATGTAAGGGAGTTTTGTATATTTTTAATGCTTTTTAGTATTACCTGCTATCCAGTCCATCAGTGCAAAAAATACCCCCGACACAACAAAAGTCATGTGAACAATGACTTTCCACTGCAGCGTATTCTCATCACCCTCGGTCATCGTGTTATTAATATTCATAAAGGTCTTTAACAGGTCAATTGCAGAGATCGCCACAATCGCTCCAATGACTTTCAGCTTGAGTCCGGAGAAATCAACTTTACCCATCCAGGCCGGACGGTCTTCCTCGTGCGCCACATGAATTTTGGAGACAAAAATTTCATAACCGCTGAATATGATCATCAGCAATAAACTCCCCACCAGCGCCATATCAACCAGTGCCAGAATACCGACAATCACCTCACTTTCTTTGGCAACTAAGACATGTGTCAGCATGTGCCAAAACTCCTGCACAAACTTCACAAACAATAAAAACAAACTGAGGATTAGACCCAGATAAAAAGGCGCTAACAACCAGCGACTACGGAAGATGGTCGATTCTAATTTTTCTTCTATTTGTTTAAGCATGATCAGTCTGTTATCTCGGCTGTAATAATGAACGCGGGTAGATTATTCGTTTAAATGGTGCGATGCAATATACCTGCAATTACAATTCTTACATTTACTCAAATCTTACATAACTGACTGCTTTTCCTCCTTCAAAGAGAGCCAACTGTAGACGACCAACGTTGTGATGATGAGGCTACCTGCCACCGTTGTTTTTAGTGATGGTTGTTCTGATAACACCAACCACACCCACAGTGAACCCAGAATCGATTCGAGCAGGACAATCAAACTGGTTTCAGCGGCGGAGATATAGCGTAGCGACAGCACAAATAATACAAACGACAAGGGCGAGACAATTAATGTCATCAGCAGAAGCGGCGGCCAGGAGGACATTGGTATCGACAGATCACTGACAATGATCATGCAAACCAGACCCGATAAAATATTTCCCAAACCAATACAGCCCGTTAAGTTTTCTCCCGGAAACGCACGCATCACCACAAACTGTGCCGCGAGCGTGATAGCACAGATGACCGCAGCTACGATGCCCAGCCACTGACTACCACTATTTGATTGGGAAAATAGAATGGCTAAACCTACACCGCAAACCAAGGTCGCTACCCAAGTGCGGAGTTTAACCTCTTCAGCAAGAAAAATGGCAGAAAGAAAGGCACTAACAAGGGGAGCAAACGCAATGATGACCAGTACATCAGACGCATTAGTATGGCTCACGCCGTAAACAAAGCCGATCTGGGAGGAGCCGTTAAACACGATGGTGACCAAGACCCACCACACACCCACTGGGCGGAGCTGCTGAAACAGGTTTCGGCGATCCAGAAACTGGTTATAAATAAGCACCATACTGCCACCAATAACACCACGCCACGCACTAATCAGCAGTGGGTTATCACCGACCAAACGAATTAACACGGCATCGGGGGATAGAATGAAAACACCCAGTAGCGCTAGCAGGTAACCTTTTACGATTGATTGAGACATGAACTCTCCTCTTGATAAGGAGAGAAGGTAACGCGTTTCTATTGGTGGAGCTATGCTTTTTTAGCACGCCTGCTTAAGCCGTTTCACGCATTGCTTTAGAAGACAAATCAATGGCGACTACCCGGTTTCGTCCGCTCTCTTTAGCTTGATACAAAGCCTGATCTGCATGTTCATTCAAGCATGCACCCGCAATATCAACTGTTGGGATCACCGTTGCGATGCCCACACTAATGGTAAACTGAACCGGCTTACCCTCATGCATCATCGTGATTTTTTCGATATTAGCGCGAACTCGCTCACCGACTACTGCGGCATTTTTTGAACCGGTATTTGGCAGCATAATGATGAACTCCTCACCACCAAAACGTGCCGCTAAATTGCCAGACTGTCCCACACATAACTTCAACACTTTAGCCACTTTGGTTAAGCATTTATCGCCGAACATATGCCCGTAGGTATCATTGATCTGTTTAAAATGATCAATGTCAGCCATCAACAATGACATAGGCTGTTTGAGCCGTTGATTACCCGCCCAGGCTGTATTAAAAGCCTGTTCAAAGTTCCAGCGATTTGACAGCCCTGTCAGGCTATCTAAGCGCGCAAGGTTATCCAGCTTATGATTGGCCGCGGTTAGTTCGTGCATTGCTGATTCCAGCTTTTGCGTTCTTTCCTGAACCTCACGTTCCAGCTGATTGGTGGTGTCTTTTTGCAACTTTAACAATGAATTCTGTGCTTCACGCGCCTGACGCTCATTTCTTAACGCTAATTGCTGGGCACTCATGCGGGCATCACGCTCACTTTTGATGTGATTAGCCAGGGCAAATGAAATCAGTGCGGCTTCAAAGGTAGAGCCTATCATCATGGCATTTTCACTTAACCACATTGGCATCGGCACGCCCACTCGCCCTAAAGCGAACAAACAAATACCCACTAACAAAGACACCCAAGCTATTAACAATAACTGGGCGGAGCGGTTTCCCTTAAATGACAGCCTGGCTAGTAGCACCAAGGTGGTGACAGTAATCGTTACTCCTAACACCACCGTCGTGATTATCAAGGCCTGATAACTGATAAGGTAGGTATCCGTCATCACAACAGCCGCTGTCGCTGCAAACGCTGCTAATGATATCCAGATAAATGAACGGAAGATCTTGATCGTAGCGGGGTGATGACTTGGCTTTAAATTCAGAAAGTGCAGGATGAAAAACAAACTACTAATCAATAAGCAATAATTTGCCACCGGCACACTTAAGTGATTGAACAGCGTTTCACCTGGCCAAAAATATTGGAATCCTACTCCCTTTTGAATGAGCTGAAGGTAAATGACGGAAGCGGTGTAACCGACGTAATATAAATAACTTTTATGATGCGTCGAAAAGTACAGCAATAGGTTATACACCAGCATAATCGACAGGAAACCAAAAAATAAGCCAATCAATAATAGTTGGTGTTGGTCTTGCTGAAAGAAGGCATTTGCTTGCCACACTTTTACCGGCAAATACATCGCATCGCTTGTTTGAACTCTCACGATCGCACGCAACGCCTGATTTGGCTCCAGGGTGTATGGGAATAAATAATTTCGGTGTTCAATAGGACGTTGTCTGAACGGGTATTCATCACCACTGAGATAACCTTTAACGACCTTATCTCCGTCCAGTAAGAAGACATCAATCTTGTCATGTAGCGGAAATGCCATCTCTAACAACATTGACGTCGCCACCGCGTTTGGATTAACAAACGGCAGACTCAACCAAACCGTTGTATCGGTAAAACCAAAGTTAGGACTGACCTTATCTGCAATCTTCCATTGACTGGAGAGATCTTTTTTACTGACCTCATGAAGCGTCATTGTCCCTGATTTGTCCTCAAGCCAATGCATCACCCGCGACTCATCCACACCCGGACTTTGTGACACGCAAGCGGTCAGTCCAAGTAGTACGATCAGCAGCAACGGCAATAACTTACCGTTGATTTTATGGGTGAATTTCAATGCTAGCTGCCTTGCGCCTTGTCTTTATTATTTTGGTCGGTCATGAGTCTGTGTGACACCGACAGACCATCATTTGGGGGGTAACATTAATAAAATCGGCCAGGTGACAGCTTCCGTCACTTGCTATGGCCAGGTTATGGTTTATTTTTATTTTGGGTTCGACCTCGCAGATCTCAGTCTATTTTTACATTAAGCGAGGATTATCAGAAACTATTTTCGATGAACTGGCGGGAATGGGGGATATTTCAGCGGGTAACAAAACACACTCAAGATTTCCAGCTTGCAACAATGCTATAATGACGCTGTCAGAAACTCAGTACATGCAATATCAGTTATATGGAAGTAACAAATGCGAGAAGATAAAAAGAACAAGAATAGTAACGCTGTAGACACGCTTATGAGCATCAAAGGCAATGCTGTATATAAACCACACAACCCCAAGCGCGACCGTTTCATGCCCTTTTGCGCTAAAACAAGTGTCTGCGAATCGTTAAATGCTAATACAATTATTATTAGTGATAGCCCCATTGCTATAGCAAGTCAGTACCCATTTCCCCATCAAGTTGAAGCCCAGGTGAGGCTCTTGCTTGAAAACCGTACTCCTGCGCTTGTCATATTAGCCAGTAGCTCAGATATTCAAAATCACCAGCTACCTGTTTACTTCTCTGGCTCTGCGAGCTATGGAGAGTTGCAGACACAATCCAAGTTTGTAGACTACATTGAACTAAGTGAAAACACTGAAGTAAAAGTCTTTAGGTTAACAATCATATACGGCGATGACTCTGTCGAAATTCCGGTACTACATGTCCATAATTGGCTGGATCACCAAGCCATCAGCCCTGACACCACGTCTAAACTGATTCAGTTAATTGAATCAACTGTTAATAAATCCACTGCTACCCGTACCTCAGAAACTGAGACAGACTCTCAAATCGCGGGTAAAAATCTTCCGGTAATTCATTGTAAAGCGGGAGTCGGGCGAACAGGCCAAACTATCGCAGCCATGGCCATGAAAAAACACCCAGATTTAAGTTTAGAAACGATTGTCAGAGACATCCGAGCATCTCGAAATGATCACATGATCCAAACTAATAAACAAATGAGAACATTGATTAAGATCTCACTAAACACAAGTGCTGTAAAAGAACTACCAGTGACCAAGCCTACGTTTTCATGGCGCAAGGTATTTGGCATGAAATAGTCGGCTCGGAGTATAACCTCAGTGAGCCTTCCAATGGTGCTCCTCTAACATCTGCTGAATATCTTGCTTCAATAAATTTGATGCCAGATCCCCGCATGTAGTTGAGAATATGACTATTGCTCATCGATGAAGTTCTGCGACTCCATCAACATGCCAGCACTACCACAAGCTGGTTCATAAACTGTCATCATTAACGGCAAGATGAGATTCATCTAAGCGGGTAGTTTTCCACACAGTATTAGAAAACGTATTTTCATGCTTTCAAGCTAAACTCCAGTCAACTAGCACTCCAGTAGCGTCAGCGCTATACTAAAATCAACACACCAACGGATTCGACCATGGCTCAAGCACTCCACAATGAATACGTAAGCTTTGATGACTACCTCGCAGGTGAACGAGACGTGGATGTGCGCAACGAGTATGTTGATGGTCAGGTCTATGCCATGGCAGGAGCTAGTGAAACTCACAATACCATCTGCACCTCTCTCACATCCACTATCGACAATGCCTTACCGGAATCCTGCCGCGTCTGGCAGTCCGATATGAAAGTCATTGGAGAAACTCAGGGCAAGCACTTTTCTTACTACCCTGACATTATGGCAGCCTGTGGTGAAAACGAAGGCGACCAATACGCCCGAACTAATCCCGTTCTAATAGTTGAGGTGCTTTCGCCGAGTACACAGCGTGTTGATATGAAAGAAAAGTTCGACAACTACAAAAGCATCTCGTCTCTGCTTGAGTATGTCGTGATTTCTCAGGATGTTCCGCTAGTTCGTATTTTCAGACGCCGCAGTGCATGGAGTATGGAGTCGTTTTATGCGGAAGATAGTATTGAGCTTGAGTTTGTTGGTATTACAGTAGCAGTCAGCCATATTTACAGACGTGTACGCAAAGAAGTCGGCTTAGAGTCACTACTACAATAACTCACAACAATGAGCGTGAATGCGTCAACGGCGAAGCCATCAGCCGCTTGTGCTCACTAACCTGCACCCTTTCAGCCTGAAACACAGCCTGTAATGCTGGCAAGCACAAATGCGGATCTAAGCCCGCACAAAAGAACACATCAATCGCCACCATCTGCTCTTCAAACCAGGTATTCACACAGATATGTGACTCCGCCAGAATGGCGAAAGCTGTCACCCCCGCATGCTCACCAAAGTCTGACAGGTCCATTTTCAGCAAGGTGGCATGACTATCTTCAACCGCTTGCAATATAGCACTTCGAATTGCCTCTTTATCGTCGGTGCGTTTTGCCCCCCACATATCCACAAACAAATGAGTGCCAGCGTATTGAACGCCATCTGGTCGGCGGTGCAATGCGCCTTTTTGTCTATTATTATCCATCGGTGCCATCACCCCAAACTACTAGTCCTGCATTGTAAACAGGGCAGGAGTAATAATGAAGCAGTCGATTCAGGCGCTTAATGAAAACGCCTGACTAATCCCATATAGCGCGGGATTTTTGGCATTAATGACAAAGGCCGGTACTTGCTTCAGGTGTTTTCTGAAACGTCCTTTCGCTTCAAACCGCTCACGAAAACCAGAGGTCTCAAAGTAACTCCCCAGCTTTGGTACAATGCCGCCCCCAATGTAGACTCCCCGAAATGCACCCAGCGTCAGTACCAGATCGCCGGCCACCGAGCCCAATAAACAACAAAACGTGGCCAAGGCTTCTGAGCAGCAGGCATCTTCACCACTTAAACCCATTGCTGATATCTCGGCCGGCTTCAGGGGCTTTGCTTCGACACCCTCAAGCTGGCAAATCGCTTGATAAAGGTTCTGCAGGCCCATTCCGGAGATCAGTCGCTCAGCTGAAACATGTGGGAATTGCTGCCAGCATAGCTGTAAAATATCGCACTCCCGTGCAGTACCGGGACTGATACTGACGTGTCCGCCTTCACCCTCAACAGGCACCCATTGATCACCGCGCTTTAGCAAGCCCGATACCCCTAAGCCAGTGCCCGGACCAATTACTGCGACTGATGAACCTTTATTTGATGGCGCAACGCCACCAATCTGATGCAAATCACCCGCATTCAGTAGCGGTATCGACATTGCCAAGGCAGTGAAATCATTTTTGAAAATCATTTCATCAAAACCCAGCGCCTGACAGGTCTCCTGAATAGAAAAGGCCCATTGGTGATTGGTCATTTCCACCCAATCACCCGCTATCGGGTTCGCAATGGCCAGTGCTGCCTGACGGATCGTTGGCGCACCAAGCTGCGATAAATAGTGTTGAATCGCAGTAGTAATATCCGGGTAGTCCGCACAGGCCAAAATCATTTGATGGTCAATACTCCCTGATTCAGAGAGCAACGCGAACCGCGCATTGGTGCCACCGATATCGGCGACTAAACGCATTCCTGACTGCGCTTTTCCGACGATATCGACAGCCTCCGGCGAATGATGAATTACATGGTGAACCGCGGACATCAGTAGATACGCTGCTCAGTGTCAGGATCAAAAAATACCGCTTTCGACATATCGAACTGTAACGGCATTAACTCACCTACTTTACTTTGTGCCGTTGGATGAACCCGGCAGACCGTTCTAACGCCATTCAAACGAGCAGTTACCATGGTATCTGGTCCTGTCGGCTCAATGATTTCAATCAGACAAGGTATTGTCATGGTATCAGGCTTATCTTCACTCACCTGAGTAAGCTGCTCCGGACGAATACCGAGTACAACTTTTTTCCCAACATACTCAGACAAGCCCTCAATACCATTTTCCACTGGTAATTCATGGCTGGCACCACCACTTTCCAATACCAACACTAAGCCATTCATACCCTGTTTCACATCACACGGCACAAAGTTCATGGATGGGCTTCCCATAAAACCTGCAACAAACTGATTCTTCGGGTTATCGTAAATGTCTTGTGGCGACCCGAACTGCTGAATCTCACCGTCCTTCATCACAGCAATCACATCACCTAAGGTCATCGCTTCAATTTGATCATGCGTGACATAAACGATAGTCGTACCTACACGCTGATGCAGTTCTTTGATTTCACTACGCATTTCCACGCGCAGTTTAGCATCAAGGTTTGATAATGGCTCATCAAACAGATAGATCGAGGGGTCACGTGCTAAGGCTCGCCCCATGGCTACACGCTGGCGCTGCCCGCCCGATAGTTGTTTCGGCTTGCGGTTTAACAGAGGTTCGATTTGCAACATCTTAGCCACTTTCGCTACGGTGGCTTCCAGCTCATCCTTCGGTGTTTTATTGATTTCAAGACCAAACGAGATGTTCTGCTTTACCGTCATGTTCGGGTATAAGGCATAGGACTGGAACACCATAGCAATATCCCGATCCTTAGGATCAAGATGTGTCACATCACGATCGCCAATAGTGATATTACCGTTACTAACTGATTCCAACCCTGCAATCATATTTAGCAAGGTGGACTTACCGCAACCCGACGGCCCCACCAGAATCAAAAACTGACCCGGTTCGATTTCAAGATCAATACCTTTAAGCACTTTGATGCTGCCAAAGGTCTTTTCAACATTTTGAATTTTTAACGCTTTCATAATTTCCTTTAACCTTTAACTGCGCCTGCGGTGAGGCCCCGAACGAAGTACTTACCTGCGACGATATAGACTAACAATGTCGGTAATGCTGCAATAATCGCAGCCGCCATATCGACGTTATATTCTTTAACACCCATGGAGGTATTGACCAGATTATTCAGAGCGACAGTAATTGGTTGCGCATCCCCCGAGGAGTAAACCACTCCAAACAGAAAGTCATTCCAGATTTGTGTGAACTGCCAGATTACTGACACCACCACAATCGGTACGGAAATCGGCAGCACAATCCGGAAGAATATTAACCAAAAACCCGCACCATCAATGCGTGCGGCATTGACCAGTTCATTTGGAATGCTGATGTAATAATTTCTGAAAAACAGCGTGGTAAACGCCAGACCATAGATGATATGCACCATGATCAAACCGGAGGTTGTTCCGGCTAATCCCAGAAAACCCAGTGTGCGCGCCATTGGTAACAGGATCACCTGAAACGGGATCATAGTGCCGATGAGCAACATGCCGAAGAACAGATTACTGCCTCTGAAGCGCCATTTAGTCAGCACATAACCGTTCAGCGCACCCAGTATCGTTGAAATAATAACCGCCGGTACCACGATCAATACAGAGTTCCAAAAAAACCCTTTCATACCGTTACAATCAACACCTGTGCAGGCCGTACCCCAAGCCTTAGACCAGGCGTCAAAGTTCAGCCCTTGTGGTAGTGATAACAGAGTGCCGGAGCGAATCTCTTCCAAATCCTTTAGCGACGTCATCAACATGACGAACAGGGGTAACAGGTAGAAAACAGCAGCAAGCAATACCAAACTATAAATTAAAACTCGACTTAAGCTCATTGTTTGCGCTCCCTAAGTTCGGAATATAGGTATGGCACAATAATCGCTACAACCGCCATCAACATCATCATAGACGCGGCTGATCCCAGACCTATCTGGCCACGCGTGAAAGAGTAGGTGTACATAAATGTTGCTGGTACATCCGTTGCATAACCAGGCCCACCACCCGTGAGTGCCACAATCAGGTCAAAACTCTTAATAGCGATATGGGTGAGTACGATCAGCGCACTAAAAAACACAGGGCCTAGTCCGGGAATAATAATTCTACGGTAGATCAATGGCATCGATGCACCATCGACTCTGGCCGCCTTAACCACATTCTCATCAACTCCGCGTAAACCCGCTAAACACAGCGCCATGACAAAACCCGAGGACTGCCAGACACCCGCCAGCACTACGGTATAAATCGCCATGTCAGCATTGACCAACCAATCAAAACTAAAGGATTCAAAACCCATCTCCCGCACCATTCGCTGAATACCCAGCTCAGGGTTTAAGATCCACTTCCAAACCGTTCCGGTTACGATGAAGGACAATGCCATCGGGTACAGATAAATCGTACGAATCGCGCCTTCAGCCCGTATTTTCTGATCCAGGAATATCGCCAGAAACAAACCAACAAGCAAACAAATAACAATAAACAAGCCACCGAAGACCAACAGATTCTGAGCAGCCACCCACCAACGGTCATTAGCAAACAGTTTTTCGTACTGGATAAAGCCAGCCCAATCGTACTTTGGCAGCATGCGTGATGAGCTAAAGGATAACCAGGCATTCCACAGCATGAAGCCATAGATAAAAACGAGTGTGACGACAAACGTCGGAGCAACCACTATTTTTGGTAGTAAGGTTCCCAACGATTGTCGGGACGAGCTGGATACGTTCATGACAAGATGAACCCTCCTGAAATACTAAAACAGAGAAGAAACTGAGACTCAGCACTACATGCCAAGCCTCAGTCCACTGGAAAGGCTAGAGACTACTGAGCAGCCGCAATAGCATTAACCATTTTGTCAGCCGCAGCCTCTGCTGTGACAGAATCATTGTTATAGAACTCAGTCACTGCATCAGAGATTGCCCCTTGTACTGCAGAGAATGTAGACATTCCATGCGCCATACTTGGCACCAATGTTTTGTCAATTGACGAACTAACGAAGTCAACAGATGACAGCTTTGCACAGTCATCAAACTTGCTCATCGATAAGTTCAGGCGTGCTGGTACTGAACCTTTATTCAGGTTAAACACTTCCTGAAACTCAGGGCTTAGAATAGTGCTTGCCAAATCATTCTGGCCCTCCTCTAATTCCTTGTTATCCAAATCGAACATCACAAAGCTATCGATATTGAACGTGTAAGCATTCGACGTGCCCGGTGCTGCAGCACAGATATAGTCAGCACCCGGCTTTTTACCCGCAGCAGTGAACTCACCTTTTGCCCAGTCACCCATAAATTGCATACCCGCTTCGCCTTTAATAACCATCGCAGTTGCCAGATTCCAGTCACGTCCTGGTGCACCTTCATCGGTGTAAGCTTTGATTTTACGGAACGTATTTAAAGCCTTGATCATGGTTGGGCTTTTGATCGCCTCAGGGTCTAGCTTAACGAATGCCTGATTATAGAATTCTGCACCGCCAACACCCAACACAACCGACTCAAAGGTTGTGGCGTCTTGCCAAGGCTGTCCGCCATGAGCCACCGCTGTCATACCGGCTGCTTTGATTTTATCGGCCGCAACAAAGAACTCATCCCATGTTGTCGGAACGGTTGCGCCTGCTTTTCTGAATACTTCCGGGTTTGCCCACATCCAGTTAACACGATGCACGTTTACAGGTACTGCCACGTATTCGCCGTTGTACTTCATAACATCTGATACAACGCTTGGTAGTAACGCATCCCAACCTTCCGCTTTCGCTACAGAGTCGATGTTTGCTAATACGCCCTCTTCGCCCCACTCCTGAATACTTGGGCCTTTGATTTGTGCCGCTGCGGGAGGGTTACCAGAAACAACGCGAGACTTTAGTACGGTCATTGCACTTTCACCGCCACCACCAGCTACTGCAAAATCTTTCCAGCCGTGCCCTTTTTCTTCCAACATTTTCTTTAGCTCGGCGACTGACTTAGCTTCGCCGCCCGATGTCCAGTAGTGCAGTACTTCTACATCAGCCGCTTGTGCGCTCATTGACAGACCAAGTGCTAAAGCAACGCTTAAACCAATTTTTGAAATTCTCATTTCGACTTCCTCCGGTAAAAATAAATCTGCTCCGGTTTCTGGAACAGCTGCGCAAACCTTATATTATTTATTTTCCGAAGTAAATAATATAATTCACTTTGTGAACTAATTAAAATCAACTACAGATATCTGGATAGATTTGCAGTATATTGCCCAAACATCAGGAGGTTATAAGCACATGAGCAAGCAAAAACAGGGCGCATCAAGGGGGCCAGCAAGAATCAGGCACCTAAACAGAAGAGCAGTGCTTTCTCATTTACGTTATGAAGGTGACAGCTCTCGCTCGGCACTAGGACCTGCCTTGTCACTATCCGCTGCTGCTGTCTCTTCGGTGATGAATGACTTGCTTGAAGACAATCTGGTACTAGAGTCAGAAAACCGTCCACGTGACGGCAGACAAGGCAGGCCAATATCCTTGTTGTCACTTAATCCCAACGCAGCATTTGCCTTTGGCATTGTGCTACGCCCCACTAAGACCTCAACCGAGCTTGGCATGGCGTGGGTTGACTACACCGGTAAAAGCACCGCACTAGCTGATCTTAAAGTGGAAAAGCATCAGGACGCTGAGATTTTAATCAAGAGCATTGTGAAAGCCGTCAGTCTGTTAGAAGCGGCTGTTCCCTTTCCTGAGCGTGTCTTCGGACTCACTCTGGCCATACCCGGTGTTGTGGAAAACAACACCATTCCTACATCACCCAAATTAACCTGTATCGAAGGCAGTGAGTTTATTGAGTCGCTTAGGCAAGAGATTGATTATCCAATGACTTTAGAAAATGACGTCAATTTGGCAGCCACCTCTGAGCTATATCAGCAGCCACGCTTACGTGAGATTTACTTTGCTTATCTGTATCTCTACACCGGTGTGGGTTCAGGCATTTCACTGAAAGGCCAAATCCTCAAAGGCAGTGGTGGCTGGACTGGTGAAATTGGTTCCTTACATGTTAACCGTCGCGAACCCAATACTACCTCCTTTGAACACTTGTTGACGACTGATGGCAGCCTTGCAGACTTACTGAAAGAGCTGGGTGAAGCACGCGATGACCTTGATACGCTGGCGGACTACATTGACAAGCGTGATCCTCACGTACTGGAAGTTGTAGATATATACTGCGAGCATATTTGTGATGCTATCAACGTATTAAACAGCGTGCTGGATCTGGATGAGGTGCTCATTGATTTTCGTTCGGATAAATTATTCCAGCGCCTCAAGCCACGATTAGAAATCTTACTGCAAAGCTCACGGCGACAGCCTGTGATATCAACACCTTTGATGGGTAAAGAAGCGACGCTAAATGGAGCCGCTTTGGCTGCACTTAGCCACGCGCTGGAGACAATAGAAACACAGAATAAAGAATAATCTATACCCGGTGGTGCTGAGTAATTCACCATCGCAAAAGCCTGCCAGCTAAGCTATGATTAGGATTATTATAAAAATGACAGGATCAGATCATGGCCACTCTGAACTGCCCTAGTTGCGGCGGCGCCATTGAAGGAGTCTCACCGTTCATACGAAGCATCGACTGCAGTTACTGCGGAGCTTGGGTGCGTCTGAGCAATCAAGTATGGCAAGCCGAAGACGGGCAAAAAACACCGTTAGACGCACCCAGTTATCTACGCGTGGGCTTACGTGGTAACGCGCCAGATGGAGCACAATTCACCGTTCGCGGGCGCATTCGTTTTCAATACGGCATGGGTACATGGGACGAATGGTGGGTCGAGAATAATCAGGGCGATGGCTTTTGGGTTGAGGAAGATGACGGCGTTTACTACCGCCATGCACCCGGTGATGAGATCACCCTGAGCGGCAGTGAGTCAGTCGGCGTCGGTCAAATGTTATCACTCCCCAATGGCCCCAGCTTATTCATTACTGAGAAATTTGACGCGGTGATTATCGGTCGCGAAGGCATGCTTCCCAACGAGCCGGTGGCCAGTGAAACCATTACTTATATGGACGGTGTGGCCGATGGTGATGAGTATTCCTTAGAGATCGACGGCAACAGTGCCTATGTGTCTCAGTCAGAAGTGTTTAATCTGCGTGATATCAAGTGGGATCAGGCATGAAGGAATTTGAACCGGTCAGTGTCGTCAATTGCAGTAACTGCGGTTTTCCCATGCGCCAGTACAATCCAAATTCGATGATGATGGTGTGTGAGTCTTGCGGTACGCGTACGGGTGACAATGAACAACCACCCACCTATAAGCCTGAAATCCCTAATAATCCTCTGTTTAAGTTACACGCCTTTTTCGACATGGACGGCACGACCTGGCAAGTGATTGGTTGCCAAAGTTATGCCGGCGTTGTTGAGGAGTGGGACAAAGAAGACGATGCCTGGGAGCGCACCCCGTGGCATTATCACACATGGTGGGTAATCAACAGCGCACGCGAATTAGCTTGGATCGTACAGGATAAAACGGGCTATAACTGGTCGCGCAAAGCCAAAATCACCAGCGGGATTCCGGAAGGTGATATCAGTTATGAAGTGGGCCGCTGGTCACTCATGTCGGCAGTCGGAGAGTTCTCTTACCGACCGACTGAAGATGAGCAGGTGCTGACTTATGAGAAGGACAATAAAAGTCTGGAAATATTGCTGGATGAACAGGGCAATAACAAAGAAATCGAAGCCTTTGAAGCCGTCAAAATAGAGCCTACCGATTTACTAGCAGGGTTCGGTAAAACAGAAGTCATTGCCTCAATCAAGCGCGCTGGTCTGGCCATAAAACTCGCTTTCGCCACCATCATCTGTTTGGTGCTGGGCTTTTTTGGCATGTCGATGATGGAGCAGACGCTAATGACCGTGCCCTCCACCACCATTAATTCACAGCTACTAAAAAAGCCGATTGATCTCGGTAGCTTTACACTGGATAAAAAAGGCTTGGTTGAGTTTTCAATGTCTGGTTCGATTGGTTCGGGTAATGGCAGTTTTGACGGCGACTTAGTGGTTAAAGACAGCGATCAGTCAACCGTGGCAGAAGTACCGGTATCACTGTGGCGCGAAAGTGGTCGTGACAGTGACGGACCATGGACGGAAAGCCAAACCCACGATGCTCCCAGAGTGGTATTACCTGCAGGTGACCGTTATCAGTTATCACTGCTGCCGGATGAATTAAAAAACTGGTCACAAGTCACACTGCGCGGCACCATTACCAAAAACGTCGTATCGCTGTTGCCGATCATTCTTGGGGGGATTACCGCCCTGCTACTGGCCTTTTTCATTATGAGAATACGCCGCAAACGTATCCGTAAAGAGACAGGGATTTAAACATGAGTAAATTAACCCTGATTATGATTATCCTTTTTTGCGCTGCCTTAGTGCTGCTGCCGCTTTGGGCTTCCTGGCAAGGCATGGGCGAAGCGACAGTCACTAAGGAGCGGGATTCCAGTGGTCGCATTTTGTATGTTGGCTCGCGCGGCTGGGCGGGCGGCGGCCCTTCCACCGGAAAATAACCTTATTCATCAACACATCTGCATTTCGGAGTAATCCTATGAACCCACGTATTTTGGCACTTAGCCTGTTTTTATTTAGCACACCGGCAATCGCTGCGGATACCTCCTTGTCAGGGCTGGCAGGTGGCATCGTTGCAACTGTTTTATATTCATTAATTGGCATCGTGATGGCGACCATCGGCTTTAAAGTGGTTGACTGGCTAACCCCCGGCAACCTTGCGGATGAAGTCGCTCACAAAGGCAACCGCGCACTAGCGATTTTGGCTGGCAGCATGATTTTAGGCGTCTGTATCATCATCGCGAGTGCGGTCGTTGGTTAATTCTGACTCGGTGATTGAGTCCGGTCACCCCCCTCAGTCACCTAGCGTTGCTGACCAACGCCTACTGTTATTCTCGATTTTCATTATTGCTGGTTGTAGCCTCATTTATGAGCTACTTATCAGCAGCCTCTCGACGTATTTATTAGGGTCCGGTGTCGTTCATTACTCCGTGACCATCGGCCTGTTTTTGTTTTTTATGGGCGTTGGGGCGTGGCTGGCGCAGTTTGTTAAACAAGATCTGCTAGGCGCATTTGTGCGCGTGGAAATATTACTGGGGCTTGTCGGCGGCTTATCGGCGCTGCTGCTCTACGCCGCCTACGCGTGGACGCAGTATTACTACCCCGCCATGCTGATTGTAATCGCCACGATCAGCATTCTGGTGGGTATGGAAATCCCGCTACTAACCCGTGTCATCGAGCAAGACAAAGGTATTCGTCAGGGCTTAAGTGAAGTGCTGGCAACCGATTACGTCGGTGCGCTGCTGGCCTCATTATTGTTTCCGTTTATTCTGCTGCCCTACCTTGGGCATTTGCTGACAGCGTTTGCGATTGGCGCGGTGAACTTGCTCGTAGCATTGGTAGTTGTCTGGCATTTTCGTCATCAACTCATTAAACCCAAGCTGCACCTGCTGATGAGCTCGTCTGCCGTTGTGGGCTTATTGTTGATCAGCCAATTCACGACGATATTTACCGGCATTCTGGAACGCTCTTTATACCAAGACCCTGTTATTCATACCGAGCAATCGACTTATCAAAAAGTGGTGGTCACTGAGCGTGGTCGCGACCTGCGGTTGTTCTTAAATGGCAGCCTGCAATTCTCCAGTATGGATGAATACCGCTATCACGAACCATTGGTGCATTTGCCAGCCAGTCATAGTCGGAGCCTAGAACGTGCATTAATTATTGGTGGTGGCGATGGCTTGGCTGCGCGTGAGCTACTCAAATACGACACGATAAAACAGATTGCCTTGGTCGACCTTGACCCTGCTGTGACAAATCTGGGACGCGACTTGGATAAGCTTAAAGTACTCAATAAAAACGCACTGGCTAACCCAAAAGTCACCGTTCACAACACTGATGCCTGGCGCTGGTTAGAAAGCGATGGCGACCTGTTTGATGTAGTTATTATCGACCTGCCAGACCCGGATACGGCAGATATTGCCCGCCTGTACACCGTGGAGTTTTACCGAAAAGTGGCACGTCGTTTAAGTGTGGGTGGTGTGATGATTACTCAGGCATCCAGCCCATGGCTTCAGCGTAATGCGTTTTGGTGTGTGGCGAGTACTTTGGATACTGTGTTTGAATCAGTGCAGGCCGTTTATAGCCAAGTGCCGTCATTTGGGCCTTGGGGCTATGTGATGACCTCGGATACGGCATTTAGTAAGCAGCGCGCTATTCCCAAGGACACGCGCTATGTGACGGATAATGACTGGCAGTTTACGCTGGATCATCCTAGTGATTTGCCACCGCTGGAGTTACCCGCGAATCAACTGCAAACGCTGAAATTGATGCAATACTACGCGGAGGGGTATCAGGCGTTGCAGGATGGGGAGTAGTTGCTTTAGAAGAACAACAACTTAACCGCAATAATGCCGAGGGACACCATCAACACAAGGCGAATCACCTCTTCGCCTTTCTTAATCGCCGCCTTCACCGCAATCCACGCACCCAGTGACATACCCACTGCCAACGCAATTGCCGCAAACCAGTTAATATTGCCCGTTACGGTAAACAAGATCACCGCTGGTATCGTAAACACCAGCGTGATGAACATTTTGTGCATGTTCACCTTCATCAGATCCATACTGTATAGGTGGGTCAGACAAGCCATAATCACAAAGCCCACACCCGCCTGAATAAAGCCACCATAGAAGCCCACCAGAAACATCACTGGCCACTTTAACCAACCAGCCCATGCGTGATTTTTGGCGTGTTCCAACACTTTCGCTTTAGGGAATAACAAGGAGATAATGACAAATACCATGACGACACCAAGTATCTTCATAAACAGTTCGTCATCGACCTTGACCGCATAAATCGCTCCGAAAATAGCGCCGGGCAAGGTCATTGCAGCCAACTTCCAACTCATCTTAAAGTCAGAATATTTATTCTTTTTAAAAGCAGCAACACCGGTCATCGCCTCGGCTAAAATAGCGATTCGGTTAGAGCCGTTAGCAACGGTGGGGTCGTAGCCCATAAATACTAACAACGGCACGGTTAGCGCAGAACCACCACCAGCCAGCACATTCATAAAGCCAGCAACACCACCGACAAAAGCCAATAATAAAAACGTGAGGATATCTGACATAAGTACTGCCGCTGTAGAGTGAAAGCGGTGATACTGAAAGTCCCGACATGGAAAGTCAAGCGCCAGACAGGGTTGAGAGATTATCTACATTGATAAGCAATCTTCACTATTAAAGAGGTAACCCCTTATTCGAATAACATCCCCAAGCGATCCCAACGCACACCCTCCTCACCTTTGGAATACCAAATCTGCTGCGCTTTTCCAACCACATCCCGCATCGGCACCGGCCCAAACTCACGTGAGTCTCTGGTTTTACTGCGATTATCGCCCATTACAAACACCTGCCCTGACGGCACAATCAGCTCGATCATGTCCTCAGTATCAGAGGTGTACCACTGTACCTGATACTCCGCTTTGCCCAGCTGCTCAGAGACAATGACTTTACCCTCTTGCTGCTCGGGTACACCACGTGACAACGGTCGGCCATTCACAAACACTTGCTGCTGGTTGATCTCAACCCGATCACCCGGCAAGGCGATAATGCGTTTGATGTAGTATTGCGTGCGATTATTCGGGTAGACAAAAATTCCAATATCGCCACGCTCAATAGCATCGGGGCATTGCGGGCAGTTATAGCGTTTATTGGCAAATAGCACATCACCGGTCATTACCGATGGTTCCATACTGGCCGAGGGAATTTTGAAAGACTCCACCAGATTATGACGAATGTACTGCGTCATTCCCGGCAGGATAAAGATCATCGCACTGAGGAATATCAGCAGATAAGCGCCTGATGTTTGCCATGATTTCAGCGTGTACTCGCTCAGTTTACGGGCCTTTTTCCACGCATCAATGATGCCATAGAGCCACAATCCCACACTCAGCAAAATGGTAAGAGCCAACATTGGCAAGGTGAGTGCTGCCGGTAAATACAAGGCAATCATCACCACCAATGGAATGGAGCACAGCGTGAAACCAATAAATATCAGCAGTCCGCGATTGGCCTCTCCGTTATAAATCTGCCCGAACCCTGGCAAAATAAAGGACATTAACGCTGCCATTAATGGCTTTCTGGGTTTTAATTCACTCATCATCAATCTCCTTATCTAGCCTAAACTGGCAACATTCCACGCGCTAAAAATAAACGCTAAGAGCTGAAATAACGCGGGAATACCACCACTGATCAATGCTGCCCACTGCCACCATTGTGTTTTTTGATCTGTAGCTACTGGTGTCGGCAGCTGGTCAATTTCCTGCATCACTTGCTGAGTAAATCCTTCAGGTACTTCAGCAAAATCGACATTACCTAATAACTCATCCAGATCATTCTCTGAAATAGTTTGTGGTGTCGTCTGCGCTTCTGGTCTGCGGTATTTATCAGTCATGGAATGCGTCTCCATTTAAGGTGTTCTGTAATTGCTGCCGGATGCGATGCAAACGTGACTTCACTGTCCCCACCGGAATGCCTTCGATCTCGGCGATTACACTGAATTCAAGCTCTTTCAGATAGGCTAATGCCAGCAAACTTCGATCCTGTAAGGGGAGTTTTTGTAAGGCTCGCCTCAGTGCTGTCTGTAACTCAGCTTGTTGCAATGATTGCTCGGGGTCTGCTTGCTTAGTTTGAGCTAAATTGGTTTGCGCTTGATCAGATTGAAATCGTGTTATTGATGTGTCATCAATATTCACACGAGCAGCATTCAAACCTGTGCCAGAGGACTGATCAGCCACTTCAAACCGTCGCGCAGCCCGATCCAATTCATTCAAGGCCAAACGCCTGGCAATGGTAAATAACCAAGTGCTTACCGACGCGCGTTTCTCATCAAAACTTTCTCTGGCTTGCCACGCCCGAATAAACGTTTCCTGAGCAATTTCCTCAGCAACCGCTTGTGCCAGCGTCATTCTTCCCAAGTAGACAAACAGTGGTTTTTGAAAACGCTCAACCAGCGCCGCAAATGCGGTTTTGTCTCCTTGCTGGATTAGTCGTAGCGTTTGCTTATCCACATGCGTTCCTGCTGTATTGTTATTAGGTTATACAGGTGAGTCGTTGTGCGGTTCAGATTATTTCACAGGATGCGACAAGATACTTTCACCAGCGCACTATTGGCGAATATCGTTTAAGGAAGGATAATAACTTGTGTTGTTAAGCTCAAATGCTTGCCAAATAAACAAGACAGAGTATTGTATTTGACGAGGAACCCATTTTAACGAGAGGGCAGATATGAAACATAGAAAAATAATCGCCATACTGCATGGCATCCCCGAAGGCGAAATGCTGGATATCGCAGAAGCGTTAGTCAGCAGCGGCATCACCCTATTGGAAGTCTCCATGAACGGTGCACAACCTTTGCAAAAAATTCAGATGATGGTGAACCACTTCGGTCAGCGCGCCATCATTGGTGCGGGTATGGTGATACAAAAAGACCAGCCTTATGAAGTGGCAAACCTGGGAGGACGATTTATCTTCTCACCTTACACCGACACTAACGTCATCAAACAAACACTAGACTTAGGCATGTATTCATTCCCCGGATGCTTTAGTCCAACGGAATGCTTTGCGGCGATCTCCAAAGGGACGCACACGATCGGCCTGTTTCCGGCAAGTGTATTGGGGGCTACCGGGGTTGAAGCGATTCGCGGCATCCTGCCTGAAGATATTCAACTGTATGCGGTGGGCGGTGTCACTAGCTCGAATATGGCGATTTACCGAAAGGCAGGCTGTGTTGGTTTTGGAATGAAGAGCTACTTATATCAACCGGGCTATACACCTGAAATCGTTGCTGAAAAAGCGATGAAGGTTGTGAAAACCTATGACGCACTGGAAAGTATGCGCGCCTAATACAAAAAAAGCCTCCCGGGTGTGGGGGGCTTTCTTCCTTTTTTGTAATCAGTTTCTTCTGATTAGTACTCTGCCATGTGGCAAAACACGATTGTTTCGACCACTTCTAGGCTTGCTGCCTGCAGGCCTGGCAATGATCACGGTAGGAGTAACATTCGGCACTCTTACCGGATTGGCGACAGGTGCTTCCCTCACCCGCTCAGTTCCTGATGATACGAGAACTTTGCGTTCGTCTGCTTGTGGATGGGGAGTCGAGGTAGCGGCCTGAGACAGGACGAACAACGGCAGCAAGCAGAACATTCCTTTTTTCATGATACTGTCCTCTTTGTTGATATTCGGAAGACGTCTCGATTATTAAAAGAGTATTTACGGCTTCCATACTGAGTAAAGCGCAAAAGGATCAGAAAAAGGTCATTGCATATACTTATGCATGTAATGATATATTTTTATAACTAGAATAAAGACTTACAAGAAAAGAAAGCCTGTACAAGATTGAATCAACAGAGTAGTTATGGTGTTTGACGTGTCTACTGAAAATAGTTCCACTTGATTGAACAGACTCTTCCATATTGACTCAAAGTTATCATTTTTGAACTCGATCGCACTATTTAAACGTTAACTTCAGATCTGAAGTATTCGAATGTAAAGTAAAGCACTACCATATTTTCAGTATCTCACCTACAATCACTAACATCTAAGTAAACTAAAGGGCAGCTGTCATGAACCCGGATATCACCCCCGCAGAACTTCGCCAACAAATTCGTCGAGGCGACCACACAGGGAACACATCTGGCCTGTGCGCAGGCTTCGTTCAGTGCAATATGGTTATCCTGCCAAAGGATTGGGCCGCAGAGTTTTTACAATTCAGTCAACTGAATCCAAAACCTTGTCCGGTACTCGGTATGTCAGCCCCCGGTAGTTGGGAAATTCCTGAGCTGGCGGCAAATCTGGATGTACGCAGCGACTTACCCAGTTACAAGCTATTTGAAAATGGTGAATTCATTCAGGAAGTCACTGATATCAAAGAGCACTGGCGTGATGATTTAGTCACCTTTATGTTGGGCTGCTCTTTCTCGTTCGAAGAAGCGCTGCTCGCTGATGGTTTAGAAGTTCGTAATATTAGCGAAGGTTGTAATGTGCCGATGTATCGCACGAATATACCTTGTCGCACTGCCGGACGTTTCAGTGGAACCATGGTTGTGAGTATGCGGCCGTTTTTAGCCGCTGATGCGATTCGTGCTGTGCAGATCTGTACCCGCTTCCCTTCGGTACATGGGGCGCCAGTCCATTTAGGTGACCCGTCGCTCATCGGTATCGACGACATCAGCAAGACTGACTTCGGTGATCCGGTGACCTTACATGAAAATGAAATTCCCGTGTTTTGGGCTTGTGGTGTTACGCCTCAGGTGGCGCTGGAGCAGGCTAAGCCACCGTTCTGCATTACGCACAGCCCGGGCTGCATGCTGGTAACGGATGTGCCAAACAGCAAGTTGGCGATTCTGTAATAACGTAAGTGGAAGACTCCGTGATTGCCCATGTTATTGGCTCACGGAGTTTATATTGGATCTAAACATGCCATTAATCTGGCGCTTTGTGTTGCCGGATCATGACTGATAAAACAGGTAACTATTATGTCTTTAACTCTTAACTGCGATTTAGGCGAAAGCTTCGGCTCCTGGAAAATGGGCATGGACGAAGCTGTGATGCCTCACATTCACCAAGCCAATATTGCCTGCGGATTTCATGCGGGTGATGCCATTATCATGCGCCGTACACTGGCACTGGCAAAAGCCAATGGCGTGAGTGTGGGTGCACATCCAGCCTATCCTGACCTCCAAGGTTTCGGGCGTCGTTCAATGCTATGCAGCCATGACGAAATCGTTGCCTATGTGCAATACCAGATCGCTGCTATCGAAGGCATGGCGACAAATATTGGCGTGAGCATGGACTACGTAAAACCACATGGTGCGTTATATAACGACATGATGGCAAAGCCTGCTGTACGCGCGGCTGTGATGCATGCGGTTGCCGAGCATCATTCAAAGCCTGCACTGATGTTACAAGCTGTGCCTGAGAATGATCTGCACATCGAAGAAGCAGAAAAACTTGGTTTAAAGCTTCACTTCGAGGCTTTTGCTGACCGTTGTTATGACGATGACGGAAAACTGCTATCGCGTGCTAAACCCGGCGCGGTTCACACCCGTGAAAAAATGATCGCGCAGGTCAGGCAGCTGTGTAACGAAGGCACTGTCACCACCGTCAGTGGCCACACCCTGCCGCTTCGCGCCAATACCTTATGTGTGCATGGTGATAATGATGAGGGCATCGCCGCCATTGCAGAAATTCGGGCATTGGTTGACGCATGAGAATCGAAGTTGCGGGTGAAAACTCACTCATCATCTATTTCGGCGACACTACCGTGCCTGAGATATCCGAGCAGGTACAGCGCGCCTCAAAAGCCTTAGCAGAGGCATTAGGTGACCGCATTATTGATCAGGTCACCTCTTATGCCTCCTTGCTGCTGATTTTTGATCCCTTGCGATGTGACCAATTAGATATTCGGGCGGTGATCCGACGTACATTGCAAAGTACGACTGCAACACAGACAGATCAAACCGACGCTTCAGTACAGCAGTCGACATCAAACTGTGTTGAATTACCAGTGTATTACAGCGAGGAATCTGGCCCGGAGTTGACACTCATCAGCAAAAACTCAGGCTTAAGTATCGATGAAATCATCGCACTTCACCAAAGCCTGACCTACCGCGTGTACGCCATTGGCTTTGCGCCCGGTTTTGCCTTTTTAGGGCAAGTCGACGAGCGCATTGCAACACCCCGCCTTAGCACGCCACGTCTGAAAGTACCGCGTGGTGCCATTGGTATCGCGGATCGTCAAACCGCGATCTATCCGGATGTATCACCCGGCGGCTGGAACCTGATTGGCTTATGCCCGACACGCATGTTTGATCCACAAGCGACACCTACTATGCCGGTCAGCGTAGGCGATGAGGTGCGTTTTAAAGCAATTAGCCGGGAAGAATTTTTCAGCTTAGGCGGTGAAATCGGAGTGCTATCATGAGTACCGTTAACAGTGGATTCAAAGTGCTACAACCCGGCATTCTCTCACTATTACAAGATGCAGGACGTTTTGGTCAACACGCTATCGGACTCACTACCGGCGGGCCATTAGATAAGTCTAGCTTCGAGTCTGCCAATCGCCTCTGTGGTAATCCGGTCAATAGCTGCGCCATCGAAGCCAGTGTGGGCGGACTGAGCTTGGAGGCACAAGCCGACACGCAGATCGCACTGACAGGTGGCGATGCAGTGCTGAGTATCAACAAAAAGCCGGTTGCTAGTTGGCAAACCCACACCATCAAAGCCGGTGACCGGATTGAACTGGGTTTTGCGCAGCACAATACACGCCACTATCTCGCTGTTAAAGATGGGTTTAAGGTGGCTGAAATGTTTGGCAGTGCCTCAACCGTAGCGCGTGAAAAACTTGGTGGACTGGATGGCTCTGCATTAAAAGCAGGCGATATTATTCCCTACCAAACACAAAACACCGCAGCGCTGCCACAATTCAGTCTTGATGCGTCCAACCGGCCAGATTACTCCGGCGATGTCTTGCTGCGGGTAGTACTGGGTTATCAAAAGGATCACTTCTCCAGCTTGCAACAACGACGCTTTTTTACCAGTGAGTTCACTCTGGATGATCGCTGTGATCGCATGGGTTTTCGCACCACCGGCCCTGAGATTAAAGCGGATATTGACGGTATTCTTTCTGAAGGGATTTGCTTTGGCGCTATTCAGATACCACCAGACGGGCAGCCCATCGTCTTATTGAATGACCGCCAAACGATTGGCGGCTACCCAAAAATCGGCTCGGTGTTGTCACTAGACATTCCCGCGCTGACACAACGTTTACCGGGAACAAAAGTTCGCTTTGAAGCCATTACCATTGATGAAGCGCAGCGCCAGTTGCACCTCGCTCGTTTCCGTGAACAGCACATGCGGCTGATCCAGCTCGATTAAGCCACGGCTTAGTAACGCGCCCAAGCGGCCCAGAGAACACACCTATGACACAACAATCAACTGACCTAGCAAACATCACCCAACAAATCGAAGACTTGATGGTGGCACGTGATCTGCGCGGTATGAAACGCATCCAACAAGTACTGACACCGGGCTATTATCAGCGCGCAGCTGAGATACTCTACCGCTGTCGTGGAACGATTCTGATTGGTACGGGCTTTCCGGTTGATGACACGTTTGAAACAGATGGCCCTGTCGGTGCTATCGCTCTGTACGACACCCTAAAACATCTCGGTGCCGATCCGGTCATAGTCTGCGGCGACCCGCTGGCACGGGTGATTCGTGATGATTACAAAGTGTATCAAATCAGCGTGGGAGACCTGAGTAAAGGGCAGCAGGAAGCCAACGAAGCATTGCAGTTATTAAAACCGGAAGTGGTGTTATCCATTGAGCGCCCGGGCCTCACTGCTAAAGGCATTTACGCGAATATGCGCGGTGAAGACATCAGCAAACGCTGCGCCTGTTTTGACTACTTCCTACGTGAAGCGACCTGCCCGACCATAGCCATTGGCGATGGTGGTAATGAAATAGGCATGGGTAATGTGACCGAGGCACTGGCTGAGTTATCCATTATCCCATCGGTCACCACCTGTGATGAGCTATTGGTTGCTGATGTCTCTAACTGGGCGGCTCACGGTATCATTGCGCTATTAGGTTTATGGAGCAATGAAGATTTACTCTCAAAGATCAATACCTTAGATATTTTGAAATACATCTCAGCACGTGGCAGTGTCGACGGTGTAACCCGCCTCAACACGCTCACTGAAGACAGCTTAGAGTCCGGTGCCGGACAACAACTCATTGATGAGTTGCGCAGCATTACCGGCTTTAATTAGACAGATCGTATCGGGAATATTGGCTGATCAATTGATACAGTTTGCGCGGGTCAAATGGCTTACTCAGGAAGTCATTCATACCCGCCTCAAGACAGGCATCGCGGTCTGTATTCTGAGCATTGGCAGTCAACGCCACGATTGGAATAGTACTACCTGACTGACGAATCTTACGGGTTGCCTCAAAACCATCCATCACTGGCATCTGGCAATCCATCAACACCAGATGGAACTCCGCTTTTTGCAAAGTATCCAACGCTTCCACCCCGTTATTGGCAATGGTGACGATACAGCCCTGTTTTTCCAATAACTTGCGCGCTACCATCTGGTTAACCTTGTTATCTTCCACCAATAACACTTTTGCAGTAATGCCTTCCAGCGCATTCTCCTCAGACACTTGCTCGTGACGATTCTGCTGGTCAAACTCCTCTTTGGTAGCAACTTTTAGTGGTAGCTCTGCCCAAAAGCGTGACCCTTTTCCAAACTCACTCTCGACACCCACATCGCCGCCCATGAGCACGGCTAGCCGCTTCGAAATAGCCAGACCAAGCCCCGAGCCACCAAAGGTACGATTCGCCCCAGTATTGACCTGAGAGAAGTCTTTAAATAAGTCTTCTTTATCTTCCGGACTAATCCCGATACCAGTATCACGTACACTAAAGTTAAATGCTCCAGACTCCAGCTGAGTCACGGTGAGGTAGATATTGCCCTGGGTAGTGAATTTGAGTGCGTTATTCAGGTAATTGTTAAGGATCTGCTTAATACGAATTGCATCACCTTTAACATACTGGTTACGAACATCATCGTACTTTACATCCAGCAACAGCCCTTTTTCTGTGACGATGGGGCGATAGAATTGCTCGGTTTCATTTAACAAGGCTTTCAGATCAACCACATGATTATCCAGCGAGAACTTGCCCGCCTCAATCTTGGAATAATCCAGAATATCATTAATGATGGTGATCAATAGTCCTGACGATTTACGTACCGTATCCAAGTGCTCACTGTCTTCTTCCGACAATCGTTTACGATCCATTAAGTTGAGTGAACCGATCATACCGTTTAGCGGGGTACGAATCTCATGACTCATCACCGCTAAGAATTCAGACTTCGCCTTACTGGCCACTTGCGCCCGGCTTCGCGCTGATGTCAGCTCCTGAGTGCGCTCAACAATGTTACGCTGCATGGTTTTCATCGCGCCATACAACTGATTTATCTCATCCCCGTTGTCTTTAAAGCGCGGCACAAACACCGGATTATCATTAGCGATTTCATTGGCAGTGTTGGTCAACGCATTTAACTGCGAGGTAATCCGGTAACCCAAAACAATGGCGATCAAAGTACTCACTAGTAACGCCAACGCCGCAAGGAAGTACGTAACAAAGTTACTCTTTCGCACCGTCTCCACACTGTCAGAAATATCGTAGATAAAACGAATTTCACCCAGCACATCGCCATCGACTTCAATCGGATTTCTGTATTGATAGAATTGCCTTCCGGCAATATTCAAAGACTCCATCAGCTCGGCTTTGTCTGCCGCAAAAGCGCTGATAAAACGATTTTGCATCGTCTCACTTTTAAACACATCAGACTTATTAAAGTTTTCCGACAGCAGATTATTATCTGTGTTTAATACGCGCACAGCTGCCACGTTGGCAATGGAGGCAAAGTTATTCGTGGCATCATCTAAGGTTGCCAGATCATTGACTAACACCGGCGTTTTAACAATCTCCACAAAGATCTCGGTCGCCGCTTCAATCTTTTGTGACACCAATTTATCAGAGGTGCTTTTTAATGATGAGGTGTTGAACAGAACAATCAGTACAATAAAAAACGCTTCGATCAGAATAAACGACAGAATAAATTTATAGCGAAATGACATACTCAGTCTCTAACCACAACATCCAGCTTTTCCGACAGCTCACGTATCACGGAAAATTCATCATCCTCGGTACTGATGATTTTTTTCATACTCAAATCTGCCAGTAGTGCTTCCGGTATTTCCAGGAAAGCTTCAACCAGCTTGGCACGGTCATCTTCAGGCATATCAGCCCTGACCGCGATCGGATGACTTGGGTAGGCCTCGGTTTGGTAAACCTCTTTGAGTACCGCATCAGGGTTTGATGCTTTGAAATTGTTAAACGTGCGCTGTATACCACCGCCTAACTGCCCTATACCGCGCTCAACCCCCAGATACACCGAGTCATGTGAATTGACATATTGGTAGTTACCAGCCTCATTCAGGTCAACCCCAAACTTGGTCAGCATTTCGTATTTGATGATTAACGTCGCTGCGAATGCATTGGCTGAAGGAAACAAAAACTTTGTGTTTTTATCTTTAATTAACGCTTCCATTTCCGCGTCATCCGACTTCATCACCAGAATGCCACGGATCATTTTTTTAGCGCGTACTACCGCATCGTAGTGCTGACGTTCATTGGCTACTGTGTAGTGAAACGGGTTCATATACGATAAGTCGTAACCACCGTCATACAAGACTTTTTCAAACTCCGCGATGGACTTCTCAGTCTTCAAGGTCACTTTAAAGCCGGTTTTTTCAGACAAATAGTCCGTGACTGGCTTCCAGGATTTATACAACTTGATCGGGCTCTGCTGAGGAACAATGCCTAGGGTATATTCTTTGGCAAACACCGCACCTGATAAACACAGCAGACTGAAACTTAGCAACAAGGCTTTCATGACTTTCCCCTAATCCTGATGGTTATATACACGTTATAGCATGGACTATGATGATTTTTTTACAAACTTAGTCAAAATGACAATACGTGTTCCGTTAACCCGTCCTTCGATGTGTTCCGGGTTGTCGTGCACCAAGGCAATACCCCTAACAGCTGTCCCACGTTTGGCCACAAAGCTGGTCCCTTTAACGTTGAGGTCTTTGATGAGTGTGACGTTGTCCCCGGTTTCAAGTAAGGTACCATTGCTATCCAAATGTTTCACCTCATCGTCATCACCCGCAGTGTCTTCAATCGCGGCGGCCCAGCTTGCAGTTTCTTCATCCAGATACATCATATCCAGAGCATCCTGTGCCCAGCTTTCAGTGGCACTGAGTCTTTTAAGCATACGCCAGGCAACCACCTGCACCGCTGGCTCTTGCGACCACATACTGTCATTAAGGCATCGCCAGTGGTGTACATCCATCGTCTCAGACTGATCAATCTGCCCGTTGCAGTTACCACAAATCAGGACTGAATCATCCGCATTGCCCTGTGATGCCGGTGGAACCTGATAAACGGCCAAGCCTTCAGTTACGCCGCATAGTTCGCATTTTGATTCGCTACGGGCTTTTAACGCTTGTTCTGTGCTCATTTGAAAGCTGTCTCTGGTAAATTGAGCGGATTATAACTGATTCAACCCGATGAAATTTAGCTAATTAAACACTAACCACCTGATTTCGTCCCTGATGTTTGGCTTGGTATAACGCTTCATCGCAGGATTGCATTAATTGCTTAATAGAGTCATTAACACCACCATAAGCGGATACCCCAAAACTCGCCGTGATGGTAAACGATCCCTCGCCCGATTCCAGTGTTAATTCGGCGACAGCATGGCGTATTCTTTCTGCCAACTCCACCGCACCCACCAAATCAGTTTCTGGCAATATAATGGCAAACTCTTCCCCACCAATCCGTGCCTGAATATCGCGTGACCTGATAATGCGTAAGATAATATCAGCCACTTCACAAATCACCTGATCCCCTACCAAATGACCATAATTGTCATTCACCTGTTTAAAGTGATCAATATCCATAAGCACCATCGACAACGTTGTATGATCAACCTCCGCTAACAAAATCGCATCGTTACCCCGCTCGTAAAACAACCGACGATTTCCCATACCACTGAGATCATCGGTATAAGCAATTTTATCGGACAACTCTTTATCCCGGCGCAAGCGCTTCTGAACTTTTCTTCGCTCAATAATCTCCTGACTGAGACGAATATATCCACCCCACAACGCAACCATTGCCACCGTTAAAAACGATAAAACAATAATCAATACCCGAACCATTGTCAGGTTACTCGTCTCCTCGGGTGGCTTGGGCGGCTCGTAGATAAAACCATCCAGAGAATAGTCCGGTTTGATTATTGCTAAATCAGCTAAGGTATCCGCCGTATGACGCCACCGTTCAGCGTTGATATGACCAATCTCAATCAAATTTGGCAACATCAGACTTTCAATGGCTTTGGCCTCTGCCATTAAACGCCGTCGTGAATGATGCGGTGCATACTTTGCGATAATCAGATCGACAATGTCTGCCTGATGATTCATGGCATAGCGCCACCCCCGCAGTGATGCTTTGCGAAATGCCTCGACCTGATCCGGACGTACTTGCAGGAGCCGCTCACTGGTTAACAAGACATCGCCATAAAAATCAACACCATAGTGACGAGGACTGATTATTTTATACTCGATACCTTTTTCCCGCAGCTGAAATGGCTCATTAGTCGAAAAGCCATACAGTGCGTCGATGCTGTCACCCAATAGCACTGATACATTTGTTGTGTTTTCGTAGAGTTTTATCTCATTCAGCTCAACACCTTGATTGCTCAACATGGCATGAATTTCAGGAATAGGGACACCTGATAACAACATTTCCACCCTTTTTCCAACTAAGTCGCGCGGGGTGAATAAACCATCCTTCTTTTTAGTAATTAGCACAATAGGGGAATGTTGCAGAATGCTGGCTAATACAACAATCGGCTGCCCCTCAACCCGCTGTTTCACAACCGAGCCAGAGGCATTGCAAAAATCAATCTTTGCTAGCATTTTCCCATCACAAAGGGTTCCCGGGCCGCCCTCTAGTAACTCAATGTTTAAACCTGCTTCCCGGTAAAACCCCTGATCCAGAGCTGCATAATAGCCTGCAAACTGAAACTGATGCTGCCAGGATAATTGCAGTCTCAACACTGAAGGTTGAGTGTTTTTCGCATAAGTAGACATCGCCAGCATACTTAACCACAGAGTGACGAATGTTATTATTGTAATTTTCATTTTGACAAAGGCCTTAGGGATTCGTGCCTACAAAGAAGATGTGAGGAAATAATTCAAAATTACAGATTATTGACACTTTATAGCACTACCCGGCAAGGAAGTGTGATTGAATTTTATACAAAATAACATAAACCCTGCTTTGCATCCGAGGCGGTCACTTCTCCGTAAATAAACTAAACAAAACGGAGGTTTACCATGCGATTCATCAAGTCCAGCGTACTTAGTCTGATTATTTTATGCATCCCACTGTCTTTATCAGCCGCAAGCAAAAACGGCTTTGACCTCACCAATAGTCTGATTCCTGCTGATCAAATTTTACAAGGTGGCCCGCCCCGTGATGGCATCCCCTCTATCGACAAGCCAAAATTTGTGGCCGCTCGCAGTGCTAACTTTCTAAAACCCGGCGACCGCGTAATCGGTGTCACCTACAACGGCGAGTCACGCGCCTACCCGATTAATATTTTAAACTGGCATGAAATCGTTAATGACTCTATACGAGGCAAAGCCGTGTCGGTGACCTATTGCCCATTGTGCGGGACTGGCCTGGTATACGAAGGAAGCGTTAACGGACGTGCGCTTACGCTAGGCGTATCAGGACTGCTATACAATAGCGACGTGTTGCTCTATGACCGTGAAACGCAAACATTATGGTCGCAAATTCTGTCAAAAGCGATTAACGGGCCGCTATCCGGACAGAAGCTCACTATGATCAGCTCCTCGCAAACCAGCTGGGCAAAATGGCTGAAGCAACACCCAAATACCAAAGTACTGTCTACTGACACGGGCTTTAACCGTGACTACACACGCTCACCGTATGGTAACTATGACAACAATACGGAGACCTATTTTCCGGTAAACGCTCAGAGCCGCCAGTACCATCCTAAAGAGCGCGTAATGGGCATTACCATCAACGGTAAACACAAGGCATATCCTTTTGCAGAGTTAGCGAAACTGGGTACGACCCGTTTTCAGGATCAGTTTCAGGGGAAACAGCTGACGCTTGAGATTGATGTACCGAATCGTGACGGTAAAATCCTTGATGCCAATGGTAAACCGATAGATTTGGTCAATGGATTCTGGTTTGCCTGGTATGCCTTCCATCCTGATACAACCGTGTTTAAGGCCGGTCAATAAGGCACGGGGACATAGTACTGAATTGTCAGCGGGAGGATTTCATCCTGCTGGCAAACAGTGGCAAGGTTAAGAAAATCAGCAATACCCGCACGGTATGATGGAATGCGACAAAGGCCACATCAAACCCAAAAATAAGTGCCAGCACAGTCACCTCATAAATACCACCGGGTATGAAGCCCAGTACCATTTTCATCAGCCCCAGATCACCCAACCAACCTATTGTTAGGGCAACCGCACAATAAATCGAAACCACGATGACGGCATTGGTGATGGCATCCCAGAAATAACTCAGCAATTCTTTACTATCGATTTTGGAGAGTTTAGCCCCCACGCCACCACCAATCGTGATCTGAGCCAACAGAATAAACTCATTGATGCGCGGGACTTCAACCCAGCCGGTGAGGTGCACCAATGCGCTGAGAATTAATGGCCCCAGCAAGTGAGGAATCGGTATACGCAACCACTTTGCGATGAAGTAGCCGCCAATGCCGATGCCTAAAAACTCAAATAAAGTCAGTGGTGGTAACTCCAGAATACCGGGGAGCTGAGCGGTCACTTCATAAGATGCGGCAACGCCATCGCGCCCCTGAGTGAGTGCCAGCAATAAAGGAATCATTCCCACCACAATCACCACGCGCACCAGATGGCAGAAAGCAACGACATAGTCCTTATCCACCAAGTCCCGACTCAGTGCGATCACCTCTGCCTGACCACCCGGCAAGCTGCATAGAAATGCCAGGTTACGCTCATAACCACGGACTCTGTGCAGGTATTGATACCCTGCCAGCGTGGCAATCACAGTGGTAACTAACATGGCGAATACCGTGCCTGCCCACAGTGATAGCTTGGGAATCATTTCAGGATTGAACGTGGCGCCGATCAGCGTGCTTAAACCCAGCACAACTATGGTATGAAACCAGCGAGGCACGCCTAATTCGCCTAGTGAAACGGGTATAAACTTACCGGCGATCCATGTACCGAATAAACTGCCCAATAAATATGGCGCGGGTAGGTGTAGTAGCTGGAACAGAGAACCGACTACCAGACACACCATTAAGGTTAGGGCTAATTGTTTTAGGTCTTTCAGCATTGGGTGGCTGGCTCTAAAGGTAATATCTGTCAGTAACAAAGCTAATGAATCAGGCTGTCACCAGCATACTGATGATGATTAACCATCTGTATAAAACGTGTTACACACTGGTGAAATCAGCATCTAGCAAAAGTATTTCAAGCCTAAAGGTCGATACGTTAGAATTCCTCATGGATTCTAAATACCAAAAGTTACAGAAAGTACAAAGAGGGAGCTTATCCCTTCGCCGTATTAAAAAATACATCGCTCTCTACGGCGTCGGCTTTTTCTTTTGGGTAGCCCACCTCTGGCAGTTGTTGCTGGTACAACTGAAATACATCGATGAAACAACCAGCCACTGGTCATGGCGCTGGACTGTTGGCTTATTTCAGGGTGATCCACCGCCTAAGGTTTATCCTATCGTCTATGCTATTGACACGATTGGATTCATCTTATTTTTGCTTGGTTTGACCTATACCGTTTATTGGATCTATGCGGATTGTTACTGCGAGTCTGTTGAAACTCAGCAAGAGGTTTCTTTTGCCAAACACTTGGGGATAGCGGCGGTGGTTAATGTTATTACCTACGCCATTTTACGTTTGGTTATCTGAAATATTCCCGCCGATACCATTATCTACCAGACAAAATGTATTTTTTTGTGGGTTCTCGACTCCCTGCACCAGTCGCATTATATTTTTCTTATGCACCTCTCATTCCTTCACCGCCCTATTCACCTCCTAGCTGCACTTAGCCTGCTTATGCTTTTAACTGCCTGCCAAGTCTCCGCACCACAAGCGATGCTGGAAGATTACACCGCACGCATGAGCAACGTGCTGACAACCGATATCAAACTAAACTTGGGGGAGGCTGCATTAGCAATCCCGGCTTTCCCTGCAAAACGTGACCGTGTCGTAGCCACACAGGAGCTGCGAGAAGGCTTATGGGATGTACTGGATTTTCGTCAGTGCGACATGTTGTCACTGATCTCTGAGCGCAACAGTTCACTCGGTAAAGTGATGCTGCCCAGCCAAAAAATGCGATACGAATTGCGCTTTATCGTCGCCTTGCAAGCCTGCCGGAAAATACTAGTGGACATCGAGGAACCGGACGACACGCAACTTGCGTTTCAGGAGCGTTTAGACGCTATTTACCAAACGAAGTCTGACAATTTGCCACGTGAAATCTGGAACGGCATATATGGGGCGGACGAGATCAGTCAGCACTTTAAAATTGGCACGCCACCATTGGCACTGGATACTGATAGCGGTAATCCTCCGCGCTATGCGTTGCAACAACTATCCGGGTTAGCAACCTTAAGTCGAACTGATTCCATTACATTACCGGCTTGGCTGGAGCAAGTTGAGGCACCTTATGAAACGCTGCATCACAGTGAGTTTGGTGCCAGTTTACTGAGTAGTTTGGTGATGATGACACAAACGTTGGATCGCACTGCGCAAGCGATTGAAACGCGCCTCCAAGCTAAGCCTTTTTGCTTTCCCGGACATAAGCCGCCACGCGCGAC
Source organism: Leucothrix pacifica (assembly GCF_003172875.1). GTDB lineage: Bacteria > Pseudomonadota > Gammaproteobacteria > Thiotrichales > Thiotrichaceae > Leucothrix > Leucothrix pacifica. Next base: position 19,815 of record NZ_QGKM01000043.1, on the reverse strand, counting down.
AACCTTATATAACGTTTTTCAGAAGTTTTATGCGGGCAAAGTGCAGCCGTATATGGCGGTTATCCAACGTCAGGGTAGCCCCTGGTTTGCACTGCATGATGAACTGATTCAGCAATTACCGGCAACTGACTCGATGAATGATTATCGGCAGCAGGTGTTGGGCATGAATGTTGATGGCAGCCTCTGGGATCAATGGGTCAAGGCTCGACAACGCCATACTCAGGCGTGGCAAGATATCTTGGGGCAGTGCAATATGATGCCGGGGAGTCAAACGAGGACTGATTAACAGTAAGTTTACCGCATTGTATTCCAGCCTTGTTCAATAGCTACTACTGTAAAATGCATCAGCATCTCAGAGAGCAACTAACGACATTACACTTCGGGGTGATTGGTCTGTATATCCGGATGAAAAACCAACTCCGGCACACCCTTAGCGTCAATAAACAACACCGCATTCTGCTCATACTGACAGCAAAGCTCAATTGCTTGCGAGTGACTAACCGGAAAAGCCAACAAGCTATCCTCCCGGTATTCCTCACAAGGACTCGCGCCATAGCAATTCATCACAGTTTCAAATCGAGCTTCCAGATCCTTTTGTAGTAAATGGTTGGCTGCGGTGTTTTCAGCTTCATCCAAAAACACACCAAACGGATTGTGTGCGGTCATAAACACCACGCCTGAAGCACCTGCATCTGTCAGCAATTGCCTGATTTCATCAGAAGCCACACCCACGTGCAAAACGGTGTTTTTATCGGGCATTGGCACGACATAATTGGTGTTGCGGTAGGCAGCTTCAGTCTCTCTACTGATGTATTTTTTCTTCAAATCCAGACTCCCTAATGAATCTTTGAGCTATACATGGCTTGATCAACGCCAGCGCGCCAACCAAGACCAGCAGGATAAAGCCTGCACTCTAGCCCAATAAATAACGCTATGTACATATTCAATCCGTACAAATTCGACAATATGATGCCATTGCATTTTTCTGGACAAGCCTGCGGATATCAGTAACGATAATATCCCTACCTATCCGAGGACTTTCAAATGTTATTAAAATCATCACTGAGTATCGCAACGGTTTGTGTCGGCCTGTTGCTATCAACCTCTTCAGCCTTCGCAGCGGACAGTTGCGCAACCGGTAAAACCCTAAAAGATGGCGTGCTGACCATTGCCACCGGTAACCCCTCCTACTTCCCTTGGGTGCTGGATAATGACCCAAAAGCTGGTAAAGGTTTTGAGGCAGCAGTTGCCTATGAAGTGGCGACTCGTATGGGATTCGATAAAGACAACGTTGAATGGACGACTGCTTCTTTTGATGCCTCCATCCAACCGGGTGAGAAGAATTTCGATTTTAATTTACAGCAGTTTTCGATCACTGAGGATCGCGAGAAAGTAGTCGATTTCTCAGTGCCTTATTACTCAGCAGCCATGGCGGTGCTAACGCGTAAGCCAATTCAGGAAAAAGGCGCGAAGCCAGAGTTGGAATCACTGAAAGGCTTATTATGGGGAGCAAGCTCTGCAACAACGGGCGTGCCGATGCTTAACAAGTTAATCAAGCCTGACGATAAACCACTACTTTATAACGACAACAATGACGTGGTTGCAGCCATGAAAGCGAATCAGATCGATGCAGCTTTATTTGATTTACCAACCGCCATGTATTTGGGTGCGGTGGTGCTGGATGACGGCGTGGTACTGGGGCAATTCCCTGCGGACCGTAGTGAAAATCCCGACCAGTTTGGATTGTTAATGACCGAAGGTAATCCACTAAAAAACTGTGTGGATGAAGCGCTGGAAGCTATGAAAGAAGATGGCACATTAGCCAGCATCGAAGCCGAGTGGCTACAACAAACCACCAGCGTTCCTCTGATTAAATAAGCCTTATGCTGACGATCCGACAGGCGCACGCCAAACGCGTCAAGCAACGCAGCATCACGATTGCGGTTATCAGCACGATAGCCGCTATTGCACTGGTGTACTTTTTGGTGCCGCTAGCCCCCGGTTGGCCTGCGGTTAAAAAGAGCTTTTTCAACGCAGAGATATTCATCAAAACCTTCCCGACGCTGCTGGATGCGTTCATGTTGGATGTGATGATTTTTCTGTGGTGCGCGCCGTTGATTGCGATACTGGGACTAATCATTGCGCTTTGCCGCGATGTGCGCTCCCCCGCTTTGTATCCACTGCGTTTATTCGGGGCAATTTATACCGATGTGCTGCGGGGTATTCCGGTGGTATTGATTGTGTATTTGATTGGCTTTGGTGTGCCCGGATTGGGGCTATCACGACCGTGGAATAGCCCGTATATATGGGGATCACTAGCACTGATTCTCACCTATTCTGCCTATGTCGCGGAGATCTTCCGCTCGGGCATTGAGTCGGTGCATAGTTCACAACGCGCAGCAGCAGAATCTCTGGGATTATCACCGAGTGACACCATGCGTTTTGTGGTGTTGCCGCAAGCGATTCGTCGTGTGGTGCCTGCCAATATGAATATGTTCATCGCGCTACAAAAAGACGTGGCCTTATTGTCATTTATTGGGCCGGTGGAAGTATTGCGTCAGGCCGGTGTGTATAAATCGTTGTATGCCAACTTCACACCTTATGTGGCAGCGGCGGTTATCTTCCTGATTATCACTATTCCTGCGACGCGATTTGCAGATCATTTGATGTCAAAACAGCAGCGGGAGCGTAGTTAATATGCCTATAGTGAATGAATACCCCGTCGATATAACGTTTCGGAAGCCGCCATCACTATGAGCAAATTAGAGCTAATCAATATTCATAAAAGCTTTGGTGAACGTAAAGTTTGCTCGGGCATTAATCTGACGGTGAACGACGGTGAAATGGTGTGTCTGATTGGGGCATCTGGCTCGGGCAAATCGACCCTGTTGCGCTGCATGAATCTGCTGGAAGAGATTGATGAGGGCGAGATTCTCCTCAATGGCGAAGACATTTCCCTACCGGGTTTAGACCCGCAACAGATACGTCAGCAAATCGGCATTGTGTTTCAAAGCTACAACCTGTTCCCGCACATGAATGCGCTGGAAAATGTCATGCTGGCGCCGCGACGTACTCACAAGCGCAGCAAGGATGAGCTACGACCTGAGATTGAGGAGTTGTTTAAACGCTTCGGTCTGGCAGATCGTATGTTGAATTATCCTGATCAATTATCTGGCGGGCAGCAGCAGCGCGTGGCGGTGATTCGTGCTTTGGCGATGAAGCCTAAGATCATGTTGTTTGATGAGATTACTTCAGCGTTAGACCCTGAATTGGTGGCCGAAGTATTGGATGTATTGAGGCAGCTTCATCGTGAAGGTATGACGATGGTGTTGGCGACGCACGAGATGAGTTTTGCTAAGGAATTAGCGGATAAGGTTTGTTTTTTGGATGCCGGGGAGATTTTGGAGGAAGGACCGCCTGAGGCTATTTTCTCTAATCCTAAACAAACGCGGACTCAGGCGTTTTTGAAGAGTGTTTTGTAGTTATTCTTTTTCGAATCAGACTACCTCCCTCGCAACTCAATTCACTTGACTCAGCCTTTCAAAAGAAATACGGTGTCAATATGACACCACAGGAGAAACCCGATGCCCACAATAAAAAATGATCGCATTACCGCTAGGGTTAACGACGAAGTTAAAAACACACTGAGTGCTGCCGCTGAATTAGTTGGTGCCACACTAAACCAGTTCCTAGTACAAGCCGCACTGGAAAAAGCGGAATCCATTATCGAAAAAGAGCGCATGATCTATCTTTCCAAAAAAGACTGTGAAGTGTTCTTTGATGCCCTTGATAATCCACCTGAGCCAAACCAAAAGCTAAAAAATGCACTTGCTAATTATCGACTAAAGATAGGTTAAGTTCATTGCCACTTACTATTGAAGTTCTAAGTAAAAAGCACAGCCGCACAAGCTTTAGTTGTGGCGATGAGGCATTGGACAATTACCTACTTAAAGTTGCCCGACAACATATCGATAAAGGTATTTCAAGAACCTTTGTACTTGTTGACTCAGCAATGCCAACCGAGATTCTCGGTTACATGACGATTACCGTGTGCGAAGTCGCCTCCACTGAAATTCCGCAGAATTTAGCAAAGAAGTACCCTTCCATTATCCCAGCCGCTAAATTAGCCCGACTTGCCATTAGCGCCAACATTCAGCAACAAGGCTATGGCCAGTTGATGCTGATTGATGCAATGAAGAAAACCGTTGCTGCAGCTCAAAATATTGGAATAGCGGGATTATTTGTTGATGCTAAACATGAGGCCGCCAAACAGTATTACGAACAATTTGGTTTTCTTAGTTTACCGGAGCAATTAGATAATCTGTTTTTGCCCATCGCCACCATTGGTAAATTACTGAATGAATAACAAGTCTTTCAATAGAAATACTGGCAGTAATTAATCCAGTTGATTGAACACTGCGAAATACCTATTGCGCCTCACATGACAGCTTGACGTCAGCTTTCTATGAAATGATACTGATTGCTAAGTTCTTCCGGAACTTACGTAGTATAAACATAGGATGAGGAAATCGAATGAAAGCACCAATGTTAAAGAAAATTGCCGCTGGCGTTGTTCTAAGCGTTAGCATGGTAGGCAGCAGTTTCGCTGCTGAATGTATTGCACCAGCAAACCCGGGCGGTGGCTGGGACTTCACTTGCCGTACCATCGGTAAAATCATGTATGACATCAAAGCAGTCGACAAGCCAATTCAGGTTTCTAACATGGCCGGTGCCGGTGGTGGACTGGCTTATAACCACGTCGTGGCTGAGCGTGGTGACGACGCTGATGTCATTATCGCGGCATCCTCTGCAACCGCAACGCGTTTGGCACAAAACGCATACGCAGGTATGACAGCAGACCAAGTACGTTTCGTTGGCGCTATCGGTGCGGATCCGGGCGTAATCGTGGTTGCTAAAGACAGCATCTATAAGAACCTTGGCGAGCTAATGGGCGCAATCAAAGCGAACCCTAAATCAGTCACGTTTGCAGGTGGTTCTGCGGTCGGTGGATTTGATCACCTTAAGCCATTAATGCTGCTTCAGCGTACCGGTTACACAGACATCAAAAACATCAAATACATCGCGCTTGACGGTGGTGCAGATGCAATCACTCAAACAGTCGGTGGCTTCACACAGGCAATGACAGGTGATATGTCTGAAATCGTAGGCTTCCTAAAAGCAGGCGAGATTCGCGCACTGGCAGTACTGACTGAAGAGCGTATACCAGGCTTTGAAGATATCCCAACCGCGAAAGAGCAAGGCTATGACGTTGTAGCGGTTAACTGGCGTGGTATGTACATCCCTAAAGATGTAAGCGATGACACCTTCAATATGTGGGCTGATCGTCTACAAAAAGTGGCAGACTCAAAAGAGTGGAAAGAAGCCATGGTTGCTAACGGTTTAGCACCGTTCACTAAAGTGGGTGCCGACTTCCAGGGCTATGTTGACCAAGTAGTTGGCGAAGTTCGTGAGCTATCTAAGAGCTTAGGAGTTATCCAGTAATGATTAGTGACCGGATCTTTGGTCTGGTCGTGTTGATGGTCTCACTGGCATTCATTGCCAGTGCGACTCAAATCCAAACCAGCTTTTTATCTGACCCTGTTGGCCCCAAAGCATTTCCAATGCTGGTTGGTGGTATAGCAGGGTTATGTGGTTTGGTGATGATGATTCGACCCGACCCCGACCCACAATGGGCAAAAGGACGCACCCTAATCGCGCTGTTTGTAGCGATTGCCGTGTTAGTTGCTTACGCCTACGCACTCAAACCTTTTGGTTTCATTATTCCGACAGCGATTGCAGCCGCCGTGCTTAGCTATCAAATATCGCCACGTGCCGGCCCTGCTGCATTAGCAGGTATTGGCTTATCCGTGGGACTGTTTGTGCTATTTAAATATGCATTGGACCTTGGGCTGGTTGCCTTTCCAAAAAGCTGGTTCGGATAAGGGGCACACATGGATATTCTTGAAAGTTTAATGCTCGGGTTTTCCGTCGCACTCACGCCCTTCACCTTGATGTTGGCGATTGTCGGCTGTTTTCTCGGCACCATTATCGGCGCACTGCCGGGCCTCGGCCCCTCCAACGGTGTGGCGATTCTTATCCCAATTACCTTTAGCATGGGGCTGGATGCAACGTCTGCATTGGTTCTCATGACCGCAGTTTATTACGGCGCAATGTATGGTGGTCGCATCAGTTCGATCCTGCTAAACATTCCGGGTGATGAACCTGCATTGATGACCACCTTAGACGGTTATCCCATGGCCAAAAATGGTCGTGCGGGTGATGCATTAGTATTGTCAGGTGTGGCGTCATTTGTTGGTGCTTTTCTGGCAACGGTCGGCCTGATCTTTTTAGCGCCGATGCTGGCACGCGTGGCTTATCAGTTTGGCCCTGCAGAATACTTCGCACTGTATCTACTCGCCTTCTGTACGCTGGGTGGCATGTCATCCAACAATCAGGCGAAATCGGCATTAGCAGCCTGTATCGGTCTGGGAATTGCCATGGTCGGTGTGGACAACTCCTCAGGTATGCCGCGCTTTACCGGTGGTAGTTTGCACCTCATGGACGGCATCGATTTCTTGGTGGCCATCGTTGGATTATTTGCGATTGCTGAAGTGTTTTTCTTTATCGAAAGTCACGGCAAGGCCTCTTCCATTGGTGTGAAAATCGAGAAAGTGATGATCCCGTGGAAAGACATCTGGCACACTAAATGGACCATGCTGCGCTGCAGTTTAGTCGGCTTTATCGCCGGTGTATTACCCGGTGCAGGTGCGTCACTCGGTAGTTTCCTTGCTTATATGAGTGAGAAATCTATCGCTGGTGAAGAAGGCAAATTTGGTACCGGTGTACCTAAGGGTGTTGCGGCACCAGAAGCAGGTAACAACGCGGCAGCAGGTGGTGCTTTAGTACCAATGCTAACGCTGGGTGTGCCCGGCTCAGGAACCACAGCCGTCCTTTTGGCCTTGTTAATGACCCTGAACATCACCCCTGGCCCGACGCTATTTAGCGAACGTCCGGAAGTGGTTTGGGGATTGATTGCATCACTATTGATTGCCAACGTCGTTCTGCTACTCATGAATGTGCCGATGGTAAAAATCTTCGTGCGCATTCTGCAAGTCCCGCCTTGGGTTTTATTACCCGGCGTCACGATGATTTCATTCGTGGGCATCTATTCACTGTCAGGTAGCTATTTTGACCTATTACTAATGATTGGCTTTGGTGTACTGGGCTATGTATTGCGCAAGCTGGATATTCCGACGGTGCCGGTGATTCTTGGTATTTTACTGGGTGGTCACATGGAGGATGCACTGCGCCGCGCCATGGTCATTGCCGATGGTGATTTTATGTATCTGTTTAATTCGCCGATCTCAATTGGTCTGTGGATTGCAGCGGTTGTTGGTTTTATCGCGCCGATGTTTTTGCGGGGTGTGCTTAAGAAGCCGCAGCGGATTACAGATTAGGAACGTAACAAGCTGCTGTGACATTATGAGAACAATGTCACAGTAGCGACAACAGTAAATCAGCTAATACTAAGCTTCTCCCGCTATCTTGAGAACCTCACTCACCAAAGCCTCGCTTAGATATACCTCTGAGTTCGAAATACGCTCAAGGTAAGGCTTAACCGTTGTAATTAGCCCCTGATTCTTTGCCATCAACAAGATACCGGCACTACCAACAATGTTGATTCCATTATATTGAGCGGCTTTTCTGGCACGCAGATCATCAATCAACAAACGATCCGCATGTACATGTCGATATAAAGCCATTGCCTGAAGCTCACCCTGCCCTAGCCCAGGCGCAGCAATAATGAAGTCATTCAAATCAATATCCACGACCTTACCTGAGAGGTAGTGTTTTAATTTACCAGCCTGAGGTTTTCCATCTTCGATCGCCTCATCAAAGACTGCACGCGGTACTGATAATGTATCAAATAGCGTATCTAGCCAGCTCAATCCATCGCAGGTAGCTACTGCAATTAAAGCGGAGGTATCAGCGATAACCAGCATTAGTGAAGTAGCCCCACTAATTCCGCGTTTAGGTCTTCAGGGCTATAATTAACAGTAGGAACACCCTGCTTTTTACAAGTCGCCATAAAGTCATATCGACTAATTCCTGACAACTCTGTTGCAGCTCCAGCAGACAACTTACCTGCCTGAAACAGTGCAATTGCTGCATACAACTTCAAGGTATCTCCTATCTCTGGCAAACTTTGCTCAAGTGCAAATTGCTCAGGTATATCAAGCGTTAATTGCATCTTAGTCTCCTCTTGTGATAACTATCATTTTAGCAAAGTATATCTCTAAATCATTACTATTCCGGCTAATACGTCAAAACAACCGCTGTACCCCACCATCGGTATCACTTTCCAAAGTGGTAGACAAGCTAGACCTGTGACTTACAATACACTCACATTGAACGAATTAAAGGTAAGTTTATTCTTCAATGATCCGAGACATCAGAATGTTGACTTGCAACCATGGGTGACACCACGCTACATCGGTTTATCCTATGACCTTCCCCGCCCGGTTGTCATGGAAATACTCGAGATTGAAGAAGGTAGCAAGTTTCCAAAACGTCTGGACCGTTTAGCAAATAAGTTAGATATCACATTGGAAGAACTCACGGAAAAAGTTCGGGCCGCCAAGGCAGACTATGAGGAGAACAGCAATGACTGACATCATTCTGGCACTGGTTCCGGACTATGGTTTGTACATCATTATGGGAGTGACTTTCATTGCTGCCATGGGCGTGCCGTTACCCTCGTCGGTGATGGCACTGACCTCCGGCGGACTGGCTGCAACGGGTGATTTATTGCTGATGGAAGTGCTACTCGCCACCTTCACCGCCTACATTCTGGGCGACCAACTGGCCTACACGCTCGGTAGTTTGGCAAAACCGGAATGGTTAGTGAAAGCTCGCGAGTCACGACGTATCGGTCCGGTTTTTCAACGTAGCGAAGACTTCTATCACAAGCATGGTTTACTGGCTGTATTGATGAGCCGCACCGTGGTCAGCTCATTTGGTCCTTACATTGCGTATTTTTGTGGCGCGTTAAAAATGCATCGCCTGCGATTTACTGCGATAGCCCTGCTAGGTGCGGCAATCTGGACGTGCACTTATATCTTGCTGGGTTACACCTTCGCAGGGAATCTGCCGCAAGTGTCTGACTTAGTGGCGGGCTTTATCATGGCAGGCGTGGCGGCCATTTTAACACTAGGCTTCGCCACCAAACTGGCACTGGCTTGGCGGCGCTTTGAATAACGAGCTCAATAATACAAGACTCAACGATATTTCCGAGATTGATGGCTTTTATGGGTTATATTAAGTGGACTTACTACCGCTATTTAAGTCGTCATTATTATGCGCATTTTATTAGTTGAAGACACGCCCGACTTAGCCGAAGCCATCATTGAGCGCTTACACGCCGATGGTCATGTCACTGACTGGCTAACGGATGGTGAGCAGGCTAATAAACTCCTCGCCTACCAACACTACAGCCTGATTATTCTCGACTTAGGTCTGCCAAAATTGGACGGCATGAGTGTGCTCAAACAACTGCGCCAACGACGCGACAAAACACCGGTACTTATTCTGACAGCCCGCTCAGGCATAGATGATCGCGTTGATGCATTGGACTTAGGCGCGGATGACTATCTGGTAAAACCGGTTGATCTACGCGAACTATCCGCGCGGTGTCGCGCCTTAATTCGCCGTAATAGTGGTGAAATCGCCAGCCTTGTTCAGTATGGAAATTTGAGCTTTGATCGTGCTGCCGCCAGAGTGTTTGTTGGAAATATTGAAATCGAACTGCCACGTCGTGAATTAGGTATTCTCGATCTACTATTAAGCCACCAAGGCCGCACACTCAGTAAAGCGCAAATTGCCGACCAGCTCTGTTCCTTTGATGATGACGCCGAAATGCCCAGTGATAATGCCATTGAATTATACATCGCGAGAATCCGCAAAAAACTCGCCCAAAGTAGCGTCAGAATCAAAACCCTCAGAGGTATTGGATACATGATTTATGTTGAGCAGTAGCGGCTCACTTCGCACACGCCTCGCGGCACTGTTTGGTGCGGTGTTATTGGTCGGTGGTGCTATCGTGCTCTTCGCCACCAGCAACTTCGCCCAACGTGCAGCGGATGAGGCTTATGACAAACTCTTAGCTAGTGCTGCACTCACTGCGATGGAAAGCCTGAGCGTGATTGAGCGGGAGATACACTTCGACCTGCCCTATGCCTCATTAGACACTTTGTCTCTGTCCAAAGATGACCGCGTGGTATACAGACTCAAAAGTGAAACCAAGGGCTTACTCACCGGTTACGATAAGATTCCTGAGCCAAGCCCTGATGATATGAAGAAAGATTACAAAGCCGGTAAGCCACACTTTTTTACGGCAGATTATCAGGGGGAAGGCTTTCGTTTTATCGTACTAGAACGCTTGCTGGTTGAGTCTGGCGTGCAGGAAAAAGTGTGGCTGCAAATGGGGCAAAGCCGTCTGGCGCGAACAGAGCTAGCACGTGATCTCACCTTGAAAGCACTGGTCGGCATCGCGGGCTTGATCGTACTAGGCTTACTGTTTGTATGGTTGGCAGCTGGCTGGTCACTGCGTCCATTACTACGGGTAGAAGACGAATTACTACAACGCCAACCCACAGATTTAAAACCATTAGCCACTCAGGTTCCCAGCGAAGCCACTCACTTTGTCGAGGCCATCAATCGCTTTATGGGACGCTTGCAACGCAATCAGGACAGGAATCATGCCTTCATTGCAGAGGCGGCGCATCAACTTCGAACACCACTTGCCAGCTTACAGGCACAAGCCGAACTAGCGGCGGAAGATGTGGATGCAGAAGTATTTCGCAGTCGCGCAGAACGCATTCGCCGAAATGCGCAGGAGACTAATAGTCGCATCAATCAGTTATTGAGCTATGCAACGCTGGCACACCGCGTTGATGTATTAGTGCCTGAGCTGATATTACTTGAAGACGTGGTTGTACAATGCCTTGCCGACCTTGCGCCTCTGGCGATTCGTCAGAATGTTGAGCTAAATTTTGATAATCATATCGGTGCTGTTGAAGTCCTGGCCGACCCGGAAGCCTTGCGCGAAGTACTGCGTAATCTGGTTGATAATGCCCTGAAATATGGCCAGACCAATGCCGTCAAAGCAGAGGTTGATGTCACTCTGGAAGCTGCAGATAAACCGGGCTGGGTCGTATTGCAAGTGCGAGACTATGGCCAGGGACTACCAGAAGAACTCCTCAAGCAAGTCACACGACGGTTTGGTCGGGGAGAGTTTCGTCAGCAAAATGGTAGCGGCTTGGGATTGGCTATCGTTGAGCAAATCATCCACGGCATGGGTGGGACATTGGAACTGGAAAATGGCGTGAAAGGTGGTCTTAAAGCACGCTTATTACTGGCGGTGAATACATGATTAGCTTCTGCTCAAAGAGACTTATCACCTCAAAAATTAGTGAGGCTATCAAGCCCTTAGTTCTATGTATCGGCCTGCTAACTAATCTATTCTATCTACCCGCATCAGCTGGAAATTATCCGGCACCCGCTATCGAAACCGAGAAGTTACAAATCTTATCCAGTACCGATGAGTCCGTGATGAAGTCCTTGCTCACCGACTATCAACGGATTTATCCGCATGTCTCTGTCGAGTATATTGACCGCAATACCGTACCACTTTTCAATAAATTCATTGAGGATTATAAGAAAGGCAGCAGCTCAGATATCATCATCAGCTCAGCAATGGACTTGCAAATAAAGCTGGTCAACGATGGCTACGCCGCAACTCACTCAACCGAAAATATTGGCTGGGTTCCGGAATGGGCTCAGTGGCGAAAACAAGCGTTTGGCTTTACTTATGAGCCGGGTGTCATCGTCTATAACACAAAATTACTTGCCCCTGAAAATGTACCGCAAAGTCGCTTTGAATTAATCGAAAAACTGCGTGATCAGTCTGATTATTTCATGGGGCGCGTAGGCACTTATGATATTGAAAGCAGTGGCTTTGGCTATCTGCTGGCCAGTCAGGATGCGCAGCAGGCCAGCACCTGGGGACGCCTTACTGAAAACCTCAGTGCTGTAAAAGTGAAGCTCTATGACAGCACCAGCGGTATGTTGAAAGCAATTCAGGAAGGTGAATTATTGCTGAGTTACAACGTACTTGGTTCTTATGCCTATACCGCAATTGAAGAGTCTGAACAACTCGGAATGATTTTACCCAGTGATTACACATTGGTTATGTCGCGGGTAGGTTTTGTATCTAAACGCGCACGTAACGCAAAAGCCGGACACCAGTTTTTGGATTATTTACTCTCTGAGCGCGGGCAGCAATTGCTTGCGACAGAAGCGCGACTATACCCGATTCATCCGGCAGTTTCTGGTGAGGCGACTTACTCCGGACTCCAGCAGGCTGCGCAGAATCGTGGGCCGCTTAAGCTGATCAAACTAGGCCCCGCTTTGCTGACGTATCAGGACAAACTGAAGAAAGGCAATTTTCTGAAGGAGTGGCAGGAAGTGATTCGCTAAATCAATACCACCCGACGAATGGCACTCATTCCATGATGAAATACCGATACACTGCAACAGCAGAGACAACTTCCCCTGTTATTTCAGCATGATCGCATCTGGTCAGACGTCATTCAGCCCACAATATTGCCGACAGTATTTACCATTTAGGTTTCGAATCAGATCGTCGTCACCGCTTAACTAATGAAGACGGAGATGCCAATGCTCGCTACGCCAGAATCAGTACGTGGCTTAGTAATTTGTTAGTAGATGACTTTGTTAATGGTACGCTGGCCAATCCGGATATTGTGGAGGTTGAAGGTACTACCGGTACTGGCTTAGATAGTTTTATATCCCTTATCTATAGCGATCCGGGATTAAATAAACGCATTTCCACTGGCGATATGAGAGCGGGAGCCGCTGCCGCTGATGCAATGAATCAGATTATTGTGGAAGCAATCATCCAGACTGGTGTTGCAGCCGATGCTGATATTTCTCAAGATGACGTTCGGGCAATCAGTCAATACATTCAGGATAACCATTATGAAGCATGGCTATTGCACCATGGTGATGATGAAGATGGTGAGGAGACAGGTTTTCATCTGGTACAAAGTGATGGTGCTAAGACCCGCTTGCTCGGCAAGAATGCAATCAACAAAATCGCTGACGGAATTTATCACCTTGGCTTTGGCACTAATGCGAACGGGCGTCGCCTGATTGATGAAGACGGCAACAAGAATGCCAGCGTGAAACGGATAGCTGAGTGGCTCAATGCAATACTCGCGGCTGATTTAGCCTCTGGTGCTTTCGATGCGACAGAACAAGATCAGGATGAAGAGATTGCACAACCAACCTCGTAAACGATTAGTAGCTTAATCAATTAAGTGAGTTGTCAGAGCTTAGCTTTGATAACTCACTGCGCTCTAAACCCGATATCACAACTGATAAGTCTGTACCTGATTATCCCTGCATACATCGGACAGTTGCTTCGATGACAGCTCATCCATAAACAAGCCCGTCAACTGCGACACATGCCCTACCCGTACTGGCGCCGTGCGTTCCAGCTTAGTCTTATCCGCGACTAAAAAGCGTTCACGCGCATTACTCAGTATTGCCTGAGTCACACGCACTTCACGGTAATCGAAATCCAATAATGCCCCCTCTTCGTCCAGCGCCGATGAGCCAATCACCGCATAATCAAGCTTAAACTGCTTAATAAAATCAACCGTAGCCTCGCCGGTAATACCCCGGTCGGCATGACGCAATACACCACCGGCAATAATGATTTCGAAGCTAGTATTCTGCAGAAGAATATTCGCTACATTCAGATTATTGGTCACCACCATCAGATTACGATGTTGGAGTAGTGCTTGGGCTACTGCCTCCGTTGTGGTGCCGATATTGATAAACAGAGAGCTGTCATTTGGGATTTTCTGAGCACACAGCCTGCCGATGGCTAACTTCTCCTCTGAAGCTAAGGACTGTCGCTGTTCATAACGCACATTCTCAATGCCAGAGGCCAATAACGCCCCACCATGCGCACGAACCAGTAACTTCTGTTCGCACAAGATGTTGAGGTCTTTACGGATGGTTTGCGGAGTCACATCAAATGACTGAGACAAACCGTCAACCGTCACCCTGCCGACGTCACGGGCGGTGCTCATTATTTGTTGTTGACGAAGTGAAAGTTGCATGTGTGGCTCCTGATAACAGCCTTTTTATCTTACCGCAAACACCGCCGCACTAGAAAAGGAATATCCATAGTGAAAACTTGCGGTAACCGTTGGAGAGGTCGTAAGCTGGTAGCTCTTCAAACGATAGGTGGCATCATGACATTAACTCCCGAAATGATTAATCAACGAGATACCAATAATTTACCGGGTTTAATGGGGATGAAGGTATTAGAACTGGTCCCTAAACATGCCAAATTATCTTTAGAAGTCCGGCCCGATTTATTGGCGATCAATGGTTTTTTACACGGCGGCACTGTGGTCTCTCTGGCGGACACCGCAGCAGGCTACGGTTGTATGGCCACATTGCCAGAGTCAGCTGAGGCATTCACGACGATAGAACTGAAGTGCAATATGATGGGCACTGCCCGCGAAGGCACAGTGAGCTGTGTGGCAACTTGCTTGCATGCCGGACGCACGACTCAGGTGTGGGAGTCCGTTGTGACTAACGACACTACCGATAAAGTGATTGCTAAATTTACCTGCACTCAAATGGTGTTATATCCCAGATAATACAAATCGTGGCGGTTGCATTTTTAGCGATTCAACGGCCTTTTCACTGTCTGCACTAACAACTTTTTATGAAACTGAACTGCTGCTTTCCAAATCGCTTAACTTTCGTGAATAACGTCGTTATTTACAACATAAATTAATTTACCGTTCATCGGAAAAACGGAGAATAGTCTTCAAGCTTCAGGGATTGAGGTGACAACAAAACCAAGCAAAGGGGAGTCGGTGAGTGTGTATTCCTCCGGACTCACTGACGACCCGCTTGTTTTGACTTTTAATCTACGCCCGCCACTGACGGCCTTTGTGTACATTCTCAATAAAGTGATTCGCTTCTTGTGGACTTCTTAAGCGAATAAACTGCACGCCTCTAAGATCAGTAGACGCCATTAAACGAGCATAACGCTGTTTATTCGTGCTATAACTCTTTAAAAACCATAGCAAAATCGACTGCTTCGACATAAATGATTTCTGAAATGTCTCAACATTCCCCGTGTCCTTCCAAAGCTCTCGTTTGCTTGAAATTCGTTTCACTGTGCGCTTAAAAAGCTGTGCGAATGTTCTGGGGTATGAGTAGTCGAGCCAGATAATCGCATCAACATTGTTCCACTTAATATCGTTGGTGCGACTGTAATTACCATCCAAAACCCACGCGCTGCCGGACACCGCTTGCTTCACTTTTGGGAAAAATTCATCATCGTGAGATTCTTGCCAATTCTCCTTCCAGAACAATTGATCCATTTGGATATGCGGGCATTTAATCTGCTGCGCTAAACGCCGAGAGAATGTGGATTTCCCACTGCCGGTCGTACCGATTACGTTGAATTTTTTCATGTGGCAACAGTTCAAATATATAGCCGCGAGAGCTAACCGCTCAGGCAGATTGGAAAGTGTTTAGTCTGACATCAATCTGGTCAATGTCAGACGCTCTATAACAAACAATACTAATCCCATCTGGCATCGAGGTGCGTAGCTTTTCACAAAACTTACAATTCAGATTGAACTATTTTTAGTATTACGATTCGCTGGTGTTTTGTGCCTTATTTTGGTGCAGAAGAGTGTTGCTGGATTACTCATACCAGCTTTCATTGATCAGGTAAATTCTTACAAAATTGAAATAATATTCGAATTTAATTTTTTCGATCAGTCCTTATACTATTGATAAGATAAACAACATTAGGGAGATAAACAGCAGACACCGACGTTTTAAACATTCGTATTTATAACAGATTTAGGAGTTACATAATGCAAACAACTATTCACTCAAACGACTTTACTCTGACTGATGCACTGGAAAATTTCATCAAGCAACAAGTCAGTCAGTCGATGGCTAAATGCTCTGACAAAATTGAAAGTCTTAAAATACGACTTAAAGATGTTAATGATCCGAAGCAGGTAAAAGAGTGTAGTGTTGAAGTCAGATTGGCCCATCAGGCGCCAATAGTTGTGAGTAAACGAAGCGACAATGCTTATGCCAGTATTCGTGAAGCGGTATCGCGAGCCTCCAGAACGACTTTGCGTCGGGTCAAAAAACGCCGGGTAAAAAAGGCGGGTTTACAGTTATAGTAAACCGCCAGCCCTATAATACATCCTTAGAAGTACCTTCGAGTAAGCACTTCCCCCCTGGAGTAACTCGATGCTAACCCGGCTTTTGCCGGGTTTTTTTGGGCCAAAATTTATATCAGTTTTTTTCTAACTATTATTAATAATAATTCGAATTTTATTTATGTGAAAAATCATTATTATGGAGGCATGACATCGAAAGATTGTAAGTAACACTAAATGATCAACCAGCAATAGAGAGGTAAGTAAAAATGGACATGCATAACTCACACTCTGGAAATATTCTCTGGGATCACGATAAGCGATTCACTCAGACTAGCGACCAGCAAACGGTTAAGCCACTGGCTAAAACCACTCTGGGTAACGCCGACGCGGATGGTTTGATGACCTTGTTTATGAACAATCCGGCGACACGTCAACTTGCCAGAAACATCGTCCGGTTCAAAGCCAATGCCGTACTGGGAGCCCTCGCTTATAAAGCGCATGAAAACTGGCAAAGTAACAAGCCACTGACTAACATCACGCCGATCAACGCGCATGATGTGATGCAGGCTAGTCCCATCCCTGCATTCACACCTGATCTGGCAAACAGCAATGAAGGACTGCTGTTGGTTGCACTAATGAAAGCAACGACTGCGGTATCTGGCATCGCTGAGGATAGTGCTACCCGCCACGACCAGCTATTGAATGCTGCCAAGCAATTAGGTTTCGACAGTCTGGACATTGAACAGCTGAGTGAATTAATGCAGCGTGAAATACCTGCCAGCGAAATCGCTAGCTGTGTCAATCTGGACAAAGAACGAGCGGAAGTCTATCTAGCCGCCTATACGGCAAGCAGCGGAAGTTCACTGCAGCAGGAATTCCTCGTTGAACTCGCATCAGCGCTAGGACTTCCAGAGGGTCTTAGTACTTATCTGGAGCGGCAGGCAGACTTAGGCATTGCCTCTTAATGATTCAACATAAACTTGCTTGACGATAGGCCATGATTATCTCTTGAAATGATCATGGCCGTTTTTTTAAGGATATTTCGAGTGACAAACATCAAAAAAAGGAGCATCTGCAGCAATAGATGTTATTTTAATGCTTAATCCGGCTCACGTGAGACACGTTATGAAGCAATTGAATTTTCATCACCTTCAGTATTTTTACGCAGTTGCTAAAGAAGGTAGCGTAACCCGTGCCGCCGAACTGATGAACGTCACTCCACAAACGGTCAGTGGCCAGATCACTACTTTTGAAGAATACATTGGTGCGCCTTTGTTCAAACGCGAAGGTAAGCGCTTGGAACCCAATAGTTTGGGGCAAATTACGCTGCGCTATGCCGATGATATCTTCAACCTTGGCAATGAATTATCCCGTACTCTCGCCACGCAAGATGTGGGTCAGGTCGCTAATTTTAACGTCGGTATTGTTGAAGCCATTCCCAAGATGATGGTGTACGAAGTACTAAACGATTGCTTTGACCTTGAAAATCGCTTTTTACTGGAGTGCCATGAAGGTGACTTTTCCAGCCTGTTGGCCGACCTCTCCATTAATAAACTCGACATGATAATTTCCGACCAACCTTTACCGGTCGGTGTAAGTGTTCGTGCTATCAATCAATATCTCGGCCAGTCCGGGGTGACTTTTTTTGTGGCCTCAGAGCAATGTGAGCACTATCAAAAAGACTTCCCACACTCACTGCATAAATCTCCGTTTTTAATGCCTAGCCGTAAGTCAGCGCAGTTTCAAAACCTTATTTCATGGTTTGCTCAGGTCAAAGTTGCACCTACTGTCGTTGCTGAAGTGGATGACAGTGCTTTATTAAAGATTTTTGGGCAGACCGGTCGGGGAATATTCTGTGTCGCGACCGCGGTTGAACAAGATGTGATGTCGCAGTTTGATGTGGCAGTAATAGGAAGGGTGGATTCTATTTCTGACCGTTACTATGCCATTTTACCAGAACGAAAGTTTAAGCATCCTGCTGTAGACTCTGTATTAGGGGCGGCAGATAAGCTGCTAAACATAAGCTAATAAGTCATACCTGAGGTATAATTTCAGGCATTCGCTTATAAACAATCATCAGAGCAGGTGCATATTATGCAGCATGAAGAAATACCAGAAGACCATAATGATCCACTGTTAAAGCACTTACACAGGGCCATTCGCTTCGCCATCAGAATTCTGGCGGTACTCATGGTGTTGGTTATTTTCTGGAGCATCGCTGATGTTGTTTATGTACTCTACATGAGACTCAGCTCGCCACCTTATTTTCTACTCGACATCTCGGATATATTACAAACGTTTGGTGCCTTTATGTTGGTGCTGATCGCAGTAGAAATATTCACAAACATAAGACTATATCTTGGCTCCAATATACTGCCAGTTGAGTTAGTTATTGGAACTGCACTCATGGCGGTGGCTCGAAAAGTGATTGTTTTAGATCTCAAACAAGTCAGCTCAGAGCAGATTATTGGTATCGCTTTAGTGACCTTCGCCTTAGGAATTTCTTATTGGCTAGTCAGGCATAGTGACAAAGAACACGAGGAACATAAATAGTCTCTAAGGCTACACAAACAGACCTCTGGCGGGCTAAGTAATGACTACTTTTCCCGCTGATATTTGTCACGAATAAACGCCCTTGCCCCACCTATATCCAGCAATAAAACAGCAGCAAGGAAGACACTAAGTCCCGAGGATAATTGCGCCACTAACCACAACCAACCGCGCAAATCTTTTAGTAAAAACAAGCACAATCCCATTGCCACACTTGCGCCTATTATCTTTGCGATATCTCTGGCAGGAAAAGGAATCGGAAACACGCGCCGACCAAATATCACCCCGAGCGTCAAACTCACCATAAACGATAATAATGTCGCAATGGCAGCCCCTTGCATACCCAACTTAGGAATCAACCAGTAATTCAGCAGCAGATTTAACACGGCAACGACTGCGGCGATTTTAAAAATCCCCATATTGTTATTACCCAACTGAAACGGCAGATGCGCATAAAACGCACCGGCCCCCATGCAAAAAATTGCACTAGACACCCAAGGTAACAGCATGGTGACCGAGGCTTTATATTCTTCACCAATCACCAGATCAACCATATTCGGGCCGACCAATGAAAGTCCGACTACAGCGGGAACAGACACTCCCAGCAGCAATACCGCATAGGTATTAAAATATTCCAGCGCAGCTTCTTTCCCCTTAGTATCTAATAGCTTTACGATCATCGGGTAAGCCGCCAGGTTGACCGCATTCATAATCATAAGAAGACACATCAATCGTTAACTGATGCTCTACTTTTGGTGAAAAATGACTTAAATACCAATCCTGACCTTTATCGTAATAGTCATCGTAGTAAAAAAGCTCTTTGACAGGCTCGCTGGTCGCGACACCAGGGTGATGTAAGAAGTAATCATAAATATAACTGGTAGCCGTTTTTAAGGGACCAATAAAAATCACATCCGGCAATTTTTTATGCTGTTCCATGTTATTAACTGATGTTACGCAGTAG
>NZ_QGKM01000042.1 GCF_003172875.1 Leucothrix pacifica | reverse complement strand
GGGGCGTGAGCGGCGCGAAGCGCTGCCCCTTGTCATAAGAGCCATATTTGACCGTGGATACTAGGGAGTCTAGGAAATACCAGTTATTAGACCGATTGAGTTGATCTGTTTATAAGCTGAATGCGTTGGGGTAGTATGTGTTTAAGTTCTTAGTCGAACCGACTTAAAAGTCCTCTAAGCGCGCGTAAAATCCTATCCGGTGGTGTGTATTAATTAACTTAGGGGCATAAAAAAAGGCTGAACGACGGCAATCATTCAACCTTTGGATCAATCACCAGAGCAGACCTGATGACATGAAAAATATTATAGATGGGGCAATCCCTCAAAGCAATTCCCGTTTATCCGGCTTGGTAGACCCGGCTAGGGAAAAAATGTGGGCTGAGCAGTTAAAAGAATGCTTGGTTAGATATAAAAAAAATAAGGCTGAATACAACGCCAAAATCAAAGAAGCTGCTAACAGTTTCTATAAGTACGATTTCACCCCCTACTATCCTTCAGAGTACAAAATAACGCCATTAATGAATGATTGGTCGGATGTCCGTATGGTTTCCGAAGTGATTATTGGTGAACAAGATGTGCAGATTAAAAGTACTTTGCGGGGTGGCCGTCCTCAGTTAGGCGGTGGTATTCGTGGTGCAATTAAGGAATGGTCAAAGAAGTCTCGTAGTCGTTGTGAGCGTCATATAAGGAATGTCCCTCAAGGCTCTATAGTGGCGTTTCTTACCTTGACCTATCCTAAGGTGTATACAAATGATGGGAAGGCTGTAAAGCGGGATCTTGCTACTATGGTGAAGCGTTTAAAGCGTATGGGGGTCAGTGGTGGGATATGGTTTTTAGAGTTTCAGAAAAGGGGGGCGCCTCATGTTCATGCGTTTTTGGGTCAGTGGCCTTCTGGCGGTGCTGGTGCTGTTGCTCGTGCTTGGTATGAGGTGGTTGGTTCTGGTGATGAGAAACACTTAGACTGGCACTTGGGCAGGTTGTCGGGTCGTCCGTGTCTTGAATGGATGCGTAACCAGCATGCTGCTAGTTATTATGCGTGTAAGTATGCTGTTAAAAGTCAGCAAAAGGATGTGCCTGAAGAATATCAAAATGTGGGTCGGTTCTGGGGTTGTTGGGGTGGTTTGCGTCCTGTGTTCAGGGTCTTTTATGCTAGGGGGGGTGATGCATGCAGGGCTGCTGTTGATATGGTTCGTATTTGGAAATTGTGCAAGTTCGGTGGTCATGTGGGGTCGGGTTTGTCGCTGTACTCCGCTACCCTTCGCGGTTGTACCTTTGACGAGTTGGCACAGTTGTTTGATTCTACTGGGTGGTGTCCTGATTAGGGGGTGTAGGGGTCTCCCCTACGGATAACTAATACTACAATGTTTTTTCTGGGCACTTTGTCCGGCTTTCGCTCGTCTGTAATTCAGTGGTTCAACTCTTCTTCGTGATAAACACGCTTTTAAATCCCACCTAACTAAACCGTCCTGCTCTCCTTTCTTCGGAGTGTTTAATTATCCTACGCCGTAACGCAAGCTTAGCGATGATAACGACTGCGCAGAGGCACGAATGCGC
>NZ_QGKM01000041.1 GCF_003172875.1 Leucothrix pacifica | reverse complement strand
AGACTGCTGGATTATTACTTATTCGTGATGGTGTGACTCCTGAGGGGGCGACAGCATCACACACCGGTTTTCCTGGTAACCATAGAGACATTGAACCACCTGATCCCATCCCGAACTCAGAAGTGAAAAGTGTCATCGCCGATGATAGTGTGGGGCTTCCCCATGTGAAAGTAGGTCATTGCCAGGATTTAATAGGAAGCCCTGTTGCAGTTTAGTCTGTGACAGGGCTTTTTTTATGCCCGGAATAGATGACATAGCATTACGCAGGGCGGGATGCTTGGTAGTCAGCGTGTTAGTCGTTATCTTTGAACTATCTGTTTTGTTATGTGAAGAATATCAGTGGTCGTTTCAAACTAAATGCCTCATCACTACGACCAATCGGCTATAGTAGAAACCAGCCTAATAAAAGGGAGTTATTATGGATAATGGCCTCATTACAACACACACGCTTTATCATCATCATGTTCGTGAATTGAAGAAAGCAAGGGAAGCGATTGAGCAAACAGAGAAATATTTAAATCCGAATAGTGAGCACTACCTTCCAGCTTATATAAAGCGTTTAGAAGCCATTGAAAAGTCGGATAACGATGTCGCGTTAAAGATTTCAACTGCTAAAACCAATTTCAAAAATTATACCGAGCGCGCTAATAAAGCACAGCAAGTGCTAGATAAACTACCAGTGACATTGACTGAGCTTGCAGCATCTAATGAGGTATTTCTCACACCTCCTAACCGTCAGCACGAATGCTTGTATATATTGGATGAGGAGACTTGTCATGCCAGCTGCATGGGCTGGGAGAGCGATGAAGAAATTGGTGAAACAACGGTACTATTCTCTGGCAAGCATGACATTGAGTTAGTAGAAGAGGCTCAGACGGATGCTGTAAGAGTTTGGCATGACAATGTGATGGTGAATAATTTAAAAATTACTGACCACCGTACCTACGATGATGCACATCGTGATGCCATCCAATTAATACCGCCAGCTAAGCATAAGATAGTGAATGGCAAAAAGCGGCGAATTGGAGACCAGTTAGCAGGCACCATAATGAGTGATGTTTGCATTCGTAGTTGTCAAATTGTTGCACCAAACGGGCCATTGCAAGGAATATTCGCAAGTGATGGAATGCATCGTAATCTGCGAATAATTAATAATGACATTACTACGAAAGGCTCACATTCTATTTCGATAGCGGGTCTTCTGACCGGTGGAGTGATTTCCGGAAATACTTTACGGCAGGTTGACGGTAATGATGCTCCTCAGGTACTTCTCTATCCAGCGCGAATAGGCGGGAATATGGCTGATGACGGTGTGGTAACGATACTGTCGTTCGCTCATGAAAAAGGACATGAAGTTGTAGAATATGGTGAAGTTGATACTGGATCTGACGCCAATAAGCTGATTGGCAGCGATGGAAAGGTAAGTGAGCTGCTGATAAGTGACTTACGCGGAAACATTCCATCTGACATTGCTCATTTATCGCTGGGAATCAGGAATTTCCATTATCATGCATATTTAAATGATTTCAGCGGCATGACTTACGCTGACTATGCAGAAACTGATCCTACAGGTGCTTTGCAGTTACAGGCATGGTTGAGACTGCGCTACGAAGAGTATACAGAAGGTCGAAGTAAAGGACATCCTCTAGGCCAGCCGAGCTATGAGCAACAAAATATTGCTAAACGGAATCTGGTGCCAGCCTTGGATGCTTTACGGGAAGGGAGCTTGAATAATGAGTATTTGAGTGAAATTTCCCACACCGCTATCCGAAGCTTTATCATGAAGCGTCTGGCTATCATGCATGGTGATGTAGAGCCTCTTAAGAATTTGGGAGGAAAGAATAAAAGACGTGAATTAGTGTTGCGCTTTTTGCTCGCAGAGTAAAAGAAGTTATTAGTTTGGGAGTGTTAGCTTGAACAGAGTTATCCAGAAAAAACTAAGGCCAACGCTCCCAGCACCGGCCAGGCAATAAGATGCCCCAGCATCATCATTGAATAACGTTTTAATAGTTGGTCAAGTGGAATACTCGATAGAATAAATGGGCGTCCATCTTTCGGTTTGTCCACAAGATGGGTTGCAGCCTGTTGGTATTCATAATCCAGATGGTCATCGATCGTGTGCTCTGCAGCGCCTCTGGCAACGAGCAGCTCTTGTGAATCAATCCTTCCATCACCATTCTTGTCGAACCTGCGAAGCATTTCATGTTGATCCTTTTTCCAGCTTCCTAATAAACTCAGAACGGCTTCACGTTTCTGTAAATCAGTTTTGTGGCCACTGACTGTTGTTAATTGCCCTAACACATAAACAGTTTGTCCGGGAAAAATAGCCCGAAATGTATTCTGACTTCGGTAATGAAGTGGGGTGATAATCTCAGCTTGGCGGGGGGCAATCGTGCAACTACCGAATTCATCATTGATTAAAAAATGTTGATTGCTGGTTTGATTAGGTGTGCTAAACCAAACCACCGGTGGTAGATGAAGTGGTCCGGGGCCTGTTTCACCCGGAAAGGTCATGGCTGAACCAATTAGCTCTGTGTAACCCTGTGATACCGTTCTAAGGGTTGATGTTGCTGTGTCATTAAGGGTGCGCCACCTTCTAAACAAGATGAGTGAGGCGATTAAGCTTAATATAGAGAGAATAACTAAGACATTGCTAGTTTGCTCTCTTGGAATTAACCAAAGAAAACATAGTGCAGCAGCCGGATAGAGAAAGCTGCTGAAAATAGCCACAAGCATTCCACGAAAAGCAAACAAGTACATACTAATAAATGTCTGAGTTATTTAGGTTTACTGGAATTGGTTAGCAACAGAGATATCGCCAAGTTCGTCAAGTTGAAACTCCATTAGTTGGAATTCTTCAAAGTTGAACACATTCGCTACAATGTTATCGGGGAATTGTTCACGACGAGTATTCATAACCGCTGCGGTTTCATTATAAAACTCACGACGATCTGAGACGCTGTCTTCCAGTGAAGTAATACGTGTTTGCAAGCGCAGGAATGCATCACTCGCTTTGAGCTCCGGGTAGTCTTCTGCGACAGCAAATAGCTTCATCAAGCTACTTTCCAGTTGATGCTCAGCGCCGCTTAACGCCTGCATATCACCCGCTTTTAGCGCCGCTTCTGCATTTTGTCTGGCAGCAACCACGCGAACTAGTGTTTCTTGTTCATACTGCATATGCTGTTTACAGGTATCGATCAGCTTAGGTAGCTCACTGTTTCGCTGCTTAAGCAGTACATCAATATTGCTCCAGGACTTCTTCGCATTATTTTTAAGCGCGACTAATTGGTTATAGATAGCGATTGCCCAGAGTAAAGGGGCGACGATAATGGAAGCGAATAGAATCAGTCCGATATTCATGATCAACCGTTATTATTGTTAGTGATATGACTTAGTTTAACAGCTGAACTATTGGTGTATTTTATTTTCCGATGACAGGGGTAAATGCCATTTGAGTGACACTTACCCCATATCGATGGTTTGTTTAGTTTGAGTCGATGCGTTTTAACTGGGCATCAATCAGGTCCTCGTACAAGCTATCATCATTACCTGCGTAAACCATCGCAGACGCCAACTTACTGGCGAGAATGGCATACTTCACCTTTTCCGGTAGACGGTCGATGCGATCATGCAGCCCCGGATTATTTTGGATCAATGCCGGCATGTGAGTGCGTAAAGCCTTACGGTGATCAGGTCGACCGCAGCGCTCCGGATTTGCCTGAAAGAATTCAAACATTCTGGCATAGTGCTGATTGATTTCGCGGCTAATCTTATTTGAAAGGTCAGTATAAGTGATCGTTCCTTTGAGTTCACGATGCCGCTTTAGAATGGCACGTGCTTCTTGCTCAGCCATGTGGTTCAGGATATCGATAACGTCAGCGACATATTCCTCTTTGCAGGCAAGAAACTCTTCATCACTAAACATCAGGTTGGCAATAATCTCGTAGGACGAGGAGATAACACCGCATTTATTAGCGGATGCATCCCGCATAATCACCACGCCATTTTGCTGGAGAAAAGTTCGCGCTGGTGGTGTGATAAACGAGTTAGCGCCCTCGATAATGACTTGTGCGCTTGGCTTACCATCTTCCTTAAGGAAACGCTCAACATTGCTGCTATCAATTGTCTCAGGTCGCCCACCGGCAGGAATAAACAAATCGGTTTCAACGGTAAATACTAAGTTGTTAAAGAGTTTGTAGAAGGCATCTGTTGATATCCATTCTTCCTCCGGACCGTTATCTGTCATGGTGACTTTGCGATAAAGAACACTCATGCCTTGCTTTTGTGTCTGCGTGCGGTAGATCATAAATCCACCCGTGTGCAACGCAGTGGTATCAAATGCTTCCACATCGGACTTAAGAACAACGTTACTCATCGCTGCTTTATCGAGTCCTTCAGGGTCAAACAACGCACCGCTGCCATCAATGATCAGTTTGATCTGGACTAATGGGCAACGCTCATACAGTAGACGCATAGCATTGCCCGCCACATCGCCATTTGGTCCGCCAGTAAATTTCACACTGAACGGGTCATTGTGCATATTTATGCCCATTTCCTGCATGGTCACTTCAGCAAATCGAATGACACCGATTGAGGTAACACCGTAGTCTTTATGATTAATGCCGACTAATTTGCTCGACATAATACCGCTGCCAAGCACATAGCCTCTGTCTGCTGCTGTTTTGGCAATCAGCTCGATCATCACGTTATGCATGTTTTCATCAGGGCCCAATTCAATGGGCTCATCCTGACCATAATAGTCAACGACACGGGTGTCTTTCGCTAAACCACCTTCAGTGATGTACAGATCCAAAAAGGCATTGATAAATCCAAACTGCAGTTTATATAAGTACTGCTGTCTTTGTTCTGCGGTTGAGCGAGGATCGATATTTAATATGGCCACCATTTTGGAGCCACCTTCATAAATATCTTTATTTTTTAAATGTTGTGTATGGGCCAGTACATAGTTTTCTTTAAAGATAGTGCTTGCACTCGTGATGTAATCGTCACGACTTTGAGTGATCAGGGTACGCCATCCACCGCGCGCAATATCAGAAAAACCAATGTGATAACCAGATCCGCGACGCCCTGCGAAGTATGTGATACGGAACGGACGATCAGCAGGAAGGTCTTTAGTAAAATGAGGCTCTAAGTCTTCAAGATATTTTGGATCTAATCTAAACGCGAGCGCGTGCTTTTCTGGTACAAAGAAATTGGTCTTCAGACAGAAGCGAATAAAGGATGTCGCACAGCGGAAAATAGTACGACGATAGTTATCCAAAACTCTGCGGCCCGAATTGAAGGACTCAACAAATTCCAGCGTCTGTTTGAGCGTACTTTCGTAGTCATCCTTACGGCTTAGCGTGTCTAGCTCCGGGTCAAAACGTGTGTAAAAGAGTTTGACCAGCTGTGTGGTGATGTCAGGGTTATTATGAAAAGCTGGCATAATGCTTTCCAAGTCATAAATATCCGGTGCGCTATGAGCGAGATTAGTGTGGCAAAAGCCAATCATCGCCGAGACCAGAGTAGCATCATTACCCGTCATCATTCCGGTTTCTACAAGCTGTCCGTAGCTGGTCGACGCGGTGGATAATATTTGAGTGTTATAAAGCTCACGTTTGAGTAAAGAATACAGCGGGCTTCCGGCATTGAGTGGTTGTTTATCGCGTGGTTTGACATAGAATGTTGACAAGAAGTAAGGAGAAATTCCACTGTGAATGGTCAACGCATAAGAACGCTTTACACTGATGTTGAGGCGTTGAAAAACCTCCAGTAGCTGTGAAAGAAAACCAGAATGAGGCGGGTTAGTAACCCCAAATGAAATTCGATACTCATCATGATTAGTCGTTTCACGGCGAAGATAAATACCGCCATTGTGTTCTGTGGCATGGAATAGGTGTAATAAACGTGCTACCCGATCTGCCGGAGAGTCACGAACATACTCTTCGTCATTGAGCCACAAGGTTTGCAGAAGTCCGGGCACTTCAGTGAGATTAAACTCAGCATCTAAAACGAGCATCGCATCCGTCACTTGCTGACTGATTGCTTCGGGGATCTGAGTGATTGTTTTTTCTGTAATTGGCGTCTCAGTGTCAAGGCTGAAATCACAACGCATCACTTCTAAATTCTTATCACAGCCCGGCAGCGGCGAAAAAGAAGTCGTGATTTCTAAATATTTGATATTACGTTCGGGCAGGTCATGAAGTGTGTGATACAGCGACCCTTTTTCATCAACCTGAGCCAACATTAGGCAGTCAGGTCTGTCGACCAGTGTCAGTCGGGTAAATCGTTCCAGATTATGCAGGCTTAGGGCCAGCAGTGATAATGCATCGGATTCATCTTGATTTAGTCTCAGGAAGTAAGGGCTCATTTCAGTCTTGAGCCAACTGAAGTTAGCACTGAGTTGCTGATTGGAGTCACTTACTTTGCGGTTTAATTCTTCTACGATCTGATCTGTCGTGTTCAGATTCATGATGATTATCCTCGTAAAGGTATTTCTCGATTTCCTGATTTAATACTACTCCTTTGTGGGTAGGCGTAAATACTTTATTGTCACTGTTCTGGCGTTGATTGTTCTGATATTTCGCGTTATTTAGTAAAATCCTCGCCTCTGGAGATGAATCAAAGTGAGGTGATTTATTCCTGATTATTGCTTACCATAGTGACTTACTCTCAAAGTTAGGGCATGGCTCAATGAATAACGAAGCAGTAATAGAACACATAGTAGCGTGGATGAAAGACTATGTTGAAAAATCCCGTACCAAAGGTTTTGTGGTCGGCGTGTCAGGCGGTATTGACTCGGCGCTAACCTCAACACTAGCGGCTAAAACTGGCTTACCGACGTTATGTTTGGAGATGCCGATTCATCAAGCTGCCTCACAAGTCACCAGAGCGCGGGAGCATATTTCTGAGCTTGAAGCGAAGTATCCTAATGTGTCATCGGTAGAGGTTGATTTAACACCGGTGTTTGATCAGTTCATCGCTAGCTTACCAGCGGTCGAGAAGGAAGAAGACCGTTTCCTGTCTTTGGCAAATGCACGTGCCCGTCTGAGAATGACTAGCCTGTATTATTTTGCCGGGCTGCATAATTACATCGTGGCAGGTACTGGAAACAAGGTGGAAGACTTTGGTGTTGGCTTCTATACGAAGTATGGTGATGGTGGGGTCGATATCAGCCCGATCGCTGATCTGATGAAGACAGAGGTGTTTTCATTAGCAAAAACGCTTGGTGTTATCGAGGCTATTCAGGTGGCAAAACCGACGGATGGTTTGTGGGGTGATGATCGTTCTGATGAGGACCAGATCGGTGCATCTTATCCGGAACTTGAGTGGGCGATGGAGTACGACTCAGCTAAGCAGCCGGAATCATCATTATCAGAACGTGAGAAAGAAGTATTGGCGATATACACGCGTTTGAATCGTGCGAATCAGCATAAGATGAATCCGATTCCTGTGTGTGAAATTCCAGCTGACCTAAAAGCATAAGACGATTAGGGCAGCTGGTTGGTAGATTATTCTGCTAAGAGTGCAGGCCATTTTGCATCAGCTGCTTTAATGTTGCCCAGAATATCCTGGCTCCATTGTGCCTGAACGTTCTTGTCGTAGTTCAGGTACAGTTTACCGTCTTCTATGTGCCAAGCTTCAGGGTCTGTTTTTACAGCGGACCCCTGAGCAACTGCCCATGCACAGTAGCCACCGTATTGAGGGGCATATTTTTCAGGGTCTGCTATAAAGTCCTGTTTGTTTTCCTCGCTACTAAAGTACCACTTGGCACCGTTCCATTCGTGGACAAAATCATTGTCACCTTCAACCGCTTTATTATCTTTGAAATAGGCAACAGGATCGTAGCCATCGATGGCACTTCCAAATAAGTTGCTATGGATAGGGTCTATTGCATATGCACTGCTACTGATAAAAAAGCTAAGAAGGAATGCCAGAGGCCAGAGAAGAATTTTTTTAATGTTAGGCATGATGGTGTTCTCATTGGTAGTAAAAAAGGTCGGGGCCAAAAGTGGAGTGTAGGGAAGTTCAACCCCGACATGACTGCTTATACGTCGACGTTTCAAAAACAGATTCGAATGTGTACAGATTTATTCTGATGTAGCTGGGAATGACGTATGATTCTGAAGCTGATTAACCGGGTATCAAGTGCTTTATAAAGGAGGTTGCCATGTTTGAAATTAGTACGTCACAAGCCAGAGTACAAGTCAGGGAAGATCTTGGCGCAGCTGTTGCTAGTTATAATTTAGTCGATGGCCGGGCGGTATTCAGGCCGGCACCGACAGATGCCGCTGATGAGTTTGATATGGCCTGTAATATCATGCTGCCGTGGTGTAACCGTATTTCAGATGGCGGCTTTTATGTCGATGATGTGTTTTATCCATTGGCACCTAATCGTGAAGGTGATGCGCTGCCGCTGCATGGGAATGCTTTTCAACAGGTCTGGACGTTGAAAGCGCAAACAGAATCTTCGGTGACCCTGACACTGGAATCAACATCACTTACGCCTTTTCACTATTTGGCTGAGGTCACTTATGTACTGCATGGGGCGGACTTAGCGGTGAAATTATCAGTCAAGAACCTGAGTAATATCCGTTTGCCCTATGGTGTTGGTCTGCATCCTTGGTTTATACAAGAACCGGATACTTTGTTAACAACATCGACCGAGACGGTTATTCTGACTGATCAGTCACAATTGCCGGTCAAGAGCGTTTCATTAGAGGAGGTGCCAGAGTGGGACTTCAGGACTCAGCAGCATCTGCCAAAAGATGGATTTGATCATTGTTTTACAGGCTGGAGTCGTGAGGCATTGATCAGTTGGCCGTCAAGGCAATTACAACTCAATATTCAGGCAGATGAGGCCTTATCGTATTGCCATATTTACTCAAGAAATAATCGCGAGGACTTTTTTTGTTTTGAGCCGGTGTCTCATCCATTAAATGCACATAACTGGCCTGACCGTTCATTATCAACGCTGAAAATCCTTGAACAAGGAGAGGTTTTCTTGACTAGCTGTGTATTTAAACCTTCACAAATCTGACAATCCTGCATCTAATTAAAATGACCCCGCGTATACAGATCAGGATTTCATCTGGAAAGATTTTTTGATTATGACTGAGTTGTCTTCTTTACCTATTTCAACACTCGAGATATTGGCGAACGCAGGGTCACAGGTACATGAGTCCATGTCTACCCTGAATAAGGCGTCGCTAAATCTGGTTGGAGAATGCCTGAAAGGGCAGGGTGAATTTTACGAACTCTCGCATTACCCGCAGGATGATGTGTATGACGCAGATTCCAAATCCCAATATTATTTTCATACGCACCGAGGTTTGAATGAAGAGTATGGTCATTTCCATACGTTCATGCGGGCTGCTGGTATGCCCAAACATGTTGTGCCTGTTGATAATACGGGGAATGAGGTCTGGCCTGCTGGCCAAGATGCATTATCCCATCTGGTTTGTATTTCCATGACTCAGGATGGTGAGCCAATGGGGTTGTTCACAACCAACCGTTGGGTAACAGGAGAGACGTGGTACAAGGCTGAGGATGTAGTGACAATGCTGGATACCTTTGAGGTTGATCATGCCTTTCCTAATCTTGCAGTGAATCAATGGATTAGCTCAATGTTTCGGCTTTACAAGTTTGAAATGATTGAGTTGTTGAATGAGCGTGATCGCACCATTGAACAATGGAAAACGCAGCATCCTGATCAAGATGTTTTTGAAGATCGAAATCTGGAAATAACAAGTTATATAACAATTAATGTTGATCGCAAGATTGACCAAATACAACAGGCCTTGCTGAGTAGGCTTCCGGAGAAGAGAAGATGAAAAAAACGTTTAAGATGACGCCAGTGTCAATGGCGGTTGCTGCTGCATTTGTCGGTGTAACGGCGATTTCTGCCCCTGTTCTTGCTGAGAAATTAGCAAATCCTATTGTTCTGGCAGCAGCAAATCCATGCGCTGCTAAGAATCCATGCGCTGCTAAGAATCCATGTGCTGCTAAAAACCCATGTGCAGCAGGTGGAATCACTGTAGAGAGCATAACGCGCCCTGAAGGTGTGAAAGCCTACGAAGGCGATAAGAACGAATTGTTAGCCTATGGCGCTAAGCTTTGGGAAGATAAATCAATCAGTTCGAATGGTCTGTCATGTGCAACGTGTCATACCGGTTACAACACATTAAGTGCCAGCTTTGCACTGCCGTACCCCCACAAAATCTCAATGGTCAAAGCCCAAATAGGTGTTGATCTGATGGTCGACGCTGAGCAAATTGTACAGTTCTGTATGATGTCACCGATGGCTGCAGAACCATTTGCCTGGGACTCTAAAGAACTAGCCGCATTAACAACGTTTGTAACCGAGTTCCAGAAAGGTTATAAGCCGAAGTAAGCTGTCTGAAATTACTGTCAGGCACTTGTTTTAAGTGTCTGACAGCGTCATAGGTGTTGACTGACAGGTATTTCTAAGCGTACCGAGACACCTGCATTGATTGTGGCATCGATAAAAAGCTCTCCTCCAATCAAGTCAGCTCGCTTTTGCATATTCAGTAGACCACGCCCGGTTACTTTAGTCGGTAGGGTCCCGCATCCATCATCATTGACGATAATACAGGCATATTGAGTTCCATCCTGTTTCGAAATCAACTCGGTAGAAATCGTGAGGTTATCTGCATCACTGTGCTTAATAGCGTTTGTGATTGCTTCTTGGATAATCCGCATGGTATTCAAAACCTTTGCCGGTCCAAAATTATCAATCCTCGGCAACTCCTCCACCCGCCAATGAAGCTTGAGTTTGGCATTGGCGAACTGATCAGAAAGTCGCATTCTCAGCATGCCAAGTAGCGTCGGTAAGTCATCAGACTCCTCATCCAAAGAGTCAATCACCATTCTCAAATCCTGCAGTGCGTATTTTATATCAGCTTTGAGTTGGGTCTGTGCGACTTTTCCCGAGTCCAGGTTTGCCAGTATGGCGACCAGCTGTCCTCCTATACCATCGTGTATGTCGCGCATGATTCGCTGGCGTTCTTCAGCTACAGTGTATTTACGCATTAGCTTTTGTACTTGGCGGTAACTGTATTCCATATCACTGGTATTGCGATGTACCTCAGCTTGTAATTGCCGATTGTAATGCTCTACGACATTCATACTTTGTACAAAGCGTGTGATTAGTGTGGTCGCAATAACAACAACCACTAATAAAGCCGCGAAGTGAATCATATAGGGTGACTGCTTGGGGAGAACCTCCAAGGCCAGTAATAAGTCATGGCTGCCAAAGACAATAATGGCGAAACCTCCCATAAAAATAGGGACTAGTCGATCTTGTTTGGTTCGCGCGTAGTGATCATATAAAAAATACAGTGCGTAAATACCCATCAGTGCAATGGCTGGACTCCAGATAAAGTAGGCATAAAACATGATCCAGTCGAGGTCTTGCCAGAGAAAAGGCAGGGTAAGGGTGCCAACATAAGTAAGTAGGCTCCGTTCGGCTTTTACGGAGAAGCGTCCCTCGTAGCGATGAATAAATAAGATGACAGACAGCATGGAGTAGCCAAACGCAATAGGTGACAGCGTTTCCCAAAGTACTGTGGGTATGGGGAGGTTTCTGAGAAAATGGTTGTAGTCGTGAAATACCCAAAGCAATGAGAAGATGGCGTACCACAAATAGTAGGTGTCTGACTGTCTCAGTAACCACAAAATACTAATAAAAATACTACTGAACAACAGGCATAAGGTGATCACCATGACTAAGTCGATATGCAGATGTTTATTCAGTGAGGCATGATTTTTTAGCAGCTGCTCAGGGCCAATGTAAACATCACCCAAGTAATTCTTTTGAGGAACTTCCCCGACAAGATGAATCGCCAGAGTGTTTACCTGTTGCAGCAGACTGCTATCAAAATTGAATATCAGATTATGATTTCGGTTACGCGTCACTGGTTGGCGCATACTGCCGCCGTTGCCTAACCACTGCTTATTTAAGTAAATCTCGGCGTTTTGTGAGAGTCTTGGTAGATAAACCGCATGCTTTTGGTTGGCCACATTGTTAGTGCTAAAGGACACTAAGTACCAAAGACTCGTCGCATTTAACTGTCCAGGAGTGTCCCAGTCGGGCAGGGTGACAGTTTTTTTATCCAGAAGTGGTAGTGCTTCCGGGTCTGTCACTGGCGATGCAATGACGTGTGCTTCACTGAGTCGTAATTGTTCGGGTAGCTCGGGCAGCCAGAAGTAGCTGAAATAAATAGCGCCGATCAGGTAGATGAAAAAGAAGGCCAGCCAAGCTCTCATGGAGTGTCCAATATTGTGCCCTGGGCTAATTAACCTCCTTAACATAGCGCTTAGATTAGATTCATCTTTAAGGCCTCGAACACTGCTTCAGCCCTGGAATTAACCGATAACTTCCGGTAGATATTTTTAACGTGAGTTGCCACGGTGTGGTAGGACAGACCCTCCATTTCAGCTATTTCCTGCGAGGTGTAGCCTTTGGCCACTTTTTGCAGAACTTGCTGTTCTCGCTTCGTCAGCTTTTCCAGCAGTTGTTCTTCAGGGCGGAAATGTTTCATCAGATGTCGTGCAATGCTGGGGCTAATGGGTGCTCCACCAGCAGCTAAGTCGATAATAGCTGTTTCGATTTGGATCGACTCATCGTCTTTGAGCAGATAACCACTTGCACCAGCAGCAATCGCTTTCAGGATATGATTTTCATCACCAAACACGCTGATCACCATAATCGCAGTATCGTGACCGGATTGATTCACTAGTTGAATAAGCTCCAGGCCGTTGCCGTCCGGCAGGTCTAAGTCCACAAGTAGCACGTCAGGTACCGACTGATTCAGGACCGACTTGGCGCTTGATACCGTTGCACAGCTTGCCAGTAAGCTGAGCTGATCATTATCCTCAACTACGCCAGACAGACGTGCACGGATAAGATCGTCATCTTCTACTAGCATGACTGAAATGGAGGTTTTCTCTTCTTCACTCATAGGTCATGTCGTCTACATAGAATAAGTGTACTGATAGAAAGAGGTACGGTCTCAACACTAGCACAGTTCGCTGGTTTGAGTGAGGGTCACTCGTATCAGTGGGGGCATAAGTTTGGCTGGATACCTAAAACTAGGGAGTGGCCTATCTTGAACTAGGGAGTGGCCTATCTTGGTGAGAGGGTTATCTTAGCTTGTAATGTAGTACGAGCGTTGATTTTAGTTGCTGGAATAAAGTTTACTTAAAAGATATTTTTCTATGTTAGGCTTATAATGGTGTTTATTTGTTTGTTAATCTAGCTAAATTACCTTTTAATGTTTTTTTTCTTCCTGAATTCCTCTTTTTTATGGGTGAAGTCTTCACTAATTCAAGGTAAACTCAAAGGACGAGTTTAGAGCGTGTTTTGTAGATTATGCACTGGATTGGGTAAGTGTGAGTCCCACTACGGTTGGTGATTATCTCTGTTAGCAGTATCGAAACGCCTTTGCGATGCTGAACCACTAACAGATGGGAATTGGCAGCCACCATAAGCAAAAATTATAAGTTGTTAGGGAGTTTAATGCTCCGCCACCCTACTGGCGGAGCATTTTTTATGGTGCCAACACTGACGTGGGCGAAGCGGAGTGCTTACCGGATTACGTGAGGGACAAAAGTAGCAGTGTCATTCAGGATTTTAGGGCCACGGCGGAATCCCAGACCACAAGCTTCCCAGGCAAAGAATACACCTGCCTGATAAGCGCGGCCTTCACTATCACTCGCCAGCTCTGCGTACTCCTGATACACCATCGGGTGAACATCATAAGGGCCATCGGTAGATTCTTCGACGCCACCTTGTTGATCGAGTATGGCCACGTTTGCACCTTCCCGGCCAAACACTGGCTTTGATACCTGTTTCACACCTTCTAAAGGTTGGTAGTCGGTTGCCAGCAAGTACGGTGAATCAGGGAACAAGTCATACAACACTTTTAAAATGCCCTTGCTCTGGAACATCAAAGTGTAAGCCGGGTTGATAAATACGCTGGTACGCTTGCGTGCGGTTTCTGTGAGTAAATCAATTAACTCAGGCTCATCCGCTGCCATGTCTTCCCAAGGCCATAATTTAAACCAGAAGTTAGTTAACTCCTGATCTTTATTAAAGACGCCTTCATCCGGAAGGAAGCCGGCCTCATCGATATAGCAAAAATCAGTACTGTAACCTGCGTCAATTGCAATACGTTGTAATAATCGGGTGGTTTGCTCATCCTCAGGTAAATCGCGTACGCTAGAGAATAAAATCCGCTCACCGTTATAGTACTCATCGAACTTTTCCAAGCCGTCATCGTTAGTGATGAGGCGACGGAAATTATCACGAATCATTTCATAGGCATTGTTAAACTGTGCTTCTTCATCCATGCCATTACTTTTCAGTAAAGCCCACTGGATAATGCAGGTTTCAAACAAGCTGGTAGGCGTGTCGGCATTGAATTCCAACAGTTTTATGGGTTTACCATCGATGCCACCAGCAAAGTCAAAGCGCCCATACAGGTGCCAATCATCATCATCCCAGCTGAGTTTAATCAACTGAATCATGCTTTCAGGAATGCCTAGTTCTTCAAACAGGTCATTATCAATAATATGTTGCCCGGCTTCAGCGAACATATCGTAAAGTTCATTAGCTGCTGCATAGTAAGCTTCGGCTTCTTGCTCAGAAACGGGTAATAACTCCGGCGCAACATAAGCAGACCCATCAGGGTCTGTGTGCCAGGTAAAACCAATTTCTTCCATTAGTGCTTCACTAACAGGTTCTATCTGTTGGGTTGTTAGCACAGATTAACCTCCGAAAGAGCCGGTACGTGAACTTGATGAGGTGCTGCGAGTACCACCACCAAACCCAGTGCGTGGTTTAGCTGACGCTTTGGGTGCTGAGCGCGCGCGCTGATTGGCACTTGAAACAGTTGCTGCCGGACGTGTGCTCGCACTGGTCCGCGCTTTTGCGTTTGCGTTATTGGCTAGCTTATTAGCGATCATTCCACCGATTAGAGAGCCAGCAGCACTGGCCAGAATCATTTCTCCCAGACCTAAACCACCACCCGCACTCGCGGTTGGTTCTTTAGTCAGTTCTGATGTGCCGGCTTCTACTTTTTCAGCTTCTGCTTTTGCCAGCGCGGTTAATTCTTCGTTGCTAAGAATCTTTTCGTTACCGTCCATAGTTTTTAACACGGCACGGGTTGGGCCTGATGTTTGGTGACGCTCAGCCAGCTCATACTTGTCCGGGTTCGCTGAGATTTGCTCAATCACCAAAAAGTAATTCTGGGTTTGGAGGTCTTGTTCAAGTTGTGCGATTTCTTGTTGAGTTTGTGGCTGTTGAGCCGGCTGCTCTGGCACATCTGGCGCGCAGCCCTGAAGACCCGCAACTACAGTGAGTCCCAGACTTCCAACCATTGAATAAGAAACCGCTTTTTTGATGTGTATCATGACTTCGTCCGTTAATTAAATTTAGAATTGCCGATACTATATGGTTCTGTCCCTACCAATTTCAAGCATCAGGCGACTATTGCCTAAACTAATATGGAATATTTCGCAATGAGACCACGCATTTCATTACAACGGTGCTTCTTATATAATCGCACTCTTTATCTACTGTCGAAGTATCAATCGTGACGTTATCCGTAAAACAGTTGCAATGCAGCCGCGGTGATTTGTGCCTGTTTCAGGACTTGTCTCTGGAGTTGCAGGCAGGCCAGCTACTGCGGCTCGAAGGCAAAAATGGCAGTGGAAAAACGACACTATTACGGACGCTATGTGGTTTATTCATGGCGGATGAAGGCGAGATATTGTGGCGTGGCGAGTCGATAAGAAAAACACCGGAAGTTTACTATCGGGAGTTATTTTATCTAGGTCACCAAAATGCGCTAAAACTAGATCTCAATCCCCTTGAAAATTTGCAGGTATTATCCCGCTTGGTTGGGCAGAATGTTTCAGAGGAAGTGATTGAAATAGCATTGGCAAAAATGGGACTGGCAGGCTACGAAGATGTACCGGTCCGAAAACTGTCTCAGGGTCAAAAGCGACGAGTTGCACTGAGCCGTTTACTTATTAATGAAGCCCCATTATGGGTGTTGGATGAGCCATTTGTAGCCCTTGACGTGGCAGCCGTGGAATTATTGCAATCGATCATTGTCCAGCATGTGCAGGATGGCGGCATGGTGATACTCACAACGCATCAGGCAGTGCCTTTACCTGAAACAAAAATGCAGCGGCTATCATTGGATCGTTATGTTTAAATCATTTTTAACGCTGTTGAAGCGAGATCTGATGTTGGCCCTTCGTCGCAAAAGTGATGTCTTTACGGTGCTGTTCTTCTTCGTCATTGTTATCAGTATTTTCCCGCTGGGCGTAGGTTTTGAAGCAGATACGTTACGTAAAATTGCACCGGGAGTGGTATGGGTAGCAGCATTGCTTGCATCTACTTTGGCGCTGGAACGTATCTTTGCTAATGACTTTGCTGACGGTACCTTAGAGCAAATGCTAATGACGCCTCAGCCGCTGTCGGTGTTGGTATTTGCCAAAGTCATCGCACACTGGTTGCTGACGGGATTACCTTTGGTATTGATCGCACCATTGGCAGGCTTGCAATATCATCTGTCACTCCCGACGATTGGCACCTTGATGCTGGTGCTACTGATTGGGACACCGGTGTTAAGTATGATTGGTGCAATTGGCGCAGCATTGACACTAGGATTGCGCGGCGGTGGCGTATTGATCTCTTTACTGGTATTACCGCTGTATATACCGGTATTGGTATATGGTGCCGGAGCAATCTCTGCGAGTATGCAAGGTGACGTTCCATTACAGGCATACTATTTATTGTTGTCAGCGTTTTTGCTGCTGGCATTGGTTTTCGCGCCGTGGGCTACCGCAGCGGCATTGCGTATTTCGGTGGAATAGGATTACAGACCTCTATGGCTATAAATTGGTTTAAATACTCAGCACCATCCAGCTTTTATCCTCTGGCAGGAAAGATGGTTCCTGTGTTTATGACATTGGCAATTGTACTGACCCTGGGTGGCCTGTATTGGGGCTTTTTCCAAACACCAGAAGTGCTGAGTGATCAAAAACAATATTACAAAATTATCTACGTCCATGTGTCTAGTGCATGGATGGCTATGTGGCTGTACGTGGTTATGGTCGCCTGGGCGGTGCTCGGCTTGATCTTTAACACACGTGTCTCCTATATGATGGCGTCCGCAACTGCCGTAACGGGTGGAATTATGACCGCCATATCTCTGTGGACTGGTGCATTTTGGGGACAAACCAGTTGGGGAACCTGGTGGGATTGGGATCCCCGAATGACCACACAGCTTATTCTGTTATTTTTATATATCGGCTATTTAGCGCTACAATCTTCCATCGAAGATACCCGACGTTCGGATCGTGCTTCTGCAGTATTAGCCATGGTCGGTTTGGCGATAGTGCCAGTGATTTATTACTCCATTAATTGCCCGAACCCAAATGAGTGTGCTTCCTTGCATCAGGAGTCTTCACTAGAGCGAGTGGAATCCAATATTTTGATTGGCATGCTGGTCACGACGTTGGGTTTTTGGATGTACTGCTTCACAGTGATTTTAATGCGTGTTCGTAACATCATTTTGAGAAGAGAAAGCCATACTAGCTGGGTTGCCAGACTCGAGGAAATGCAATGAAAGAATTTTTCGCCATGGGTGGTTACGGCTTCTATGTGTGGTCATCGATGGGCTTCGCATTATTTTTGATGTTACTGGAGCCTATCTATCTGCATATGCAGCACAAAAGTATCGTTAAACATATTCAACGTCAGATCCGCCGTGAATCCGCGAGATCAAAAGAGAATCAATCATGACCGCAAGACATAAACGAATTGTTTTTATCATCATCGGCTTGTGCGCTGTTGGCGCAGCATCAGCAATGATCACGCAAGCTATGAAGAGCAACCTGGCTTATTTGTATGCCCCCGAGGCGGTGTGGGCAGGTGAAGCCCCTAAAGACCGCTTAATCAGAATTGGTGGTTTGGTGAAAAAGGGTAGTTTAATTCGTAGTGATACATCACTGGATCTCAGCTTTGTGGTGACGGATAACCGAGGCAATGAAGTGACAGTTAAGTACGATAAGATTCTGCCTGACTTATTCAAAGAAGAACAAAGTGCTGTGGTTAAAGGTAAGCTGACTGAGAACAATGAGTTTATCGCGGAAGAGGTGTTGGCAAAGCACGATGCAGAATATATGCCGCCTGAGCTTGCGGATGTACTGGCTAAAGAACATGCCCCAAAAACGGATGCAGCTAGCCCAACTAAGACTGAGGTGAAATACTAATGATCCCTGAAATAGGGCATTTTGCCTTAGTACTCGCGCTGGTTGTTGCGATCGTTCAATCGGTGTTTCCTATTTTGGGAGCAGCTACCAATAATGCACAGTGGGTTGCCATGGCGAAGCCGACGGCACGTGCACAGTTGCTGTTTCTGGCAATTTCCTTTGTTTGCTTGCTGATTTCATTTTTAGAAAGCGATTTTTCTGTTCGTTATGTAGCGAATAATTCTAATACTTTTATGCCGACGATCTATAAAGTGTCGGCTGTCTGGGGAGCGCATGAAGGCTCTCTGCTGCTGTGGGCGCTTATTTTAGGTGTATGGGCTGGCTTGGTATCTTTCTTCAGCAAAGGTATCTCCGCAGTCATGCTGGCACGTGTCATTAGTGTGATGGGCATGATCGGTGTTGGATTCTTGTTGTTCATGCTGTTGACCTCAAATCCTTTCGAGCGCTTATTTCCGATACCTGAGCAAGGCAAAACACTAAATCCACTACTGCAAGACCCAGGTTTGGCGATTCACCCACCCATGTTGTATATGGGATATGTGGGCTTCTCTGTTGCTTTCGCATTTGCTATTGCTGCGATGTTAGGTGGCAAGTTGGATGCGGCGTGGGCACGATGGGCGCGTCCTTGGACTAATGTGGCATGGGTATTCCTAACGATTGGTATTGCACTAGGTAGTTGGTGGGCTTATTACGAATTAGGCTGGGGCGGCTGGTGGTTCTGGGATCCGGTCGAAAATGCCTCCCTGATGCCTTGGTTAGTCGGTACTGCCTTGATTCACTCTTTAGCGGTTTCTGAGAAGCGTGCTGCCTTTAAGTCCTGGACTGTATTGTTAGCGATATTTGCCTTCTCTCTCAGTTTGTTAGGTACCTTTCTGGTGCGTTCTGGTGTTTTAACATCAGTGCATGCCTTCGCCAGTGATCCGGAGCGTGGTCTGTTTATCCTGATCTTCCTGATTCTGGTGGTTGGTTCTTCGCTACTGTTATTTGCGGTAAGAGCACCACAACTTCGCTCTACAGGAACATTTGAAGTGGTTTCCCGCGAGATGGGCTTGTTAATCAATAATATTGCTTTGATTGCGATGACAGCGACCGTGCTGCTGGGGACTCTATACCCGCTGTTTATAGATGCATTAGGCATGGGCAAAATCTCTGTTGGTCCTCCATACTTTAATACCATCGCGCTGCCATTATCAGTTGTCTTGTTTGTCACCATGGGCTTTGGCTTGTTCCTACGCTGGAAAAAGGATAAGCCGGAGCGAGTATTTGCTAAAGTACGCTGGTTGTTGCTACTTGCCCTGCTGATTGCTTTCTTAGTACCAATACTGTTTATGGAAAGCTTTACCTTTAAAGCGGCTATCGGGGTGTTTATGGCGTCTTGGGTGAGCTTAGCGGCTTTGCTGTGGGTACAAGAGCAGGGTAAGTCACCTTTCAAATTACCATTAGCAACATGGGGTGCGGCACTGGGTCATATCGGAATGGCAGTGACCGTGGCAGGTATCAGTCTGACCTCAATGTACAGTACTGAAAAAGACGTGCGTTTGGAGAATGGGCAAAGCTACGAAATGAGTGGCTACCAGTTCACGTTTAATGGTGTGAAAGAAGTCAAAGGGCCGAACTATATTGCACAGCGCGGTGAGGTATTGATTACACGAGATGGCAAAGAAATCAGTACCTTGTACCCTGAAAAGCGTAACTATGGTCAAGGAACAATGCCAATGACTGAAGCAGGTATTGACGGTGGATTCTTCCGTGACTTATTTATTGCGCTCGGTGAGCCTTTGGGTGGAAATGCATGGAGTGTGCGGCTATATCATAAACCCGTTGTGAGCTGGATTTGGATGGGTGCTGCCATTATGAGTCTGGGAGGCTTTTTAGCAGCCTTTGATAGACGTTATCGTTTGGTAAGACGACGTGCTGCAAAGCCAGTTGTAACCGATGAAAAAGCAGATAAGGGTGCAGTTGCACCAGCAAATGAGGCTGTGGCATGAAAAAAGGTGCATTAATTCCACTGATTATATTTGCTGTGCTAGTGGTGTTTTTGGGAATTGGTCTGGGCTTAAAGCCACGTGAAGTTCCATCACCATTTATCGGTAAAGCCGTGCCTGAGTTTAGGTTGCCGGAGTTGATGAAAGATGGTGAAAGCATTGCGCCAGCTGACCTTAAAGGCGAGGTATGGATGCTGAACGTTTTTGCTTCATGGTGTGTGTCTTGTCGTGCTGAGCATGAAGTACTGAGCAACTTTATCAACGCTGAGAAAGTGATGGTGCTTGGGCTGAATTATAAAGATGAACCTGACAATGCTAAGAAGTGGCTGGGTGCATTAGGCAATCCATATCAACATATCGCAGTAGACTATGATGGCAAGGTCGGTATCGATCTGGGCGTGTATGGTGTGCCGGAAACCTTTGTGGTGGATAAAAAAGGTATCGTTCGCCACAAGGTGACAGGGCCTGTCTATCAAGAGACTGTGCGCGATACCTTGCTGCCATTAGTGTTAAAACTACGTGAGGAA
Source organism: Leucothrix pacifica (assembly GCF_003172875.1). Taxonomy (GTDB): domain Bacteria; phylum Pseudomonadota; class Gammaproteobacteria; order Thiotrichales; family Thiotrichaceae; genus Leucothrix; species Leucothrix pacifica. The sequence continues at coordinate 76,750 of NZ_QGKM01000041.1, read as the reverse complement.
AAAGTCTGATGAAGCGCTTTTTTCTGTCTCTGTGTTTGGGACTAACGTTAACGGCTGGGTTGGTTACCGTTCAAGCTGAAACGGATATTTTGACCTTTAAATCAGCAGAAGCCGAAGAGACTTATAACGGACTGATTGAAGAGTTACGTTGTTTGGTCTGCCAAAATCAAAACCTTGCCGGCTCAGATGCCGATTTGGCAAAAGATCTTCGTTCACAAGTCTACGACATGGTTGAAGAGGGTAGGGACCGCAAAGATGTCATCGATTATATGGTGACGCGATATGGTGATTTCGTTTTGTACCGTCCGGCATTTCAGTTAAAAACATTGTTGCTATGGCTTGGACCAGTGGTGTTTTTATTACTGACATTATGGTTGGTGACACGCTGGGTGCGTTCGCAATCCGTCAAACCCTCAGAAACAACACTCAGCGATGCACAACGAGAAACCGTTCGTGATCTGCTTGATAAGCACAAATAAAGGATAAATCATGCTTTGGTTTTTTATTGCGGCATTGTCGCTGGTGGCAGTGGCCTACTTGGTATTGCCCTTATTTCGCACAGCTGATGAGGTTGTTGACGACCGAAAAGAGCAGAATATTCAGATTGTTCGCGAGCAACTCACTGAGCTTGAGGGAAGCTTTGAGCGCGGTGAGGTTGAAAGTGAGCAGTATAGTCAGCGCCGCGAAGAACTGGAGCAATCTTTATTGCTAGACGTGAGTGGTCAGAGCGAGTCTGTCGAGCGGCCTAAAACAAGTTCTTCATCTTGGTTAAGTGCAGGCTTTCTGGCTTTGTTTGTGCCTATTTCGGCGGTTGCTTTATATCTGTATTTAGGGACACCAAATGCCCAACAGCTTGCGCTAGAGAATGCCAAACCGGAAGTGCCGTTAACGGCTGATGGCAAACCTGATATCGATAAGCTCGTGACCAGCTTGCACGATAAATTGCGTAAGAACCCTGATAATGAACAGGGATGGTACATGTTAGGTCGTTCATATATGATGATGCAGCGTTTTGAAGGCGCGATTGAGGCGTATGAAAATTTGTATCGATTACAGCCGGAAGAGCCGGATGTGATGTTGATGCTGGCAGATGCTCTGTCAATGAAGCAACAGGGTAAAATGGCCGGTCGTCCGGAAACCTTGATTAATCAGGCATTGGCAAAAGCTCCTCAAAATACCACTGCTTTATGGTTGTCCGGAATGGCCTTGGAGCAAAATGGCCAATATCAGGAGGCGTTGGATCGCTGGCAGATATTACGTCCTCTGCTGAATGACAATCTACAAGAGCAGGTTCAGCTGGATGTGTTAATCAAACGAGCGAAGGCTCAGCTGGCAGGCGATGAAAAGACTGAAACGGCGTCTGCTGACACGGCTAATGGACAGGCCACGGCTAGTGGGAAAGCAGTGACTCGAAAATCTCCAACAGCAGAAGATATTGCTGTTAGTCAGGGGCAGGCAGAAACTGCGACAGAAAAGTCTGCTGCTGGTGCTAAAATAACCCTGTCCGTGAGCTTGAGTGAAGAGTTTAAATCTCAGGCATCCCCGGAAGATAGCGTGTTTATTTATGCTAAAGCACAAAGTGGGCCGCCTATGCCGCTTGCAGCGAGTCGTTTGCAGGTAAAGGACCTCCCCGTAACGGTGACATTGGATGACTCGATGGCGATGATGCCCCAAATGACACTATCAATGTTTGACACGGTAATCGTTGGAGCACGGGTCTCAAAAAGTGGCAATGCCGTTGGGCAAGATGGTGATTTATTTGTCGAGCAAGAACAGGTCTCACACGGCGATGAAGTTAATTTGCTGATTAATAACGTTCTAAAAAAATAGGCTGATCTAGCTGGGGAAAGCATTTGAAATTATTGTTAACAGTCTGTCGCTACTTGCTCATTGTAGGTCTTGGCGGACTGTTACTTTGTACAAATGTTTATGCAGAAGATGAGGCTGAAGAGTCAGTCTTAGTACCATGGCCGATGCGTCTGGAAGCGACGTGGTGGGATGCTTTCAGTAAAGCGGATACCCGACAATTGCAGCAAAAAGTCACCGATGCCCAAGCCGATCTGGCTTATATCAAAGAACCGGAATCAACCGCTGAACTGGCACAACAAGTGTCTGAACTGTTTTCACAGTATTATCAAAAGCGAACCACGCCCCTGCCAATCACACCCATCGATGTCGCCGAAGAGAAGGCGCAGTACAGTCTGGCTGAAGTGCAACAACTGGTAAGTGAGCGGCGAAAAGCAGAGTCAGAGTTGCAACTCATGCAGTCTAATCTGACCCAGCTTGATGAGGAATTTCAGGGTAAAAAAGCTGAAGTGGTGGCCGCTGCTATTGTGTATAAGCGTTTGCAGAATTCCGGTGAGAATAATCTGCTTGAAGGCTTGGATTGGTTGAATAAACAACTCAGTCAGGCATTGTTGAGCCTAAACAATAGTGTTTTGGATCAGCAGCTTAAGGATCAACAAAGTGCCATTGAACACCTCAAAACACAGGAAGCACTGCACATTGAGCGCTTGGTAGTATTACCTGAAACAAAGGTTGAAGCTGAGCGCGAGATATCCAGACAGGAGTTGATTGCGGAGAGTCACCGCAGTGAGTTGGAACGCCTTAAGACAAACGAACTTACTATTGGTTCGGATACCGATGAGGCACGCACTCAGCGCATCGTACTGGGGCAAAATATTCTGGCCAGAGAGGCCGCGCTGAGGTTGGCTCAAGGGAAAATAATCGCAAACCAGACCATTATCGATATTGCTTCATTCGACCAGGTGATGAGTGATGAGAAGCGGGATATTGTTCGCGAACATCAGAAAGCCGCTGAGGATTCTCTCAAAGCCTTGGAGCTATGGTTGGATACGGCTCAGGACCGAGTGCGTCAGGAAGAAGAGTTGTTAGCGTCCATCAGAGATGTTGCCGAAAAATCCGCTGATAATACACAAGACGCAAGCCTGAGCAGTGCAGCACTAGTAGAGCGAAGCCAAAAATCACTCGATGAATTAAATCGCTTTGCCAAAGACTTTGAGTTATTAATGGCCATCGTTGAAAGCAAACTGTCGATGAGTGCCCGTGGCGCTGAGGTGTTGGTTGAGAAAGCCGATGACACCATTCGCCATAGCTGGAAAACGTTTAAAGACTGGATGGTGGTTCCACTCTTTAGCATAAACAATACTCCTGTCGACTCATTCGGAGTCCTAAACTTTCTGTTGATCATGTTTGTCGGATGGCTGATTGCTCGTCTATTCCGCAAAGGTGTAACAAAGGTTTCAGAGCGCTCCACTAAGGGGATGCAAGCCTCTTCCGTGGCTACGTTGAGCCGTATTTTTAGTGTTGTCTTGCTCGGTATTGCTCTGCTTGTTGGCTTTTCGAGTTTAGGTATTGATGTGACGAAATTGGCATTAGTCGCCAGTGCACTCAGTATCGGTATTGGTTTCGGTCTGCAAAATATCATTAATAACTTTGTGTCAGGGGTTATTTTGCTGTTCGAGCGTAGTATGAAGGTGGGCGATTATATAGAGTTACCGACAGGGGTTGTTGGTGAAGTGAGGGAGATCAATATCCGCAGTACTGTTGTGACGACTAATAGTAATATCGACATTATCGTGCCCAACTCAGAGTTTGTGAATAATAGTGTGACAAACTGGACAATGTCCGATTCGAACTTACGGATAAAGTTACCGTTCACAGTAGCTTACGGCTGTGATAAGGAGCGTTTACGTGAGGTGGTCTTAGAAGCTGTGCTGAAGCAGCCTTACACACTGAATATTATCGACAAACATTATCCACAATTACGGCTATCCGGTTTTGGTGATAATGCTCTGAACTTTGATCTGGTTGTCTGGATTAAACCGGGCTGGTCTAAACGGCCTGGTAGGGTGAAAGCAGCCTACAACTGGGTGATAGATGACGTGCTCAGAGAGCATCATTTTGAGATACCATTCCCACAACGTGATGTTCATATTAAATATGAAAACAAGGAGGCTCCGGGACTGATTTTACCCGATGAATCACCCGCCCCACAAAGCTAAAAGGGGTGATGTCTTTGGACGTCTGACCGTTTGGTCAGCTAGCCAATACCGCAAGGAGAGGTTGTTAGGGCATTTGTCGTCAATAACTGCATAATCAATCGATAACTAATAAAGCAAAAATAACGATATCGGATGGTAATGTGATGGCCTTCAAAGACCGTTTTTACGAAATTGACCTGTTGCGTTTTCTGGCAGCCTTGGCGGTTGTGTTGTATCACTATACTTTCCGCGGTTTTGCCGAAGGTGGATACAGCCCTGTCGAATACCCAGTGCTGGGTGAGTTTTTCAAATACGGATCATATGGGGTTCAGCTATTTTTTATCATTAGTGGCTTCGTAATCCTTATGACGGCAACTAAACGCGATGCTGCCCACTTCGTTATCTCAAGAATTACCCGTTTGTATCCTGCATTTTGGGTCTGCGTAACACTTACTGCACTAGCAATTCTCTGGAAAGGTGGGGCGTTATTCCAGGTTGATCTGGTCCAATATATTTTAAATCTGTCAATGGTCAGTGGCTTTATCGGCGTTGATATGGTGGATGGTGTTTACTGGACTTTACTGGTTGAGATAAAGTTTTATGCGTTGATATTTGTACTACTTATTTTAGGGCAGATACATCGGGTTGAATGGTTTCTGGCGTTCTGGTTATTACTGACCGCAGTGTCTTTAGTGATTCCATTACCTAAGATCATTACATTCCTCTTTCTGACAGATTGGTCGGCGTTTTTCATTGCCGGTGCCTTGTTTTATTTGATTCGTCAGCATGGCCTGAATCTGTATCGCGGTGGCATGTTGTGGGCTAGTTTTATGGTGGCGATCTTTGAAAACCTGAGACAGCTGAGCCATCTGGAGCAAATGTATAATAGTTACTTTTCACCACTGGTCACTAGTCTGCTTATCCTGGCTTTCTTTGTGATTTTCTTGTTGATTGCGCTTGGTAAGACTCAGTTCTTTAGTTCGCCACATTTAGTTAAACTAGGCATCCTTACTTATCCTTTGTACCTGATTCATCAGAATATTGGTTTTATTATTTTCCATGAAGTTGGTGAATCCGTAAATCGCTATGTATTACTTGCAGCTTTGGTGCTGATCATGATGATGGCTGCCTGGTTGATCCATAAATTGATTGAGCAGCCTCTTGGGAAGTGGATGGATAAACTACTAAAACATCTCTGGGAAAGGTTTGGCTTTTCAGTAGGCAAGAAAAAGCCAGTATCTCAGGGTGTGTAATACTGGCTTTGTCTGTGGCTTCTGAGTTGTCTAGGGTAGTATAAAGTCAGTACTAGGGACTAGAATCTCTAAATACTGCTCTCTAAGTTTTCCGCTGGAATAGTTATTACTGCTCAAATTGATCCGGAAAATGCGCCATGACCGCTTTGCAGATCTGCATATTCGGTTCGACTTTATTCATACTGTAGAAGTGAAGTCCCGGTGCGCCTTGCTCAATCAACTTGACGCACATCTCTGTGATGTAGTCATTGGTGAAAGCAGTCAATGAGACTGGGTCGTGTTCATAGCTTTCCAGCCGTATGCGTAACCAACGTGGAATTTCAGCACCACAGGCGTCAGAGAAGCGTGAGAGTGATTCGAAATTACCGATAGGCATAATGCCGGGGATGATAGGTATATCTAGCCCGGCTGACATGCATTCATCAACAAAGTACGAATAACCATCTGGGTTATAAAAGTACTGTGTAATAGCGCTGTCAGCACCGGCTTTTACTTTCTGGACAAAGTTATTCAAGTCCTCTTTGTGATCAATCGACTGTGGATGTTTCTCAGGATACGCAGCCACTTCAATGTGGAAGTAATCGCCGCTATGTTCCCGAATAAAGCTTACCAGCTCGTTGGCATACTGAAACTCACCGGGGTCATCCATACCCATTGGTAAATCACCACGCAAAGCAACCAAGCGGTTGATATTATTGGCTTTGTAGTTATCAAGAATACTGCCAATGCGTTCACGGCTGGAGCCTACACAAGTTAAGTGTGATGCGGTTGCTATACCTGAGGTATTTTGCACACCCAGTACCGTATCGAAAGTCGTTTGCTGGTCAGATCCGCCTGCACCAAAAGTAACAGAGAAAAACTCAGGCTTTAGTGAGGAGAGGGTTTTGCTCGCTGAGAGGATATTTTGTTTGCCTTTTTCCGTTTTAGCCGGGAAAAATTCAAAACTGACGTGTTTAGCCATGATGTGCTACCCATTCTTACACCTGCGGGCGAACAAGTAATTTTAGGAGCATGTGCCCGTAAGTGGGTTGGAGAGACCTTGCCCCTGAACAGGGCAAGGCCAGATTGATTGCAATTGAATTGCGGGACGCCGAACGGCTCAGCTAATCGAGTAGTGAGCGAACAACCTCCAAAACAATCTTAGTAGCGGTAGTGATCTACTTTGAACGGACCTTCAACAGGTACACTGATATAGTCAGCTTGCTCTTGAGAAAGTGTTGTCAGGTTTGCACCAACACGCTCAAGGTGTAGACGCGCAACTTCTTCGTCAAGATGCTTTGGTAGCATATAAACTTTGTTTTCGTATCTTTCAGGGTGTGCAAACAACTCGATCTGAGCTAATGTTTGGTTGGTGAAAGAGTTTGACATAACAAAGCTAGGGTGACCCGTACCACAACCCAGGTTAACCAAGCGACCTTGAGCAAGTAGAATGATACGCTTACCATCAGGGAAGATGATGTGATCAACCTGTGGTTTGATCTCTTCCCACTCGTACTGCTCAAGACTAGCAACGTCGATTTCATTATCGAAGTGACCGATGTTACAAACGATCGCCTGATCTTTCATCTGAGCCATATGGTCATGAGTGATGATGTGGTAGTTACCAGTTGCAGAAACGAAGATATCAGCTTGAGAAGCTGCTTCATCTAATGTCACTACACGGTAGCCTTCCATTGCTGCCTGAAGTGCACAGATAGGATCGATTTCTGTTACCCATACTGTCGCGCCAAGGCCACGTAGAGATTGAGCTGAACCTTTACCTACGTCACCGTAACCTGCAACAACTGCGATTTTACCCGCGATCATTACGTCCGTTGCACGCTTGATTGAATCAACCAGAGACTCACGGCAACCGTATAGGTTATCGAACTTAGACTTAGTAACAGAGTCGTTTACGTTGATTGCCGGGAAAGTCAGTTCTCCTGCTTCCGCCATCTTATATAGACGGTGAACACCCGTTGTTGTTTCTTCAGTAACACCTTTGATGTTTACACGAATACGTGAGTACCAAGTTGGGTCTTCAGCTAGTTTTTTCTTGATAGAAGCAAACATAACCACTTCTTCTTCAGAACCAGGGTTGTCCAATACAGAGATATCACTCTCTGCTTTTGTACCTAGCTCAACCAGACCTGTTGCATCACCACCATCATCAAGGATCATGTTTGGTGTGCCACCGTCGTGCCAGTCAAAAATGCTGTGGCAGAACTCCCAGTATTCTTCCAGAGTCTCGCCTTTATGAGCGAAAACCGGAATACCCGCTGCTGCAATTGCTGCCGCTGCATGGTCTTGAGTTGAGAAGATGTTGCAAGATGCCCAACGAACCTCTGCACCTAGTGCAACTAATGTTTCAATCAAAACACCAGTCTGGATCGTCATGTGCAAAGAGCCCGCAATACGAGCACCTTTTAGCGGCTGGTCAGCGTACTTAGTACGAAGTGAAACCAAACCAGGCATTTCTGTTTCAGCAATGTTTAGCTCTTTACGGCCAAAAGCAGCCAGTGAAATGTCAGCAACTTGATAGTCAGTAAATGTTGTATCTACTTGTGCGTTCATAATATTTTCCAATCGAATTGTACTAGCGTGGTTGGATTCATAAGCAACCTCAGCTGAGCCTAGCCCTGTAAAACAAACAGAGGTGCAACGCTACTCAGCTGGGATTGTAAAAAATTAAAGTGCGGCTTTCAGAGCTTCAACTCTATCAGTCTTTTCCCACGGCAGATCGATATCCGCACGACCAAAGTGGCCATAGCTTGCTGTTTGGCGATAGATAGGCTGGATTAAGTCCATCATTGTAACGATGCCGAATGGACGTAGATCGAAGTTAGCGCGTACTAATGCCTCAATCTTCTCGTCAGAAAGTTTACCTGTGCCGAATGTTTCAACAGAAATGGACGTTGGCTCAGCAACACCGATTGCATAAGAAACCTGTATCTCACAGCGGTCCGCAAGACCCGCAGCAACGATGTTCTTTGCAACGTAACGACCCGCGTAAGCAGCAGAGCGGTCAACCTTCGATGGATCTTTACCAGAGAAAGCGCCACCACCGTGACGTGCCATACCACCGTAGGTATCAACAATGATTTTACGGCCAGTCAGACCACAGTCACCAACAGGGCCACCGATAATGAATTGACCTGTAGGGTTGATATGGTACTTCGTATCAGCAGTCAGCCACTCAGCAGGTAATTCTTTTTTGATGACCTCTTCCATGATTGCTTCCTGTAGATCAGCAAGGCTGATATCAGGATCATGTTGAGTAGACAGAACAACTGCGTCGATAGAGACAGGCTTGTCATCAATGTAGCGGAACGTTACCTGACTCTTAGCATCCGGGCGTAACCACGGTAGTGCACCCGACTTCATTAGGTCAGCCTGACGCTTAACTAAACGATGAGCATAAGTTAGCGGTGCAGGCATTAATACATCAGTCTCATTACTTGCGTAACCAAACATCAGACCTTGGTCACCAGCACCTTGTGCTTCTTTATCGCCACGATCAACACCCATGGCGATATCAGGGGACTGTTGGCCAATAGCGTTGATCACTGCACAGGTATTACCATCAAAACCAACTTCTGAACTTTTGTAACCAATATCGGTAACAACATCGCGAACGATGCTTTCAATATCAACGTATGCAGAAGTTGTGACTTCACCAGCTAAGATCACCATGCCGGTTTTTACTAATGTTTCGCAGGCAACGCGAGCGTCTTTGTCTTGCTCGAGAATAGCGTCAAGAATGGCATCAGAAACCTGATCTGCCATTTTATCTGGATGTCCTGCTGAAACTGATTCGGATGTGAACAAGTGGTTCCCAGCCATAAAAAATCTCCTAAAAGTTATGACTGAGCGCCGTTGTATGTTTGATACCGTCCTAAGCCTAGCCGACATAGAAAGTCGGTCGCAACGCTCCTTAGGGGGATTTTGATTCAATATAATGATTTGGTCGGTAATGATATAGCAGGTTCTAAAAAAAATCACCCCAGTTGGGTTAAATTTTGCAACCGTTTAATCAAAGTGCTCTGCATTAACAAATAGCTCGCCTTGTTTGTCTTTTTCGGATAGCAAAGGTTGCTGATCATCAATTAATGGCCAGTCAATATTCAGGCTTGGGTCATCCCAAAGTAAACTCTGTTCATGTTCCGGTGCGTAATAGTCGGTGCACTTATACACAAACTCCGCAGAGTCACTAGTCACGTAAAAGCCGTGCGCGAAGCCCTCTGGTACCCATAACATTCGTTTGTTTGATGCGGACAACTCAACTCCTACCCACTGACCAAAGTTCGGTGAGCTCTGCCGCAAATCAACCGCTACGTCATATACACTGCCGCTAACGACTCTAACCAGCTTTCCCTGAGTTTGCTCAAGCTGATAATGAAGTCCTCGTAAAATTCCCTTCGTCGATTTGCTATGATTGTCCTGAACAAATGTGACATCAGCAACAGACTCTCGAAAATGGCGGTCTTGCCAAGTCTCCATAAAAAAGCCCCTGTCATCACCAAAGACTTTGGGTTCCAGGATAACTACTTCAGGAATAGTTGTTTTAACTATTTTCATACTTTGTTCCGTGAAAGATCTTTGCAACGTTGAACTAAATAGCGACCATAACCTGTTTTTTTCAAGGGCTCGGCCAGTGCCAGTAGCTGTTGTTGTGAAATATAACCCAAGTCATAAGCAATTTCTTCAATGCAGGCAACTTTCAACCCCTGTCTACGCTCAATGACCGCAATATATTCGGATGCGGCTAATAAGCTATCATGAGTACCCGTGTCCAGCCATGCATAGCCACGACCCATTAGCTCCATTTTTAGCTGACCTTGGGCAAGGAACGCCTGATTAACCGAGGTGATTTCTAGTTCGCCTCGCTCAGACGGCGTAATATTTTCCGCAATGCTAACCACTTCATTCGGATAAAAATATAAGCCGACTACCGCATAGTTACTCTTAGGGTGTTCAGGTTTTTCAATGATATTTAGGACGTTGCCTGATTCATCAAACTCAGCAACGCCATATCGTTCGGGGTCACTCACATAGTAACCGCAAACCGTTGCTTTATTTTCTTGCTCAACGGTTTGAACCGCATTCTTAAGTAATTCAGGTAATCCGTGACCATGAAAAATATTATCTCCAAGCACCAGGCAAACATCATCGTCACCAATAAACTCTTTGCCAAGGATAAAGGCTTGGGCGAGACCATCAGGTGATGGCTGTGCGACATACTCAAAGCGTAGGCCGAACTCATCACCATTACCTAATAAGCGTTTGAATTGAGGAAGATCTTCAGGGGTAGAAATAATTAGAATGTCCCGGATGCCTGCTAACATTAAGGTTGAAAGCGGGTAATAAATCATGGGCTTATCATAAATTGGCATAAGTTGTTTGCTAACGCCACGAGTTAGTGGGTAAAGGCGTGTGCCGCCCCCACCCGCTAAAATAATTCCTTTCATTGTTATACCTTTTTAACAATTGAATATGATTATCACTTGATACAGTGTCGAGAGCACTAACCATAGCCGATGTTTCTACTGAATGCATTTTTTCAATGAATTTTTATGTTTGGGTGTTAATATTGCTGCTATTTTTTAAGACTCTTCCAGATTGGAGATTTTCATGTCATCCCGCACAGTATTAGCTAACGCCATTCGCGCCCTTAGTATGGACGCAGTACAACAAGCAAATTCAGGACACCCTGGGGCACCGATGGGGATGGCTGATATTGCAGAAGTGCTTTATAACGACTTCATTAATCACAACCCAACTAACCCATCATGGGCAAACAGGGATCGCTTTGTGATGTCAAACGGACATGCATCAATGCTGCCATATTCAGTCTTACACCTCACAGGCTATGACTTGCCAATAGAAGAAATCAAAAACTTCCGTCAACTGCACTCTAAAACACCCGGACATCCAGAATATGGATACGCACCTGGTGTAGAAACAACTACCGGACCACTGGGGCAAGGTGTCAGTAATGCGGTCGGTATGGCACTTGCAGAAAAGGTTATGGCGGCTCAATTTAATCGCGATGGACACGACATTGTTGATCATTTCACCTATGTATTCTTGGGTGATGGTTGTTTGATGGAAGGTATCTCACATGAAGTTTGCTCCTTGGCGGGTACACTTAATCTTGGCAAACTGATCTGCTACTACGATGATAACGGTATCTCAATCGATGGTGATGTTGTTGGCTGGTTTGCTGATGATACCCCTAAACGCTTTGAATCTTACGGCTGGCAGGTCATTCCTGATGTTGACGGCCACGATGCTGATGCGATTAAAGCTGCAACAGAAGCTGCCAGAGCAGACCTCAATAAGCCGACTCTGATCTGCTGTAAAACTGTGATCGGTAAGGGGGCACCTAACAAAGGTGGAGGGCACGATGTACACGGCGCTCCATTAGGTGCCGACGAGATCGCAGCAACACGTGAGGCAATCGGTTGGAATTATCCTCCATTTGAGATTCCGGATGAGGTTTATGCTGGTTGGGATGCAAGAGAAATAGGCGCAGTCGCAGAAGCAAGCTGGAACGCAAAGTTTGAGGCCTACGCCGAAGCCTATCCGACAGAAGCGGCAGAGTTCACACGTCGTATGACGGGTGACTTACCCGAAAACTGGGAAACTGCTGCTAATGATGCCATCAAAAACATCGCTGAACAGGCAATCTCACAAGCTACACGTGCTTCATCAAAAACAGCACTCAATGCCTTCGGTCCTTTGCTGCCTGAGTTCCTCGGTGGGTCAGCTGACTTGACGCCATCAAACAACACCTTCTTCAGCGGAAGTAAGTACATCAACTCCGCGCATGGTCCAGAGCAAGACTTTAGCGGTAACTACCTCTCATATGGTGTGCGTGAATTCGGCATGAGCGCCATAATGAACGGAATTACACTGCACGGTGGCTTGATGCCATACGGCGCGACCTTCCTAATGTTCTCGGAATACGCCAGAAATGCACTGCGCATGGCAGCACTGATGAAGATCCGCAGTATTTTTGTATACACACATGATTCTATCGGTCTTGGCGAAGATGGCCCAACACATCAAGCCGTTGAGCAAATCCCAACACTCCGCATGATTCCAAATATGAATGTATGGCGTGCTTGTGACGCAGTTGAATCCGCTGTTTCGTGGAAGTCAGCTATCGAAGCGAAAGATAGCCCGTCTTGCCTGATCTTCTCTCGCCAAGGCTTGCCACATATGGAGCGCGACGAAGCAACACTGGCGAACATCAGCAAAGGTGGATACATCCTGAAAGATACTGACGGAACACCTGATGTTATTGTTATCGCGACAGGTTCTGAAGTTCAGTTAGCCATGGATGCTGCTGAGCAATCAGACAAAAAAGTTCGCGTGGTATCCATGCCATCAACTACTGAGTTTGATAAGCAAGATGCAGTCTACAAAGAGTCCGTACTACCAAGTGCGGTGACTGCAAGAGTCGCGGTTGAAGCGGCAATCATGGATGGTTGGTATAAATACGTTGGTATGAATGGTGCAGTTGTAGGTATGACTAGCTTTGGTGAGTCAGCACCGGCAGAAGAGCTATATGAATACTTTGGTATTACCACCAAAGCAGTATTGGCAGCGATTGATGACGTTGTAGCATAAAGATTGGAATCTGAGGGAATATTTATGTCTATTGTTAATATGACTGATTTGGACCTGTCCGGTAAGCGCGTGCTAATCCGACAAGATCTTAATGTGCCAGTCAAAGATGGGAAAGTAACATCCGCGAAACGTATTGAAGCGTCACTTCCTAGTCTAAAGCTCGCGCTTGAGGCTGGTGCCAAAGTAATGGTGATGTCTCACTTGGGTCGTCCAACTGAAGGGCAGCCTGAAGAACAGTACTCACTGAAGCCAGTGGCGGATTATATGACTGAAGCACTCGGTCAGTCTGTCGCATTGGTGTCAGATTATCTGGAGAATGCGCCTGAGCTGGAAGACGGTCAGATCGTCTTGCTGGAGAATGTTCGTTTCAATGCCGGTGAAAAAAAGAACGACGAAACATTATCACGTCAGTACGCCAGTTTGTGTGATGTGTATGTGATGGATGCATTTGGAACCGCGCATCGTGCGCAAGCTTCTACCTATGGAGCATGTGAGTATGCGCCCGTTGCCGCAGCAGGGCCTTTGCTGGCCGCTGAGTTAGATGCATTGGGCAAGGCGCTGGATAATCCGGCGCGCCCAATGGTGGCGTTGGTTGGTGGCTCTAAAGTGTCTACTAAACTAACAGTATTAGAGTCTTTATCTAAAGTGGTTGATCAACTGATTGTGGGTGGTGGTATTGCTAATACCTTTATCGCGGCGGACGGCCATAATGTGGGTAAGTCATTATATGAAGACGACTTAATCGATACCTGTAAAAGTCTGAGTGCAGCTGCAGAAGCTAATGGTGGAAATATTCCAGTACCAATAGATGTGGTGTGTGGAAAAGAGTTTTCAGAGACAGCAGAAGCAACATTAAAGCCAGTTGATGAAATAGCAGATGACGATATGGTGTTTGATATCGGCCCTGAGTCTGCTAAGCAGCTCGCTGAGGTGATTAAAAATGCCGGAACGATTGTCTGGAACGGGCCGGTGGGAGTGTTTGAGTTCGATCAGTTTGGTGAAGGCACTAAAGCGATTGCGATGGCGATTGCAGAGTCTGATGGTTTCTCAGTGGCTGGTGGTGGTGACACGCTGGCTGCAGTTGATAAGTACGGTATTGCAGATAAGGTGTCTTATATCTCAACCGGTGGTGGGTCATTCCTGGAGTTTTTAGAGGGGAAAAAGTTGCCGGTTGTTGCGATGTTAGAGGCGCGCGCGGCTGAATCTGAAAGCTGATACTAGCGACCTAACAACACATAATTCTGATGTGCTAAAAAAGCGCCGCGAGAAGCTACTTTGCCAATCTCGCGGCGTTTTTCTTTTGGTGGTGGGGCGTTTGTGTGTCAATATTTAGGGTATCAGCAGCTCAGGAGGCTATTTGTGTATAAGTTACTGGCGGAAGACTTACCGAACTACACCTATGAGGACTATTATCTGTGGGAAGGCGATTGGGAGTTGGTCGAAGGAGTGCCTTATGCCATGGTGCCTGCGCCCGTTAAAATTCACCAGCAGCTGGTTGGTTACTTGTTTAAGTATGTGTCAGAGGCATTGGAACATTGCCCGGACTGTGATGTGTTGTTAGATGAGGACTGGAAGGTCAGTAGCCAAACCATCCTTAAGCCGGATTTGTCGGTGGTGTGTGGTGATGAGAATCCAAAGTTTATTAGTAAAACGCCTGATGTTGTGTTCGAGGTATTGAGTCCGTCAACCGCGAGGCGTGATGAGGGGCTGAAGTATCGACTCTATCAGGAAGAGGGCGTGCGTTATTATGTGCTGGTTTATCCGGATGAATTAGTTGCAAAGGTTTATCATCTGATCAATGGACAGTATCAAAAGGCAGCTGAATGTGATATCGACTTGTTTCAGTTTGATGGTATCAGCTGCCCTTTCCCGCTCAGTTTTGAGCGTGTTTTTCAGCGTTTTCGGAAGTGATTATCCGGGTTAGCTAATCAAGCCCATATTCTCAAGCTTCAGAATGATCTGATGAGCGCAGTGATCAACATCAACGTTCTCAGTCTCAATGCTTAGCTCAGGATTTTTCGGTACATCATAAGGATCAGAAATACCTGTGAACTCCTTGATCTTACCTTCGCGCGCAAGCTTGTATAAGCCCTTACGGTCACGACGCTCACACTCTTCAATAGAGGTGGCAACATGGACTTCAATGAAGGCACCGAAGGCTTCGATATCTTCACGAACCGCACGACGAGTAGTCTCATAGGGCGCTATCGGAGCACAAATAGCGATACCACCATTCTTAGTGATCTCAGAGGCAACATAACCGATGCGGCGAATATTTAAGTCACGGTGCTCCTTCGAGAAGCCAAGTTCAGATGATAAGTTCTTACGAACGATATCCCCGTCCAGCAATGTAACGGGGCGACCACCCATTTCCATCAACTTGACCATGAGCGCGTTGGCAATGGTTGACTTACCAGAGCCAGAGAAGCCAGTGAGGAATACCGTAAAGCCTTGCTTGGCGCGAGGTGGTTTAGAGCGGCGTAACTCCTCAACCACTGTGGGGAAAGAGAACCACTCAGGAATTTCAAGACCTTCACTTAGGCGGCGACGTAGCTCTGTCCCTGATATGTTCAGGATGGTGACATCGTCCTTGTCTTGTATTTCATCCGCTGGCTCATATTGAGCACGCTCTTGCACATAAACCATGTGTTTGAAGTCAACCATTTCGATGCCCATTTCATCTTGGTGGGCGCGGAATAGTTCTTGTGCATCATAAGGGCCGTAGAAGTCTTCACCTTGAGAGTTCTTTCCCGGACCCGCGTGGTCACGACCGATAATGATATGAGTGCAGCCATAGTTCTTGCGTATCAAGCCGTGCCAGATGGCTTCACGTGGGCCGGCCATGCGCATGGCGAGGTTGAGCAGGCTCATGGTGGTGGTGGATGAGGGGTATTGGTCGAGGATGGCTTCGTAGCAGCGCACGCGGGTGAAGTGGTCGATGTCGCCGGGTTTGGTGAGGCCAACCACGGGGTGAATGAGTAAGTTAGCCTGTGTATCTTTGGCGGCGCGGAAGGTGAGTTCCTGATGGGCGCGGTGCAGTGGATTACGTGTTTGAAACGCAACCACACGATGCCATCCAAGCTTGCGGAAATACGCGCGCAGCTCATTGGGAGTGTCGCGGCGGGCGCGGAAGTCGTAGTGTGCGGGTGGTTGGATGCCGGTGACGGGGCCGCCAAGATAGACATTGCCAGCGGTGTTGTGCAGGTAGTTGACGGCGGGGTGTTGGGTGTCGTTAGTGCCGAAGATGCTGGTGGCTTCGTGTTGCTTGTCAGGTATCCAGCGGTCGGTGACGGTGAGGATGGCTAGGATAACGCCTTCCTGATCGCGCAGTGCGATATCTTGTTGGATGTCGATGCTGCTGGCGAAGTGTTC
The DNA here is from genome assembly GCF_003172875.1 of Leucothrix pacifica. Lineage (GTDB taxonomy): Bacteria > Pseudomonadota > Gammaproteobacteria > Thiotrichales > Thiotrichaceae > Leucothrix > Leucothrix pacifica. The sequence goes on along the minus strand of NZ_QGKM01000041.1, from coordinate 60,507 downwards.
GCTGACGTCGAGAGTGATGGGTATGGGCCAAAGTGAGTGATCGGCTAATCGCATATTACTGAGGATTGCGTTATAATCTTGTTCGTTGTTGAACCCCCGGAGTGGGTGGAAGCCGCCGTTCAGGAGTTGTTCGAGGTCGCAGATTTGTCGTGGGGTAAGATCCCATGAGGGTAGCTCGGCCGCTTCATATTTGAGTTTTTGGGCGCTTTCATAGGAAACGTAGAGTTCAGGGATGGGGGCGTGAAGCATTTGGGTGGTTCCTGAGTGTTGTTTGAGTGGCGAATACCTTATCAGAGTGGTTGTGTGGCGTGTAAGGATGGATGTTGCGTCTTGTTACGATCTTTTTTGCTATAGGTATCGGTTTAAGTGATGTTGGCTTCTGGGATGAGTTTGACCGCTTATCTGTAAGTTGGTAGATTACGTCATTATTCACGTATTGTTAATATTGCTGCAATAATAAAATCAAGTTGTGAAATCTTAATAATGAGACATGGTGACCGGGTTATTGATTGCTTGTTCATCTCTGGATTGGTAGTATTTCCGAAATTCATTGAATAATTTAAATTATTTTAGGGTGTCAAAATGGCTCAAATTAATAGTTCGGCTTGGTATGTGCTGACTAGTAAACCCCGACAAGAAGCCTATGCCGAGGAACAGTTAAATAATCAAGGTTATACAACTTACCGGCCCCTTGCGATGCGAGAGCGTCGTCGCAGAGGTAAGTTGGTGAAAGTGACTGAGTCTTTGTTTCCCCGTTATTTGTTTATTCAGTTGAACCGCGTGGATGATAACTGGGCGCCAATACGATCGACGTATGGGGTCTCCGGGTTTGTGCAGTTTGGTGATTATCCGTTGAGTGTGTCAGACGGGCTAGTTAGTGAGCTTCGGCAGCGTGAAGCACAATTTCAGGAAAAGGCGATAGATTTAGATCGCTTTCATCGTGGGGATCGGGTTATAATCACCAGCGGTTCTTTCCAGGGGCTGGAAGCGGTATTTGAGCGCTACAGTGGTGAGGAAAGAGCGATACTGCTGATGAATGTGTTGAATGAGCAGGCGAAGGTTACGGTTGCGCCGGCTGATTTGTATAAAATGGCTTGATAATGTGTCTCTGGGGATGATTCCCTGTTTTCAAATAAATAATTCTTTGATGCTACGAAAACATGGCAGGGCGGTAGCGTGCTTGGAGTGCTAAATTCGATTGGTGCGTTCATGGTTGTTGTGCTTCAGCTCAAAATTTCGAGTAAAAATACATGGATAAGTTAACGTGTTTCAAAGCCTATGATATTCGTGGAAGATTGGGCGAAGAACTCAATGATGATATCGCCTACCGCATTGGGCGTGCATACGGCACATTCTTAAGTGCTGGGAAAACCGTAGTTGTTGGCGGCGATGTGCGTCTTACTTCTGAGTCGCTCAAACTTGCACTGGCCAATGGGCTTATGGATGCAGGAATTAATGTTATCGACTTAGGCATGACTGGGACAGAGGAAGTCTACTTTGCGACATTCCATCTGTTTGTGGATGGTGGTGTTGAAGTAACAGCTAGTCACAATCCCATGGACTATAATGGCATGAAACTGGTTCGGGAAAGCGCCAAGCCGATTAGTGGCGATACAGGGCTGAACGAGATCCAACGTATCGCGGAAGCTAATGTATTTCCTCCGGTCACTCAACGAGGTTCTTTAACTCAAAAGTCTTGCTTGACGGACTATGTGCAGCACTTACTTAGCTATATTGATCCTCATAATTTTAAGCCTGTGAAGTTGGTGGTTAACGCAGGTAATGGCGCGGCAGGGCACGTTGTTGATGCGCTCGAAGCTGAATTTCAACGCATGCTGATGCCGGTTACTTTCATCAAGGTGCATAACGAGCCGGACGGTACGTTCCCGCACGGTATTCCGAATCCATTGTTGCCAGAGTGTCGTGCCGATACCAGCAGTGCTGTGTTAGCGCATAATGCTGATATGGGAATCGCCTGGGATGGAGATTTTGATCGCTGTTTTTTATTTGACGAAAACGGTGATTTTATTGAAGGTTATTATATCGTCGGTTTGTTAGCGGAAGCCTTCTTGCAGAAACAAACGGGCGCAAAGATTATCCATGACCCGCGATTAACGTGGAATACGGTGGATATAGTGCAAACCAACGGTGGTGTACCTATCCAATCCAAAACAGGACATGCGTTTATTAAAGAACGGATGCGGGCTGAGGATGCGGTATATGGTGGTGAAATGAGTGCGCACCATTATTTCCGAGATTTTGCATATTGTGACAGTGGTATGATTCCTTGGCTGTTGGTGGCCGAACTACTGTGTGTCACTGGTAAGTCATTGTCAGGCTTAGTTGGTGAGCGTGTAGCTGCCTATCCATGTAGTGGTGAAATCAATTTCAAAGTGAAGGATACGCAAGCGAGTATTGAGGTAGTCAAGGAAAACTTCGTGTCAGATGCGCTTGACATTGATAAGACTGATGGTCTCAGCATGGCATTTGCAAACTGGCGGTTCAACTTACGTGGCTCCAATACTGAGCCGGTGTTGCGTCTCAATGTCGAAAGTCGCAACGATGCTTCTCTGATGCAACAGAAAACACATTTAATTAGCAAAATAATTCAAAACACATGATGACACCTACAATTACACCCGTTATTTTATCTGGTGGCTCGGGTACGCGCCTCTGGCCTTTGTCACGTCAGTTACGTCCAAAGCAGTTTTTACCCTTGGTGGATGAGCTGACCCTCTTTCAAAATACCGTACAACGCTTGCAAGGTATCCCGAATCTGGAGGATGTTTTGGTGGTGTGTAATGAAGAGCACCGCTTTATGGTAGCCGAACAATTGCGTGAATTACAGCTGGCGCATCAAGGTATTTTGTTGGAACCAGTTGGACGTGATACTGCCCCTGCGCTTGCCTTAGCAGCGTTACACCTCACTCAGCAGGGGAAAAGCGACGCTTTGATGCTAGTGCTTCCGGCCGATCATGTGATTACGGATAACGACGCGTTTCACCAAGCAATCCAGCAGGCAGCACAGGCGGCGCAAGACGGTTATCTGACCACATTCGGGATTGTGCCGCAACGAGCGGAAACGGGGTATGGTTACATCCGGCAGGGTGAGAGTCTGACGGATTTAGATGCCAGTCGTGTTGCTGCTTTTGTCGAAAAGCCTGATGCTGGAACTGCGCAAACCTATGTCGATAGCGGAAATTACTTGTGGAACAGTGGGATGTTTCTGTTTCGTGTGGATCGATTATTAGCAGCACTTGAAGCGTATCAACCTGAGGTATTACAGGCTTGTCAGGCAGCACTTGCTGACCCTAGTCATGATCTGGATTTTATCCGTTTGAATACTGCGGCATTTACGGCAGCACCGGCTATTTCGATTGATTATGCGGTGATGGAAAAAACTCAAGACGCTGTCGTGATACCGCTCGATGCAGGTTGGAATGATGTTGGCGCATGGTCAGCAGTGTGGGAGGTGGGTCAGCAGGACGCTCAGCAGAATGTACTGCACGGCGATGTCTTAACACATCAGGCCAAAGGCAACTTAGTGCATGCAGAACATCGCTTGGTCACGTTAGTGGGTGTTGATGACTTAGTGGTGGTTGAAACCAAAGACGCGGTTATGGTGGCACACCGTGACAAAGTGCAACACGTCAAACATGTTGTCGGACAACTGAAAGACCAACAACGTAGCGAGGCTAGTATTCATCGCGAGGTCAATCGCCCTTGGGGTAGCTATGACTGCATTGATGAAGGTGGGCGCTTTCAAGTAAAGCGGATCGTGGTCAAACCCGGTGAGAAACTTTCTTTGCAGATGCACCACCATCGTGCAGAGCACTGGATTGTGGTTAACGGCACGGCAGAAGTCCGATGTGGTGATAAAACTTTGCTGCTGACAGAAAATCAATCTACCTATATCCCTCTAGGTGAAACTCACTCTCTCGGTAATCCTGGTAAAGTGCCTTTAGAAATCATAGAGGTGCAATCAGGGAGTTATCTGGGTGAGGATGATATTGTGCGGTTTGAAGATGTCTACGGGCGTAGTTAGGAATACTTATAGGTAATTACAAATGACAGGAATTAATAAAAAAGTCGCTCTAATCACGGGTGTCACTGGACAAGACGGCGCATACCTTGCGGAGTTTTTACTGGAAAAAGGTTATGTGGTACACGGCATCAAACGCCGCACCTCCTTGTTTAATACCGACCGGGTTGATCATTTATATCAAGACCCACATGAGACTGAGCAGCGCTTTGTATTGCACCATGGTGACATGACCGATTCTAGCAGCTTGGTGCGTATTATTCAGGAGGTGCAACCGGATGAGATTTATAACCTTGCGGCACAAAGTCATGTTGCGGTGAGTTTTGAAGAGCCTGAGTATACGGCTAACTCTGATGCGTTGGGTGCTTTGCGAATTCTTGAAGCCATCCGTATTTTGGGGCTCGAAAAGAAAACGCGTTTTTATCAGGCCTCTACCTCGGAATTGTATGGTTTGGTACAGGAAATACCGCAGAAAGAAACAACGCCTTTTTATCCGCGTAGCCCTTATGCGGTTGCCAAGATGTATGCTTATTGGATCACGGTGAATTATCGTGAGGCGTATGGGATGTATGCTTGTAACGGTATTTTGTTTAACCATGAATCTCCTAAGCGTGGTGAAACCTTCGTGACTCGTAAGATTACCCGTGCTTTGGCGCGTATTAAACTGGGGCTACAAGATTGCTTGTTTTTGGGCAATATGGATGCCAAGCGTGACTGGGGGCATGCGAAAGACTACGTGGAAATGCAGTGGTTGATGTTGCAGCAGGATAACGCGGAAGATTTTGTGATTGCTACGGGCGAACAATACAGTGTACGTGAATTTATTGAGATTGCTGCCAGAGAGCTAGGAATGCAGGTTCGTTGGGAAGGCGAAGGGGTTGATGAGAAAGGTTATGATGACAACGGTAAATGTATTGTGGCCGTTGATCCGCGTTATTTCCGTCCGACGGAAGTGGAGACCTTGTTAGGCGATCCGACGAAAGCTAAGGAGAAGCTTGGTTGGACTCCACGTACTTCATTTGCAGAGCTAGTGCAGGAGATGGTTCAGGAAGACCTACGGATTGCAGAACGGGATGAGTTGACTAAAAAACATGGCTTTAGTGCCTTTAATTACCATGAATAAAAATGCAAAAATTTTTGTTACTGGGCATCGTGGCATGGTCGGCAGCGCTTTGGTGCGTCGTCTGAAAGCAGGTGACTATACTAACATTATTACACGTTCGCGGCAGGAACTGGATTTACTCAATCAGGCGGCGGTGCATCAGTTTTTAGCGGATGAGCAGCCGGACTATATTTTTATTGCGGCGGCAAAAGTTGGTGGTATTCATGCAAATAATATCTATCGAGCTGAATTCCTATATCAAAACCTGATGATTGAAGCCAATCTAATACACGGAGCACATTTAGCAGGTATACAACGGTTGATGTTTTTGGGTAGCAGTTGTATTTATCCGCGTGATTGCCCGCAGCCTATTAAGGAAGAGTATTTGCTTACTGGAGCGCTGGAGTGCACTAATGAACCGTATGCGATTGCAAAGATTGCTGGGATAAAGTTATGTGAGGCCTATAACGCACAGTATGGGCGGCAGTACATTAGTGTGATGCCCACGAACTTGTACGGACCGAATGATAACTATGACCTGGAAAACAGCCACGTCCTTCCCGCTCTATTACGTAAGGCGCATGAGGCAAAGTTGCGTGGGGATAAGGAGCTAGTGGTGTGGGGGACGGGTACGCCACGGCGTGAGTTTTTGTATGTGGACGATCTAGCCGATGCTTGTGTGTTTTTTATGGAGAAAGACTATACAGGTTCAGTGCTCAATATAGGTACGGGACAGGATGTGACGATTCGGGAACTCGCGGAAACCATAATGGATGAGGTGGGTTTTACAGGGAGGGTTGTATTTGATGTTGGTAAACCAGATGGGACGATGCGGAAGGTTTTAGATGTAAGCTTATTGCACTCGTGTGGTTGGGCAGCTAAAACCAATCTAAAGCAGGGGATTCAAAAGACATATCTTGATTTTTCGCAACTAATAGAACCGTAAATTAATATGTACAATGTTACCCTCCAACCTTCACATTTATCTTTTACTGTAAGTGATGAAGAAACTATATTACAAGCAGCATTACGGCAAGAAGTTGCCCTACCCTATAGCTGTAAAACGGGAAAGTGCGACTCATGTGTAGCTATAGTAAAGTCTGAAGGCCAAAGCCCCAGTACCATCAAAACTTGTACCACTATACCTAGTCAAGACATGATATTGGAGCTTGAATTATTAACTGAATTAAATGACGTTCAAGTTAAGACATTACCATGCCGTATCGACTTACTCGAATACGCCAGTGAAGATGTCATTGTTCTGACACTGCGCTTACCGCCAAATCAAAGACTTCCATTTATTTCAGGTCAATACATTGATCTAATTATAGGTGATATCCGTCGTAGTTACTCCATCGCATCAACGGCACAGGCCGATAAAATTGAGCTACACATACGCAAAGTGGTGCAAGGTAAGTTTAGTCAATATTTATTTGAGCAAGCTAAAATAAATGATTTGTTACGGCTTGAAGGGCCCTTTGGAACATTCTTTAGGCGAAAAGCCAGTATCGTTACTAAGAGGCCTCTTATCTTTTTAGCGGGTGGGACAGGGTTCGCGCCTGTACAAAGTATGGTTCAATCTATCTTGGCGACGCAGGAAACTACGCCGATATGGATTTATTGGGGTAATCAAACAGCAGAGGGATTTTACAGTATACTACCCTCTGAATGGGCAAAAGGTTATGAATGGATAAATTATCATCCTGTTTGTTCTACACCTAGCTCTTCATGGCAAGGCAGAACAGGGTTAGTCCACCATGCAGTACTTGCTGACTTCCCAAGTCTCAGTTCAATGGATGTTTTCGCGTGTGGTAGCCCAGCTATGATTGAGGCGGCTAAGTCTGACTTTATTCAGGCTGGTCTTGTGCCCAGTTCATTTTACGCAGATGCTTTTCTCCCTTCAAACTAACAAAGAACAATTTAAACCATGAAAGCAGTTATATTAGCAGGTGGCTTAGGCACACGCTTAAGCGAAGAAACTATCACTAAGCCTAAACCAATGGTCGAAATTGGTGGAAAGCCTATTCTTTGGCATATCATGAAAATGTATTCTTCACATGGTATTCATGACTTCATCATTTGTTGTGGCTATAAGGGGTACTTCATTAAGGAATATTTTGCTAATTACTTTCTCCACCAATCGGACGTCACTTTTTCTATGAAAGATAATCGGATGGATGTTCATAAGAAACGTGCTGAACCGTGGACAGTTACGTTGGTTGATACGGGTGATAACTCAATGACTGGTGGACGTTTAGGACGTGTTGCCAGCTACTTGAGGGACGAAGAGTCCTTCTGTTTTACTTATGGTGATGGTGTCAGCGATGTTGATATTCAGGCAACAATCGCTTTTCACCAGCAACACGGTAAACAGGCGACACTAACAGCCGCTTTTCCTCCTGGACGTTTTGGGGCCTTAGAAATCAAGAATCAGCAAGTAAGGAGTTTCCAAGAAAAGCCCAAAGGTGATGGCGCAATGATCAATGGTGGTTTTTTTGTGCTGTCGCCTAAAGTACTTGATCGTATTAATGGCGATAGCTGTATTTGGGAACAAGAGCCTTTAATGGGGCTTGCTCAGGATGATCAACTCATGGCATACCAACACCAAGGCTTCTGGCAACCCATGGATACCCTGAGGGACAAATGTCATCTGGAGGAATTATGGCAAGCAGGACAAGCACCATGGAAAACATGGAAAGAAGCCAATGATTGACCAACGTTTTTGGCAAGGTAAACGAGTTTATTTAACAGGTCATACGGGGTTTAAAGGCAGTTGGCTTGCTCTATGGCTGGGGTCGCTAGGGGCGACCGTTAAGGGTTACGCATTAACGCCGCCGACTCAACCGAGCCTGTTTGAACAAGCACGTGTTGCTGAAAAAATCGAATCAGAGATTGGTGATATTCGGGACTTAGTACAGCTCACTGCCAGCATGGCGGCGTTTAATCCTGACATACTGATTCATATGGCGGCGCAACCCTTGGTCAGGCTATCTTATGAGGAGCCTATTGAAACCTACGAAACCAATGTGATAGGTACGGCTAAGGTATTAGAAGCAGCCAAAAGTTGCACTAGTTTGAAAGCGATTATTAATGTTACGACAGACAAGTGCTACGAAAATCGTGAATGGGTTTGGGGTTATCGTGAAAATGAGCCGATGGGCGGTCATGATCCCTACAGCAGCAGCAAAGGTTGTGCAGAGCTAGTAACTTCGGCTTATCGCCGCTCGTTTATGCAAGAGAAAGGAATAGGTTTGGCCTCTGTTAGAGCTGGTAATGTTATCGGAGGTGGCGACTGGGCAAGTGATCGGCTTATCCCAGATATTCTGCGGGCATTTGAGTTCCAAAAAGCGGTTGTCATCCGGAATCCATCCGCTACCCGACCTTGGCAGCATGTACTCGAACCTTTATCCGGTTATCTGTTGCTGGCACAACAACTTTATCAAGAGCCAGAAAGCTATGCTGAGGGTTGGAATTTTGGTCCTCATGATGAAGACGCTCAACCCGTTGAGTGGATACTTAATCACATGGTGTCGTGCTGGGAAGGTTCAAGCTGGACTTTGGATCAAAATGCTCATCCGCACGAAGCGGGCTATTTGAAACTTGATATTTCCAAAGCAAAAGCACGACTCGGTTGGCAACCCACTTGGCGATTGGATAGGGCATTGGCAAAAATTATTGAATGGCACCAAGCTTGGTTAAGTAAGCAAGATATGCAAGCTATTTGCCTTAGTGAAATTAATAAATACATGAGTGAAATGAAAAATGCAAAACACTAAAGCTTTAAGGGAAAAAATTGCAGAATTAGTTAGTGAATATGCAGCACTACAATACGCTGATAAACCATTTGAGCTGGGAACCAATATTATTCCACCTTCTGGAAAAGTGATTGGGGAGCCAGAGTTGCAATACATGGTTGAAGCCTCTTTGGATGGGTGGCTGACCACAGGTCATTTTAATGAAAAATTTGAGAAGCAATTGGCTGATTATATTGGTATTAAGCACCTGATCACAGTTAATTCTGGCTCATCGGCTAACTTAGTTGCATTTAGTACATTGACCTCCCCAAAGCTGGGTGAGCGAGCTATTAAGAAGGGCGACGAAGTTATTGGAGTTGCTGCTGGTTTCCCGACTACAGTCAATCCTATTGTGCAGTTTGGCGCCATTCCAGTTTTTGTGGATGTTGACCTAAAAACACATAATGTTGATGTTGAACTGATTGAGGCAGCGATTACTCCGAAAACTAAAGCTATCATGCTAGCGCATACTTTGGGCAACCCATTTAACCTAGCTAAAGTGAAGGCCTTATGTGACCAATATAACCTTTGGCTCGTAGAAGATTGTTGTGATGCGCTAGGTGCAAAGTATGATAATAAAATGGTCGGTACATGGGGAGATATAGCAACGCTTAGTTTTTACCCTGCACACCATATTACTATGGGAGAAGGTGGGGCTGTTTTCACCAATAATAATCAACTTATCAGTATCGCCGAATCATTCCGCGACTGGGGACGCGATTGTTATTGCAAACCAGGTTGTGATGACACTTGTGGACAGCGCTTTACACAAAAACTAGGGGATCTTCCTGAGGGTTATGATCACAAATATACCTATTCTCATCTTGGCTACAATCTAAAAATCACAGATATGCAGGCAGCGTGTGGCTTAGCGCAATTACAACGCCTACCAGAGTTTATTGCAAAGCGTATTGCCAATTATCAGTACTTAAAGGAACGCTTAGCAACTTTGACTGATTTCTTGGATATTGCTCAGGCAACTGACAATTCAACACCCTCTTGGTTTGGCTTCCCCATTACGCTGAAACAAAACACCGACACTAATCGTAATGACTTGATCAAATACCTTGATCAGAACAAAGTCGGTACACGCTTGTTGTTTGCTGGAAATCTTATCAGACAACCCTACTTCCAAAACTTACCATACCGTGTTGTTGGAGACTTAACCAATACTGATAACACGATGAATCAAACTTTCTGGTTGGGTATATACCCTGGGCTTAATAAAGAGCATCTTGACTATGTTGCAGACAAGCTAGAAACATTCTTTGGTGTAAACTTCTAATGTGCGAACAACAAACTATTTTGCTGACAGGGGCAACTGGTTTTTTAGGAAGCCACTTGCTTGAAGCTTTGTTGGAAAAAGGTCATAAAGTTGTTGTTCTAAAACGTTCAACTTCAAATACATGGCGCATCGAAAAACTTCTTCCCAGTACTGTCAGTTATGATGTAGATAAGCAACCATTAGAAATGGTATTTGAAGAGCAACGCATAAATAGCGTGATTCATACTGCCTGTGTTTATGGGCGCAAAGGTGAATCTATGCACCAAGTTGTTGAGAGTAATTTGTTATTCGGATTAAGAGTTTTTGATGCTTGTATAAAATACAATACAGATACTTTTTTTAATACAGATACTTTGCTACAAAAACATTTAAATATTTATGCACTATCTAAAAAACAATTTGTCGAATGGCTGGAGCAACAATGTGGTAATGTTCAGGTAATCAATCTAAAAATAGAGCATATGTATGGCCCAAGAGATGATACGAATAAGTTTATACCTTGGGTATTGTCACAACTTAGAGAAAATGTAACAGAAATAAAACTCACACAAGGCGAGCAGCGCCGTGATTTTATTCATATAGATGATGTTGTCTCTGCGTATTTAATCACTTTAGAAAAATCATCACGGCTACCAACTTTCTGTGAATTTGATGTTGGCACAGGAAAGTTGGTTACTGTTAGAAGTTTTTTAGAGCAATTAAAAAAAATATATGAAATAGAAATTAACCCAGTGGAAACAAAACTCTCTTTTGGGTCTATACCTTATCGCGAAGGAGAAATGATGACAGTAGCAGTAAATAACCAAACATTACTTAATTTAGGTTGGAGCCCTAAAGCTTTACTACACACAGGTCTAAAAAGTATTGTAAGGGAATACGCGTGAATTTTTTTATAAAGATTGTCGGGTCATGTATCAACCTTGTAGGTCACGTCAGGCTCATGGGCTTTTTAATGATGATGTATTTGGAAAACAATGACGACAACCTTTGCAAGGATATCGCTGCTTTCCAGTGAGTGATTTTCCGTTTCGATAATCACTTATACGGTTACAGGATTTACAAATAACGTCGATAACTGCCATAGAGAGTACTTAATCTTGTTACATCAATTGAAGTCGAGATTAGAGTAACTTTAGATATAGCGCTTATGGTATATGACCTTTAATTTGACAGACCGATATGAAATTTAAATATAGCATTGTTATTCCAACTTTTAAGCGTGAAAAGCTGTTGATAGAAGCACTTGAAAGTGCTGTTAACCAAAGATATTCCAAAGAGTTATATGAAATAGTAGTTTGTAATAATAACCCAGAAGAGGATTCTGTTGAATTACACATTAAACGGTGTAACACAAAATATATTAAATATATAAAGAATAAAAAAAATTTAGGCATGGTTGGTAATTGGAATCATTGTGTCAGACAAGCAAGTGGAAGCTTTATTGTAATGTTGCATGATGATGATATTTTGTGTGAAAATCACTTAGAGAAACTAGACCAAATAATTGGTAAAGATCATAGCTTAGACCCTTTAAATACAATAATAGGTTTTGATGTGAATATTTTTAGTGATTCAAAGTCAGTAAGGAAAGACGGTGTTATTACAGGTAGCGAAACTGTAAGTCATAGAAGTTTATTATGGAAGTGTCCATTTTCAATGACTGGGCTCACTATAAATAGGGTAATATTTGAAAAATATGGTTTCTTTAATGAGAGTTACTACTCAGCAGATCATGAGTTTTATTATCGTGTATCTCGACTAGGTGGGGGGTTGCTAAAAGTCTATGGTGATCTTGGAAATTATAGAATTAATAGTAATATATCGCTAAATAAGAAAACACTATTAGCCATGATAGTTGAGCAAAGAAACATATTTTCAAGTTCGAAAGAATACAGTCAAATCGAAAAAAATGCCTCTAATTTCTTACTAAAAATAAGAACTATTATCTTCTGGAAGAAAGGTATTAGGTTCTCTGTAAGGGAGATTATTGAGAGTCCATTATATGTTTTTTATATAATCAAAAGAAGAGTTGAGAGTAAGTTATAATGGAGAAAAAACTGTATCAGTTATCAAAGAAAGCACATGTTAGCGCTAATTTTTTTGATATATTCAATGTTCTTAAAGTTATTCCGTTTAAACTTATAGTCCGTCTCTTTAAATTTAAAGTCGAAAAATTGTCTATACCCCTCAGTATAGAAAATAATATATGCAATGATTGTAGCTTAATATGTGTATGGCATGGGGGAGAGCATTTTTTTGGGAAGGACACTTATATATACTATAATGAAAAAAAAGTACATATATATCAGAACTTAAAAAAAAGAAAAGCCAAAAAGTCAACTAAAGGTGTTTTTAGGTATGAAAAAGCGCTAAAAGAGAGTCTTAAAAAGGTAAGTTTCCAAATACCTAAAGTAATTGATAGTAATACATTGTATTTTGAAAGTGATGCGGGTTATAGAGAGCTTTTATTTTACTCTAAGAAAAATATAAAAAGAATTTTACGTATATCATTGGATATTTCCAGTGCGGCTTCTAGTGAAGTTTTTTTAGATAAATTATATTTTAAAAGATATTTGGGTTTGGTTATTTTGCATTCTAAAGATGGTGTTTTAAGGTCTATTAATAAAAATATAAGAAATGATCTTGTGGATATAATAAATAAACTTGGTAAAGATTATCGAATTAAATTAAATCTATCTCATGGGGATTTTTCCAAGTGGAATATATTGTTTAAAAAAGATGACATTAAATTAATAGACTGGGAGTGGGTGTCATTAAAAACACCTATGTATGATGCTTGTCACTTCTTGGATTCACTCGGGTGGTCTGCTTCAGAAATTTCTCATAAACTAAGTAAAGAGTTTGATGTTTCTGATGTAAATGCTGCCTTATATACAAAACTTTACTATATGGAAAAAATAATTAGATTTAGTTATATATCTATGATTTCCTATAATGTGAGCAGAAATCCGGACTCAAATGACATAAACTCTATTTACATTAAATATAAAAAGGCCTGCTGATGGATTAGTTAAAGATGTTTTTTAAAAAGTTTTCACTTGGTATGGTTAATCAGGCTATAACTAGCATTACATCATTTTTACTTGTACTGTTTTATATGGTACTAATGAGCAAGTCAGAGTTTGGATTATATAGTATTTTATACTCTGTTACACTACTTATAAGTAGTTCTATAAGCGCTCTTATTACAACCCAAGTTGTAATTTTTATTTCAGGTAAAAATGAAAGAAAGCATGAAGTTGTGTTCGAAGCAATAATATTGATACTTTTATTGATTGTAATACTTTTTTTGTTGTTGATTCCATTTGCATATTTATTTGATGTATATAGAATTGAATTATCTTTAGTTGCAGTTGCTTCTTTATTTCTTTCGATAAAAGAGGTTCTTACGAGATATTCATTTTTAGAAGAAAGAATTATTATCTGTGTTGAAGGAAGTATATTATCAGCTTTAATAGTGTTGATAGCATTATTTTTTTTTAAAGTAAAAAATTTGTCGGTTTGTGCAACAACTGGGTTACTTTTGTTTTGTTTGGTACAGGTGATCTCGACATTTTACATGCTATTAAGAATTAGACTCACCCTCCAGTTAGGTATTGTTAGTACTTATAAGTTGTTTCTTAAGTTGTTAATAAATGGTAAGTGGGCATTAGTCAATAACTTTTTCTATATTATAAGGTCGCAAGGGCATGTACTTTTAGCGTCATTTTTTCTGGTAACAGAAGATATTGCAAAAATTAGTGCGTCGAGAGTTTTTATTACCCCTTTTGTGATGATGATGCCGGTTTTATCTAATGTTTTATTACCATACTATACTAAATTAAGGTCTGAAAATGGTAAAGATAAAGTAAAAAAGCTCTCCTTGGTTGCACTTAAAGTTCAGATATTGGCTTACATTTTGTATTCTCTTTTTTTATTAGTTTCTGTTCAGTATATTTTGGATATGAATTACTTTGAGAAATATAAAGACTTGAGTTTTTTTGTTACTATTTGGCTGATTTATTTGCTTTTCTTGGTTGTAAGAAATAATATGGAGTTAATAATTTCTTCGTTTGGTAAGTTTAAAGAGCAATTTCAGTGCTCGATTTCTTCCTTTTTTCTTTCCATTCCATTTGTACTCATGTTTTTTAGTTATCTAGGAGGAGTAGGTGCGATAATGTCTAGTATTGTATTCGAAATATTTCTCATATATTTTTATAGATCAAAGCAGAAATGAATTTTTTTATTACTCTATGGTCACTAGCTCATGTGCTTTCGATTATATTAATATTAAAAAATACTAAATATTTTTATTCAGTAATCGTGCTGACTTTGCTTAGCCCGTTAATTCTTACTCAGAAGTTCACAGGCGATGTTCTAATTTCATATGTCTATCAGCTCGAGAGTCAGGCAGCAAACATAGATTACTTCTTTCAGCTTGTTTATAACGTGATAGGTTTTCTTCTGCCAAACATGAGTGTGACAGGTAAAATTATGGCACTGCAGTTGCTCATTAGTTTTTTCATGATTTGGTCGTATAAAGCAGTGCTACCAAAAGAGAATATTTTCTTTGTAGCATCAATTTGTATTTTAAGTGTTAGCCACTTTTTATCGACTGAGAATGTTCTTAGGCAAGGACTAGCAACTTGTTTTATTATTTTCCTAATTGTTAATTTCCGGAAGCGAAAATATTTTCGTAGTTTCTTTTTTTTGGTTGTAGCTCAATCATTTCACTGGAGTAGCGCATTATTTATTGTACCTATAGTAATTTACAATATTTTTAGAGAAAAGATTGAATCTAGGTTAATTAATAAGAAACAGATTTTTAAGATTAGACGGGTTTTCTTGTACTTGATTTATTCTTTTTTTGCTACGTTGGTTCTATATGTTATTTTTCCAGAGTATTTTAATCTTACTACAAGAAATAGTGAGGTTGATTCTGGGTTATCTAAAGTTTTGCCTTTGTTTTTTATCTATGTATTGAGTACTTATTATTGGATGATAGATAACTCATCAATCAATTTAGAGTTAAATATTTATCGAACTTTCTTCTTCGCGATATTTTTAATGCTTACGTTGGTAGATCAAACGGAAAGTGCATCAAGAATACTGTTCTTTAATTTCACTATTGAGGCCCTGCTGATTCTTTGTAATATTAGTGCTAAGAATATGAAGGTCAAACTATTATCAATTACAATCGTTGTTATATATGGCTTCGTGCCTAATGTTCAGACACTTTTGAAACAAATGGACTTATTTAATGGGTAGTACATCGGAAAGGCAATTTTTAGTTGGTTTTTTTGAGAAATTGAATGAAATAGGGGTTGTTTACTTTGTAATGAGAAATTACCGGAGTTTACCAGATAGTACTAACGGGAGTGATATTGATATTTTAATTAGTCCTGATAGTTATACCGATTTTATTCGTACTTTGAAGGTTTCTTGTGGAGAGTGTATATCTATAATTGGAAGCTCCAAGTCCAAAAGTTTTGAGAAGCTTACTTTGCTTGGAGCTGAGGGTAAAGAAAAATGGTGGGGTGTATGCTTGGATGTTAATATAGGGCTATATTATAAAGGTTTTCATATTCTGGATGATTTTAATGCAGTTAATGCATTAACTCATAGAGGGGTACATATATTACCAGATTATTTTTCAGTATTTTTGTGGTTTCTTAAAGAGCTTCTTAATAATAATAGAATAGTGGGCGAAGAGGTGAGAAAAAAGTTTCAAGAGAAGGAGCTTTTAAGTCTCAACGAAAATTGGGAAGAAATCAAAAGCTTATTTTCATGTATAGGAGCTTCTACAATCGCCGAGGTCAATACGGTTTTTCAACAGAGCTTGTTAGTGAATGGAAAGAGTGTGATCAGCTGTAGGTTGGAGCCCTCTTTCTTTAAAGCAAAGCTTAAAAAAAAGCCATATTTAATATGTAATTTTATGCTTGATTTTTACGATAAAATTAAAAGATATATGTCACCTTCAGGTAAGATAATTGCTTTAGTTGGTCCTGATGGTTCTGGTAAATCAACCTTGATAAAACAACTATCATCTGTTCTTAATGAGTCGACTCACAATGCAGTTGTAACACGTCATTTACGCCCTGGGCTACTCCCTCCTTTATCTAAGATGAAACGCCCTTTGTCTAGTATTGAAGATGCTATACCAGGAGTTCCTCAAATACCTCATTCTGAGGCCCCATCGGGTTTTATTGTATCTATTTTCAGAGTACTTTACTTGTATTTAGACTACATCATAGGTTATTGGATCAAAGATAGACCAATAATTGCAAGTAAACCTACAGTAATTATTTATGATCGTTTTTTTTATGATCTCATAATTGATCCTAAGAGATTTAGGGTGAATTCAGTATCCGGCATTATAAATTTACTTTTATTGACAATCCCGAAGCCTGATATTGTTTTTTATCTTAATGGTACTGCAGAAGTAATACACTCGAGAAAGCCAGAATTAACTGTGAGAGAGATAGAGAGGCAACTTAGCTCGGCAGAAAATTTATTTGAAAGTGATGGCAAGGCTGTAAAGGTGACGGTGGATGCAAGTGTTTCCTTTATAATAGACCGTATGCTAACGAGTTTCAGAGAATCACTATGAGAATTCTTATAAGTTCTTATGCTTGTAGCCCCTTTATGGGCTCCGAACCAGGGGTCGGCTGGGGGTTTGTCAATGCTTTGGCCAAGCACCATGAGTTATGGGTTATAGTTGAAGAAGAAAAATTTCGTAATGATATTGATAAGTATGTTTCAAAAAATCCTGAGATATTAAAGTCTGTTCATTTTTACTATATTAGGAAAAAGCGAAATCGTTTGCTGAGGAAGTTTTGGCCTCCGTCCTATTATTGGTACTATAGGCAATGGCACGTTGATGCCTTTAATTTAGGGAAAAAACTGCATTGTGAGGTTCAATTTGATTTGGTGCATCAGTTAACCATGGTAGGTTTTAGGGAGCCAGGCTATCTTTGGAAGCTTGGTGTTCCTTTCGTTTGGGGCCCCGTTGGTGGGATGGGGCTATTTCCATTACGTTTCCTTCCAGCTATGGGGTGGGGGGGGGGGTATTACCTTGCATATAACGTTGTCAACTTATGGCAGATGCATTTTTCAGTACGTCCCAGAATGGCTGCAAGAGTAGCAGGAAAGGGGTTGATTGCAGCAACACCAGAGAACCAACTAGGGGCTTTGAAGTATTGGGGTGTAAGTAGTGCGCTTATGTGCGAAGTAGGGGTTCCGCAAACGCCACTGAAACGGTTAGTGGTTGCTCGTGATCAAAATAAACCTTTGCGTTTAGTTTGGACAGGAGTTCATGTAAGGCGAAAGGCTTTGAATATCGCGTTGCGTGCATTAGCTACTCTATCCAAGGATCTGAAATGGGAGTTACATATTCTTGGTAAAGGTGTCTTAACAAAAGATTGGATATTGATGTCTAAGCGACTTGGTATTTATAATAATTGTCATTTTCATTACTGGTTAGAGCGTAGCGAGGTTCTGAAAGTAATGCTGGACAGCCACGTAATGTTAATAACCAGTTTACGCGATTTGACGTCAACAGTCACAGTGGAGTCGCTTGCATGTGGACTCCCTATTGTCTGCTTAGATCATTGTGGGTTTGCCGGTGTTGTTGATGATACATGTGGTATTAAAGTAGAAGTTACAACCCCCAATCAAGTGGTTAGAGATTTCGCAGCGGCTGTAACTCGATTAGCTACTGATGAAGCTTATCGTCAAAATATAGCTCATGGGGCTCAGCAAAAAGCAAGTGAGTTGTCGTGGGAGCAAAAGGCTATTGATATAAATAGCATTTACCAAAAAAAAACTAGCAGTTGAAGTTGATTAAGGGATAATGGTTATGAACATATTACTAACTCACAATTTTTATGGGTCATCTGCTCCTTCTGGTGAAAATCAAGTTTTTGAAATCGAAAAAAAATTACTAAAACGTAATCAACATGAGGTCAAAGAATTCACACGCCATAGTGATGAAATTCGCCAGCAAGGCATTGCTGGTATAATCAAAGGTGCGGCAGCAACCGCGTGGAATCCTTGGATGACGAAAGCGATTACATCAACAGTAAGTAGCTTTCAGCCGGATATTGTACACGTTCATAATACCTTTCCTCTGATTTCACCTAGCATTTTTCATGCTATCGGTAAAAAGGCAGCGCGTGTTTTAACCTTACATAACTATCGCCTGTTCTGTCCTAATGCTGTTCCTATGAGGAACGGTGATGTATGTACATTATGTATAAACCAGCGCTCTGTTATTCCTGCACTTCAACATGGTTGTTATCGAGGTAGTCGACTGGCAACACTGCCACTAGCTTTAAGTATCAGTTTACACCGTTACTTGAGGACGTGGGTAAAGCATGTCGATGCTTTTATTACATTAACCGAATTTCAGCGAGAGCTTGTGATTGAAGCAGGCCTTCCCAGTGAGTTGGTTCATGTTAAGCCTAATTTTTATCCCGGCTCTCCTATAAAGACAACTTGGGAGAAAAAAGAAAACTATGTCATTTTTGCAGGTAGGCTCACTTCTGAGAAAGGTATAGAAGCTCTTGTTAAGGCATGGTTGGTATGGGGAGAGGTTGCACCTATCCTAAAAATTTTGGGTGATGGCGAATTAAAACCTAGATTAGAGGGCTTAGTTTCAGCAGCGCGGTGTAAGACTATTCAATTCCTTGGGCAATTGCCACCTGACGAGGCTGAATGCCAAATTGCATTAGCCAAGCTTTTAATTCTCCCTTCGCAATGTTTTGAAGGGTTTCCTATGGTAATCCGCGAAGCATTTGCTTTCGGCACACCAGTCGCCGTATCCGATATTGGCCCCTTGCCGTCTATTGTCAAGCATGGTGTTCAAGGAGTCGTTTTTGAAGCAGGGAACTTAAGCTCATTGCTAAATGAAGTGCAAACAGTATGGCATGATCCAGAGGCACTAAAACAAATGGCTCATAATTCTCGGAATGAATATGAACGACACTATAATGAGGCAGCCAACTACAGGCGATTAATAGATATCTATAAGCAAGCTCAGCTCATGTCATCAAGAAAATAATTCAAAACCTTGAGTCACCCACGTTATGAAAAGAAAGATATGGAACATTGGATTTAGCGAGATAAGCAAAGAATCTGTTTTAACAGAGCTCGACCAACATATTGAGCATTCCAGCTCATGCAAATCAATCGCTTTCGTTAATCCTCACTCTCAGGTCACTGCGCAAAAGAAACCTGAACTGCTGAATAAAATCAATCAATTTGATTACGTTCTTTGTGATGGTATTGGTACAGAATTAGCCGCAAAACTCTTTAGAAAATACAATATTAAGCGCTTATCCGGCCCTACTTTTTTTAAATTACTGAGCAAAAGCCTCAATCGAGAAAACAATGAAGTTAGTTACTTTTTCTTAGGCTCAACAGATTATGTCCTAGCCAAAATACAAAATAATATGCATAAACACTACCCCAATGTTTCCGTAGTAGGCACATACTCACCACCGATGGGGAGCTTCACTGATCAAGAGAATGCTAGCATCATTCGACGAATTAATCAGTCAAACTGCACTGTCCTATGGGTAGGTATGACTGCACCAAAACAAGAAGAGTGGATAGCTGATAATCTATCCCTAATCAATGCCAAAGTAGCTGCTGGTATTGGCGCAGAATTTGATTATTTTGCAGAAACCAAAGTTAGGCCACCTCAATGGATCAGTGTAATGGGGCTTCAGTGGCTACATCGTTTGGTCACCCAGCCTAAAACATGGCAAAGAACTGTTCTATCCACACCTATATATATTACCAATGTCTTGCGCTATTGGTTTAAGACAAAAGGTGCTGGAGATAATTTAAAGGAGTCCTAGGCATGATATTACTCACAGGAGCTACTGGCTTCGTCGGTTTTACACTCATCCCACACCTATGCCAACAAGGTTACTCTCTCTCTGCCGCTGTACGCCATGTCACCGATAGTCTCCCCAGTAGCATTCAACAAGTTCCTATAAGCGACCTGCTACCTAGTACCGACTGGACAGTTGCCCTCAGTAATGTGGATACTATTATCCATCTAGCTGCCCGTGTTCACGTCATGCACGATACCGCTACTGAGCCTTTAACAGAGTTCCGTCGTACCAACACGGCTGCCACCCTCAATCTCGCTCAGCAAGCCGCAACAGCTGGAGTCCGCCGCCTAATCTACTTAAGCTCCATCAAAGTCAACGGTGAGGCTACTGCTTTGGGGCAGCCATTTACTGCTGAAGGGACTTATTCTCCTACAATATTGGATCCTTACGGGAAATCCAAGCAAGAGGCTGAGCAAGGTTTAAGGTTAATTGCTCAAAAAACTGGTTTGGAGGTTGTTATTATTCGCCCACCATTGGTTTATGGTATTGGCGTAAAAGGTAACTTCCAAAGTATGATGAGCTGGCTTTATAAAGGTATCCCATTACCATTAGGCAAAGTTCACAATCAACGAAGTTTAGTGGCTCTCGATAACTTAGTTGATATGATTACTATTTGCATTAATCACCCTGCTGCTGTCAACCAGACTTTTCTAGTTAGCGACGGGGAGGATCTATCCACCACTGAGCTACTTCAACGCCTAGGTCGAGCCTTAGGCAAGTCTGCACGCTTGCTGCCCATTCCGCAAAGCTGGTTGCAGAACTCTCTGTCTCTGATAGGCAAGCGTACCATCGCTCAACGCCTTTGCGGCAACTTGCAAGTCGATATCAGTAAGACCCATGACTTGCTTGACTGGAGCCCTCCTGTTAGTGTCGATGAAGCACTACAGCAAACAGCTGAAGCTTGGCTAAAACAACAGAAAAAGACATTATGACTCGTATATTTGATCTATTATTTTCTACTCTGGGGTTGATATTGGGTTTTCCAATATTGATATTGTTGTTTATCCTAGGGTGGTTGGACACACGCTCTCCCTTGTTTATGCAAGAACGTATTGGGCGTAATCAACAATCATTTTTTTTAGTAAAGTTCCGTACCATGAACCCTGGTACTGTTTCTGTCGCAACCCACCTGGTAGATGTGACCTCAATCACCCCGTTCGGCCACTTCCTTCGCCGCACCAAACTAGACGAGCTTCCTCAATTGTGGAATGTCCTAAAAGGTGAGATGAGTCTGGTTGGGCCGCGTCCTTGTCTACCTACTCAAAAGGAGTTGATTCAGGAACGAGTAAAGCACGGTGTTTTTGATGCGCGTCCTGGCATCACGGGGCTCGCGCAGATACAAAATATTGATATGTCAACACCCAATAAACTTGCTGTCACTGATTCAAAAATGCTCTCAACACTTAACTTAATGGGTTACTTCTCTTACATTATCCAAACTGTGCTGGGAAAGGGGAGTGGTGATAAAGTTAAACAAACGTCCCCCTAATTGTATTTTCAGTTGCCTCTAAAGTAGTTGCTCAAGTTGATTGAATTGCTTGGGTTCACGGAGTATTTGAATCAATGAATCGTAACCAAGTCAGAGATAAATTATTCGTCCTTTCTCGAGGGCAAAAAAGAATGATTATGATGGGCGCAGACCTCATCATGATTCCCTTTGCTGTCTGGGCCAGCTTCGCCATGCGCCACGGCTCTTGGACACCACCCCTGCAAGACGGCGTATGGCTACTACTCGTCGCCCCCTTACTCAGCATCCCTGTCTTTATTCGCTTGGGCCTCTACCGTGCCGTCATCCGCTTCCTGGGCAATGAAGCCCTCGCCGCTGTTGTCACTGGCATCAGCGTATCCGTCATTGCACTATTGCTGGTCACCGCGGTCTTTGACCTACAAGGCATCCCCAGATCCGTCTACATCATCTACTGGGGAACCGCCTTATTGCTGGTAGGTGGCAGTCGCCATTTCGTCCGCCGCCTATACCACCGCGCCAATAACAAAGTCCGCCGCACCAACGTCGCCATCTACGGTGCCGGTCGCTCCGGTGCCGAACTTGCCCAAGCCCTGATCAATAGCCCGGAATACCGCCCAGTGCTATTTGTCGACGATGACTTAGCCCTGCAAAAATCCTTTATCCACGGCTTAAAAATCTACGCACCCTCAGAGCTCAGCGACCTTATCGACCGCTACCAACTCAAACAGCTCCTGCTAGCCATGCCCTCCGTGGAACTACGGCAGCGTCGCGAAATCCTGCACAAGCTCGAACACCTCCCCATTCATGTACGTACCATTCCCGCGATGGTGGATCTGGTGGCTGGTAGCTCCATCGAAGAAATCCGCGAAATAGAAATAGACGACTTACTGGGTCGTACACCTGTCGCCCCGGATCCCACCCTGATCTCCCAGTGTATTACCGAAAAAAGCGTCATGGTCACCGGCGCAGGCGGTTCCATCGGCTCCGAACTCTGCCGACAAATCGTCCGCCAGTCTCCCAATAAGCTCGTCTTATTCGAAGTCTCCGAATTCTCTCTGTATCAAATTGAACGCGAACTCATCGAACTGTGCCGCCACGAAAGCCTCTCTGTTGAGCTAATCCCCGTACTCGGCTCTGTGCAGAATCAGGTACGTGTCTCAGAAGCAATTAGACAAAACGACATACAAACTCTGTACCATGCTGCTGCTTACAAGCACGTTCCTCTGGTTGAGCACAATCCGGTCGAAGGCCTGCAAAACAACGCATTAGGCACCTATCGCACCGCTTACGCGGCCTATGAAGCTAATATCGAACGATTCGTGCTGATCTCCACCGACAAAGCCGTACGCCCCACCAATGTCATGGGGGCCAGCAAACGCATGGCGGAACTCTCATTACAGGCATTGGCACAACTGGGCGGCGATACCGTCTTCACCATGGTACGCTTCGGCAATGTGTTGGGGTCGTCCGGTTCCGTCGTGCCCTTATTCCGCAAGCAACTCAAAGCCGGTGGCCCAATTACCGTCACACACCCCGATATCATTCGTTACTTCATGACTATCCCCGAAGCGGCTCAACTAGTGATTCAGGCAGGCGCGATGGCTAAAGGCGGTGAAGTCTTCTTGCTAGATATGGGGAAGCCGGTCAAAATTGTGGATCTGGCCAAGCGCATGATCCGCCTCAGCGGCTTACAGGAACAAACCGAACAACACCCTGAGGGGGATATTCGGATTGAATACACTGGTTTGCGGCCCGGTGAAAAGCTGTACGAAGAACTGCTGATTGACGGCGATGCCTCCGAAACCGCACACCCCCGTATTTTCCATGCCCATGAAGAAAAAGTAAGCTGGGTGGAATATCAGGAGATATTGGATAACCTGAATACCGCCTGTAACCGACGTGATGTGGAGCGCATTTATGCCATGTTAAAAACTTATGTGAGTGGTTTTAAGCTGGACGACGGGAAGCGTGGTCAAATCATTGATCTGCCACTAGATAAGCAGAAAAAAGCTTCATAATCAGTAGACTAGTCGTCATTAGCAATGAACTTGTTGGGTGCTTTAACGATACTAAGTTGTGAGACTTAATAAACCCATGGCACTTTTCACTTGGTATGGTAGTATCCCGAACAAAATAATGTGAGTACAAATTCTGTGATTTCAGCATATCAATATTTTAGTCGATTAAGCATTCTGCTAGTTTTTTGTCTTTTGACCGCCTGTTCTGCTGGTGGGAACTTAAGCGGTGCTTTTGGTACGCCGGCCCCCAGTGGCACATTTGAGTCTTTGTCTGTAGCGAATACGCCTCAACAAGCGCGTAGAGTCGCTGGTGGTGCTAACACAAACCCTCGGATAATTGCTGATATGCGAGAGCTTGCTCAATATCGTTCCAACGATGTATATCGTATCGGCCCTTCTGATCTGCTCAATATTAAGGTCTTTCAGGCTTCTGAGCTATCCGGTGAGGTGCGGGTTGATCAACGAGGTAGCATTACACTGCCCCTGATCGGGAATATCAGGGTAGCAGGGCTCACCCAAGTACAAGCTGAGCAACGGCTGGCACAATTGTTAGGTGCCAACTTGTTGCAAAACCCTCAAGTTAGTGTGTTTATCAAAGAATTTACCAACCAGCGTGTCACCGTTGAGGGTGAGGTTAGGAAGCCTGGCGTCTATCCATTAAGTGGTCAGGTAACACTGCTTCAGGCGATTGCAATGTCGGGTGGTTTAGGTGAGCGGGCAAAAGTTGATACGGTCGCAGTGTTTAGAAAACAAGGCTCTGGTCACCGAGTGTATTATGTGGATATTGATCTCATTCGGGAGGGTCAGGCTAATGACCCGTTCGTTCGGAATGACGATCGTATTGTCATACAGCGCATGGAAACACAACGGGTGACTGTTGAGGGCGAAGTTAAGAAGCCAGGCGTGTTTACCTTTGAAGAACCGACGACTGTTTTGCAGTCAATTGCCTTAAGTCAGGGCTTAACGTCGCTTGGTGCACCGAATAGGGTCATTCTTTTCCGGAGAGATAATACTGGCGAGAAGGCATATGGTGTGGATTTAACCGCAATAAGGCAAGGCACAGCACCTGATCCATATGTGCAATCGGGCGATAGAATCGTTGTGCATCGATCAAATAGCCGTTACTGGCTAGGACAAGCGCTTTCCATTCTTAGTCCATTAAATCTATTGAGTACTTGGGTGAACTGATATGTCGAATACTTCTTTTCCGGTATCTGATGATCCCCGGCACTTACGCTCACCCGATGAGCAGGTGGTCAATCCACAAGGGTATACTCGTGACTTGTCAAAGTCAGATGATGAGGCGGATGATGAGATTGATCTGCGTGAGCTCTTCGGTGTCATTATGCGTCGTAAGGGCACCATTATACTCATCGCCATTTTGACGTTTATTGCGGCTCTTGTGATGACCTTAATGATGAAGCCCGTATACCGGGCTAGCACA
This sequence comes from Leucothrix pacifica, assembly GCF_003172875.1. GTDB lineage: Bacteria > Pseudomonadota > Gammaproteobacteria > Thiotrichales > Thiotrichaceae > Leucothrix > Leucothrix pacifica. The sequence continues at coordinate 35,452 of NZ_QGKM01000041.1, read as the reverse complement.
ACATTACAGGTGGAAATGGAAGGAACAAAAGTCCTGAAGTATGATGTTGAGGCTGAGTCAGGTTCCAGAAATGCCAGGGATTTTTATCAAACTCAGTTTGAAGTCCTTAAGAGTCGGGCACTTGCCAAGCGAACGATGGAGGGTATGGGGATCGAGTCTCTGTTTAGAGGTGATCAGTTAGCGAAGCCTTTCTTTGCTGAAACAGTGGATGGTCTAAAGTCGTTGTTTCTCGGTAGCACAGATGAGGACGAGGTTGACCCTTTTGCAGAAGAGTCTCAGTTTGAAACTACAAGCGAGCGGGTCGGGAAGGCACCATTAGAAGATAAGCTGATTCGTGGTTTGACCGTGTCACCTGTTAAAAACTCCCAAATTGTAAAGTTAAGTTATGACAGTACTGATCCAGAACTAGCGGCTAATATCGTTAACTCTATCGCAAGAAACTATATCGATATGAACCTTGAAAGGCGTGTCGAGTCAGCTGGTTTTGCGAAGGAGTTTTTAGGGAAGCAGCTCGCAGATGTTAAGAGTAAGCTGGAACAGTCACAGGTTGAGCTCAATGACTATCTCAAAGAGAAGGGCCTGTTTAAACTTGGAGATGAAAAGTCACCAGGCTTAACGGCAACCAAGATTACTCAGCTGAGTAAGGCCTTAGGGGAGGCGGAGACAAAGAGAATAGAAATGCAGAGCAAGTATGAGCAGGCACAACGAGCTCATGGCGATGCAAAGGTTTTGGATAGTCCTACCGTTCAGGCACTTAAAAAGAATTTAGTCAATCTGCAGTCCAAATATCAGGAGCAATTGCAAGTCTACAAGCCTGGTTACCCGTTAATGGTTCAATTACGTCGGCAGATGCAGCAGATTGAGAATGAAATTGACGCTGAGACTCGCACAATAAGACAAACGGTTGAACGATCTTTGAGTACTGACTTTTTGGCCGCGAAAGAAAACGAGGCTGAGCTTGCAGCGGAATTGGAACGCCAGAAGCAGTTATTTGTCGAGATTCGTGATCAGGATATCGGTTATAACACGCTTTTCCGTGAAGTTGAAACTAACAAGAGTTCCTATGATGGCTTGCTAACGCGTTTGAAAGAAGTCAGTGTTGCCGGTGGCGTTGAGAGTAATAATATTTCAGTGTTGGATCCGGCTATTGTGCCGTTTGCAAAGCATAAACCTAACACGAGACTTAATTTAGCGCTGGGTTTAGTGTTGGGTGTTTTTCTGGGTACGGTCGTAGCATTTCTGCTGGAGTTCCTTGATGATCGCGTTAAGACGACAGATGAGTTAGAACGTTTGTTGGGACTTCCTTTATTGGGAATGACCCCATCGGTAAAAGGTGATGATCCGGTTGCGCATGCATTGATGACTGTGAATGAACCGTCATCTGCTATTGCAGAAGCATTTAGGTCCTTACGAACGAATTTACTCTTTGCGAGTAAGTTGGGCCTACCGAGGGTCTTGGTACTGACAAGTGCGATGCCTTCTGAAGGTAAGTCTAGTAGTTGTGTAAATTTAGCTACAGCGTTTGCACAGGCTAATAACCGTGTGCTGGTGGTTGATGCTGATCTACGAAAACCAACAGCGCACAAAAGACTTAAGCTAGACAACTCTGTTGGCTTGTCTAATTATTTAACTTCACAAGCTGAGACGGCTGATGTTATTCAGGAGTCGTCTATTTCGGGCGTTTCGGTCATTACAGCCGGGCCTATTTCCCCCAATCCTTCTGAGTTATTGACAGGTGAGCGACTAAATGAGTTGTTTTCTTTGGCGCCAGATACATTTGATATCATTATTGTTGATGCCCCTCCTGTGATGGGTCTTGCAGATGCATTGGTTTTGTCTAACAGAGCGGATGCTACTGTCATGGTCACTGCCTTTGCGCAGTCAAAGAAGCGTCAGATTCAGGATGCAAACCGGCGCTTACGGCAGGCTCATGCCAACCTGATTGGTGTCTTGTTTACAAAAGTAAAAACGGGTGGCAGCTACGGTGGGTATAACTACTATACAGATTACTATAGTTATGGTGCAGATCATCTGCCGAACAAAACCTAACCATGTGGTTTCAGGCTTTGTTTGTTAGGCTTTTTGCGATCGTCGTTTCAGCGGGATTGTTGTATTCACTCTCTATTTACGCGGTAAGTGATATTAATAGTGAGGCGGTGATCAGTGATTATGAGATGCCGCTGGCAAATCTGCAACATCACGCGGATGTGCTGTCTGCCGAGGCCTTAGTGGTTCAATCAATTAGCAAGACTGACTCCTTTGAAGAGGCGGAGCAGCTGGCTCTCAATGCATTACAGAATAACCTATCGAGTGGAAGAGCGGCCTCACGGTTGCTCGAGTTGTATGAAAAGCAAGGAAGTGATAGCAAAGCGGATGAAGTGGCGGAGTTATCTGGGAGGCTTTGGTCAGCCCACACATTTACACGGTCGCGTTTAGCAGACTATTGGTTTTCAAGGGGGAGAGTCGATAAAGTTGTTGAAGAGTGGAATGTGTTGCTTATCCGTAATCCTCGCTTACGAAGTCAATTATTCCCTTACCTTATGAATTTGATTAATGACCCCAGCGCGGATGCCTTGATGGGGCAATTCGTTCAGTCCCCTCCTAATTGGTGGCCAAGTTTCTTTGCTTATTTATCAAGAGAGTTGTCTATTGATCGCCTTCGGGAGGTTTATCAGGCTAGGGTGCTTTCTTCTGTGCGGGGAGTGAGTGATTCTGAGCGCGGGGCTTACGTATCGCGTCTTGTTAAGGAGGGAGAGTGGCAAGAAGCTCGTGATGCTTGGTCTGGAGGATTAAAGCCATATCAGAAAAAATATGATAATTTGATCTTTGATGGAGGATTCGAAAGCGGTATTTATAACCAAGCGTTTGGCTGGGTTGTATCCAGATCAAAGAATCCTAGAATTAAGCCTGATATTACCTATGGTATCAAAGGTCGTAAAGCCCTACAGGTCAGTCTTCGAAAGAATGTTCCAATCAACTTTCGCCATGTTTCCCAACGATTAATGCTAGAGCCAGGTTATTATGAATTGGCACTTCGTTACCGAACCGATACGTTAAAAACGACAAAGGGGTTGAGTTGGAGAATCCGTTGTATTGAGGGTGGTAGTGAGGTACTCGTTGAAAGTATACCACTGCTGGGCTCTAATCCTTGGTCTAAATTATCCGTGGACTTTGAGGTGCCTGAATCTTGTCGTGTTCAACTGATAAGACTAGAGGCTACCAGTCGTTTTAGGCATGAGCAGTATTTTGCAGGAAGTCTGTGGTTTGATGATATTGAAATTACCAGAAAGCAGGAAGAAGAGTGAGTCATAAGCTTGAGAGGTCTCCGGGGACGATTGCTTCTGCCAGCAATTTATTTTTGTCGGTACTAATGTTGTCAGTCATTTGCTTTCATGGCGTGTTTGTTCCTGAGCAGGTTATGCTGATTGTTCAGTTACTCGGTGTTGTTTGCTTATTTATTGTTTTTTGGTCTGGTGAGTACAAGGGCAAAAGTTACCCTATCGTTTTTTGGTTTTTCTGGTCGTCCTTACTGATGGCATGTGCTTATGTTGTGCCTCTGAGTTTTATCGATCATCTGCACTTGCCTGGGCGAGAATTGTATGAATCTGTTGCTGAATGGTTGAACCGGAACCACAGTGATAATCAGCAACATTATCTGTCTATTATTCCCTATGAATCTAAGATTGCATTATTGACTTTAATCGCACCTGTTTCGTTTTTCTTTGTGGCTCTGAGCTTGAATGAATCCAGGTTGACTCAGTTGGTGTATGCCTTATTGTTGATTACTACCTTACAAGCTTCGTTAGGCTTGATTCAGTATACCAGCGGTAATCCTTTTTTCTTGTTTGGTATGCCATCGAGCGGTGGAAGTGCTCAAGGTACTTATGTCAATCGAGACCACTTTTCTGCATTGCTTGAGATGGTTCTGCCCCTTGTCATTGGGCTTTTATTATTCTCAATAGGCAGGTCAAGCTCTGGTCGACGAGCCAAAAACTTGAGTCGTATTTTTAATCAGGTGCTGATATACACTTTTATTGCTTTGATTGTCTTTTTGGCAGCTATATTCGCAAAATCCCGAATCGGCGTGTTATTAATCATGGTGGCAGTGTTGCTGTCTACGATTGTTTTCTCCCGTCATATCGGTGGTAAGGCGTCAGTCGGATTTACCGCAGCATTTGCTACTATTGCAATCGGCTTATCAGTGTCGATTGGGTTAATCCCTGTACTCAATAGGTTTGTTTCGAAAAATCCAGTTGAAGATGAGCGTTGGCGTATCTTCGAGCATACTATTCAAGGTATAAAAGCTTTCTTTCCTGTTGGTAGTGGCCCTGGTACCTTTTCTGATATTTATAGAGCGTTTCAGCCTGTCGAGCAGTTACGGTTTATCAATAATGCTCATAATGATTACCTAGAGCTATTGTTTGAGATGGGTGCTGCAGCCGTTTTCATTATTGTGGGGTTCTTTTTTCTTTATCTGTTTGGCTGGTTTAAGTTGGCCGGTGGTGTCTGGAACAGAGAAAGGTTTATTCAGGTTGGCTCTGGTATCGGAATTTTAATGTTGCTCTTGCATTCTTCAATGGATTTTATTTTGCATGAGCCAATGAATACGATGGTTTTTGCTTTGCTGGTAGGGATGTTTTTTAGAAGGGAAAACTCTAATTAATAATTGATGCTTGCTTATCTAAAAATAAAAAAGGCGACATATTATTAGATATGTCGCCTTTGATGTCACAAAATAATGCTATTTTGCTTAGCCACCAGTAGTACCAGATACTGGATCATCATCATCATCCAATTCATTAACTACTGTTGCAACTGCAGCAGCACCAGCTAGGCCTAATGCCACAGTAGCAAGTGTAGATGTGCCAGCAGCAGCAACACCAGCACCGCCAAGTAAACCTGCTGCGCCAGGTGCTTTACCTAGTAAGCCGCCTTTAGCGCCTGTGCTAACGCCAGATGCTTTTGCTGCAGCGTTAGAGGCCATTACAGTAGAAATACACTCCTTGAGGTTGTTCTTCTCAGAAGTGGTAGTAATCGCTTCGGTAAGGGCATTTTTAAGAACTACGCCTTTCAGTTTTGAGCCAGATTTACCTGCTTGAGCCAACTGGTCAGACATCTCACGGCAAGACATTTCCTGAGTCGTTGTGTTTAGTTTAGTAAGGATCTGCTGTGCACGTGTGTCTGTTCTGTTTTGCATGTCTGCAGGTGCAGCTGCTAATGCTGAACCAGCGAAAGCTGAAAGACCAATGGCAACAGCTATTTTTGTCATTGTACCCATTTGTAATATCTCCAAGGGATGAATTGTGATGCAGCTGTGGCTGCAAAGTTCGTTCAGTACAATTATATCGTAGTTTTATCTAAATGGCACGATTATTTAAGGTAAATTGATGTGCGGTATGTTCTAAAATTGTTCTTTTTAGGTTTGATATATTTGTATGCTTATGGAAGAGGCAGAATCATTGATTTTGATTTTCTGGACTTTATTTGGGTGTCCCTTCTGCTTTGTGGTAGTTTTTTAAACTCAAATGGCTTGAAACCTAGCTCAGTAAACCAGTCAACGGATTGTGTGCTGAGTATGAATAAGTTTTTAATGTTTAAATTGCGCGCTTTGCTTTTTATGTGGTCAAAAATTCTCTGTCCTCTATTGCTGTTTCTGTAGTTGGGGTGAATTGCCAGACATGCCAGCTCTCCAAATTCTGTACCTTCAATCACATATAGCGCGGCACACCCGATTACTTTTTTGTCTCGCTCTATTACGCTAAAATTCCCAATATCTAGCTCTAGCTGTTCACGTGAGCGTTTAGTTAGTATTCCCTCTGCTTCTAGCGGCCTGATTAGATCAAGTATGCCACTCACATCATCTATGTTAGCCTGTCTTGGTTCATCATAGTGACTGTTGTCAATCATTACTCCGGCACCGTCGCGAGTATAAAGTTCGAGTAGTAATCCTCCGTCGATGTTTGGGTCAATTAGGTGTGCTCGTTCCACGTTATGATGAATAGCATGGCTGATCTCTTTAAGAAGTCTTTCCGTCGAGCTATTCTTGATGTCATCCAGTTGGCTGAGATTGAGCTGTTTTGGAAGGTCAGGCAAGTAGGTGCGTTCATGCACAAATATGAGCTTGTCTGCTTTTAGCTTGTTAGCAGCAAATCCGGCAACCTCTTCAAACAGTACATTATAAATTTGCCCTGTTGGGGAGTAACCCATGGGTGATAATAGTACGATATTGCCATTTGATAATAGCTGTCCCAGTTGTTGATGGTTTATCTTCCTGACTTTGCCCGTGTGTAAGTGGTCAACGCCATCGATTACCCCAATGGGTTTGGCGGTTATAAAGTTACCAGATACGATCCCAAGACTATTATTCACAATAGGTGGACGATTCAATGCACGGTTTAGGTGGTTCTCAATTTCCAGTCGGGCCGCACCAATAGCTGCTTTGGAGTAGGCGAGTGTTTTGTCGTCAGTAATTCTCAGGCCTTTATGAATCCGTCCTTTATGGTTGTTGGCAGTCAAGTGAGCCTCAATCTGCGGTCGTGCACCATGCACTAAGACGATCCGCGCGCCGAGCGTAGATAGTATCGCGATATCACTAAATAAATTCCCAATCGATTCGTGCATTAATGCATCCCCGGAAACAGCAATAACAAAGGTTTTACCTCTGTGCATGTGGATATAAGGGGCTGCTTCCCGAAAGAAGCCTACTAAGCTGTGGTGATTGAGTGGCATGTCAAAACCGATAAAAGTCTGTCTGGGTGGGAAAGTGTACCTAGAAGCCATCGAATGCGCTAGGAAACCATTGGAGTTCATTATCACCTTCAATGGCGATGACGTCAAAACGCATGCAGCTTTTTGGGGCGTACTTTTGTTGATAAAAGAGTGCGGTGCGGATGATTTTGCGTTGTTTGCTGCGGGTAATGCTGGCGGCGGCTCCACCGAATGCTCTGTTTTTGCGGTAACGTACTTCTACAAATACCAAGCTATCTTTGTGTTTCATTATTAGGTCGATCTCACCCATTCTGCAGTTGAAGTTTTGGGTGATTAGTTCAAGTCCTTGTGCTTGTAAATACTCGCAGGCACGTTGTTCTTCTGATTCGCCTCTGACCTGTCGGGATGTCGCAGAGTGGCGGGCTTTTGGTGTATAGTGCCTGTCGTTCATAGAGCTGGATTATTTTTGTTAGTTAGGGTGTCGACGACTCTAGCACGGGAATATCGGTCCCGCACATTTCAAAGGAAAAACGGTATGCAAATTGAGCCAGGGACACTATACGTTGTGGCGACACCCATCGGAAATTTGGGGGATATCACGCAGCGGGCACTGGATGTGCTGGCAGGGGTTGACCGCGTGTGTGCCGAGGATACGCGAACCAGTAAGCGTTTGCTGACTCACTTTGGTCTACAAAAGCGCTTGGTGGCACTGCATGATCATAATGAGCGGGATAAGCTGGATCAGTTAACTGAGTGGTTGCAGTCTGGAGAGAGTTTGGCGTTAATTAGTGATGCGGGTACGCCATTGATTAGTGATCCTGGGTATCATTTGGTACAGCACTTGCGGGAGTTGTCTATACCCGTCGTGCCAATTCCGGGTGCTTGCGCCATTATTGCCGCTTTGTCGGTGGCTGGCTTACCAACGGATCGATTTGTGTTTGAGGGTTTTTTGCCAGCCAAGTCCGCGGCACGTAAGCAAGCATTCCAAAAAGCAACACAGCAAACCTGTACTCAGGTCTATTATGAATCGAGTCATCGTATTGTGGCGAGCTTGCGGGATTTGTCAGAAGTGATTGAGGCGGATCGGCGGGTGGTATTATCGCGTGAGCTAACCAAAATGTTTGAGCAGTCGTTTTCCGGAACGGCTTCGGAGGTGTTGAAGTGGTTAGAATCTGAACCAAATCACCAAAAAGGTGAGTTTGTTGTGATGGTTCAGGGCGCATTCCCCACCGAGGCTTCACAGGGTATGGCGCTGGAACCTTTATTAAAGTTATTAATGGCAGAGCTTTCCGTCAAACAAAGCGCTTCTCTGGCGGCAAAAATTACCGGAGAGAATAAAAATCACTGTTATAAGGCTGCAATGGCTTTGCGTGACCTATGAATGCTGCGTTTATTTTGCTACAGTCCGTGGTCGAGTTGGCCAGACAGTCGCGCAATTCAGGTTTCGGCCTGAGTTGGGAGGAAAGTCCGGGCTCCACAGGGTAGGACGCCAGATAACTTCTGGGCAGCGTGAGCTGACGGCAAGTGCAGCAGAGAGAAGACCGCCACGAAAGTGGTAAGGGTGAAAGGGTGCGGTAAGAGCGCACCGCACAGCTGGTAACAGTTTGTGGCAAGGTAAACCCCGTCCGGAGCAAGACCAAATAGGGATACTATGGCGCGACCCGCGTTGTATCCGGGTAGGTTGCTTGAAATATGCGGTGACGTATATTCAGATGAATGATTGTCCAAGACAGAACCCGGCTTATCGGCCAACTCGAACTTCTATAGGGTGATTATTTATAATTCACTTTTCATTTTTATATCCAGTAATCCGCAACTTAGTCAACTTTATTGAAGTAATTTCTTAAGTTGTGCTGACACAATTTTGTATTTTAAAAATAAACTTAATTTTGTTCGGGTTAGTGGTGTCTCAGGTCGTCTAAGTAATTGTCTTTTCTAGAGGTTTTTCACAAATCTGTGTTGACCTGTGGGTTTTTCGTAGCTATATTGGCGGAAAGTGGAGTGATGTGGGGAATTGTGGTTTTTCCTGCTAAAAATCACTCCGCCTGAATCGGAAAAAACACATGTTTCGTGGAATATCCAATCTCAACGTTGACACTAAGGGGCGCATCGCAATCCCTTCGCGTTATCGTGAGTCGATTCAGCAGAGTGCATCCGGACAGATGGTTGTCACTGTGGACCACACAGATCATTGTTTATTGGTTTATGCCATGGATGAGTGGATCAATGTTGAAAGAACGTTGATGCGTCTACCTAATATGAACCGAAGCGTCAGAAACATGCAGCGTTTGGTGCTGGGTCATGCTTCTGAAGTTGAACTGGATTCGCAAGGTCGGATTCGTTTGTCTCCACCATTACGTGAGTATGCAGGTATCGAGAAGGCTTCGGTACTGGTGGGGCAAGCTAATAAATTTGAATTATGGGATGAAGGGACTTGGTTGGCTCAGCGTGACTCATGGATTGCCGAGGCACAAGCTAATCTGGAAACAGACGACGTTTTAAGTCAGGTCTCTCTCTAACGCAGGATGCGGCTTGAATGGCTGAACACTATCAACATGTCACGGTACTGCTAGACGAAGCGGTTGATGCTTTGCGAGTCAGGCCAGAAGGTTTGTACGTTGATGGCACGTTTGGTCGCGGCGGACATTCAAAAAAAATCGTTGAGCAATTAGGAGAGCAGGGTCGCTTATTAGTGGTTGATAAGGATCCTGAAGCGATCAAAGTAGCGAATGACTTATTCGCAGATGATCCAAGAGTGATGATTCACCACGGGTCGTTTGCTGATTTTTCGCAAGCGCTTGATGAGCGTGGCATTGAAGGGTCCGTTGATGGTTTTTTGTTAGATCTGGGTGTTTCATCTCCTCAGTTGGATGATGCTGCCAGAGGATTTAGCTTTCAGCGTGATGGTGCGCTTGATATGCGAATGAATCCGGAGTCTGGTGAGTCTGCCGCTGAGTGGTTGGCTGAGGCGCAGGATACCGAAATTATGGAAGTGTTGTGGAAATATGGCGATGAACGGTTCGCGCGCCGGATTACACAACGCATTATTGAGCAGCGAGACACAAAGCCACTGGAAACGACATTGCAGTTGGCGAATTTGATTAGTGATGCGATTCCACGAAAGTTTCATGGTAAGCGGCATCCGGCAACCAAAAGCTTTCAGGCTATTCGGATCTTTATTAACAAAGAGTTGGCTGATTTGGAGAGTTGCTTAGAGTCAGGCGCAGAGCGTTTGGCGCTCGATGGTCGGATGGTAGTGATTAGTTTTCATTCCTTAGAAGACCGAATGGTGAAGCGGTACTTTAAGAAGTTATCGACACCAGCACCGGTTCCAAGAGGTTTGCCTGTTTTAGAGACAAATATTGCATTGCCATTTCGTACGATTGGCAAGGCGATGAAGCCAGATAGTAGGGAAGTTGCTGAGAATGTCCGTTCACGCAGTTCCGTGATGAGGATTTTGGAGCGAAAGTCGTGAAGCATTGGAAGCTTATTTTGTTGGTGAGTTTGTATGTTGGAGTCGTGTTCGCAGCCATACAGGTCGTGACACAGCGCAATTACACAAGAACATTATTCGTTGAAGCACAAAAGGTTCAGCAGGAACGCGACTTGCTAACCGCGGAATGGAGTCAACTGAAGATTCAACAAGGAACAGATTTAAATGAAGTGCGTGTCGAAGCTCAGGCGCGCCGTGAATTAGGAATGCACATTCCTCGTGCTGTAGATATAAGGGTAATAAGAGAGTGACTGTAACTCGTCGTAAATCACAAAATGCAAAAATTTCACCCGTATACCGGGGCAGGCGCTTAGTACTATTGATGGTGCTGCTTGCAGGTATGGCGGTGATGTTGGTGCGTGCGGGTTATTTGGAAATTTTCCAGCAGACATGGTTACAGGCTCAGGCTGATAAGCGCCAGATGCGCACGATGACGGTTCCTCCTTACCGCGGCCAGATCATAGATCGTAATAATGATGCACTTGCCATTAGTTCACCTGTAGAGACGATTTGGACAGACCCTCGTAAATTTTGGGATGTCCGCAACAACTTACGTAAGGCGATAGCGGAAAAGGATGAAGACTCTGCAGCTGCTCAAGATAAGTTGGATGATTTAGACGTTAACTTACAAAAAGCTGAAGCATTGTTGAGTATGACTTCAGGTGAGTTGACTAAGTTGCTGACTGATAACAAAACCAAGCGTTTTGTGCGCTTAGCCGTACAAGCTCCTCCTGAGTTGGCGCAAGATATCGCTGACCTGAATATTCCTGCGATAGGTTCTCATTCTGAGTACCGTCGTTTCTATCCTATGGCTGAGTCAGTTGCTCATGTTGTTGGCTTCACTAACATAGATGATAGTGGTGTTGAAGGTATCGAGCTTTCAATGAACCAAGAGTTGGCGGGTAAGGCTGGCGAAAAGCGAGTAATTCAGGATGGTGCGGCTCGCTTAATCGAAGATGTGGAGCAAGTTGAACGCATGGTTCCCGGCCAGGATGTTCAGTTGAGTATTGACCGTCGTATTCAGTATCAGGCATATAAAGTACTTAAAGAACAGGTTACTCAGCTAAGCGCGAAAGCCGGTTCGGTGGTTGTGCTGGATGCACGTTCTGGTGAAGTATTGGCGATGGCAAATATGCCTGGCTTTAACCCTAATGCACGTGGCTCTTTGAAGCCTGAAAACTATCGCAATCGAGCACTGATGGATGCCTATGAGCCAGGTTCTACGCTTAAGCCATTAACGCTTGCAGCGGCTTTGGAGGCGCGGGTCATTGGTACTGAAGTATCGATCGATACGAATCCGGGTAAGCTGAAACTAGGAAAGACAACAGTTACTGATCCGCGTAACTACGGTACATTGACTCTGGATATGGTATTGGCTAAGTCCAGTAACGTGGGTGCAAGCAAGGTTGCATTGTTAATGGATGCCAAAGATCACTGGATGTTTCTTAATCGCGTCGGTCTTGGTTTGCGTCCGGACTCAGGCGCGCCTGCTGAGACTAATGGCAGCCTTAGCTATTACGATAAGTGGGGAGAGGTTGATCGCGCTTCACATGGTTATGGCTATGGTGTGTCGGTGAGTCTTTTACAGCTAGCGCAGGCTTACACAATCTTCGCTAATGAAGGTGTTATGTATCCGGCTAAGTTGATACGACAGACTGAAGAGCCTGTTGGACAGCGCATTATGAAACCAGAAAATGCGCGGGCTGTATTGCGTATGATGACTGCAGTGGTTAAAGAGGGAGCGACGGGTCGCCGAGCTATGATTGATGGCTACACTGTTGCAGGTAAAACAGGCACAGCATTTAAGTACATCAATAAAAAGTATCGTAAGGATCGTAAAGTGGTGAGCTTTATCGGTTTGGCGCCCGCGAGTGATCCACGTTTGATTGTTGCGATCATGATGGATGAGCCTCGGGTGGAGCGCGCCAACGGTGGCCGTTTAGTTGCGCCAATGTTCTCAAAAATTATGTCGAGCAGTTTACGTGTGCTGGATATTCCACCTGATGACCTGCCAAAGCAAAGAGCATCCAGCAAAACTAACGGGGGGGCATCTTAATGTCACAACCGCTTAGTTATTTATTAGATGGCGTGATTGGTGTACAATCCGGTTTTGAAGATCAGCAAATTTCGGAAATGACTTTAGATAGTCGAGCCGTTATTGGTGGTTATTTGTTCGTTGCGATGAATGGTTCGCAAGAACATGGCTTGAAATATGCACAGAAAGCAGAGCAATCCGGAGCAGTAGCTGTTATCTGGGAATATGTCGATGGTATCGATGTTCCTGAGTTATCAATTCCTCTGATTGCGATAAAGAATCTACCAGCGAGCCTAGGCGGAATTGCAGCCCGTCTCTATGATTATTCTAATCAGCCACTGCAGATTGTCGGGATTACAGGAACCGACGGAAAAACTTCTGTTAGCCACTTTTTGGCGCAAGCAATGAATGCAAGCGGTGGATCGTGTGCTGTGATCGGGACACTGGGTATTGGGAACCCTAATGCTTTGGAAAAAGCGACCCATACCACACCAGATGTGATCTCTGTTCATAAGAATCTCCAACGCCTCAGCCAGCGAGGGAGCCGCTGTGTGGCGATGGAGGTCTCTTCACATGCGTTGGATCAGCAGCGCGTAGCAGGCGTCAACTTCGACGTCGCCATCTTGACTAACCTGACGCGTGACCATCTTGATTATCACGGGACTGTAGAGGCTTACGCAGAAGCCAAGGCTAAACTATTTCTTGAGCATCGACCAAAATCAGCGGTGCTTAATCTTAATGATGACTTCGGATTATTGCTTGCTGAAAAATTGAGTGGTAGTGATGTCACTGTTGTTCCTTATGTGATCGGCGACGCTTCTGATTACACAGAAACCACTTTAGTTGCTTCAAGTGCGAACTATAATCATCGTGGTTTATCCGCTGTTGTCTCCTACAAGAACCAGAATTATTCACTTGGTGCATCAGTGCTGGGTGACTTCAACCTCAGTAATCTGATGGCGACATTAGGAGCAATGATTTCATTAGGTTACGACATTGATGTCGCTATTGATGCAGTAACTAAAGTTGCAACTGTCTCCGGTCGTATCGAACGCGTCGCATTAAATGAGCATCAAGACTTTTTAACTGTAGCAGACTACGCACACACGCCAGGTGCACTTGAGTCAGTGCTATCTGCATTGCGCGTCCATTGTTCGGCAAAATTGATTTGCGTGTTTGGCTGTGGTGGAGATCGTGATGCGGGGAAGCGTCCATTAATGGCTGCTGTTGCTGAGCGCTTGGCAGACGTTGTGATAGTGACCGACGATAACCCCAGAACAGAGAACCCAGTGGATATTATGAGTGATATCACGGCAGGTTTTGAACACCCCGAAGCGGTGATTATTGAACATGATCGTTCAGCAGCTATAAAGCTCGCAGTCCAGCAAGCTAACACGGGTGATGTAGTACTGATCGCCGGCAAAGGACATGAGCAAGCACAACTTATTGGTGGCGTGGAATATCCTTTCGATGACCGTGAACAAATTCGTCAGGCTTTAGCAACGATGGAGGCTGCGGCATGACTTGGATGCTTTCTGATATTGCAAAGATGACTGGTGGAAAGCTCCATGGCGCCGACGTAGAAATTGATTCGTTTGCCACTGATTCACGTGCGGTCAACAGCGATCAGCTTTTCATTGCGATTAAAGGTGAGCGCTTTGATGCGCATGATTTTGTGGCAGCGCTTGACGGAATTGCTGGTGCGGCTCTGGTAAGTGAATTGGTTGAATGTAATCTTCCACAGGTGCTTGTGACGGATACACGGGCTGCCTTAGCGAGTTTTGCGGCAGCATGGCGCCAACAGTTTAAAAAGCCGTTGGTGGGTCTGACAGGAAGCAATGGTAAGACCACGGTAAAAGAAATGCTGAGTGCCATTTTGTCACAAAAAGGCTCTGTATTGGCAACGCTTGGCAATCTGAATAATGACTTGGGAATGCCGCTAACGCTGCTTAGATTACGAGATGAACATGATTATGCTGTTATCGAAATGGGAGCGAACCATTTCGGTGAGATTAAATTTTTAACCGGTATTTCCCGACCCGATGTTGCGATTCTGAATAATGCAGGCGCAGCACATCTTGAAGGGTTTGGCAGTATTGAGGGTGTTTCACGCGCTAAAGCAGAAATTTTCCTGGGCTTGGATGAGTCTGGTGTCGCGATTATCAACGCAGATGATCAGTATGCTGACTATTGGAAGGGCTGCAATGTTGGACGTGAGATTATCAGTTTCGGCATGGATAATGCCGCCACCGTACAAGGAAAGGTCTCACCAACAGGGATGTTGGTACTTTCTACTGAAGATGAGTCAGTAGAAATTACCTTATCATTATTGGGTAACCACAACGCACGAAATGCATTAGCAGCGGCCAGTGCGGCAATCGCTGTGGGTGCAAGTTTGGCGGATATCAAAGCAGGGCTTGAAACGCTACAGCCAGTTAAAGGGCGTTTGGCGTCAGTGCCTGGTCAGCACGGCACACGTGTTATTGATGATACCTATAATGCTAACCCAACCTCAGCGGCAGCGGCGGTTGATGTATTGGCCGGTTTTACCGCAGGTGAGCGGGTACTAGTGCTCGGTGATATGGGGGAGTTGGGCGATGATGTGCTCGAGCTGCACCGTCATATCGGTGAATATGCGCGTGAAAAAAATATTGATCAATTATTTTGTCTTGGCAAATTCACTGAGGAATCTGCAAAGGCATTTGGTGAGCGAGCCGAGTTTTTTACCGAGCTTGAACCACTACTGGATTCTTTAAAACAACAACTGAAAAATAATATGACCTTATTGGTGAAAGGATCTCGCGGCATGCGCATGGAGCGAGTGGTTGAAGCATTACAACAGGAAATTGCTACTCACGACCAAAAGGAGGCAAGCACATGCTAGTTTTCTTTTTTGATTGGTTATCTGGGTTTTTTAGCTTCTTCGATGTGTTTAAGTACCTGACATTGCGGGGTATTTTAGCGGTATTAACGGCATTGGGCTTGAGTATGGCGATTGGGCCACTCATGATTCGTCGTTTGACCGAGCTAAAAATTGGTCAAAGTATTCGTGACGATGGGCCACAGACACACCTGAGTAAAGCAGGTACGCCTACCATGGGTGGTGCACTAATCTTGCTTTCTATTGGGGTCTCCACATTACTCTGGGGTGACCTGACTAACTATTACGTGTGGGTGACCTTATTCGTCACTCTGGGCTCAGGCCTGATTGGTGGCTTGGATGATTACCTGAAACTGAAATACCAAAACAGTAAAGGTTTGTCTGCACGCAAGAAATACTTCGGTTTATCACTGATTGCTTTTGTTGGTGTGACGATTCTTTATCTGATGGCAGCAGGTGATACTGAAACAACCTTGTTTATTCCGGTGTTCAAGGACGTATCTGTAAACTTGGGACTTTTCTTCATTCCATGGGCATACCTGGTCATTGTCGGCTCAAGTAACGCGGTAAATCTCACTGACGGGTTGGATGGTTTGGCCATTATGCCAACCATTTTGGTTGCTGCAGGTTTAGGTGTTTTCGCTTATGTGAGTGGTAACAGCGTGTTTTCTGGCTACCTTGGCATTCCATATATTGCCGGAGTGGGTGAAATGGTTGTTTTCTGCGCGACTATTTTCGGCGCAGGCTTAGGTTTCTTATGGTTCAACACTTATCCAGCTCAGGTGTTCATGGGTGACGTTGGCGCACTCGCACTTGGCGCAGGCCTCGGTATAGTTGCCGTTGTCGTACGTCAGGAAATTGTATTAGCAATCATGGGTGGTGTGTTTGTGATGGAGGCCGTCTCAGTGATTCTACAGGTTGGCTCTTTCAAAATGACCGGAAAGCGTATTTTCCGCATGGCGCCTATCCATCACCACTTTGAATTAAAGGGCTGGGCTGAGCCAAAGGTAATTGTCCGCTTCTGGATTATTACGATTGTTCTGGTTTTGGTCGGCTTAGCGACCCTGAAGGTACGTTAAATTATGCAACGAATTGAGCAGATAAATTGGCATACACTGATCGTCGGTCTTGGAAAGACCGGGTTGTCGGTTGCGCGTCATTTATCGACGCAAGGCGTTGCGTTTGCTGTGATGGATACTCGTGAAGTGCCACCATCGTCAGATACTTTAGCCGAAGAGTTTCCGGAAGTGCCTCGTTACTTTGGCGGCTTTGATGCTGATGTGATGTGTGAGGCAAAGCGTTTAGTGGTGAGCCCCGGTATTCCACTGGCGACACCAGAAATTGAAAAAGCGCGCTCACTAGGCATTGAAGTAGTGGGTGATGTCGAGCTATTTGCTCGCGAGGCAAAAGCCCCGATTATTGCTGTCACTGGTTCTAATGGTAAGACGACCGTTGTGACATTGCTTGATTTGATGGCTAAGCAAGCCGGTGTCAAGGTTGCGACGGGTGGCAATATTGGCATGCCGGCACTTGAGCTGTTAGATCAGGCTGATACTGAGCTATACGTGCTTGAGCTTTCCAGCTTCCAGTTAGAGACAACCTTCAGTTTGAACTGCAAAGCTTCCTGTATTCTGAACATAACAGAAGATCATTTGGACCGGTACTCAGGTCGCATGGATTTGTATGCAACCGCCAAAGCCAAAATTTATGACCACTGCGATTACAAAATCGTTAACCGTGATGATCCATTAGTGGTGACTGCTGCGGGTGATAAAGACATCATTACATTTGGTGTAGGTGTACCGAATCAAGGCGAGTATGGCTTAGCCGATAACGAGGGCAGGACATGGTTAGTCAAAGGTAAGCAGCCTTTGATTTGTAAGGATGATCTAAAAGTGGCCGGTCAGCACAATGAGATTAACGGACTAGCAGTTTTAGCAATGGCTGAGGTTGCTGGCATTCCTTTAAGCCCTTGTCTTGAAGTACTGAGAGAGTTCACCGGTCTGGAACATCGCACACAGTGGATTGCTGAGTACAACGGGATCAACTGGTTTAATGATTCAAAAGGTACTAACGTTGGTGCGACTGTCGCGGCGATGACTGGCCTGACAGGAAAGACGGTATTACTGGCTGGCGGTCAGGGCAAAGGTGCTGACTTTACGCCGCTTGCTGATGTGGTTCGCCAGTATGCCCGGGCAGTGGTCCTGTTCGGCGAAGATGCTGAAGTGATTGCCTTATCGCTAAAGGGCGATATTCCAATCGTTTTTGCACGCAATATGGTGGACGCAGTAACGCAGGCGAAAGATCTGGCACAGATTGGTGACAATGTGTTGTTATCTCCGGCCTGTGCCAGCTTCGATATGTTTGATAACTATGAGCAGCGCGGCAATGTGTTTGTCGAGACTGTCAAGAGGGTGGTGCTATGTTAAAGCGTATCCTTGCTGACTTTTACCCGGAATGGGAGCGTTATATTGATCGTGCGTTATTGATCAATATCATGCTGCTAATTGCCTTGGGCACGGTCATGATGACCTCAGCGTCGGTTGCTATCGCCGAAAAGAATAACGGTAACGCCTACTTCTACCTGAATCGCCAAATGGTATTTTTGGTATTAGGTGCTGTAGTTGCTTACGTGACTTACAACTTTAAAATGTCAGTCTGGCAGAACATGGGGCCAGCGATTTTGGTTCCTATAATCATATTACTGGTTGCTGTTCTGTTTATTGGGCGTGAGGTGAACGGTGCACACCGTTGGATTGGTGTTGGTTTCGCATCGATTCAGGTCTCTGAAATAACCAAAGTCAGCTTTATTTTATATATGGCGGGCTATCTGGTGCGTCATGGGAAAGACCTTGCGGAGTCAAGCTCCTATAAGCCACTGATCATGCCACTGCTGGTGATTGTGATTATTGATACCTTATTGATTTTAGAACCTGACTTCGGAAGCGTGATCATGATCACGGCGACTGGTTTGGCGTTGTTGTTCTTGGGTGGCGTGAAGCTGCATCGTTTGTTGTTCTTATTCACTATTGCAATTGTTGCTATGGTCGGCATGGTGATGGCCGGCGGCTATCGCATGGCTCGTGTGATTGCGTTCCTTAACCCTTGGGAGCATGCACAGAACAAAGGTTACCAAACCGTTCATTCCTTGATGGGAATTGGTGATGGCGGTTGGTTCGGAACTGGTCTGGGCGCAAGTGTGCAGAAGTTGTTTTACCTTCCGGAAGCACATAATGACTATGTGTTTGCAGTGCTCGCAGAAGAGTTCGGATTCGTGGGTATTGTTCTCACCTTAGCCCTGTTTGGCTGGTTGGTTCAGCGATCATTTGTGATTGGCTTTAATGCGGATAAAGCCAAGCTTCACTACGGGGCATACGTCGCTTACGGCATCGGTTTTTGGTTGGGCTTTCAGGTACTGTTCCACATTGGTGTGAACTTGGCGATATTGCCACCTAAAGGTTTGACGCTACCATTTATTAGTTACGGTGGTAGTAGTTTATTAAGCATCATGATTGCAATGGCATTGCTGATGCGTGTGCATCGCGATACGCAGATTGCATTGTTCGGCTTGTCTGAAAAAGAGTTGGAACGTGAGAAGCAACGTAAGCAGTCAGTGGCGGCACGCAAAGTCCCGTCAAAGCGAGCAAAAACGATGAAAAAACGCAAAGCACCTGCAAAAGTCGGAGGCGCGTTTCGTGGAAAATAAACGTCCGGTATTGATTACTGCAGGTGGAACTGGTGGCCATGTGTATCCGGGTTTAGCAGTTGCGCGTGCGCTACAGGAACAGGGCGTTCCGGTGGTTTGGATGGGGACGCACAAAGGTTTGGAAGCGCGTGTGATTCCGGAAGCAGGCATTGAAATGGCTTGGCTTGATGTGACAGGTTTGCGCGGAAAAGGCGTGATGGCATTAGTGCTTGCACCCTTCAAGCTGGTAAAGGCCTTGTATCAGTCAGTCGCGATTATGCGTAAACACAAGCCGGTTGCCGTATTAGGCATGGGTGGCTTTGTGGCAGGGCCGGGAGGCTTGGTTGCTTCATTGATGAAGATTCCGGTCGTGATCCATGAGCAGAATGCAATTCCGGGACTAACGAATCGTCTGTTGAGTAAATTCAGCACTAAGGTGTTAGAAGGCTTCCCGGGAAGCTTCACGCAGGCTAAAGATAAAGCAGTGCCTATCGGTAACCCGGTACGCAAAGATATTGCGGGATTACCTGCTCCGGCTGAGCGTATGAAGCAGCACGGTGACAAATTACATCTGCTGATTATTGGTGGCAGTTTAGGTGCTCAGGCATTGAATGAGACAGTACCAGTGGCATTGGCTCAGCTGGATGAATCAATCCGTCTTGTAGTGAGACATCAGGCGGGTCGCGATAAAGATGCAATGACTCGTGAGTGTTATGAGAAGGCATCGGTTGACGCGCAGGTGAGTCCGTTTATTGAGGATATGGCAGAGGCGTATGGTTGGGCAGATCTTGTCATCTGTCGTTCTGGTGCGTTGACGGTGGCGGAACTTGCAGCAGCAGGGTTAGCCTCGGTATTAGTACCGTATCCGTATGCGGTTGATGATCATCAAACAGCCAATGGATTGTACTTGTCCGAAAATGGTGCAGCGATTTTGTTACCGCAAACAGATTTAACTGCTTCTGCTTTGGCAGAGCACTTAGAAAAAATGATGCAGACGCCAGAGCGTTTGTTGCAAATGGGTGAAAGAGCCCGTGAGCTTGCCCGTCCGGATGCAACGGCTGAAGTCGCCGCAATAGTTGCAGGATTGGCAGATTATCGATTTAACACAGAGGTTGTGGCATGAAGCCAGCTAACGAATTAGCCCGTAGACGTATCAAGCAAATCCACTTTGTGGGGATTGGCGGCTCTGGTATGGGCGGTATTGCTGAGGTGATTTCAAATCTTGGCTATCAGGTAACGGGTTCGGACATTGCGCAAAGTGCCATGACGGATCGCCTGAGAGACTTGGGTGCGATAATTCATATTGGTCATGCTGCTGAGAATATTGCTGGCGCTAATGTAGTGGTTATTTCATCTGCGGTCAGCGAGGACAATCCTGAGGTACTGGAGGCACGTGCTAACGGTATTCCGGTTGTTCCTCGTGCTGAAATGCTGGCTGAAATCATGCGATTCAGTAATGGTATCGCGGTTGCCGGTACACACGGAAAGACGACGACTACAAGCTTGGTGACAAGCCTCTTAGCAGAGGGTGGTTTAGATCCAACCTTTATTATCGGTGGTTTGCTTCACAGTACCGCGAGTAACTCTCGCTTAGGTAGTGGTGAGTATCTGGTGGCAGAAGCGGATGAGAGTGATGCGTCATTCTTGTTACTAAAGCCAATGATCTCTATTGTCACCAATATCGATGCGGATCACTTGTCCACGTATGACGGTGATTTCGAAAAGCTAAAAGCGACCTTCGTGGAGTTCCTGCATCACTTACCTTTCTATGGTTTAGCCGTGATGTGTGTGGATGATGAACACGTCTGTGAAATTCTGCCGGAAGTGTCCCGTACCATTGTGAGCTACGGGATTCATTATGATGCTGATGTACGAGGTACGAATGTTCGTTATGACGGAGCAAAGAGTTATTTCACGGTAGAGCGTAAAGATAAGCCGTCATTGTATATCGAGCTGAATATGCCGGGTGAGCACAATGTATTGAATGCATTAGCTGCAATCGCAGTAGCGGCTGAGATTGGTGTCAGTGATGATGCGATTCAGCGTGGGTTGACGAACTTTCAGGGTGTTGGTCGTCGCTTTAATTGTTACGGTGATATTGAAACGCCAAACGGTAAAGTCATGCTAGTTGATGATTACGGCCATCATCCAACTGAAATGGCCGCGACCATGAATGCGGTACGAACTGCCTGGCCAACACGTCGTATGGTGGTGTTATTCCAGCCGCATCGTTTTACACGTACGCGTGATTTGTTTGAAGACTTTGCATCAGTGCTATCTGAGCCGGATGTGTTGTTGTTGATGGATGTTTATGCTGCCAGCGAAGAGCCCATCGCTGGTGCAGACGGTCGTTCACTTTCTCGAGCGATTCGTAATCGAGGCAAGGTTGATCCGGTATTTATTGCGAATAACGATGACATTCTGGAGAACCTGCAACATCAGCTGCAGGACGGTGACGTGCTATTGACTTTGGGAGCAGGAAGCGTCGGTGCTATTTCCGCAGCGTTGCCTAAGCAACTCAGTGTTGGAGGCGAAGGCTGATGTCTGATTTCGGTAAAGTTGCGGTATTGCTGGGAGGTTGGAGCGCAGAGCGTGAAGTATCCCTAAACAGTGGTGCAGAAGTGCTGGAAGGTTTGCGTGCTCAGGGTGTGGATGCACATCCGGTTGACGCAGGTCGAGATGTGCTGGAAGTACTAAAAGCCGGTAACTTTGATCGTGTGTTTAATATTTTACACGGCCGTGGTGGTGAAGATGGTGTCTTGCAAGGAGCCTTAGAGCTGCTGCAAATTCCTTACACCGGTTGTGGCGTGATGGCTTCAGCGATCAGTATGGATAAGCTGATGACCAAGCGAATTTGGACTGGCTCTGGGCTGGCAACCCCAGCATTTGCCATGTTAGATGATGATACTGACTTTGATCAGGTTGTTGCTGATTATGGTTTGCCACTGATGGTAAAGCCAGCTGACGAAGGTTCCAGCGTGGGCATGACGAAAGTCACCAGTGCAGAACAATTACCGGGTGCGTATCAGACCGCACGTCAGTATGATTGCCAGGTTTTTGCTGAGCAGTGGGTTGATGGTACGGAGTACACGATTTCGATTGTTGGTGACACGGTACTGCCAATTATCCGGGTGGAAACGGATAGTCAGTTTTATGACTACGAAGCGAAATACAAGTCGGATGACACACGCTATTTTTGCCCATGTGGTTTGGAGGCAGAGGCCGAAAAGAACATGCAGCAATTAGCGAAACAAGCATTCGATATGCTTGGCGCTAAAGGCTGGGGGCGTATTGATTTAATGCAGGACACTAATGGCAAGGCTTGGCTAATTGAACTGAATACCAGCCCGGGCATGACAAGTCATTCATTGGTGCCAAAAGCGGCCGCTGCTGCAGGCATTAGCTTTGGTGAGTTAGTCGTGAAGATATTGGAGACCTCGAGGTAATTTATGGCAACTCAGGCACCTAAAAAGAAACGCCCGCAGGCTACGCGTCGCAAGACCGTCAAGCAGCCTATTGCGCAGCGTTGGAAGCCAAATATCTCTGTCAATTGGGGAAGGGTTTCTGCATTTTTGTTGATGCTTGCGCCATTGTTGTTAATTGCTGCGGGATACATTTGGATAAATCGTCCGGAGAATCTGACGATTCAATCGGTAGAAGTGACGGGTGATCTGAAGTACCTGAATCAGGATGAGCTACAGCCGATTATCGAGCCATTTGTTTCGACGAATTTGTATCTGCTGGAAGCTAAAAATCTGGAAACCGAGCTGGAGTTCAATACTTGGGTTTACTCGGCATCAATGACAAAGTTGTGGCCGGATAAATTGAGAATCACCATCCATGAAGAGCGTCCTATCGCTTTTTGGGGTGAGGACAGCATGCTTAATGAGTTTGGTGAAATCATTGATGCACAGCTACCGGAAAAAATGGGTCAGTTGCCAATTTTGTTTAGCCCTGAAGACAATGGGCGAAACATGGTTGAGAACTACCTGAAAGTTCAGGAATGGACGCGAGATTTTCCTGCCAAGATTGTTGAGTTCCGTGAAGATTCTCGTGGTTCGTGGCAGTTGAAGTTAGCAAGTGGGTTAATCGTGAATATCGGCCGTGATCAGCAGGAAAAGCGGTTACGCCGGTTTGTTATTGGATACAAGGAAGAGTTGGTCGATCTGATCAACAAAGTTCACACAGTGGATCTGCGCTATACCAATGGTTTTGCAGTGAAGTGGAAAAGTGACTGGCAACTCAAACAAGAAGCCAGCAAGAAAAAGGGGTAGTACACGGCATGTCACGTAACGGTGGAACAAGTTTGGTAGTCGCTTTAGACATTGGAACGTCTAAAGTTGTAGCGCTCATTGGTGAAGTGGCGGCTAATGGTGAAGTAGAAATTGTTGGTATCGGCAAGAACCCATCACACGGCATGAAGAAAGGCGTGGTGGTGAATATTGATTCCACTATCGAGTCGATTCATCGTGCTGTGGAAGAAGCGGAACTGATGGCCGGAGTGAACATTAACTCTGTGTTTGCCGGAATTGCCGGAAGTCATATTAGCAGTCTGAATTCTCACGGAATTGTCGCGATTAAAGACAAGGAAGTGACGGAAGCTGACCTTGAGCGAGTGATGGATGCCGCGAGAGCGGTGGCGATTCCTGCCGATCAGCGCATCTTGCACGTGTTACCGCAAGAGTATGTGATTGATGATCAGGATGGCATTCGTGATCCGGTTGGCATGGCAGGTGTGCGTTTAGAAGCACGGGTGCATTTGGTAACCGGTGCTCAGAGTGCCGCGCAAAACATTATTAAGTGTGTGGAGCGTTGTGGTCTTGATGTGGATGATTTAATTCTTGAGCAGGTAGCGTCAAGTTACGCAGTGCTTGAGGAAGATGAAAAAGAACTGGGCGTATGTCTGGTAGATATCGGTGGTGGAACCAGTGATATCGCGGTATTCCTGAACGGCGCAATCCAGCACACAGCGGTTATACCGATTGCGGGTGACCAGGTAACCAATGATATCGCAGTCGCGGTACGTACACCGACTCAGTTTGCAGAACAACTAAAGATCCAGCACGGCAGTGCCTTACGCCAGCTGATTACGGAAGAAGAGATTATTGAAGTGCCGGGTGTGGGTGAGCGTGAACCAAGAACGCTATCAACCCAGACTTTGGCATCGGTGATTGAGCCTCGTTATGAAGAGCTGTTTTCATTGATTCTGGCAGAACTGCGTCGCAGTGGTTACGCCGAGCGAATTGGTGGCGGTATCGTGCTAACCGGTGGCTCATCAAAAATTCTGGGCGCAGTGGACTTGGCGGAAGAAATTTTCCACATGCCAGTGCGTTTAGGGTCGCCTCGTAAAGTAGGTGGTTTGAAAGGGGAAGTCGATAACCCAATCCATTCGACAGGCGTTGGTTTGCTGATTTATGGCGCGCGCCAAATGGCTGCCGGAACCGGAAGTGGCACGCTTGTGTCAGGTTCGTCAGATAGTTTGTGGGAACGTATGAAGGGCTGGTTTAACGGAAATCTTTAGAAGCTCGTAAAAGGGATAGATTCCAGGTCACGAAGGGCTTAGGAAAATAATTGTTAGTCACATTGAATTGATAGAAGAAGATTAAAAGGAGAAAGGCATGTTTGAGATTATGGATACAGATGGCCAAAGCGCGGTAATTAAAGTTGTTGGCGTTGGTGGCGGTGGCGGAAACGCTGTTCAAAACATGGTGGATTCTGGCATTGAAGGTGTTGAATTTATTTGTGCCAATACGGATGCACAAGCGCTGGAAGGTTCAGGCGTAAACACTTTGCTGCAGTTAGGTAACTCATTAACCAAAGGATTGGGTGCTGGTGCTAATCCTGAAATTGGTCGTGAAGCGGCGTTGGAAGACCGTGAGCGTATCAAGGAGTTGATTACAGGTACTGATATGTTGTTCATCACGGCCGGTATGGGTGGTGGAACAGGTACAGGTGCTGCTCCGGTTGTTGCTGAACTGGCACGTGAGCTAGGTATTCTGACGGTTGCGGTTGTTACCAAGCCTTTCCCATTCGAAGGACCTAAGCGTATGCAAGCTGCTGAAGCTGGTATTGCTGATCTGGGTAAGAGCGTTGACTCTTTGATCACCATTCCTAATGGCAAGTTGCTGACTTCTTTAGGCAAGAACATCACATTGCTAGACGCATTTAAAGCAGCTAACAATGTACTACTAGGCGCAGTTCAGGGTATTGCTGAGCTAATTACTCGTCCTGGTTTGATCAACGTGGATTTCGCGGACGTGCGCACAGTAATGAACAGCATGGGTCAGTCCATGATGGGTACTGGTAGTGCTTCAGGTGAAGAGCGTGCAACGAAAGCAGCGAAAGCAGCGATTTCTAGCCCGCTACTGGATGATGTAGATCTGAACGGTGCTCGCGGTATTCTTGTAAATATCACGGCTGGTTTGGATATGGGTATCCACGAGTTTGAAGAAGTGGGCAGCGCGATCCGTGAGTTTGCTTCTGATGAAGCGACAGTGGTAGTTGGTACCGTTATCGATCCTGATATGACGGATGAGATCCGTGTAACAATTGTCGTCACTGGTCTGGATGGACCGGTTTCCTCAACTGCAGCGGCTGCTCCACAACGTCAGGCAACCACACGTTTACGTCCTGTACAGATTGAGCAAACTCAGAAGAAAGTTGCGGGTAGTGATGTGAATCCTACAGTAGCGCAGCCTGAATCTAAGAGCTCAGGTTCTGATAAAAACTACCTGGATATCCCGGCGTTTTTGCGTAACCAAGCTGACTAAGAGCTTGTCGTAATATCGATTCAATGTTTTCGTTGGCGGGAATATCCGCCAACGTCTTTTTGGTGAGCTGAGTGTTTGGATTAGATTCAATAAACCCCGAATGGTTTGTCACTATCGGGCTTATCTCAATTGCCATGTTTGTTTTGACATTGCTTATCGTGCCAATTGTCATCGTAAGAATTCCTGAAGATTACTTCAGTGACGAACAACGTCATGTAAGTCGTTGGGCCAGCTTTCATCCCGTACTACGGTATCTGCTGATCGCTCTGAAAAACATTGCCGGCTTTATTCTGCTGCTGATGGGAATTTTGATGTTGGTGTTGCCCGGACAGGGCTTATTGACGATATTTTTTGGGATAGCCCTGATGGATTTCCCGGGAAAATACGCAGTAGAGCGTCGTTTGGTTTCATATCCAAAAGTGCTGCATTCAATCAATTGGATTCGCAAGAAAGCCAATAAAAAACCACTACTCATTTAGAGAATGCGAGACCGCCAGTCCTGCGACTAATCAGTCTCTGGTCATAGTTTTTATTGTGATGATTTAGTCTAATGGATAATCGTCATCGAAAACATCCTGAAGTTTTCTCTCGAGTGCCTTTCGTTCAAGATAGTCTTCGATATTTCGTCGTAGCACATGCGGCTTAGGCTTATTCTTTTCGTTCTCTTTGCCGTTCTTAGATTTATTATCCATGACTCGGATTGAGTCATCTGTCGCTTGAAAAATACTATCAAGTACCTGCTTGTTGTCTGTCATCATGCCAAACTCACTTTGCCCTTTGGGCTGTTATTATTGTTATTTGAGCGTTATGGCTTCGATTATCAGAGAGGTAAGCTTAACGAGCGCTGAGTCAAGCTTACCTTTTATCTTGCGTTTTTAGTGGTCTAGCGAGTCAATCAGGTCTTGATAGTCGGTTTTACTAAAGGTTTCCTGATTGCCGTTTTTCAGTGATCCGCCGAGATCTGTCGCGATCATCTGCGTAGTTGACACTAAAATCTCGATAGCATCGCGATCATCCAGAGGTGTTGGTAATTGCATCATCACCGATAATCCCGGTGTTTCTGAGTCTTTCAGGTCATCCGGATTTAGTGTCCATGGCTGAATGCCATTGGCGATACTAAACAGCTTCGATGGCACACCATCTTCTTCAACCGGATAATGAAACAAATCCATTTCACCGAACTTGAGGTGATATTGAGGCAGCACCTCATTGATTTTGTTACCGTCGAGCATCTTGCCTTCTTCTGAAGCAATAAACAGAACTACCTGACGCGGCGTTACAGCCTGCTTACGCTCTTTAGTCGGTGGGTCTGAAGCGGTAATGGTTTCTTCGACCACAACCGGCGTAGAGCCATCTGTCGCAGGAATGTCTTCCATAATGGAGGAGGTTACTTCGCCGAAGTCATCATTGATTCTTGGAATCGAGTTATCTTGTTCTTTCGGAAACCTATTCTGTGAGATTCTTCCCATTATATACAGGGCTATCATGACGATAATGCCTGCAACGGTAATCAGAATACTAACTATGTCCATATTGCTTTCCTTCACTCATCGCTTATTTTGTTATGACTGAATCATTCTTGACGCTTCATCAACATCAACAGCTACCATTCGGGATACACCCGGTTCACGCATCGTAACACCAATTAGATTTTCCGCTAATTCCATGGTTGTCTTATTGTGCGTGATAAAAATGAATTGTACTCGCTGTGACATATGTTTTACCAGCTCACAAAAACGACCAACATTAGCTTCATCCAATGGTGCGTCCACCTCATCCAGCATACAAAATGGTGCCGGATTCAATTCAAAGATCGCAAACACCATCGCGGAAGCGGTCAGGGCTTTTTCACCACCTGATAATAACTGAATGCTACTAATCCGCTTGCCCGGTGGTCTGGCCATAATCGAGACGCCGGTGGTTAGCAAGTCATCACCCGTCATTTCAAGATATGCCTGGCCGCCGCCAAATAAGCGAGGGAACATATCCTGAATCTTCGAGTTGACCTGCTCAAAGGTGTCTTTAAAGCGCCCGCGTGTGTCTCTGTCAATTTTCTTGATCGCACTTTCGAGAGTCTCCAGTGCTTCAGTCAGATCTGCATGCTGCTCATCCAGATACGTTTTTCGTTCGCTTTGCGTATCATATTCTTCAATGGCCGCAAGGTTGATCGCACCCAAACGCTGTATCTTTTGTTTGATCTCCTGCAGCTGCGTTTGATGAGATTCAATCTGCGCTGCAAGATCCATTTCTAACTGCAAGCCTTCAGGATCAAACTCAGTTTCTGCCAATTGCTCGGTCAGTGTTTCATGACGGACATTGACACTTTGCCAATTGAGCTTCAGCGTTTCAATACGTTCACGTAGCTTAACCACTTTTGACTCGGCTTCGCTTCTGGCGAGTTCTTTCTGGCGAATCTCCTGATCAATATTTGAGAGTGACTCTCTGGCATCTTTTAGTTCAGTCTCTGAGAGTTTGCGCGCACCAAGCGCATCATCCAATTGCAGCTGTAGCTCACTTATCAACACCTCATCAAGCTGAGCATCTTGCTGACTCAATTCACGCTCTTGTAAGTGTTCTATTTGCAATGTGATGCGGGAGACTTGCTGCTCACTGTTTTGCTTAGCACTACGTTGTGTTTCTATTTGAATCTGCAAGCCTTGATATTGGTTGAGGCTGCTCTGCAATGACTGTCTGCTAAGCGTGACTTGTTGCTCCAGATCGTGCTGTTGCTCACGTAATTGCTCGATCGTCTCATTGAGCTGCTCTATCTGTGCCTGTGCCAATTCCTGAGCGTCTTGTGAGGCGAGCAAGTCCTCTGCATCTTGCTCTTGTTGCTCAGTCAGTTCTGTAATTTCTTCGCTAAGCCGCTGCTTAAATTGCTGTTGTTGAATTTGTTGTTGCTCAAGGCTGTGTAACTTAGCGTTGATTTCGCTTTCTTCGCGGTGCAAGGCTTGCTGTTGCTGTTGCAATGTTTTTTGCTGATCAGCAAGTTGTTGACGTATCTCCTGATTACTTTGCAGCGATTCCTCAGTGCTTTCCAGCAAGACCTGATCGTCTTCTAACTGTTGTTGCAACGCCTCGATATCTTTTTGACGAGCCAGTACACCACCTTCGTTCGACTGATGGCTGCCACTGAGTCGCATCCAGTGTTTAGCGAAGCAACTACCATCGGGGGTAATGAGTCTCTCGCCTGCTTGCAGGCTATTTTGCCGAGCTAGCGCACTCTGATGATCTGCCACACAGTAGACCATGGCGAGTAATGGCTTAATTGACTCAGGTTGTTTGATCTGTTGCGCCAGGCTATCGCTTGGGTAGTCCGCTGAACCTTGTGGTGACGCTGCCAATAATAATTCCAGTGATTGAGTACAGCCCGCGTCAATAATTTGTGCTGCTTGCCTGCTATCCGGAAGCTGCAATGCCTCCAGTGTTGGCCCAAGAAGAGTCTCAACGGCTTTTTCCCACTCGGGGCTCACCTCAATCTGTTCTGCAAGCCGTGGCAGCTGATCTAGCTTGTGTTCTCTTAACCAAGTATTTAGTTGTTTTTTATCTTTCCCAAGCTCCGCTTGCTGCAAGGTTTCCAATGAGCTGAGGCGACCCTTTGATTTTTGAATCGCACTGCGTAACTGATCCTGTTTTTGTTGTTGCTCACGGTACTGTTGCTGCCGCTCCGTCGCTTTAGCTTGCGTATCTTCCAGTGTCAGGATTGCTTCTTGTAGTTGCTCGGCAAGCACTGCTTGCTGTTCACGGATCGCATCCAGATCTTCTGCATCAGAGTCTTTGTTCTGTTGATCAGATTGCTGTTGTTCCAGACGAGCCAAGCGCTGTTGGTTGCGATTAATTTGCTGCTGAAGTTGCTCGCTTCGGCTTTTTTCAACGCTCAGCTGTCGGCTAGGCTCAGCAATTTGCTGCTGCAACTGCGCCCATTGTTGCTTCCATTGATTCAGTACTTGCTCTGCACGGTCCAGTGCTTCTTGCTGAGTTTCTTTGACCTCAAGCAGTTCCTCGGCTTGTGGCTCCAATAGTTCCAAAGAGGAGAGGGCATCAGTCAGGCGCTCTTCATCATGCTGAAGGTGCATGCGGGCACTGGCCAGTTCCTGCGCTAATTGCTCACGTTGCTGTTTGTCACGTTGCACGATCTCATGTTGATGACGAATCTGCTGTTCAAAGCTTGATACCTTAGCACCCGCTTCATATACACCTGCCTGCACCTGATTAAAATGTGCATTTGCTTCGGTTTGTTTAGTACGCAGTGTTTCCAGCTGGGTCTCAATTGAGCGTTGCTCTGTTAAGTGTGTCTCGTGTTGTTTTGCCTGTATATTGATTTCTTCTTGTTGGCTATGGCGTTCTTTATCGACGGCTTGTAACTGCAGGTAAATCAGCTCTGCGCTTAACTGACGTTCCGTCTGTTTAAAATCCCTGAATCGCTCTGCAGCACTGGCCTGACGCTTCAATGTGCTGAGTTGCTTATCAATCTCCTCTTGTAAATCAGTGAGTCGATCAAGATTGTCACGTGTCGCGCGAATACGATTCTCAGTCTCGCGACGTCGCTCTTTGTATTTGGATATTCCGGCTGCTTCTTCAATATAAACACGCAGCTCTTCAGGCTTAGCATCGATCAAACGCGAAATCATGCCTTGCTCGATAATGGCGTAACTTCTCGGGCCTAAACCGGTACCCAGAAAGATGTCGGTAATATCACGACGTCGGCAACGTGAACCATTCAGAAAATATTTGGATTGACCATCACGGCTGATTTGACGCTTGGTAGAAATCTCACTGTATTGTGCATATTCGCCGCCAAGACTACCGTCAGAATTATCAAACACCAGTTCGATAGAGGCTTGGCCGACTTTTTTACGGGAGGAGGAGCCGTTAAAAATAACGTCTTCCATTGAGGCCCCACGCAGGTGCTTAGCCGATGACTCACCCATTACCCAGCGCACGGCGTCGATGGTGTTGGATTTTCCACAGCCGTTCGGACCCACAATCGCAGTCAGATTACTGCGCATTTCAAAGGTAGTCGGGTCAACGAAGGATTTAAATCCAGCCAGTTTTATCTTGCTAAGGCGCATTCAGAGACGAGTTGCCATTATTGTGATTTTCAATAGGGGGCTAATAATAAGTAAGCTACCCGTTATTTGCACGAAAAAATTAAAAATCAGCATTCAACCCAGCGCGCAGATACACTATTATAGCGAATCCATTTCTAACGATGTAGCCAACCATGTTGATTATCCCCGGTGGCAGAGCCTTTTCCGACTTTATTCAATCCAAATTACTGACTCAGTTACAAGGTGTAGTGCCTGCTGTAACCGCTGTCCACGCACGCTATCAGCACTTAGCTGATCTTGAGCAAGACTTGGATGCGCAGCAAACTGAACTGCTTGATAAACTCCTGAGCTATGGCGAAGAGCAAGATACAACGACACCGTCGGGCGAGTTGTTTTTGGTTGTGCCACGTCAAGGGACTATTTCTCCTTGGTCGAGTAAGGCGACAGATATTTTGCATAACTGTGGGTTAAGCACCGTTTCAAGAGTAGAGCGTGCAACGGCTTATCACATCGAGACGAGTGCCACGCTAGGTGATGAGCAAAAATCGCTTATTTCGGAGCAACTGCATGACCGCATGATGGAAAGTGTGCAGTTTGATTATAACAGCGTTGAAGCGCTATTCAGTCACGCTGAACCTGCAGAGCTTCGTTACATCGATTTAGGTACAGATGCCCAAACAGCCTTAAATGATGCAAACACCGAACTGGGTCTAGCACTCTCGCCAGATGAGATTGACTACCTAGCTGACAATTACGCAGCGCTAGGTCGTAACCCAACAGACGTTGAGTTGATGATGTTTGCACAGGCAAACTCAGAGCACTGCCGCCATAAGATTTTCAATGCGGATTGGATTATCGACGGCAAGCCAGAAGCAGAAACACTCTTCGGCATGATTCGTAACACGTACAAGTGCTCACCAGATGGCGTATTGACCGCTTACAGTGATAACTCATCGGTTATCGAAGGCCCAGCGGCAAGTCGTTTCTTCCCGCAATATGGCAGCAATGAATACGCGCATCACGATGAGCCTGTTCACATGCTTATGAAGGTTGAGACACACAACCACCCGACTGCGATCTCTCCATTCCCAGGTGCAGCCACAGGTTCTGGTGGTGAAATTCGAGATGAGGGCGCGACAGGTAACGGTTCTAAGCCGAAAGCAGGTCTGTGTGGTTTCTCAGTATCGAACCTAAGAATTCCAGAATACGAAATGCCGTGGGAAGTAGACTACGGTCGTCCAGCGCGTATTGATTCAGCGCTTAACATTATGTTGGAAGGCCCAATCGGTGCAGCAGCATTTAACAATGAGTTTGGTCGTCCAAACCTTTGCGGTTACTTCCGAAGCTTTGAAGCAGAAGTGCCAGGCCCTAAAGGCATGGAGCTTCGCGGATATCACAAGCCAATCATGTTGGCAGGTGGTCTAGGTAACATCCGTCCAGACAACGTCAAGAAGAAAGAGCTACCAGAAGGTACACCAATCGTTGTGCTAGGTGGCCCAGCGATGTTGATCGGTTTAGGTGGTGGTGCAGCGTCGTCAATGGCGAGTGGAACCAGTGCTGAGAAGCTAGATTTCGCATCGGTACAGCGTGGCAACCCAGAGATGGAGCGTCGTTGTCAGGAAGTGATCGACCGTTGTAACGCGCTTGGAAATGACAGCCCGTTATTGTCGATGCACGATGTGGGTGCAGGTGGTATTTCTAACGCGATCCCAGAAATTATTAATGATGCTGGTCGTGGTGGTAAGTTTGAACTACGTTCTGTACCAAATGCTGAGCCGGGCATGGCACCAATGGAAATCTGGTGTAACGAAGCGCAAGAGCGTTATGTGTTGGCGGTTGATGAAACTAAGCTAGCGCAGTTTGAAGAGATTTGTCAGCGTGAGCGCGCGGTGTATGCCGTGGTCGGTCATGCGACGGAAGATCAGCACTTGTTAGTTGCGGATTCAAACTTCGACAACAAGCCTGTTGATATGCCAATGAACGTACTGCTTGGCAAGCCGCCAAAGATGTTACGTGACGTGAAGCATGTTGAGTTTGAACAGCCTGAGTTTGATTACTCGCAGATTGATCTAGCAGAAGCGGTTGAGCGTGTACTACGACTACCAACGGTTGCGTCAAAGGCATTCCTCATCACTATCGGTGATCGCAGTATCACGGGTATGGTTCATCGTGATCAGATGGTTGGTCCTTGGCAGGTTCCTGTGGCTGACGTTGCGGTCACTGCAACGGACTATAAGTCGTACACAGGTGAGGCAATGGCGCTAGGTGAGCGCACGCCGATTGCATTGGTTAGCCCAGCAGCGTCTGGCCGTATGGCGATTGGTGAAGCGATTACTAATATCGCAGCAGCGAACATTGGTGAGCTATCGAAGATGGTGTTGTCTGCTAACTGGATGGCCGCAGCCGGTCACGACGGTGAAGATGCAGCGCTTTACGACACAGTACGCGCGGTGGGTGAAGAGATTTGTCCTAAGCTGGGTATCTGTATCCCTGTGGGTAAAGATTCGCTATCAATGAAGACGGTTTGGCAGCAGGGTGATGAGCCTCGCGAAATGACCTCACCATTGTCATTGGTTGTGACAAGCTTCTCGACGGTTAAAGATATTCGCAACACGCTAACGCCTGAGTTACGCACAGACAAAGGTGACACGAAGCTGTTGCTGATTGACTTGGGTAAAGGCGAAAACCGCATGGCAGCGTCTGCGTTGTCACAGGTTTACTCTAAGGTTGGTAAGTATGCGCCTGACTTTAAAGACACTGACATGATGCTTGGTTTCTTCGAAGCGGTTCAAACGCTCAGTGCAGAAGGCAAGTTGTTGGCTTACCACGATCGTTCAGACGGTGGTCTACTGGCAACGGTAGCTGAAATGGCATTTGCAGGTCATACAGGTGTGTCTGTTGAGCTTGAAGCAGTTGCAGCTAATGCAACACAAGCGCTATTCAACGAAGAGCTGGGTGCAGTGATTCAGGTTAAAGCAGATGAGCTTGCAGCAGTTGAAGCGGCATTTGCTAAGGCTGGAATCGCGGATTACGCGCATGTGATTGGTCAGTTAAATGACTCCGATACGGTTGAGTTTAGCCTGTCAGGTGAGACGGTCTACAGTAACTCACGCGTGACCTTGCAGCAGTACTGGTCAGAAGCGAGTTACCGCATGCAGGCGCTACGTGATAACACGGAATGTGCTGATCAAGAATTTGAGCGCATTGCAGATGCTAACGACACCGGTTTGTTTGCAGATCTAAGCTTTGACGTAAATGAAGATGTCACGGCTGATCTGGTTGCTTCAGGTAATCGTCCAGCGGTTGCGATCTTGCGAGAGCAGGGCGTTAACGGTCAGATTGAAATGGCAGCGGCATTTGATAAAGCAGGTTTCCGTACCGTTGATGTTCACATGACTGACGTATTGAGTGGTCGCGTATCGTTTGCAGACTTCAAAGGCCTCGTGGCTTGTGGTGGTTTCTCATACGGTGATGTACTGGGTGCTGGTGGAGGTTGGGCAAAGACTATTTTGCACAGCGAAAAAGCGACGCAAGCATTCAGCGAGTTCTTTACCCGTGAAGACACGTTTGCATTGGGTATCTGTAACGGCTGCCAGATGCTGTCTCAGTTGAAAGACATGATTCCGGGTGCATCGCACTGGCCATCATTCCACCGCAACCACTCTGAGCAGTTTGAAGGGCGTGTGGCGATGGTTGAGGTAATGGACTCTCCATCTATTCTACTAAAAGGAATGGCTGGCTCTAAGATGCCGATTGCGGTTGCTCACGGTGAAGGTCGTACTGTGTTTGATGAGGGTGTAACACCTGAGTCAGTGCTAGCGAATCAGCAAGTGTCATTGCGTTATGTGGATGCACAAGGTCAAGCGACTGAGCACTACCCTGAGAACCCGAATGGTTCGGTGGGTGGTTTCACTGGTCTAACGAGTGATGATGGTCGTGTGACGATTATGATGCCTCATCCTGAGCGTGTGCAGCGTGCTGTGACGAACTCTTGGTATCCTGATGAGTGGGAGGAAGATGGTGCTTGGATGCGTATGTTCCGTAATGCGCGTGTTTGGGTTGGTTGATGAAAATAAATTAAGTGTTTTTTATTATGCAGATACAAAAGGGAGCAGGCAGTGCTTCCCTTATGTGTGAGTTGTTTTAAAAGCTAGTGTTTGCTACTTGAGGATAGTTGCTTTTGTTGACTACTTAAAATATTTTTTTGTTTTTCTAGTCCAATGCTAAGTTCTTCACATACACGCTGTCTGACATCATATTTGACATTGAACTTATATAGATGCCTAGTGACGAAGAGTTTTAATAACATTAGTGCTAGGTTGTTTCCTTTTAGGTCTTTATTGAAATCTGCGATAGAGTTACTGCTTAAGCCATTCGGGAAGTCCAACTCTATCGCAGTATTTATAAGTCGTTTACCTATTTGTGGGTCATCTTCATATACTTTTTTGAATATATTAGTTAGATCTTTGGAAGCAACACTGTTAGCTGCTTTTTCTATGAAGCTTAGAGAAATCATACTTGCAAAGTTAAAGACGATTTTTTTCCTAAGAAGTGTGATGTCATCTTTTGAAGCATAGCCATTTTTTTCAATCGCTTCTTGTACATGCTCTTCTATGACATCAGTGTATTCATTGAACCCCTGCATCAAGCAGTTTAATGATCGCAGCCCTAGGTTGTATGTTTCCTCTATTAACTCTACCTTTAAAGGCCCGTCAAGGGATCCATAATAGTTTTTAGCTATTTGCCCTAATATTTCCATAAGTTTGAATGATAGGTTTATTTTACCAAAAATATCCAACTGTTTTATATCGAGTTATGATTGAAAGTAG
>NZ_QGKM01000040.1 GCF_003172875.1 Leucothrix pacifica | reverse complement strand
GATTAAGAGGATTTGATTACCTGGCAAAGGTAATCGAAGGCGTACCATTTAAAGATGGAATCGAGGTAACTGAGAAAAACCGGGACGCGGCGTAGAATTCTTCTCAGACACTACTCTTGACCATAGCTCGGTGCATTTTTATAAGTACTCATCCCCATTAACGGCTGATTAGCATCTGCTTTGTTGTAAACCAATTCGCTGGAAGTTTTGCCGCTGATAGCAAAATGAAATTTATCCTGCACATGCGCATAAAACTGCTGGGTAGTTTTGGACTTGGGGTCGTAGTCGATACTGCACTCTGCAAAAATATCGGTGATCTGCTGGTAGATACGACGCTCACTAGCGCGTATCGAGCGAACTCGCTCCAGTAATTCTCTGAAATAATCTTTACCAAAGAAACGACCGTTTTTCATTCGGTCATCATCCATCGCAAAGCCCTTGATGATGTATTCCTTAATCAGCTGCGTCGCCCAGATACGGAATTGAGTAGCTTGTACAGAGTTGACGCGATAACCGACTGAAATGACGGCATCGAGGTTGTAGTATTTGATGGCTTTGGTTTGGGTTTTACCTTCCATCGCACCGTGAGCAGTGGTGTTTTCCAAAATGGAAACAACCACTGCTTCCAGTAGCTCTCCGCTCTCAAAGATATTTTTCAAATGCTTTGAAATCGCAGGTACACCAACGCCGAACAACTCCGCCATGCGCTTTTGTGTTAGCCAGATGGTTTCGTTATTTAGGAAAACTTCAACCTTCACACCACCGCCTGGCGCAGAGTAAAGCAGAAACTCGGTGGTCTGGCCTTGGAGGCTCAGCTTATTGGGCGTGTTATCACTATCCATTAGGCTGTATCCTGATCTGGTATTTCGGCATTACGAACGTCGATTTTTCCAGTGACAGCGGCTGTTATTAGGGCCGTGCGGTACTCTTCCAGCTTTTCAATTGTTTGCTGGTTGAGCGTAACCATTCCGTCAATTTTTTTTACAACTCCCCCAAGATAATCTGCAATCGCTTTTTGCTCATTTTGAGGTGGTAATAACACTGGCAAGTTTTTGAGTAACTCTTGACTTAGAGAAGCCCTCGTAACCAAATTCATTTCCTTGACGAAAAAAGCTCTAAGTAATGCATTCTGAAAATAGTACTCACTAAACTCTTTAATCAACCCATCTTGGTGCGGTCTAAACCTAATCAAAAAACCAGCAAATGCTGAATCTTCTATAGATTTCATACAAACTGAAGCCATAGCAATTTCTTCTATTGTTTCAGAAGTTCGCGTGAACAGAATGTCACCCGTATTAACAGAAAATAGCTTTCTATCGTTCTCTGAAGACTCAACGAGCCCTTTTACTTCTCTCGGAAGTTGGCGATTGTTATATACATCACCATAACTAACAAAAGGGTAACCTCGTCCAAAATACTCAGCACCAATATTAATACCGTTTTGACACTCTCCTAGAAATCTTAGCTTGAGAACGTTCCAATGCTCCGGCACTTCTCCTAGCCACTCTATTTCCGAATTTTTCATCAGTACATCAGGTTTCAGCCCTTTGGTAACTGCTTGAGTAATAACCGCAATGCGTTGCTCATTGAGTTTTTCAATCAGGACTTTTTTCTTTTCGATCAGGCAGTCAAGTTGAGCGGTTTTGAAGTCCAAAAAGCTAGCAATTTTAGTCTGCTCCTGAAGACTAGGTATTGCAATAACCTCGTTAAAGTAAAACCCAGAGTCTAAGTTTTGAATACCTGTAGATTGTTTTATTGACCTGTAAGTCAAGTTTATAGAATATAAATACGCATGTAAGTAAGTTAAGTAACGAGAGAAAAAATCTCTGGCAACTGACAAACGAGCAATAAAGTTTGATGTAACCGCATCATAGTCTTTATCAAATTGAATAACTGCGCCAACTAACTGCATCTCACCACCACCCGACTTTTCTAGAAGCAAGTCTCCTCTCTTCAATAGCCGACCTGCCCTTTCCTTTTCTTCTATAGAGCGCAAGGTTAACCGAGAGTCATCAACCAACAATTTAGACCTGTCAAAATCAGCAACCCGTATACATACAAGGTCATCTATGCCGTTTTTTTCCCCTCCCCATACTCCATTCTTAATATCATCATTTGTCCACTTGAGTCGCATCAAGCTCCAATGCTCAGGTATTTTTTGAAACCACTCGATATCAGTTTCAATATAGCTAGGGTATGGACTCATAGCCATCAAACCACCTCCCCAAGCATCTCCAAAACCTCAGCTTCCAATCCCTTAATTTCAGCTTCAATAACGGCTAACTCACGTGGCGGTTGATATTGATAAAAGTGGCGATTAAACGGAACCTCATAACCCACTTTAGTTTTGCTATGATCAATCCATGCATCATCCCGATACGGCAGCACCTCTTTCACCAAATACGCGTCACAATGCGCCTGCACTAGTTCCAGCAACTCACTTTTATCAATTTTGCCTTTGTTTTCTTTATTTTCGTAGTCCAATGGCAAAGGCAAGTCAATCGGGGCATTGTCGGTGTCGCGCTTGCCATTAGACAGCAAACCACCGGGAAACGGGACGTTCTCAGTATCGCGTAAGTCTGCATCAGGCTCAGGGTTGCCCTTAGTATCCAGACACGGTAATGCGGTTGGGTCTTTTTCTCCCAGTGACTGATTGACCAGCAGTGCTTTTTTCAGTGGTGCATCAAATTTGATCTCGGCCTTTTTAAATGCAGCTTTCAGTATTTTTTCGAATGCTTCACGATCTTTGATCAGCTCTCCACCTGCAAACTTCGGCTTCAGACTTTTTAGTACATGCAGAATGGATGCTTGCAGCTCCTCACCAGTAGCTTCTTCAACAATAGCCAGCGCTAGGTTTTTGCGTTTTTTGGAGATAGCCAACCCCGTGAAATAAGCCGATTCACTAAAGCGCTTAATTCGCGCATCGTTAATGGTGAAGTTCAAACGTAGCGGACGTTCAACCACGGTTTTCAGGTAACCAAAGTCCTGATTATTAAAAACCTTCGAAACAAAAATGGTTTGATCAGGATCGCGTCGTTTATCTTTAGGGCTATCGACATTCGTACCGATACTGTTTAACGTGCGCTGCTCATTATCTTTAAAGGCGGCATAGAGTTGAGTGATTGCTTCAATGTGATTGGGTTCGCCATCGTTTCCTTCTCCGAGCTTTTTACGTTTATCACCCAAGCTCTTTTTCATTTTCCACGCATAATCCGCGGCGTTGATTAGCTGCACTTTGCCTTGACGTTTAGGCGCTTTGCGATTAGTTACAATCCAGATATAGGTGTAAATGCCGGTGTTATAAAACAACTGGTCGGGCAAGCCAATGACTGCCTCCAGCATGTCGTTTTCGATAATCCAACGACGAATATTACTCTCTCCACCGCCAGCATCACCCGTAAACAAGGGTGAGCCGTTAAAAATAACAGCGATACGTGAGCCTCGCCCACCGTCCACACCGCCCGGTTCTGGTAGTGTATAACTCGCCGGTGGACGCTCCATTTTTGAGATCATGTGTAGCAGGAACAATAAGGCTCCATCATTGATTCGCGGCAAGCCGGGACCAAAACGCCCACTAAAGCCAAACTCCTTATGCTCAGTGTTTACAAAGTCTTTTTCGGGCTTCCACTCCACACCAAACGGTGGGTTAGCCGCCATATAGTGAAACTGCTCATCAGGATGACCATCGCCATCGGTAAAACCGTCTTTGACTCTGCCCGTGCCCAGCGTATTACCAAAAACGATATTGGTAACCTCCTCACCTTTAATCATTAGGTCAGAACCACAAATCGCATACGACTCAGGGTTATACTCCTGACCGAATAACTCGATATTGGCTTTGTCGTTTTCTTCTTTAATCGCGTGTTCGGACTCAGAGAGTATTCCACCTGTACCGCAGGCAGGATCATAGATTTTGATGACCTTGCCTTTGGTGTAAATGTGCTCTTCACCGGTAAACAGTAGTTTGACCATCAGCTTAACGACTTCGCGCGGCGTGAAGTGATCTCCTGCTTCTTCATTGGCTTGTTCGTTAAACCGCCGAACTAAGTCCTCGAAGATGTAACCCATTGCCGTATTGGGAATACGATCAGGATGGAAGTCTACTGACTGGAATTCTTTCACCACTTCGAATAGACGATTGGCCTCATCCAAACGGTCTATTTCATCGTCGAATTTAAACTTCTCAAGAATGCCGCGTGCTCGTGAGGAAAAACCGTTAATAAACGCTTTTAGGTTGGCCGCAAGCTTGTCAGGGTCATCCAACAAATTAGCAAAAGTGAATTGGCTAATGTTATGAAAAGGCAGCCCGGAATTATGGATAATCGATCGCTCAATCATATCCGTATCCATGCCTTTGTCTGTGTACTGCTGGTGCATGGTGAGCACGTCGGCTTTGCTGCTTTCCAGTACGCAATCCAATCGACGTAACACAACCATGGGAATCATCACTTTACGGTATTGCGGCGGACGGTAGGGACCACGTAACAAGTTGGCAATATCCCAAACAAGGTCACTGTGTTTTTTGTATTTGTCCTGATTTTTCATGCGATTCCTGAGCTGACAGATGGTTTTAGCATTGTAGTCGCATACAATACGTACAACAATGATCTGTTTTACCCCTTGATCAGTAAATAGTGATAGTATTACTAGTGAACGCTGTAATGAGGAAGCGCCATGCCACCACTAGCAAACCAACTTAGCTATATCGACCCCACTGATTATTTAACGGGCGAACGTAATAGTGAGGTAAAGCATGAATACGTACAGGGGAAAGTGTACGCAATGGCGGGCGCTGCACTCAATCACAACCGTATCGTACGCAATCTTTCATCATTGCTTTGGAATCAAATGCAGGATCAACCTTGCGAGCCAGTCACGGGTGATATGCTGCTAAAAACTGCCGAGGACAAGTATCGCTACCCCGACCTGATGGTGGTTTGCGAAGACGATGAATCTACAGATGACTATGTGCGCGAGAATCCAACGCTAATTGTTGAAGTATTGTCTGCCAGCACCCGCCGGGTGGACAAAACAGATAAGCATAGGGAGTATTTGGAACTTCCCAGCGTACAAGAGTATGTGCTGATTGAGCAGGACTTTGTAGAAATTGCGGTGTGGCGTCGCAGCGCTAATTGGCAAGTCACTTATTATTATTTAGACCAAGACGTAACGTTCGAATCTGTAGGCATAACACTCTCCGTTGGAGACATTTATCAACGCGTTGATAATGTAGATATGCAGGCCTTCATTGAGCAGAAAGCTCAGGAAAGTGAATAAAACAGTATCGACTTTCTACGCATTAGCTTCACTACTTTTTAAGCGCTTTTCCCGCACCCAAATCACCAAGCCAGACGCAATAATCACCACCGCACCCAAGGCGGTATACCAATCCGGTAACTCATCAAAGAACAAATAACCTGCTAGTGTCATATAAAGAATAAAGCTATATGAATATGGCATTAGTACCGACGCTCCGGAGTGCTTGTGCGCCCGCGTCAAAAACTCATGCCCAAACCATGAGGTAAAGCCCACCCAAAACATCATAAGCCACACCTCCGGCTCAACCGGCACCCACACCCAAATCGCGAATGGCAGCAATACAACGGCACCAAACGCACCGGCAAAGAACTGCATCACATGAGGTCGTACTTTTTGCACCAGTTTACGAGTCAGTAAGGAGTAGAAGGCTAAAGCAATTGCTCCATAAAGAGAGAAAATCGCAGCCCAATGAAAGTTATGATGAAAAGGTCTGACGATAATGAGTACACCAATAAAGCCGGCAAGAATCGCAAACCAGCGCCATGGCCCGACACGTTCACCTAGCATGGGCCAGGCAATCAGACTAACAAAGATAGGCGCAGAAAACATAATGGCGGAGTACATGCTCAGCGACAGGTATTTCAACGCAAAGAAGTTGGCAACCGTGGCACTTGCCAGCGCCGCTCCCCGCAAAACCAGAGGCCAGAAGTTTTCGGTTATTTCACGACGCTCTATGCCGCGATAACTGACTTCTGCAGAGGTAATTACCAGTTGAAACGCATACCGTGTGAACGCGATTTGTAGTGCCGGATACCCCAGCAGCGTCATCCACTTATTGGTTGTGTCCGCCATGGTAAACAGCAGATAAGCGATGAGCATCATTGCGATGCTCATGCTGGTGGTATTTTTGAAAGTCACTGATTATGACTTGCCAGAAAACCTGTCCGAATAATATTCAACCATCTCTGATACCATTTTGTCACCATGCCCCTTTTCCATCGCATCTTTCATGGCATTCAACGGGCCGGCAGCGATGGCAGACTCAGTCCCGGCATCACCCACCATGCGTGTGTAATAGCCGATATCCTTAGCCGCATTTTTAACCGCAAATGCCAGCTGCGTTTCATCGCCATCAATGGCGTAGCCTTTAACCAAGTCCATCATGACGGAGTGACCAGGGCCCGCAGACATCACGTTATACACCGACTGACGCTCAACACCTGCAAGATCAGCAATGGCAAAGAC
Source organism: Leucothrix pacifica (assembly GCF_003172875.1). Taxonomy (GTDB): domain Bacteria; phylum Pseudomonadota; class Gammaproteobacteria; order Thiotrichales; family Thiotrichaceae; genus Leucothrix; species Leucothrix pacifica. Next base: position 7,737 of record NZ_QGKM01000040.1, on the reverse strand, counting down.
TTCAGACATAGCATTGGCGGTTGTCATCGCGAAGAAGTTATTGAGCAGCTTGATAGTGTGACCTGAACCCAATGCACCAAGGTGGAATACATTTTCACCTAAGTCTTGTAACACCGGCTCAATTTTATCGAAGGCTGCTTTATCACCCGACGCCATAATATTCAGTAAACCATCCACCGCATGCTGTGGTGTACGGCCCAGTGGTCCATCTAAATATTCACCACCGGCTGCAGCAACTTCAGCGCCTAATGTGCGGGTACTTTCTGGTAGTGAGGTACCAAAATCGATGACAACTGCGCCTGACTGTAACCCTGCGATTACACCGTCATCGCCACGCATACGTGACTCTACCTGCTCACTCGTGCCCATGCACAGCATAACGATGTCACTGTTTTCTGCCACTTCACGCGCTGTTTTTACTTCAACCGCACCTCTGGCAACGGCCGCATCAACTGCTTCACGCGAACGATTCGCCAGCACAGTGAGTGCATACCCCTTGTCCTGCAAGCGACCTACCATTGCAGCGCCCATCAAACCTAAACCGATGAAACCTATTTTTGCTTGTGACATGTCGTGTTCCTTATCAGATATACATTAAATTCTACTAAACAATAAATCTTCTAGCTCGCGGGTAATACGTAAACTCTCCTGTGCATCTTTGATGCTAATCAATGGCTGTGCCTTACCCTGTATAACATCTATAAAATGATCGAGTTGAGCATCCAGCGGCGAGAGACTCATCACCTCGACCTGTTCCTGGAATGGCGCTTGTGACCAGTCCTCTGCGCCCTGCCAAAGCGTTAGCGATGGAAACGCAAGGCCTCCTTTTGTACCGGTAATCCACCACATATCTTGCTGTGTGGTGGCGATATTAGGATTCTCCCCGGTACCTGCTTCAAACCCCCAAGGGCTGGCAGCAGTATCCGCAAAACTAATCGTGCCGCAAACGCCAGAAGCAAACCGGATAATGGCCGCGCCACTTTCAATCCGCTGAGTTTGCCGCACATGCGTCGAACCAAAGCCCGTCACCTCGACAATATCGCCCAGTACATAACGCATCAGGTCAATATCATGAATCAGATTAATCATGACCGGACTGCCGTCAGACTGCCGCCAATTACCCTCAAAGTAACTATCGGGTTTGCGCATCGCCCAAATCAGCGTGGAGTTTACGGGCATACCAAGTGTCCCGTCATTCACCAATTGCTTTAATTTAGTAACCGATGGGTGATAACGTCGATGATGACCCACCAAACACTTAACATCGCTCTGTTCTACCACTTTGATTAACTGATCAGCTTCTTCTGCTAAAGAAGTCACTGGCTTTTCAATTAATAAGTGCCACCCTCTTTGCGCGGCCTCCATGCCATTTTGAGCGTGCAGTCCGGTTGGTGTCGCGATAATTACACCATCAACTGGCTCTGTTACTTGTTCAATATCCGTAAAATAAGTGACATCCGGATCAGTATGACACTCACTATTTGGATCAATAACCCCGACTAATTCACAGCGCGGATTAGCTCTAATTGTTTTCACATGACGACTGCCAATTAAGCCTGCGCCCATCACCACTATTCGCATCATCTGACCGCCTCCTAATTCTGGGTTATGCGTCGTAAGCTTTTACAAACTGCCTGGCTGATATCCTAATATCATCAAGCGATTTATCCGGTTGATACAAGGCTGTCCCAATCCCATAACCGTCAATACCACTGTCTCGCCATTTACTCAGGTTTTCAGCGCTAACGCCACCCACAGCATATAAATCAGTAGATGCTGGCAATACTGCGCTAATGGCTTTGACCCCCGAGGTTCCGATCATCGAAGCAGGAAAAAGCTTTAACGCATCCGCTCCCGCTTTTAGGGCGGCAAAACATTCTGTTGGGCTAAACACACCGGGATATGACCCCATACCCAATGCCTTGGTGCGCATAATCACATCAGCATCGTAGTTGGGGGAAACGATATACGTACCCCCAGCACTTTGAACACGTCCCACATTATCGACGTCGGTAACGGTACCTGCGCCAATATGCGCGACATCTCCCACCGATCTGGCAATTCGCTCAATAGATAGAAACGCCTCCGGTGAATTCAACGGCACCTCTATCCAATCAAAACCTTCCTCTAATAGCACCGCAGCAACGGCTTCGGCTTCATCCGGTGTAATTCCTCTTAAGATAGCGATCAATTTACGTGACATGTGAGTTCCTCGTCTTAGTCAGCGCCTGATAAACATCGGATAAGCCTGCCAACGTCATGGTCTTGGGAGAAAACGACTCACTGTCGATACCTAGCTGCTGTAGTGCGGCGGCATAATGCTCAATTAGATTATCCTCACCAATTAATGCAATTCGCTGTCCCTGCCAGTAGCTCTGGGTAGCAGCCAACTCAGCACCAATCAGCAAGCCGGACAGATGCGCACGGGCAGTATTGGCGGGCATCTGTTCCAGTAAACCTTTCGCGCGGATTCGAAACAAACCACTCAGCCACTGTTCTGGTGCAGCAACGGCTTGCTCAACAGCAGATAAAAATGCTGTGTCATCCCACTCATTGGAGTTAACACCATGCCGCAGAATCGACTGCTCCGATAATAAAGCAAACATTTCTCCGGTCATAAACGTGGAAAAGCGAATCACTTGTCCTTGCGCTAATCGCACCCATTTACTATGTGTACCAGGTAAACAAACACTCGAAAATTCAGCACCTTGCGTAGCGAGCAAGCCTGCGATTTGTACCTCTTCACCGCGCATGACATCCGCTTCATGTGTCTGACACAGGCCGGGCAAGATAGACACCTGAATTCGGGCATCCAAGCTGCTGACTCTGGTCAAATTGGACGGAACAACCGGTTCTGTTGGCACATTCAGATAGTCAGCTTCTTGCCACCCCTGGCGTGCCCCGACCATACCACATGCCAAGACAGGTATATCCCCCAGCTCGGGTAACCATGGTGAAATCAACTGTAGTAGCGCTGACTCGAACTCATCAGGAGCTAAGCTTCCCATGCCATCAGTAGACTGTGCGTCGGCCAATACCTGATGATCCGCAGACATTGCATAGGCACGCAGATGGGTAGTTCCCCAATCCACGGCGATCCATTCAATCTGTGGCATACAGACGCCTACCTAAAGATCATCGTCAGCTCCGGGAAGAACAAAATCAGCATCAGTACTAATAACTGAATCGCAATAAACGGCAGGAATCCACGGAAGATGTCTGGCAAGCTGATATGCGGCGGTGCCACAGATTTCAGGTAGAATGCGGCAGGCCCAAACGGTGGTGACAAGAAACTCACCTGCATATTCACGCAGAACAGTATTCCGAACCACACCCCAACAAATGACGGCGCATCTACAAATGGGCCAAATACACCAATCTCATCCAAAGGCAGTTTTAATACGATTGGCAGGAATACCGGCATGACTAACAGCACGATGCCCACCCAGTCCATAAACGCACCCAGGAACAGGAAAATCAGCATCATCACCATCAACACACCGAGTGTCGGCAGGTCATAACCCAGAATCATATTCGCAACGTAAGTCGGGCCACCTGCGATGGTGTATGCTCCGGCCAACGCGGTCGCACCAAAGGTTACCCAAAGGATGGTTCCGGTTGATTTGAAGGTACGCATCAAGGCTTCTTTAACCAACCTTAGATTAAACTCACCACGAGCGATGATCACGACAAGCACTGCCACGGTTCCCATTCCAGCCGCTTCAGTAATACCGGTGATTCCACCATAAATGGAACCAAGTACTACGCCAACAATCCCCATTGGCACCACTAAGCCTTTACCCACATTCCACGCTTCCTTAGCGCGTGACGGGCGAATGTAAAACAGCAGATATCCCAGCAGAGCCAATACGATTGCTCCACGCACATATATCTGCGTCATGCTCAGGCCGGTACGGCTCTCATCAATCATGCCGAAATAGCTCAGGTAAAACGTGCGTAGAATAGTCACTGACAGAATAGTCGCGCCAATCATGGCAAGTAGCGACGTTCCGTAAATAAGCTTTTGATTACCGGTAAGATCATCCTCAGATGGCTCAGGCAACGGTGCCAGACTAGGATTAATTTTGGTACGAATGATAATGTAAATAATGTAGAACGAGGCCAGAATAAAGCCCGGAATAAACGCACCCTTAAACAAAGCATTGATCGATGTTTCAGTAATCAATCCGTACATAATCAAAACGATTGACGGTGGAATCATCGTTCCTAAGGAGCCAGAGGCACAAATGGTTCCAATCGCCAGATTCTGGTCATAGCCCAGTCGTAACATTTGCGGTAGTGCGATGAGACCCAGCAGTACCACTTCACCACCGATAATGCCCGACATCGCCGCCATCACTACCGCCATCAAAGAGGTGACGATTGCTATACCACCTCGTGTGCGACTCAGCCAGACCGACATTGAGCTGTACATATCCCGGGCAATGCCAGAGCGCTCCAGCAAGGTCGCCATAAAGATGAACAAGGGGACGGATATGAGTACATAGTCGGTGGTTAAGCCGTACATTCGCTGTGACAGGATGTTTAGCGGGCCTTCACCAAACTCTCTGAATAATATATCCGGGCCAAAACGCAGCACGAGTACCACAACCGCAAGGAAACCAGAGGCAAAGCCCAGAGGCATCCCAATCGCCAGCAGAAAGATCATCCCTGCCAGCAAAATCAGTGAAATAGTACCGATATCCATTATTTGCCCCCCAGAGCGATATCTTCGTCGCTAATGCCTTGGGCACGCTTCATTTCTTCGACTTCGGCCTTCATTTCATCATCCATTTCGATGCCATGCCCTAACTTATCCCAGTCCATAATCAGGTTGGATACCGCCTGAATCGTAATCAGTACCAACACCACCAGAATTAACGGTTGAGTTACCGCCGGAATCGGTGGATCCCAAGCGGTACCAAATCGCTCCCAGTTGATCAGTGCATCCTGCGATTCATTGAAACCACCCCAAACGGTTGCCGCGGTAAACAGCACAATAAATAGCGTTGACAACAGCTCAAACACCTTTCGTAACCACTGCGGTACGATATCGTAGAGAATAGTGATGCGTATGTGACTGCGCTGCTGCATGGCGTAGAGACCCGCGGAGAGATACACCCAACCGCCCATCCACAGACTCATTTCATTTACCCAAATGGTCGGCTTTTCCAACACATAACGCATGAATACTTCATACATCATTATGATGACGATGATGGCAACCATAATCATCGCAACGCGACTTATTCGCCAGGTAATCTCATCTAACCAACCTCTCCGTTCATGCTCTACCATGCGGTTTCCTCTTCAGTGTTAGAGTGTTTTAGCTAATTTTGTAACGTGCTATAAAATCTCTGTCCGGCACGACGCCGAGCCCCGGGCCATGCGGTATTGCTACCCTGCCCGCATTATTCGCCACTTGCTGCTGAATATTCAGCGGTGTTTCCAGTAATTCGTCACGGAACTTATTGTCCGTGGTGTCAAACTCCAGCATTGGTTCCCAAGGGTGTAACCCTCCGGGTAATGGTGGCATCGCTGCCAGTAAATGCAGATTCGTACTCACGGCGATTGCAGAACCCCAGACATGATTAACGACTGGTGTGAAATGCGCATGGCAAAGGGCTAAAACCCGTAAATACTCGGAGATTCCCCCTAATGCACATACCTCAGGTTGTGCAATATCCAGTCCGCGACATTCCAGTAATTCTCGCCACCCCCAGCGGTTGAATTCCGCTTCGCCCCCGGAGATATTAATCTTTAGCCCTGCCCGTAGTTCGCGATAGCCATTACGATCTTCCGGTGCAATTGGCTCTTCAAGCCAGTATGCATCCAGTTCTTCTAACGCGCGGCCCACATTGAATGCATCGCTGGTGGTGTAGCAGTGATTCGCATCAACCATAAAAGGGTAGTCATCACCCACGCCTTTGCGCACTGCGGTGGCTAACTGAATATCCGCTTTTGGGCCATGTCCTACCTTCATCTTGGTAGCTGCAAATCCCATATCCTTAATCTTTGCCGCTTCCTCAGTAAATTTCGCGGCTAATTCATTGACAGGCTCTGGCTTGAGCATCATACCGTAGCCATAAACAGCAACGGAATCACGGTGTGTACCACCAATCATTTGATACAGCGGCAAGCCAGCTACCTTGCCTGCAATATCCCACAGCGCTATATCAACACCGGACAAAGACTGCATTGGCATGCCTTTTTGTCCGTGGTCACGCAGCAGGTTGTAAACTTTATGCCAGATCACATCCCGATCCAGCGGATTCATTCCCAATACCAGCGGCTGAATCACTTTCTCTACGATTGCCTGATTGGCGATCGCAATATTTCCCGGCCCAAAACACTCACCCCAACCAGTAATCCCCCCATCAGTCGTCACTTCGACCAAATGCGCACTACGTTTACTGTAGTACTGTTGGGAATAACCCAGTAATTCAGGGAGGTCATATTGAAGTACGTGACTGGTGACCTTGGTGATTTTCATTTGGGTGGTTTGCTTTACTTGTTAAACGACGTTAAACAAAAATCGGCAGAACGGTACGCCCGCTCCACCGATCATAAAGTGCTAACAACTCGCGCGCTTTACTTCATTGCACCTGTCTTAACCAAGAAGTCGATGTGAGCTTGTAGTAGCTCTTTTGCTTCTGGTGTTGTTGCAAACTCAGTCCAACCTTTCTTAACCGCATCACGGAATTTAGCCATATCTTCCGGCGTCCACTCGTACAAGTTCACGCCTTTAGCGCGAAGGTCTTTTGCAGTTTGTGCGTTTGATACTTCATTCACAGTCGCATTACGTAGCGCTAGTGCTTCAAGGGCAACACTCAGGATGCGCTGGTGATGCTTTGGCATTTTATCCCAAACTTTCTTGTTACAAGCCAAGTGATCTGCAGGCATTGAGTGGAAGCCAGGGAAGTTAGTGTGCTTAGCGATGTCGTACAGACCTAAACCAACGTTATTAGTCAGATTAGCCGCATCTGCACCATCGATGATGCCTGTTTCTAGCGCGGTAAAGATTTCGTTGAAATCCATCACGATTGGCGATGCACCTAAGTTAGCGAATACTTTAGTCGCTAGTCCCGGAGGTGAGCGGAATTTCCAGTCTTTAAAGTCTGCCGCAGTTCTGATTGGCTTGGTTGATGCCAATGACTCAGGACCCGGAATCCACCAGCCTACGAACTCCATTTTGTACTTATTGTAAAGCTTGTTTACTGCTGCTTTACCGTCACCGTGTAACATCCACGCCATTTGCTGGTAAGGATTTGAGTAGCCTCCCATCAAGTCACCGGCGAACTGGAACGCAGGGTTTTTACCAGTCTGGTAAGCACCACCAGTCATATCACAATCAAGGATACCATTCACTGCAGCATCAAAAGTCTCGACTGACTTAACCACTGAAGATGAGTAGAACATTTCAATTTCAATTTCACCATTCGACATTGCCTGAACATCGTCGATGTATTCTTTAGCCATTTGGCCGGAGAGTGTTTCTGGTGAGAAGTGAGTCTGGATGCGTAATTTAGTCTTGTCAGCTGCTGATGCAGGTAGTGCAGTAACTGCGAGTGCAGCTGCTACAGATAAAGCCACCGTAAGTTGCTTAATCATTTTCATTGAAGGTTTCCTCCGTCTCCATTGTATTGACACGAGCTTCGTTTGCCACACGCTCGTTAACTAGTTTGGTATAACCATATTTACCTTACCAAAAACTAATAGTGCATCATTTTTGAATTG
>NZ_QGKM01000004.1 GCF_003172875.1 Leucothrix pacifica | reverse complement strand
AATGATGCGAGTTTTTTACTCCAGTGCCAATGGCTGTTTACTAAACGGCAACAGGCCCTAATGGAGTAAACTTCTTCGATACCTTTTTTTTGAGTGCTACAAATGCAATATATATTTCGGTTTTTGGTCGTCTTTTGGGTGTTTTCTTGCCCTGTTTTCGCAGATGACACGTCTGAAGGCCCTAAATCAGAGGTCGCAACGGCTCCAGCGGTTGTTGAACCGACGCTAACAGAGGAAGAGATCAAGGCCGCAGAAGAAAAGCAAAAACAACAAAATGCAGTGGATAGCCTCGCTAGTACACAACAAGCACTTGAAGAAAAAATCAAAGAGCAAACGCAGTTACAGCGTCAGGTCAAAGCGGCTGATGCGACACAGAAGCCTGAGCTTCAGGCGCAGCTGGATAAACTTAATGCTGAAATCAAAAATCTGAAAACCACGTTTGAGCAGGTTGCCATCGGTGGAATCAGTCTGGAATCATTTGGTCAGGCAGAGAAGGAATTCGACTGGAAAGAAGAACTGGTATTAATCACTCAGCCCGTGCTGGAAAGTCTGAAAGACCTCACCGAAAAACCACGTAAAACGGAACGTCTGCGTTCGATCATTACTGACAGAACACTGCAAGGTAAAGAGATTGAGCGGGCAATCTTATCAGTACAAAGCCGCATCGCTGCGAATCCTCCGAAGACCTTGCTACCAGCGCTGAAAGAAACATTGGAGAGCTGGCAATCCAAGAAAAAAGACAATCAACGTGAAATCGAGCTGGCGCAATTTCAGCTGGAAAGTCTGTTAGGTAATAACGAACCTTGGTACGAGAGTTTTACTGCCTCTATGAAGTCCTTCTTGGGTGGGCGTGGTACGACTTTATTTATTGCAGGTGTTGCCTCTTTCCTGGTGTGGCTGGCGATGAAGGGGATATTATGGCTGCTACTGTTCCGAAAGCGTAAATCGTCCGGAGAGCAACAAAAGCCGCAGACCCGTTATCGTGTCGCTTTGTACTTATACAAGATACTCACCAGCTTGTTGATTGTGATTGCAGTCGTTGTTGTGCTTTATGTTCGCGGTGATTTATTGCTACTGGCATTAATGATTATCGTGATTATTGGCATGATGCTCGCCTTGCGTGAGCTACTACCACGCTATGTCAATGAAGCAAGAGCCCTGTTAAATATGGGCACACTGCGAGAAGGTGAGCGGGTGTTCTATAACGGTGTCCCGTGGCAAGTCACACATATTAATGTGCATACCATTTTCAGAAATCCGGAGTTATTTGGTGTGTTACGCGTACCGTTGTCTGAAGTGGTTAACCTCAATTCCCGTCCGTTAAGTCGTGATGAGGCTTGGTTTCCGTCAGAGAAAGGGGACTTTTTACTGATGCCGGATGGTGCGGTTGCTGAAGTGTTAAGTCAGACACCAGAGAATGTAGAGTTAAAATCGCGCGGTGGTATGCGTCTGACTTATCCTACTCATAGCATGTATGAAATGGAGTTTTATAATCTTACCCGCGGTGGCAGCTATGGTGTAGCGTCGACATTTGGTATCGACTATTCCCATATTGGGGAGAGCCTGACAGAAGTTCCGGAGAAATTTAAAGACTATGTGGCAGAAGGCTTTCGTTCTGCGGGGTTGGGCGAGCATGTGTTGGAGATTTTAGTTGACTTCAAAACGGCCAATAGTTCATCGTTGGATTATCTGATCTATGTCACCATGCACAGCCGCATCGCCTCGTCTTATTTTAAGATTGAACGTGTTATTCAGCAGAGCTGTGTTAAAGCGTGTAACGAGAATAACTGGAATATTCCATTCCCTCAGTTAACTTTGCATAAAGCAGACTGAAGCGGTCTACACGCGTTATTGCGTGCTAGGCCGACAAGGGATGACGTGCTATAACTAATGACCCCAGAATGCCCCGGAGTGTTTAATGCTTAAGTTGTATCAATTTCCAATCTCTCATTTTTGTGAAAAAGCGCGATGGGCCTTGGAAATTAAAGAATTGCCATACCGCAAAGTGAATTTATCGTTACTCACGTATGCCAAGAAAACTAAGAAAATAGCACCGAAAAGTAGTGTGCCGATTCTTGAGCATAACGGGCAATATATTCAGAACTCTGACGCCATTATTACGTATCTGGATGAGCGCTTTTCCCGCCGCAAGTTAACACCTGAAGATCCGAAAGAAGCAGAACTTGCAGCAGCGTGGGAGTCGTTTGCTGATCGTGAAATCGGACCTGCCGTTCGCTTACTGATCTACCATACGCTGTTGGAGCACAAAGACCTGGTCGTGCCATTAATGACGCAGGATGGTACCTGGTACTCGCGTACCACAACGAGTTTTGCCTTTCCCAAAATGGTTGGGCCGATGCGTGAGTTGATGAAGATTAATGATGCAACCGCGCAGGAGGCTGAACAGAAGATCTCAACGGCACTCGACAATATGGTCGAAACATTGGGTGACAGAGAGTTTTTGGTTGGGGAAACCTTTACCCGTGCGGATTTGTCGGTCGCCTCGATGCTGGCGCCACTGTTTATGCCTGATGGCTATGGGATCAATTGCTGGCCCAAGGAGATTCCTGAGCCATTAGCCGGTCAAATCAGTCGTTTTAGTGACCGCTTAAGCTGGGCAGAAAACATCTACGATAACTTCCGTTAATCCCAGCTTTGACAGACTTACTGGCGGCTATTACGCCAGTAAAGCATCAGGACAAGGCCGATGAGTGCACCACCCAAGTGAGCGAAATGCGCGATACCACCACCGAATATCGAGAAACCGGTCACCCCTGAGAACAAGTCAATACACAGCAGAATCGGCACGAAATATTTTGCGGCAATCGGGAAGGGTAAAAACAATAGTGCGAGCTTAGCGTTAGGGTAGCGAATCGCAAAGGCAACCAGTACACCGTACAACGCTCCCGAGGCGCCAACCATGACCGTATTAAACGTTTGATAAGCCTCAGTCACGGCTGCTTCTGTGATACCATTGTACATACGATACCGGCCTGTTTCCACCAACTCCTTTATATCGTATTCCTGCATACCGGCAGCCATTAAGGCATTGGCCGCCGCGTCGAATTGGTAGCTATTGACTAAGGTGTAAATGACACTCGCGCCAAGCCCTGTGACAAAGTAGAAAAACAGAAACTTTTTACTGCCCCAGACGCCTTCCAGCGCTGTTCCAAACATCCACAGACCAAACATATTGAATAAAATATGCATCACGCTGCCGTGCATAAACATGCTGGTGAGGTATTGCCAGACGCCATAGTCCTGATTGTCAGGATGATGCAGTCCCAGCACATCATTCATTTCAAAGGTGGTCAGGCTGTTAAGCAGGAACAGCGCAACATTGATCACGACCAGAACGAGTACAACAGGGGTAATTTTTGGCATAGTCAGCGGTGGTTAAATGAGATGACTCGAGCATATCACTGTTATTTACAGAGATCGAATGCTAAGCACTCAGGGCGCGTCGTGAAACACGGTAGAAGCGTGCATTCATCGCGATCGCGGCAACGAATAAGCCTGTCACAAGTCCCAGCCACAAACCTGCTGGCCCCATATCACCAAATACGCCAAACCAAAGTGCTGTTCCCATACCAATCACCCAGTAGCAAACCACGGCGATCAACATGGGAATGGCAGTATCTTTAAATCCACGTAGTGCACCGACCGCACCGACCTGTAAACCATCAACGATTTGGAATAGGGCAGCGAGGGCTAGTAATTGTGTGGCAATGCCGACAACGACAGTTTCGTGGGTGTACCAGTTAGCGATAGTGTTACCGAATTGCCAAAGAATGAAGGCGGAGCAGCAGGTAATCAACCCACAGATCTGAATGCCCAGGTTGCCGCGCTTTTTGGCAGCGACCATGTGTTTGGCACCGACGGCTTGTCCCACACGAACCGTTAATGCCATGGACACTCCAAGTGGCACCATGAAGGCCAGTGATGCAACATTAATGGCGATTTGGTGACCTGCCGCCGCCTCAGCACCGAAGCGTCCCATCAACAATGCAGTTGCGGTAAACAGGCCAGACTCCATGCCCATAGTAATTGCAATCGGAAAACCGAGTTTACAAATACGGAAAATATGCGCCCAGTCCGGCGGTGTCATGCGTTTGCGTAAATCGTAAATCTTATATTGAGGCGCATGCAGGGTGTAGTAATAAAGCGCAATACAACCGACAACCTGAGCGATGCCAGTTGACAGAGCGGCACCTGAGGCACCCATTTCCGGAAAACCAAAGCTGCCGTACATAAACAGGTAATTACCCAATACATTCAGGGGTAACACGGCCAGCTGTATCCACATCATCGGTAAGGTGTTGCCATTGGCTTCATTAAAGGTGCGAGGTACTAGATACAAGCAGGTAAAGGGGAGGCTCCAGGCTACCCAAAGAATATAGTCACTGGCCGCCGGAATAATCTCTTGTTTAATCCCCAGTACCGGCATCAGCTGAGCCAGCAGGGTTAATAAAATAATCAGGCAAAAGCCTATGGTGACGGATAACCAGATTCCCTGTCGTAGTTCTTCCCGAATCAACGGGTGGTTATCAGCGCCGATATGTTGAGAGATAATCGGGGTAAACGCCAATAAAATGCCGATGCCGATCAAGATCACAAAGAACCAGATCGAAGCACCTAGGGCGATAGCGGCAATTGATAGCGCGTCAATACGTCCGGCCATCACCGTATCAATAACGCCCATGCCCATTTGCAGTAATTGGGCGGCGATGATGGGGAGAGAAATCCGGGCTAATTGACCCAGTTCATGGCGTCGGTTAAAGGTGCTTATATTCATCGGTGGAGCGTAACACCACCGATGCAATGAGGCAGCAAAATTATTTCAGTATTTGCTCAATTTTCGGTAACACAATTTTAAGAAAACCATCCATGGAGGGGAGGTCTAAATTGGCTTCTCGTTGTTTTGGTCCCCACATTGGCTCAGGGTAAAAGCTATCTTCTTTGAATCGCGCCATGACATGCCAATGGACTTGTGGTTTGTAATTTCCAAAACTGGCGATATTGATCTTTTCGGGTTTGTAATAACTCAGCATTTCGCGCTCAATCAGTTCTAGTAACTGCCAGATCTGTTGGCGCGTTGTGCTGTCACATTCGGTGAACTCTTTACAGCTTTGTTGAGAGTAGACCTTGAGCCATGGTACTTCGCTGTCATGTATCTTGATGTAAATGTGGTCGTTTGCGAAAATCTGTGACATAGCGGACTCCAATGTGACGCGTTTGATTAAGTATTGTGCTCATTATATAGGCTTTGTGAAACCGTTATGCAGTTATTAAATCGGGCTCATCGGAAGTCTTAGACTGTCATAGCCATATGATTGTTACCATTGGGTGTATGTTTTTGTCCCTGAGTTTCAATTGGAAAAAACAATGGCGAAAATTGCAGTATTGGTACCAGATTTAACATTGGGAGGAGGGCAACGGTCTGCGGTCAGTACTGCGGAGTTATTGTCCTTTGACCATGAGGTTACTCTCGTTGTTTTCTCCTCAGAGGGGTGCGTATTTGATACCTCACTTCCAATAATCAGCCTAAACTGTTTGGGTGGAAAAGGGTTTTTTGGAAAGGTTTATAACGTCTATCAACGTCAAAAGCGATTCAAGCAGTTAAGTAAACGTAATGGATATGATGTTGTCATTAGCTTTCTTGAATCAGCTAATTTGTGCGCTTTTCTGAGTAATCGGTCAAATAGTATTTTAACGTTACATCTACTGCCCACCATGTTGTCCCGGTTTGATCAGTCGGTGATGAAGTTTATGTTTCCTTATGCATCTCAGGTAGTTGCAGTGTCAAAGGGTCTAAAGGATCACCTCAGTCAGAACAACTTCAATTTCCGCCAGCTAACAATTATTAATAATCCGGTGGATGCGCAGTCCATTCAGAAGCAAGCGATGAGTGTAGCATTCAGCCATCCCAAACCATATGTGGTTTCTGCTGGACGACTTACCTATCAAAAAGCATACGATGTCATGATTGAGGTCTTTCAGGCAGCAACAATCAGCGAAACTCATGATTTAATTATCATTGGCGATGGTGAGGAGCGGGATGCTTTAACTAAGCTAGCTGAGCGATATGCAAACGTAAAAATCTTAGGTGCAATGAAAAACCCATTTCCCGTTATCAAAGCAGCGGATGTCTTTTTGTTGACTAGTCGCTTCGAGGCTTTTCCGATGGTTTTATTGGAATCGCTAGCACTGGAAAAAGCCGTTGTTGCCTACAATTGCCCAACGGGCCTTAGTGACCTTATCCAAGATCAATATAATGGATTATTGGTGGAAAATAATGATTTTCATGGCTTGGTTAATGCACTAGATGAGGTTGGACAAAGTGAGTCAAAACGACGATTCTTATCAGCAAACGCTTTGTCGTCCGTTGAATCGTTTAGCTATAAAAATATAAGGCAGCTATGGAATCAAACGATTAATCTGTCGCTTGAACGTACCTAAGGCAACATCCTCTACTGAAATTCTGGGTATTTTTAGTCGGTTCGTCCAGTGGTAGGCATTTTGAGAAACACCAATACACGCTGTATTAAAGCCGAGCTTTTGACTCACACCGATGACCTTTCTGTTGTAGCTCCCATAAGGAAATGAACAGCTGGTAACGGACTTATTAATAATGTGCTCTAGTCTTAATTGAGATTCACGGAGTTCGAAAGCAATCTCATCAATACTTTGTTTGCTTAAGTTGAGGTGATTAATGGTGTGTGCACCAATACTCATGTGCGGCAAGTCGGAGAGGCTAATTAACTCTTGCTTCGTCATGCTACGGTAGGCTTTCCTTGTTGCTTCATCACAGCAGACCGGTGGTTGGTGCTTGTTAAAGAAACGGATTTGATCGTTTCTTTGACTGTTCTTTAGTTGGCGAAATAATTGCATCATGGTTAAGCCGCTACTTTTTTCGTAAAAAGCCTGATGCAAGTTGAGGTCATCCCACCAAAAAAGATTTTTGGTGCCAATGTTTTGTGTCGCTACAAAGAAAGTGGCAGGAATTGATTGAGGTGATAGAAAGTCTCTGGCAATTGTGTAATTGTCATAATAACCATCATCAAATGTGATCACGCAGGCAGGTCTTTCAAGGTTCTGCCAATTGTCCTCAAGGCCAACCATCTCAAAGTGATCTTTTAGGTAGAGCATTTGATCCCGGAAGTGACTGGTGGTTACAGTATAGGGACTGCCTTGTTCATTTTGATCTAATACTCTGTGATACATCAATACGATCACAGGGTGATTGAATGCATTGAACACATGGTTCTTAACGTGATTATAGTGCTCTAGAGTATTCAGAATCCGTTGCTTCATTGAGGCGCTCTTTTATAATTTCTAGCGACTTGTACTTTGCCCAATAACTTGCTGGGGAACAGTTGTATCAATAGGCAATCAAAACACGTGTACTTGTTTAATCTGAAGAGTCTTAGCGAATGGGCGAGTGCAATGCCCCGCTTATCAAGGGCAATCAGTGCTGCCGTGTGAAGAATGGCTTGATTTCTGAGATAGCGCCTCAACGGTGACGTTTTTTCTTTTCCATACCTTTTCGAAAATTGTTTTTGTTTTAGCAAGCTATAGAAGTGACTGAAATGGTAGGGCAACTCTTTCTTACAAACTCGGTGTATGGAGCGATTGGTACTATCTTTGTAGTAACAACTTGCAATTCGGTCGTAAAAAATGATGTCTGTCTTGAGGGCATAGAGTAACCAAAGATATAGATCCTCTCCCTGACTCTCTCCATTAGGAAATCCCCCAAGTGTTAAGAAATATGACTTCCTTAGGCAGACCGATGAAGCGTTAATGAGACCGTTAGAATGTGTGAAGGTGTCGATGAAGTTTTCTACAATTCCACGGTGGCCATTTGGTAGTGAGACAGTGGGATTAATGAGCCTGCCATTAGTGCTGACGATTTCATGACGAAGACTAAAAATATGATGATTAGGAAAGTCATCGAGTAGCGACTTCATGTCCTCAAGAAAGTGCGGCTTCCACTCATCATCTGCATCCAACATACAGATGAAGTCAGAGTGCGATGCTGCGACACCTGTGTTTCTGGCTATTGAGACGCCACTGTTTGCTTGATCAATCAGTCGGATTCTTTTATCCAGATAGCTACGGACTAGGGCATCACCTCCATCATCAGACCCATCATTAACCACGATGATTTCAAAATCTTGGTATGTTTGCGAAAGGACTGAATCCAGGGCTCTGCGTATGTAATTCCCTTTATTATACAAAGGAATAATGACGGAGAAGGACTGATTCATAGTCATTGTTTATCTAGGCTCGCTTGTAAGCGATAAAAGTAAAAGCACCCGTATTCTTGGTAATTCGCATTTGTTCTGTGGCTTCTTCAAACCGAAGCTTTCCAAGTTTCCACCAAAGTTTGTGGAGCAGTCTGATAGGGGCCGCTAACATCCGTGCCAGAGGAATTGGCATTTTAGGAAATAAGCCCATGTGGAATTGGGCAACCAGACTATTCCATTCATCACTGGCAGAGAGAATCTCTACCGTGAAGCCACCAGCCTGAAGCGCATTAAAAGTACCTAAGTGCGTATGGTGGTAGAAACTATCTTCATGGAATGGTTCTAAAAATGCGACTGTACCAATAAACATTCCATCGGTTTTCAATACTCTGTGAATCTCTTCCATCACCACAAATGGAAAGCGGATATGTTCCAGTACTGCTATTGAGAGTACAAAATCTACGCTGTCATCCTTTAGAGGAATAGCGTGTGCATCACCTAAGATTGGAGCGTTTTGATTGTGATAATCAATCCCTATGTATTCAAATCCTGCATGCTCAGCAACGGCTTTATGCACGGCAGTACCACACCCAATATCCAACATTAAAGCGTTATCATTTTGTGCTTTTGGAAAGTGGCTTAGTAGTGCAGAAGTAAGATGGTTGGGTACTTCGATGTTCTGATAGTCTACTTGCTGATTTGGGTTAGGGGAGAGCGGGCTAGCACAAAGTTGCTGCGAGTCTTCTAAGGAAGACCCCAGCGTCAAATCGTAGCTATATTTCTTAGGCCGGTTTAGGCGCAGATCCAAACTGCCTGAGGGTGAATTGGTATACTGGCAACCGCAACTGCTACAAATAGCTGTCGTGTCTATGTCACGCAGCCCGCCATAACAATATGGGCAGCATAAAGCATTCTTTGTATTTGTAGCCAAGTATTTATTCATAGCAACTCAGTAAGTGTTTTTATGAATATTGTGCTTTTCTACGTCCCGAAAAAAGTAATAACTGATAAAAAGCGCCCAATGCTCCTGATACCACGATAAGCGCAGCACCACCGGCAACAATTCCATATTTAAGTCCGTGCTGTATGTCATGCAAACCAAATAGCACGCCATTTTCAGGTGTGTTTTTATAGATGAAATACATACCTACTGATGATGGGATTAGTATTAATAAGGCAATCACCGAGTAACGCACAGGTGGTAAGGGTAGCCACGTTTTTTCTGAGAGATCTGGTGCTGTTTTAAACCAATGCCAAGTCCACCAAACTATGATCAGGCTGCCAAAAATAGTACCCAGATGTTGGATCACTCTGAACGGCATAATGGGATAGCCATCGATGGAAGCCAGTGGCGTTCGTAATAGCTCGATATATTGTGGAAAGTGTCGCTCATGAGTAAATGCATCAAAGATAATATGTGTGGCAGCACCAATCAGCAGTGACACAATAATCGCGTGTGCATTCGACAGAGGTGGGCATTGGCCTAGCGATAAATGCCGTGGCAGTTTACGCCTGAGTATCTCCGGGAAGGCAGACACAATCACGGGAGCCATCAATAAATGATAGAAATAATAGAATAGCAAGCCCAGTGGCATGCAGACTTTAATCAGTCCCATCAGTGTGTGGCTTTCCAGCCGATAATAGTAGACAAATTCCGGCGGCATCATGTAAACGAAGTCGGGAACAATGGCACCGATAAACAGTGCGGAGAGTGCGCCGTAGTCTCCTAAGTATTTTTTTAATGGGAGAGAGACAACAGGGTGAGCTAAAGTAAAAGGCATAGTATATTTCTTCTTGTTAGTGAGATGATTTTCCCTCATAATCCTCCGTTCTGCAATATGGTGATCTGCATTGGTCTCCTCGCGACGATAAACCGTTAACCCAGCCAGGTCCGGAAGGAAGCAACTGTAGCGGTGATCTCGGGCGCCGAGGGTCGGCTGATGTGGATCGCCACCATTGCATACTCTTCTTAAAGCCATCTGTACATTGCCTAATGAGTTATCAGGTTCTCGCGCGTAAATGGCGTCCACAAAATTTCAAGGAAATGGTTGGTCAACAACACGTACTGCGTGGACTGATTAATGCGCTTGATAATGACCGTCTTCATCATGCTTATTTATTTACCGGAACCCGAGGGGTCGGTAAGACGACGATTGCGCGGATTCTGGCGAAATGCCTGAACTGTGAAACCGGCGTTACCTCAGAGCCTTGCGGTGCTTGTGGGGCGTGTCAGGAAATAGCCGCTGGTCGCTTTATTGATTTGATCGAAGTGGATGCGGCCTCTCGGACTAAAGTCGAAGACACTCGCGAGCTACTGGATAATGTTCAGTACGCACCGACGCATGGTCGTTTTAAAGTTTATCTGATCGATGAAGTGCACATGCTGTCCGGTCACAGCTTTAATGCTTTGCTGAAAACACTGGAAGAGCCACCAGCACACGTCAAATTTCTGTTTGCGACGACTGATCCGCAAAAATTACCGGTCACGATTTTATCCCGCTGCCTACAGTTTAATCTGAAGCGCATGACGGTTGATATGATCGCCGGACACCTCAAACATTTGAGCAGTGAAGAGAGCATTCAGGGTGATGATGCTTCGATTCGTTTACTTGCCCGTGCTGCTGACGGCAGTATGCGTGATGCGCTGAGTTTGATGGATCAGGCGATTGCGTTTGGTAATGGCCATATTGAGCTGAAAGAAGTACAGGACATGTTGGGCAGTATTGCTCATGATCCGTTGATTGCTTTGATTAAGATGGTCGCTGCGGGCGATGGCGCTGGTATTATCCATAAAGTTGAGGATATGGCGGGCGTTACACCGGATTTTGCAGCGGCAACTGATGCGATGATTGCCATGTTGCATCAATTAGCGGTGCTTCAGGTTGTGGCTGGCGCGGATGAAGATGATGATAATCTTCGTGATTTAGCGGGTCAGTTAAGTAAAGAAGATGTTCAGCTTTATTATCAAATCGCAATTACAGGACGGCGGGATTTATCCTTAGCGCCTGATCCGCGTAGTGGGTTTGAAATGTTGCTGCTGCGTATGTTGGCTTTCCGCCCAACGACGGTTGCGCCTGTTGCTGCTTCACCGTCAGATGCTCAGGCTGCGGTATCTGATGCGCCTGCGTCTGATAATGCTGCGGATTTGAAAAAAAAAACCATAGCTAAGGAATCTGAGTCCAGCACATCATTGCCAGCACCAGCACCAGCACCAGCACCAAAGCCAGCTGTGCAGCAGGATGATGAGGCAGCGCCGCCGTGGGATGAGTATGATCAGATGGTCAATCAGCCAGGCACTGCGAAGCCTGAAAATGCTGAGACTGCTAGGGCCGCAGCACAGGAACAGGCTAAGCCGCCTGAGCCACCACCATGGGATGATGAGCCTTCTGCAAAGGTATCCATGAGTCCTGTTGCCAGTAAAGTGAGTGAGCTCTCGCAGCTTGTTGATGCACCGGAAGTGGATGTCAAACTCACTGAGTCAAAACCGGTAGGGTCGGATAAGCCTGTAGTGAGTGATTCAGACTCGTCAACAGATAATGATGCCGACAATCACAATGGTCAGCAAAATGATGCTGAGCAAACACTTGCAGAATCACCTGAAGAAAGCAATGCTGCACCTGCACCTGCACCTGCACCTGCACCTGCACCTGCACCTGCACCTGCACCTGCACCTGCACCTGCAGAAGCACAAGATGCAAAAGAAACCGTTCAAAGCACTCACTCAGCACCAACCACACCAATGCCAGCGACTACTACAGATGAATGGTATGGCATTGTACAATCACTATCATTAAGTGGTTTACCGGCAGAACTTGCGAAAAACTGTATTCTGGCAGAGCAGGATGATCAACGCATAGAATTGCATCTGGAAACCGCCAGTGAAATGCTGATGCGAACCAGTGCTATCGACGAAATTGAAGCGGCGTTAAATGAGTACTTTGGCACGCAACGAAAGCTGGTGGTTGCCGTCAGAGAGTTGAATCAGGAAACACCGGCCCAATATAATGCTCGTTATATCAAAGAACGCCAACGTGCTGCTGAACAAAACATTCAGGAAGATGATTTTATCAAAGCCTTGGCCGAGCGGTTCGATGCAAAAGTTGTACCGGGTTCGGTAGTACCGAAAACAGATTAAGCATATTATTTGAGGCCCTTGGGCTATACTCAATACAGAAAATTTCAGGAGAAAAGACATGATGAAAGGCGGTTTGGGCAACATGATGAAGCAGGCGCAAAAGATGCAGGAAGATATGCAGCGTGCGCAGGCTGAGATTGCTAAATTGGAAGTAAAAGGTGAGTCTGGCGGTGGTTTAGTCGCTGTCACGCTGAATGGTCAGCACGAGTGTAAGCGTGTCAACATTGATCCCTCTCTGATGGAAGATGATGATCAGGAAATGTTGGAAGATCTGATTGCAGCGGCGATCAACGACTCCGTTCAAAAATTGGCAGAAGAGACTAAATCACGTATGTCAGGTGTGACAGCGGGTATGAATCTTCCGGCCGGAATGAAGATGCCATTCTGATTTATGTCAGACTCTTCACTACTCAATGAAATGGTTGATGCATTCAAGTGTTTGCCGGGCGTAGGTGCCCGAACTGCACAGCGAATGAGCTTCCATTTATTGGAGCATGATCGCGAGGCTGGTCTTAGGCTAGCTTCTGCGATACAAGAAGCGATTGAAAAAATCGGCCACTGCGAAAGCTGCCGAACGCTGACAGAGCATGATCTATGTAAGATTTGTAGTAATGCAAATCGGGATGCCAGCAAGCTGTGTATTGTTGAAAACCCTTCTGATGTGATTGCACTTGAGCAGGCCACAGATTATCGCGGCTACTACTTTGTGCTGATGGGGAAGCTATCGCCGCTTGATGGTATCGGCCCTGAACAGTTGGGCCTGGATCTGCTGGAAAAGCGTTTGGAAAGTGGCGAGGTGGCGGAACTCATTCTCGCAACTAACCCTACTATCGAAGGTGAAGTCACCGCGCATTATTTACATGAGTTAGCCGCAAAGCAGGGCGTTCAGGCGACACGTATTGCGCATGGTGTGCCGGTGGGTGGTGAGCTTGATTATGTGGATAGTGGCACGCTATCTCATGCCTTTGATGGTCGTCGCGCCTACTAATGACAGGGTTACTGTACCGACTAAACTTGATAACGACAGGAATTATTCATGTCTGATTGTTTGTTCTGTAAGATTTTAGCAGGCGAGATACCTGCTGATGTGGTTTACGAAAATGAGCACGTATTAGCGTTTAAGGATATTCACCCGAAGACACCATTTCACGTACTGATCATCCCTAAAAAGCATATCGCAACCTTGAACGATTTGGCCCCTGAAGATACCGCATTAGCTGGTGAGATATTTCAGGCAGCCAAGGCCATTGCTGATGAACAAGGTTTTGCCGATGACGGTTATCGTGTGCAAATGAACTGTGGCGAAGGCGGTGGACAAATTATTTTCCACATGCATTTACACCTGATGGCGGGTAAAAAATTCAGCCCCTAAGGTCAAAAGACAGAACGCCTATCCCTCCGCACTACTTGTCCATTTTAGGAAGTGTTGTCTATACTGACGAAAAGGAGGGTTAGATTATGTTTAAATTTATTGATTCTAAACAGCTGCTTTCTGCGCTGATTCTCACTGTTATTTTCTCAGTCACTGCTGTCGCAGACACCATGGTGTCTGAAGCCAAAACACCCGGTAAAGTCATTGGCGCGACCGAGGTAGTCATTCCTGACTGGTTTAAAGATAGCTTTCTCGACTTTCGTGAAGAGGTTGAAGAGGCGGCCGAAGTAAACAAGCATGTGCTGATCTACTTTCATATTTCTGGCTGTCCGTATTGTCAAAAAATGCTGGATGATAATTTCAGAGGAGACTATAACAAGTCTTTGATACAAGCGTCCTTTGACAGTATTGATCTGAACTTACACGGTAGCCGTGAAGTCGCCTTTAATGACGAGACGGAAGTGCCTGAGTCAGATTTAGCCAGAGCCTTAAACGTTCGTTACACGCCAACCATTCTGTTCATGAATGAAAATAATCAAATTGTGCAGCGTTTAAATGGCTACCGTTCGCCACGTGAATTTCGTCAGGTACTCAACTACGTTAAAGATAAAGCTTATTTGAAAGGTGACTTTGCCAGCTATCGTCAGCAGCATTTAACGGATGCGATTTATGAGCTGAAAGATCATCCTGTTTATCAACAAACGGATAACGTGCAGCAGTTGGTTGCTTCAGGCAAACCTGTCGCTATTCTTATTGAAGATAAAAGTTGTGATGACTGTGAGCGTTTTCATAACGAAGTGTTTGATTTGGCGGAGACACAAGCTCTGTTAAAAGACTACACTGTAGTGCGGTTCGACGCTTTGGATGAACGCCCGATTATTGATGATGAAGGAAATCAAACCACAATCAGGCAATGGGTGAACAAGCTCGATATAAGTTACCGGCCCGCGATGTTGTTCTATAACGAAGGCAAGCACCGCGAAACGCTTACTGGTATGTTGAAGTTATTTCACTTTCAGCAGTTGCTGAGCTATGTCTCCGGTAAGCATTATAAAGACTTCAATACGTGGAGCAAATACATGGTGCATCGCTCCGAACAATTAGTTAAATCCGGTCAGAATGTCGATGTATGGAAATAACGATATAAATTGATCGTATAGCTGTTATTATTATTCATAAGAATGTGAATCATTAATGATAAAATAATAGCGGGTTAGATTGTGACACAAGCCTATATCGAGATTAAAGATCTGACGTTTGCCCGTGGCCAGCGGCAGATCTTTGATGGCATCAATTTAGAGATTCCACAAGGCGCAATCACCGCGGTTATGGGGCCAAGCGGCTGTGGCAAGACGACTTTATTGCGTCATATTGGTGGGCAACTGCAAGCGGATAGTGGTTCAGTGAGTGTAGCAGGTGTTCAGATGAATGGCCTGAGTCGCTCTGAACTGTTTGCACTACGTAAGCAAATGGGGATGTTGTTTCAGTCCGGTGCGCTGCTGACCGATCTCAATGTCTTTGAGAATGTTGCCTTTCCGGTGCGCGAGCATTATCAGTTCGATGAATCCATGGTTCGCGATATTGTGCTGATGAAGCTGGAAATTGTTGGGCTACGCGGAGCGGCTCAGTTAATGCCTTCTGAATTATCCGGCGGCATGGCCAGACGAGTGGCATTAGCGCGAGCCATTGTGCTTGATCCTGCTTTGATGATGTATGACGAACCCTTTACCGGTTTAGACCCTATTACCCTCGGCAATATTGTCACTCTTATTCGTTCCCTGAGTAAATCGCTGGGCATAACCAGCATTCTGGTTTCGCATGATATTAATGAGAGCCTGTCTATCGCCGACTATCTTTGCGTACTAGCTGAAGGCAAGGTGGTCGCACAGGGCCCTGTTGAAGTAGTTAAAGCAACCGCCAGTCCGTGGCTAAAGCAATTCTTAACTGGCTCCACCGAAGGCCCCGTGGATTTTCATTACCCCGCCACAAGCCGCGCCAATGACTTTCATCTGGAAGCAAAGTCATGATGCGAAATCTATTTGAACGCACCGGAGAAAAAACGCTTGGCTTTTTACAGCGTCTTGGTCGGGCAAGTATCTTCTTGTTTCATGTGTTAAAAGGCTTTCCGATTGTACTCACACGCCCGAAGTTACTGCTGGATTCCTTATATTCAGTCGGCGTGTTATCACTGCTGATCATCGTGTTCTCGGCATTATTCGTCGGAATGGTGATCAGTCTATTGGGGTATGTCACTTTGGTAGACTTTGGCGCGGAGCAGTCATTAGGGGTATTGGTGGCTTTGTCGATCCTTCGTGAATTAGCTCCTGTCCTGACTGCCTTGTTGTACTCAGGAAGGGCAGGCTCTGCCTTAACTGCTGAGATTGGCCTGATGAAAGCCACTGAGCAGCTAGCCAGTATAGAAATGATGGCGATCGACCCGATCCGCCGCGTGATCACACCACGATTTGTCGCCGGAATTATTGCTGTGCCATTACTGACGTTGATGTTTATGGTGGTGGGGATTTACAGTGGCTATCTGATCGGTCATGGCTGGCTAGGCGTTGATGAGGGTTCCTTTTGGGCGCAGATGCAAAGCAAGGTGCAGTGGAATTACGACATTCTTAATGGCTTACTGAAAGGGTTTATTTTTGGCATCGCTGTCAACTGGATTGCGCTGTTTGAAGGTTATGATGCCGTGCCCACTTCCGAAGGTGTGGCCAGAGCAACCACCCGTTCTGTTGTCTATTCCGCGCTGATCGTTCTGGCGCTAGACTTTATTTTAACCAGCATAATGTTTGTAGAGGTCTGAAATGAGACAAACGAAAAATCTTGAATTAATGGTTGGCGTGTTTGTTTTCTTAGGGCTGGCGAGTCTGGTCCTGCTGGCTTTCAATATTAGTAACCTTGGGAACAGTTTCAGCTCCCCCTCGGTGTACAGCGTCAAAGCGCATTTTGATAATGTGGGTGGCCTGAGAACGCGCGCTAAAGTAACGATGTCAGGTGTTAATGTGGGGCGCGTCGTCTCCGTAGCTTACGACCAGAAGATATCGCGCGCGCTTGTCACGATGGAAATTCAATCAGACTACCCGTTAACAACAGATACTCAGGCGAGTATTTATACCGCAGGCTTATTAGGCGAACAATATATATCTTTGGAACCTGGTGCTGAAGATGAGGTCTTAAGGGATGGAGATTCAATATATTTGTCGCAATCTGCATTGGTATTAGAAGAAATCGTCGGCAAAGTATTGGTAAATCTCACGACGAAATAGTCAACCTAATCATCTTTTGAGGGAGGGAATGTATGAAACGTTTGTATAGCGGTTTTCTGGTGTTGGTATTGGGTGTGTTAATGAGTCCGGCCTTTGCAAATGCGCAGGCGGAGAACTTAGTAACCTCGGTGAATAGCCGAATCTTTTCAATTCTGCAGCATCGTCATGCTGAGCTTAAAGCAAATCCCGATTTAATCAGTTCGTTTGTCGAGCAGGAGATTATTCCTTTTGTTGACTTTAACGGGATGACTAAGTTGACACTCGGTAAGCACTGGAAAACGGCTACAGAAGACCAAAGAGCTCGTTTTGGTCAGGCTTATCAGCAAATGCTGACACGCAGTTATGCCAATACAATGCTCGCGTTTGCTGGTGCGACAATTAGCGTAATACGCTCCGTACCAAGTTCCAGAAATGGTTACTTATCCGTTGAAACACGGGTCCAGCCTGTGGCTGCCGAAGCGAAGAATGCGAAGTTTGACTTACGATTGATTAATAACGAGTGGAAGGCTTACAACGTCTCTGTTGATGGCGTGGATTTGATTACGAATTTTCGCACCAACTTTACCCGTGAAATTAGTGCCAGTGGTTTAGAAGCATTAATTAGTCGTCTGGAGCGAGAAGTCGCTTAATGTCAGCGTTTACTATCACAGCGTCACAAACTGATCCGGGGTTATACCAGCTCTCGGGTCAGCTTGGTTATGACAATGCCAAAGCAGTTGCGTTAGAAGGTGAGAAGCTGATGGCTACATCGCAACAAGCCATTACTCTAGACTTCGCCGCTGTCGAGCGGGTTGATACCGCGGGTATCGCTGTGATTCTGTCATGGACGCGACTTGCACAAGAAAAACAGCAATCATTCGCCATTCGGGGGTTACCAGCGCAAGCGTTGGCTTTGATTGAGAACAGTGGGCTCAGTCGTTTATTGCCAGTTACCTAATTTCTTCTTCGTATCACTACAGACCGGTTGGTTAATATCTTAAATCAATTCGATTACTGATCTTCGCGCTTAGGGGCATCGGCACTAAGCAATTCTGCGCATTCTGCTTCCAACTCACTCCATTGATTAATATCCAGTCTTAGTTGAATCAACGAGCAAGTAGGTAAGGGCGCAACTTTCTGTCTACTTAGCGTATTCACCAGATGTGAAAATCCCGGATTGTGTCCTACCAGCATAACGGACTCTAAATCATCGTCCAGTTCCTGAATCAGATACATTAAAGTCTGAATATTTGCCTCATAAATTCTTTTATCTGAACCTATTTTCGACTTATCGCTACCTAGAGCCACTGCCATTGTTTTGGCAGTACTAAAGGCACGATTTGCAGGACTAGAAATAATGACCTGTGGTCGGGGTTCCTTCGAGGCTAATATTGCGGCTATCTGAGAGGCTTGTTGAATACCGCGTTTGTTCAACGGTCGCTCAAAATCACTCATGCTATGGTCAGCCCAGCTGGATTTTGCATGCCGTAATAGATATAATAATTTAAAGTTTGATTTGTTTGTGCTCATAAGTGAATTGATGTTGCGCAATGGGTTTGACTTTTATGGTGAAAACAATAATACACCATACATAAAAAAGTCTGCGAGGGAATGTCACTAACTAATGATAGGAACAAGGCATGCAGACAACACAAGAGCAGAAGCGTTTGCTTAACTGTACAAAACCGAATGAAATTACCGGCTGTCTGGTCTGGACACGTCAAACTTCAATCGATGGTTATGGAAGAACGATGGTGAAAGAACCTAACGGAGAAGCTCATCTGGAATCAGCACACAAAGCCAGCTACATGGCGTTCTATGGTGATATTCCTCCTGGTAAAGTTGTACGCCAAGGTTGTGGTAACTCACTTTGTATTAACCCGGAGCATCTTGAGCTAGTGGTCGCCGCTAAACAGCGAGCCTAAGCACATTAGTGCTAACTTAGTTAGAGTCTGATTTGTAATGTAGAGCATTGCAGTCAGACCTGGCTAATCAATCGCTCACGGTCTGATGCACTCAGCGATTATCGACACACCTCGTTTTATTGCCGACTCGTCGTGAGCGGCAAACCCAATAATCAAGCCATGTTGTTTTTTATCACCTGAGTAGTAAGCACTGAGGGGTAGAACACCGATACCGATTGCGTTTGCTTTGAGACATACCTCCTTATCGGAAACAGTTTGGTCAGCGAATAAAAACACCGAGTGCATTCCTCCATCGCTTTCTACACGTTTCAATATATCGCCACACTGTCTTTCTATTTCTACTCTGAGAATCTCGCGTCTTTGTTGATATAGCTTACGCGCGCGCCTGACGTGACTGGTGAAATCACCTGCAGCCATAAACTCCGCCAGAGCCAATTGAGGAAGCTGTGACAAGCCACCATCAATAAATCGTTTGAGTTGGTAAAACGGTTTGAGCAAGGCTTCAGGAACCACTAGATAACCGAGCCTGATTGATGGATGCAATATGCGACTGAAAGTACCGGCATAAATCACACAAGACTCACCACCAAGCCCCTGTAATGATGTGATTGGCGGGCCGTCAAAACGAAACTCACTGTCATAGTCGTCCTCAATAATCCAACTGCCAGTTTGTTTGGCCCAGTCGAGGATGGCAAGGCGACGTGCTAAGCTCAGAGTGTATCCCATAGGATAGTTACGTGTCGGGGTCAGAGTCGCAACGCGGGCATGTGGAGCTTTTGCCAATCCAGTGTCAAGCCGGAAACCTTGCTGGTCTGTCTCCACCGGAATTTTGATTCCACCCAGAGTATCTATAGCGCCATCAATTCCCTGATAACCGGGATCTTCAACTAGCACCGGATCACCGGGGTTTAGTAATATTTGAAACGACAGATACATT
Organism: Leucothrix pacifica; assembly: GCF_003172875.1. Lineage (GTDB taxonomy): Bacteria > Pseudomonadota > Gammaproteobacteria > Thiotrichales > Thiotrichaceae > Leucothrix > Leucothrix pacifica. The sequence continues at coordinate 171,873 of NZ_QGKM01000004.1, read as the reverse complement.
GCCTGTTGAGAACCTGAGCACACGATGATTTGTTCGGTATCACAATGTACCCCTCGTGCCACTTGCAGGTAGTTGGCAATTTGAGCACGCAAACGGGTATTTCCCATGACAGAGTCTCCCTGCGCATACTTCATTTGACGTGATGCGTGGGTAACATGGCGTTGCCATTGTCGCCATGGAAAGCTTTCCAGACATCCCTTGCCATGTGATAGCAGATTTGATTCTAAGGAGGCGTTGGGAGAGTGGTAAGCGTCCTCAAGCCGTTTTGCCAGTATTGATACTTCAGTCGGGTTGACAGTCACTGCCTGCTGTTTGGTTTGAGTGCCAGAGGTGGATGCCTGATCTGGTAATCGCTTTGATACAAAGCTACCCGAGCCGTGTTCTGTGTCGATATAGCCTTCCGCTAATAACATCTCATAGGCTGATTTAACGGTATTACGGGATATACCCAGTGATAGACCCAAAGGACGTGTAGCCGGTAATTTGGCTCCCGGTATCAGCTTTCCCTGCACGATGGCTTGTTGGAAGGCACGAAACAGGGCGACATACTGCGGTAAGCTTTTATCCTCATTCAGAAAAGGCAAAAATAATTCAGAGGGGAAGTTGGAGTCTGCCAAAAGTGGGTCCTAAAACTGTTTAATAATGGATCTCGCATGCAGTCCATTTAGCCACTAATCTAAGTTCAAAGCAATCAGGTATGATTTAGAGGTATGCGATGAGCGAACAGCACAATGAATTGGGACAGCCTATTGGTGAAGCACTGCCAGATTGGAAGGCGTGTGACTATCCGTCAAAGCCATTGCTGCAGGGTCGGTTCTGTCAGCTGGAGCGGTTGGATGTAGAGACGCATGCTCAGGGTTTGTACAACTCCTTTGCGAAAGATAGCAGTCAGCGTAACTGGACTTATCTGCCATATGGTCCATTTGATGATTTCGATAGCTTTAAACAGTGGTTAGCAGTATCTGCAAGCCGCCAAGACCCGTTATTTTATGCTGTAATCAATCAGCAAACTGGTGTTGCGGTTGGTTTGGCGAGTTATCTGCGTATCGAGCCATCAGTTGGGTCTATCGAAGTGGGTCATATTCATTTTTCACCCCTAATGCAGCGCACCCCGATGGCAACCGAAGCAATGTATCTGATGATGCAGTATGTGTTTGATGAGTTGGGGTATCGTCGTTACGAGTGGAAATGTGATGCCTTAAACGAGCCGTCCAAACATGCTGCAAAGCGACTAGGCTTTCAGTTTGAAGGGGTGTTTCGGCAGTGTACTATCTATAAGCAACGAAACCGGGATACCGCGTGGTTAGCGATCATTGATAGTGACTGGCCGTCGCTTAAACACGCATTCGAAACTTGGCTGTCAGCCGATAATTTCGATGCACAGGGCCAACAAATTCAATCTTTAAATACAGGCACGAGAGCCTGAACATGACTGCCAGAGGATATAAAAAATGAGTGTGACAACTGAAGTTCGCCCGGCTGTATGCCCGTTGGATTGTCCGGACACCTGCAGTCTGTCGGTGACTGTACAGGATGAAAAGATCATCTCAATACGTGGCTCTAAAGCTAACCCATATACCGACAATGCGATTTGCGGCAAGGTGGCAAAATTCTATCCTGACTTTGTCTATGGTGAGAAGCGTCTCAAGCATCCTATGCAACGCATCGGGCCACGTGGTTCTGGTCAGTACCGTCATATCAGTTGGGAGAAAGCACTGGATCTGGTTTACGAAGGTTTTAGCAAGGCGATAGAGCAATATGGTCCGCAATCAACATTGGGATTTAACTACGCAGGCCCACATGGTGAATTGGACGGAGCGTCTTTGGATCTCATGTTCTTTAATCGTCTGGGAGCGACGCAACTGGATCGTGGGCCTTTATGTGGGGGTGTTCGTGGTGCTGCCTATACCAGTTTATTTGGTAGTGCACCGGGTATGCCGCCGGAGCAAGCGCTGGAATCAGACCTGATCTTCGTCTGGGGTAATAATGCCACAGTATCGAATCTGCATTTTTCACGGGTGGTTAGTAAAGCCCAGAAAAAGGGCTGTAAGCTGGTAGTAATTGACCCTAAGCGAATCGCAATTGCTGAGCGGGCAGACCTCTATCTACAAATTAAACCAGGAACGGACGTCGTGCTGGCGATGGCAATGGCTGCGGAAATTGAACGTCGTGGTGGATTGAATCAGGCATTTATCGATCAGTGGGTAGAGGGAGTAGAGACTTATCTTGAGCAAGCGCGTGAATACTCCCGTGATGATGTGGAGCAGATATGTGGTCTTACACTTGGGCAATTTGACCGGCTTGTTGATATGTATCTTGAGGCGCAATGTGTTGCTTTGTCACTCGGTAATGGCATTGAGCGTGGTCGTAATGGTGGCTCAGGTCTGAGAGCTTCCATGGCCTTGCAAGCGCTAACCGGCCAATTCGGTAAAATCGGCGCGGGTGTGATTGCGAAGCCCGGACTGGCCTTTCCAAAGAGCAGTGAGCGCATTACCCGACCGGATTTATTGCCGGATGACACGCGCACCATCAATATTGTTGATGTGAGTAAAGTGATGCTGGATGAGACTCAGGAGACACCGATTCGCGCAGTGATGATTTACAACCATAACCCGATCGCTACACACCCTGACCAGCAGCGTATGCACCGTGCGCTATCACAAGAATCCGTGTTTATTGTGGGTTGCGATGTGGTGATGACCGACAGCATGCAGTACGCCGATGTGATTCTGCCTGCAGCCAGTGTGTTTGAAATTGAGGATATCTATGGCTCTTATGGACACAGTTATCTGCAACGCGCTGAGGCGGTGATTCCCTTGGTGGGTGAAGCTTTGCCAAATACAGAAATCTTCCGGCGCTTGGCAGAGCGATTTGGTTTTGAGGATGAAGAATTTACACTGACTGATAAGCAATTAATGGATCTGGCATTTCAGGACAATGATCCGAGGCTGTCTAACTATAAGCCGAGCGAGCTACCATTGGATGAAGCCTTGCTAATGAATACAGAGCAGGGCGAGCCCACGATTATGTGTGAAACGGTAATGCCCGATACGGCATCCGGCAAGATTCAGCTGTTTGATGCGGACTATCTGGAGAGTGGTTATGCTGTGCCACATTATGTCTCAACGGATGCTACTGAAGCTTATCCATTAATGATTATCTCACCATCCTCTGATGACCGCACTAATGCCACGTTTGGTGGTAGTGACGCCTCATTACAAAGTCAGGTGCTTGAGATTCATCCGAATGATGCCGCTTCAGCGGGTTTGGTCAGTGGTGATGAGGTGCGGGTCTGGAATGAATTAGGGGAGGTTTATTTTACTGCTGAGGTGACGGATCGTGTGAAAGCAGGTGTGTTATACACGCCTAAAGGTGCGTGGTTGGCCAGTAGTCGCAGTGGCTTGACGGTGAATGCTCTGATGTCAGCGGATGCGAGAACGGATATTCGGGATGGAGCTTGTTATAACGATACCTTTGTGGCGGTGGCTAAGGTTTAAAACGCTATCTATTCGTAGAAATCATTAACAGCCGAAATAGTTTTATCCACCATTTCAGCGGTAATATCCAGATGAAGCACCAAGCGCTGACGGCTGATAATAATGTCCCGGGTTTTAAGAAATGCTGCCAACTCCGTCAGTTCCTCATCATCCGGCTGTATAAACACCATATTGCTTTGCACACGCTCAAGGTCAACATTCAGTGACGGAATTTTGGCGAATGCTGTGGCTAGTTTTTTAGCGTTTTGATGGTCATCGGCCAAGCGTTCGACGTGATGCTTAAGTGCGTGTAATCCCGCCGCTGCCAACATGCCACTTTGGCGCATACCACCACCGAGCATTTTACGTTGGCGTCTGGCGTACCGAATAAAATCATGATCACCCACCAGAACGGAACCAGCAGGTGTTCCTAATCCCTTTGACAGGCAGATCGACACTGAGTCAAAACCATTTGCCAGTTCTGCAGGTGCTATACCGGAGGCAATGGACGCATTGAATATTCTTGCACCATCCAGATGAGTATTCAGCCCATGCTGTTTAGCCAGCGTGGTAATCTCACGAATGGATTCCTGAGGCTGTACACAACCTGAAACAGTATTTTCCAGACTGACTAATTTGCTGATAGGGAAGTGTGAATCATCTTCCTTAATCGCAGATTCCACCTGTGCAGCGTTTATTGCACCGTAGGCGGTACTGCTCAACGGGTGCAGTGAGATGCCACCCAGAACGGATGCACCGCGCGCCTCATAACTAAAGACGTGGTATTCCTCAGCGGTGATGACTTCTTCGCCGCGTTGGCAATGTGCCAGCATCGCAATAAAGTTGCTCTGCGTGCCGCTTGGCAGTAATAATCCGGCTTGCTTTCCAAAGCGTTCAGCAACGGTTTCTTCCAGTAAGTTTGCGGTCGGATCCTCACCAAATACATCATCACCTAACGGTGCATTGAGCATAGCTTGTTTCATTTCCGGAGTAGGTTGTGTGACGGTGTCACTGCGAAAGTCGACGATTTTTTGCATGAGAGTGGCCATCAAAAAGAATGCTTGTCAGTGTGCAAGCAGAGTCTTGTCGGGTCAAGGTCTTGAGACTATTTCAGGCAAAAGAAAAGGCCACTAAAAAGTGACCTCTTCACATCGCTCAATTGAGCTACTTCTGCACGACTTTACGGCTGATTTCATTGCCGTTGTGGTCTTTGTGGATTTCAATATGCTCTGCATCATTGCGGCATGACATATTGCGGAAGATCCAACCCATTACCAGGCCAAAAATAAATGCTAGTAGTAGCCAAATCCAAGTCTGGAAAAATAAATAACCCATGATGTATACCTTGTTTATTGAATTGTGAATTGAATGCGACGGTTTTGTCTTCTGCCCGCCGATGTATTGTTGTCGGCGATAGGATTTGCTTCTCCATAGCCTTTACTAACTAGAACAGATGCACGAACGCCTTTCTCTAGCATATAGTCACGTACTGATTTTGCGCGACTATCACTAAGCGCCAGATTCATCTCATCAGAACCACGACTGTCAGTGTGACCTGAGATTTCAATCTTTTGAGCATTCGCTAAAATAATGTCACCACAACGACGAACAGTCGTAGCGATCGTGTCTAATAAAGGATAGCTCTTGCTGTCGATATCGGAACTCGAAGTAGCAAATAAGATCGCGTTACCCGTCATTGAATCATTGATATCACGTTGACAGTTCTGAACGTCCTCAATTCGCTGTAACCGTGCCGCTTCAGCTTGTTCAGCCAAACGCTGCTCTTCAATAAGTCGAGCTTCTTCAGCAAGGCGTGCAGCCTCAGCTTCTTCAGCTTCCTCAGCTAAACGCTTCTCTTCAGCAATACGAGCCGCTTCAGCTTCCTCAGCCAGACGCTTTTCTTCAGCAATACGAGCCGCTTCAGCTTCCTCAGCTAAACGCTTTTCTTCAGCAATTCGAGCTGCTTCAGCTTCCTCAGCTAAACGTTTCTCTTCAGCAATTCGAGCTGCTTCGGCTTCCTCAGCCAGACGCTTTTCTTCGGCAATTCGAGCTGCTTCTGCTTCCTCAGCTAAACGTTTTTCCTCAGCAATTCGAGCTGCTTCGGCTTCCTCAGCCAGACGCTTTTCTTCAGCAATTCGAGCTGCTTCAGCTTCTTCAGCCAGGCGCTTTTCTTCAGCAAGGCGTGCTGCTTCAGCTTCCTCAGCTAAACGCTTTTCCTCAGTAAGGCGTGCTGCTTCCGCTTCTTCGGCCAGACGCTTTTCTTCAGCAATTCGAGCTGCTTCGGCTTCCTCAGCCAGACGCTTTTCTTCGGCAATTCGAGCTGCTTCTGCTTCCTCAGCTAAACGTTTTTCCTCAGCAATTCGAGCTGCTTCAGCTAAACGTTTCTCTTCAGCCAGACGCGCTGCTTCGGCTTCCTCAGCCAGACGCTTTTCTTCAGCAATTCGAGCTGCTTCAGCTTCTTCAGCCAGGCGCTTTTCTTCAGCAAGGCGTGCTGCTTCAGCTTCCTCAGCTAAACGCTTTTCCTCAGCAAGGCGTGCTGCTTCAGCTTCCTCAGCTAAACGCTTTTCCTCAGCAAGGCGTGCTGCTTCCGCTTCTTCGGCTAAACGCTTTTCTTCAGCAATTCGAGCCGCTTCAGCTTCCTCAGCCAGACGCTTTTCTTCAGCAAGACGCGCCGCTTCAGCTTCCTCAGCCAAACGCTTTTCTTCAGCAACTCGAGCAGCTTCAGCTTCCTCAGCTAAACGCTTTTCTTCAGCAATTCGAGCTGCTTCTGCTTCTTCAGCCAGACGCGCCGCTTCGGCTTCCTCGGCTAAACGCTTCTCTTCAGCAAGGCGAGCTGCTTCGGCTTCCTCAGCCAAACGCTTTTCCTCAGCAATACGGGCTTCCTCTGCTAAACGTGCAGCCTCAGCCTCTTCAGCTTTGCGGGCAATCTCTGCAAGTTCCTCAGGGGTAGGGCCAAGCGGAACAACTTGAGTGTTTTCCTCAAACGCATCACCTAGCTTGTCGCCAGCAATCTTCAGGAATGATTGTTTCTCTTCGTCAGTATGAAAAGTTCCATTCAGCTCAGAGCTATTATCACTCACATTAAGTACGGCATCTTTCATGCCAGTAATTGTTGGTAGCACAGCTAGTGATGACGCTAACCATGCAGGTGATGAAACATCATCACTGAGCTTCATACGGTTCACAACATTTTCAGCACCAAAGTTGTCTGATGCCGCTCTGACCGCTTGATCAATCAGATCCTGACTTGGGAAACTACCAGTTAAGATCGTTTTACCATCATCGTTCTTCAAGCCAAACGTTGGCGAATCATATTGCTTAAGTGTCATGTCGTGTGTCACGACTCTTGCACCGTAAACATCGGCTGCTGTTTGAATAGCATCATCGCGTGCTGATTCGCTAGGTGCGATACCACTTAATACAGTATCACGGCCGCGCTTATCTAAAGAGGCTGAAGCCCAGTCATAGCCTTTTTCAGTGAGTGCAGCGTTAGTACGTGCTTGTAAGTCTTGTTCAATGGGGGCACACCTTGACACGAGGAGCAAGGCGTAAAGGGCTAGCAGCCCTAAACCCGACCATAACCACCAGCTTTTTCTGCTCATCCCCGAGCCGGTGGCACAAAGTTTATTATTCATAAATAGTAGCCTATAGATTGTTTATATAACGATGTTATTAAAAGACGACGCATTAATCGTATAGCTTCTGTGCGCCAAGTTTTTCATGAATCTGATTGCATAAGTCATGTGACAGATTCATACCCTGTGATAATTGATGCAGGTACTGCGCTTCGTGATTAGTATCCAGATCAATCGCCATTAAAGACATGATGTAAATTTGCTGTTCAAAGCCTTGTGGAATGGTGCGAATAAAACCATCAACATCTAAAGGCTCTGCTAGTTCGCGACGAACAAAGTCAGCTTCTTCCTGACTTATATCGCCCAGACGTCCCAGAATTTTTTGCTGCTCTTCAGCATCAACTCGCCCATCAGCCTTCGCCGCATTAATCATTGCACGAATCAGCAGTGTTGCCTGATCCATTGCGCCATGTTGGCCCGCATCATTACGCAAGTGATCATAGTTTTGCTGTTGCGCATTATTGGCAGCGCCACCTTGACTTTGGGTGAACTGTGTTACGGCTGAGCCAAGTAAGTCAGCTAAACTGCCGCCTGATTGACTACCATGTTGTTGGTTATTTCCACCGAACAAACCACCCAATAAATCAGCAGCTCCCGGACTAGCCTGACGTTGAGCATTTCCTCCCATCAGGCCACCCAATAAACCACCTAATCCACCGCTGGATTGTTGTTGTGCTCCGCCGCCAAGTAACCCACCTAGCAGACCACCTAAGCCACCACTTTGTTGCTGGGAGCCACCGCCTAAGGCGGCTCCCAAGACATTACCAAGCACACTGCTGCCAGAACCTTGTGATAAAGCGCCACTGCCTAACAGGCTACCTAGTATTTTGATGGTATCAACCATTTTGAACTCCAGTTTTTAATAGTATGTTGTTATTTATAAGGTGTTTCGCCGCTGTCAAAGCGATCCGAATATTCTGTGCGCTTTCCTTCAGCCAGTAATTTTGCCTGACCTACCCAGTCTTCTGACTCAATGCGTCCTTCAGGGAAGGAAACAAAGTCATTCAACCAGACCACATTGTCAGCACTTAACGCTGCAATTTGGTCATAATGATAGATGCCTAGCTTGTGCAGGCGTTTCTCCAGCACTTTACCAATACCCTTGATGCGCTTGAGATCCTCAGCACCACCTACACCAGGCTCACTCAGAAGTGTTGGCTTCATGTCGTCGGAAATGGCTGCCGTGGTATCACCAACCAAAATTTTGGCTTGGCCAATCCAGTCTTCACGATGGATGCGACCCGGGAATGCCATATGGTTATCAACCCAGCGCGTATTTTCGTCAGTAAAGTCGGCGATTTGCTGATAGAAATAAACACCTTCCTCATTGAGTGATTCTTCAATCACAGGACCTATGCCGTTAATGACCTTCAGGTCATCTGCCTTCTGATTAGGCTTCAGACGTTGGCGGGTAGGGCGCATGTCATCGGTGATGTCATCTGCTGTTGAATCGGTGTCTACAACAACGGTTGCATGCCCACGGTATTCACGACCATCCAGGATGCTCTTTGCCTGACCAATCCAGTCTTCACGATGGATACGACCGGGGAATGAAATATGCTTATCCACCCACATGGTGTTTTGAGGCGTGAAGTCTGCGATCTGCTGGAAGTGATAAATTCCTTCACTATTCAATGCCTTTTCAATAACAGGTCCTATGCCTTTAATGCGTTTGAGATCATCTGCACTGCCACCGGTTGGTGCCGCGAGCTTCTCCGGACGCATATCATCAGTAATTACCACTGACTCAGGATCATAAGCAAAACCTTGATAAGTATCACCAGTTGCTAAGGACTTCGCCTGACCAATCCAGTCATCGCGGTCGACGCGACCCGGAATAGAGATATTCTTATCAACCCAACGAACATTGTCAGGGGTGAAGTCAGCAATTTGCTGGAAGTGATAAATTCCCTCGCCATTTAATGTTTTTTCTATGACCGGACCGATACCACGAATTTCTTTCAAATCATCTGCTTTGCCGCCTTTGGGTTTAGCCAGTTTGGCAGGACGCATCGCATCTGTAACGTCATCCTGGTAGTGATTACCGCTAGCCGCTGAGGCATCAACACTTTTAGAAGCAACAGAAGTATCAGCTGTACCTGCTGTCTCTGGAGGCGTTGATGAATTGGCTGACTGAGCGCTGTCATCGTCCTCTAACTCAGTAGCCATCATGGATGCATGACCTTTATATTCGCTACCATCAATCAAACACTTGGCCTGGCCAATCCAGTCTTCGCGGTGAATTCTGCCCGGGAATGAAATGTGTTGGTCGACCCACATTGCATTTTGTGGGGTGAAATCAGCTATCTGCTGGAAGTGATAGATCCCTTCGTCATTCAGCGTTGTTTCAATTACCGGGCCAATACCTTTGATGCGCTTTAGATCATCTGCAGCACCCTCTTTGGGTGAGGTGATTTTTTCAGGGCGCATGTCATCGGTGACAACCACTGAGTCTGGATCATAGGCAAATCCTTGATAGGTTTGACCTGTTGATAGTGCCTTGGCTTGTCCAATCCAATCATCGCGGTCTACACGGCCCGGGATTGAGATGTTCTTATCAACCCAGCGAACATTGTCCGGTGTGAAGTCTGCGATTTGCTGGAAGTGATAGACACCTTCCGTGTTCAATGTTTTTTCAATGACCGGACCGATACCACGAATTTCCTTCAGGTCATCTGCTTTGCCACCGTGAGGTGAGTCGAGACGAGCAGGGCGCATATCATCATTCACATCCGCATAGGCATCGAGGTTGGCAGTGTCTGATTTAGCGGCAGATGCTGTGCCTGCTGCGGCTAGTGATGCAATTCCTGCAGCTGCTGCTATTGCACCAGTATTACTGGATTTAGCACTCGCTTCTTCCGCTTCCTTACGCTCCGCTGCGGCATTTGCTTCTGCTCGTCGAGCAGCTTCGGCTTCATCAGCTTTACGTTTTTCCTCAGCCAACCGAGCTTTTTCGGCTTCTTCATCGGCAAGACGTTTCTCTTCAGCGATGCGCTTTTCTGTCGCTAATCTTTCAGCCTCAGCTTTTTCATCAGCAATGCGCTTCTCTTCAGCAACGCGCTCAGCTTCGGCTTTCTCTGCAGCGCGTTCAGCTTCGGCTTTCTCTGCAGCAAGGCGAGCTGCTTCAGCTTTATCGGCTTTACGCTTTTCTTCCGCTAGTCGCTCAGCCTCAGCTTTTTCCTCAGCAATGCGCTTCTCTTCTGCAACACGCTCAGCTTCGGCTTTCTCTGCAGCGAGTCGTTCAGCCTCAGCTTTTTCATCAGCTATGCGTTTCTCTTCAGCAATACGCTCGGCTTCAGCAGCCTTTGCGGCTCTTGCTTCTTGCTCATCAGCGAGTCGTTGTTTTTCAATCAGCTGTAAACGATCAGCTTCGATTTCATCCGCAACACGCTTTTCTTCAGCTAATCGAGCCGCTTCTTCAGCATCACGTTGCTTTTGTTCTTCAATCAGGCGAAGTCTGTCAGCCTCTATTTCTGCCTTTTCCTTTTCATCGGCTAGTCTTTTTGCCTCAGCCAAACGATCTGCCTCGGCTTTCTCAGCAGCCAGACGGTCCGCTTCCTTTTTAGCAGCTGCTTGTTGTTCAGCAAGACGCGCTTTTTCAAGAGCCTCTTGTTTAACGGCTTCTTCGGCGGCTTTCTTTTTAGCAGCAGCCTGCTCTTCAGCAAGACGTGCCTTCTCAAGTGCCTGTTGTTTAGCCGCCTCATCTGCAGCTTTTTTCTCAGCAGCAAGACGCGCGGCTTCTGCTTGTTCAGCAGCATGTCGTGAAGACTGTTCTTTATGTAAAGCAGCTGCATCACGCTGAGCTTGTTCCGCTTGAGCAAGTTGTGCTTCTTTGCGCGCCTTTGCTGCTCTCTTGGCCTCAATCTCGGCCTTAGCAGCAGCTTCTTTGTCGTCAGCACTTTTGGTAGCAGCATAGGCTGCCGCTGCTGCTGCCGCTAATCCAGCGCCTGCAGCCACGGATTTGTTTCCGGAGGCGTCACTACTCGCAGTACCTTGTCCACCGTCAGCAACTTGAGCAGACGCACCGGCGTGAAGGCCTTGCTGCTGATTAGCTGCACTGCCTTTTAGGGCACTGCCAGCACTATCTTGTACTGAAGGACGGTTAACAAAACTGTGGTCACCTGCATTCGTTGTGCGGTTACCACCTTGTTTGCAGAAAAAAGGACGAACTAACCAACCGATCAGAAGACCCAGTAAGAATGCAGCCAATAGCCAGAGAAAAACTTGAAAGATTAATGTACTCATGAATATTGCTCCAATTTATTCTGTAATTGTGAAGTGAAGTTGTGATTCACCAATGCTATCGGTCGCTGTGTTTTCGCGGGGGCGAAGTAATCCGGGGTGTATTCCATTGATATTTTCTAAGTATGAAATGATAGCTTTAGCACGAGCATAGCCCATAGCGGGAGATTGAGGGCTGGTTTCATCTTTACCCGCTTGAGAAACCACGTCGATATACTGATGATTTCTGTGCAACAGGTCACTGCATGAATTCACATGAAGCGTGATTATTCCCAATACACCGTAACCTGAACCGAGTATCATCCCACTGTCATTCGCAAATACAGGTGGGTTAGTATTGATCAGCTCATTTAACTTTAGCTGGCAGTAGACCAACATTTGACGATTGTGTTCTGCCAAGCGCTTAGCTTGAGCGATGCGGGCTTCTTCAGCTTCTTTAGCGAGTCTGGCGGCTTCTGCTGCCTCTGCGATGCGCTTTTCTTCTGCGAGTCTGGCTGCTTCAGCTTCAGCAGCAATGCGTTTCTCTTCGGCAATGCGGGCTGCTTCAGCTTCAGCAGCAATGCGTTTCTCTTCGGCAATGCGGGCTGCTTCAGCCTCAGCTGCCAAGCGTTTTTCTTCGGCAATACGTGCGGCTTCTGCTTCCGCAGCTAAACGCTTTTCTTCGGCAATACGTGCGGCTTCTGCTTCCGCAGCTAAACGCTTTTCTTCGGCAATACGAGCGGCTTCAGCTTCTGCAGCTAAACGTTTTTCTTCAGCAATACGAGCGGCTTCTGCTTCCGCAGCTAAACGCTTTTCTTCGGCAATACGAGCGGCTTCAGCTTCTGCAGCTAAACGTTTTTCTTCGGCAATACGAGCCGCTTCCGCTTCTGCAGCCAAACGCTGTTCTTCAGCAACACGCGCAGCTTCTATAGCAGCCAGCTCTTCTGCAGTAGGGCCTACCTGTACGACTTTAATAGATTCACTAAATTGGTCACCAAAACTTGCTTTGGCTTGTTGAACTAGCTGTGCTTTTGCTTCTTCCGAGCCAACTGTGCCGCTGATATTGACATGTGAATCAGTAGCATCCATTGCCAGGTTTTCAGCACCATATAGTGCGGCCATTAAACTTGCAGCACCTGCTAACCAAGCAGGTTTCTTAGCCATTTCATTAATGCTTAGTTCGTTGACTACATTAGCTTCACCATATAGCGACTGGGCTTTGTTGACAGCTAAATCAATACTGGCTTGGTCTGGCAGAGAGCCGGAGAGGGTGACTTTATCGGTGGAGTGGTTGATTTTGAAAACTGAGGAAACGTATTCTTTAACGGTAATATCATGGTCTACAGTACGAACCCCGTAAACGCCTTGGGTCAGATTGATTGCCTGATTCTTAGCATCTTCACTGGGCGCAACACCGGTCAGAAGCAAGTCTCTGCCACGACCATCTAATTCTGTTTTTGCCCAGCTCATTCCTTGGTCGTTGAGGATTGACTGGCTTCGTTGTTGCAAATCGTTTTCAATTGGATTGCATCGTGTGAGCATTGTCAGTGCCAATAATCCAAGAAACCCTGGGATTGCCCAAAGCTTCCAGCGTTTTTTGGACATGTCTGACCCGATACGACATAAGTCTTTGATCATGATTAGTTTCCGCCTGATGTGGTAAGAGTAAGTCCCGATATTAACGGGATCGCTGTTCTTATTTATTGGTGTGTAGAAGTGGAGATTATGTTCATTGATTTTCTACTCCGCGGGACAGTTTACACAAATGTCAAATTAAATTCTGCTATAAATTAATATTAGTTGTATGAACAGTTTTCGTCGCTTGAGTGAGGTGCTTAAACGTGTATACAATGCTTTTGTTACCGGTTTCACGCATTAATGTTGATTACCGTTACGTTAACAAAACACTATTAACTAATATTTGAGTACTCACTCTGTAATGATTCGAGTTGAAGCTGTAAGTAAACATTTCGGCGGTGTGAAAGCTGTCGATAATGCCACCCTAAGCATCGAGAAGGGCTCCATTACCGGTCTGATTGGCCCTAACGGAGCAGGAAAGACCACCATGTTTAATATTATCGCAGGTAATATCGTCCCAACTATGGGTAAGATATATCTCGGTGATGAAGACATAACCGGACTGCAACCCCATGAGCTATTTGACAAAGGCTTGTTGCGTACCTTCCAGATTGCTCATGAATTCCCAACACTCACTGTCTTAGAAAACCTGATGATGGTTCCCGGCCAGCAAGCCGGTGAGAAACTAATGGATGCCTGGTTCAAGCCGTCACTGGTTCGGGAGCAGGAAGCTGAGATCAGAGCTAAAGCGGCCGATGTTGTCGAATTTTTAGGTCTGACCCATGTGATTCAGGAATTAGCCGGTAATTTGTCAGGCGGACAAAAGAAGCTGCTTGAGCTTGGTCGCACTATGATGGTGGATGCCAAGGTGGTGCTGCTGGATGAAGTGGGTGCTGGTGTTAACCGAACCCTACTTAATACTATCGGTGATGCTATCGTGCGTTTAAATAAAGAGCGTGGTTACACTTTCTGCATGATCGAGCATGACATGGATTTCATTACCCGTATGTGTGATCCGGTGATTGTGATGGCGGAGGGAACGGTACTCGCTGAAGGTACAGCTGAAGAAGTCAAAACCAATGAAGCCGTTATCGAGTCTTATCTTGGCCGTGGTCTGAAAAATAAGCCGGAGGTGGCGCAGTCATGAGTTATTTGATTGGGGAAAACCTAACCGGTGGATACGGTGGGATGGATATCCTGAATGATTTGACGATTAGTGTGGATAAAGGCGAAATTGCGGTTATTGTTGGGCCAAATGGAGCAGGCAAATCGACCGCAATGAAAGCATTGTTAGGTATGTTGGATCTGCGGGAAGGGCAAGTGCTGTTGGATGGTAAAGACATTACTAATCTGACACCGCAGGCACGTGTTGGTGAAGGCATTGCCTTCGTACCGCAAACGCATAATGTATTTACCAGCATGACGGTTCAGGAAAATCTGGAAATGGGTGCATTTTTGCGCCGCGATGATATTTTCGAAACCATGGAGCAGATCTACGAACTGTTTCCGATTCTCAAGGAAAAGCGCAAACAAGCCGCGGGTGAGTTATCCGGTGGTCAGCGTCAGCAAGTCGCAGTTGGTCGGGCCATGATGACTCGCCCCAGTGTGTTGATGTTGGATGAGCCAACGGCAGGTGTTTCACCGATCGTGATGGATGAGCTGTTTGATCGAATCATTGAAGTAAAAAATACGGGTGTTGCAGTGCTAATGGTTGAGCAAAATGCACGTCAGGCTTTGGATATTGCAGATCGGGGCTATGTACTGGTGACAGGCCGCAATCGCTTTACTGATACTGGGGCGGCGTTATTAGCTGATCCTGAAGTCCGCAAATCATTCCTGGGGGGTTAAGCAGATGCCAGAAACTATTGAAATGTTGAACGCATTAACGCTGTTCTCAAACTTCGTATTAATCCCCGGACTAGCTTACGGTTCACAGCTTGCCTTAGGAGCGCTGGGTGTCACGTTAGTATTTGGTATTTTGCGCTTTGCAAACTTTGCCCATGGTGACTTAATGGCATTCGGCACCATGGTCACTATCTTAATGACATGGTGGCTGCAGTCCTTAGGAGTCAGCATTAGCCCATTACCGACCGCTCTGATTGCCTTGCCGATTGGAATCATTGTCACTGCATTATTTGCGGTTGCGACTGATAAGGCTGTGTTTAGCTTTTACCGACTGAAAAAGAGCCCACCGGTTATTCTAACAATCGCTTCAATTGGTGTCATGTTTATGATGAATGCCATCGTGCGATTCATTATCGGACCTAATGATCAACGCTTTTATGACGGTGAAAAATTCCTGATGAAAGCTCGTGAATTCAAACAGTTAACGGGTTTAGATGAAGGGCTTTCTATTCGTTATACACAGGTGCTAACGGTTGTTGTTGCACTGGTTGTTGTGATTGCATTGTTCTGGTTTTTACAGCGTTCGCGTACCGGTAAAGCGATGCGCGCATTCTCAGATAATGAGGATTTAGCGCTGTTATCAGGTATCAACCCTGACCGCGTGGTATTGATCACATGGATCATTGCAGCAGCATTGGCGACTATCGCTGGTGTGCTTTACGGGATGGATAAAAGTTTTAAGCCTTTCACATACTTCCAGTTATTGCTGCCGATATTCGCTGCCGCAATCGTTGGTGGAATAGGGCATCCGGTGGGAGCCGTGGTAGGTGGTTATGTCGTTGCCTTCTCTGAAGTAATGGTGACTTACGCCTATAAGAAAGTGTTTGTGTATGTTTTGCCGGAAGACTGGCAACCGGAGGGACTGTCGCAGTTGTTATCGACCGATTATAAATTTGCCGTTTCATTTATCATTTTGGTGGTGGTGCTGCTCATCAAACCAACGGGCTTATTTAAAGGGAAGGTGATCAAATGAGTAAGTTTCGTGCTCCCTTAGTATTTCTGATTATGGCTGGCATGTTGGTGTTTGTCGGTGTGTACCAATCCTGGTCTGTTTCATTAAGTATCCTCGGTATGTGTCTGATTTCAGCGGTAATGGCGCTGGGTGTCAACATCCAATGGGGCTATGCCGGACTGTTTAATGCTGGTGTCATGGGCTTTACCGCTATCGGTGGTGTGGCTGCTGTTCTGGTGTCTTATCCTCCGGTGAAAGAGGCGTGGTCAGCAGGCGGTGGCGGCATCGGCATAAGCTTGCTGATTATGTTGGTCATGTCAGCCATTATCTACTTTTCGCTGAAACTGCTGCCGAAAGGTAAGCTGCGTGGTTTGCTGATATTTATCGTGCTGTTACTGGGATTGTATGTGGCGCGTCAGTTCTTTTACCCTGCGGTATCGAGCATAGAATCAGTTGATTCAGCGGTGTCAGGTTTCTTAGGTGGTATGGGTTTACCCATCCTGTTCTCATGGATTGTGGGCGGTGTATTAGCCGCTGCGGTTGCATGGGCGATTGGTAAAGTTGCACTGGGTTTGCGTTCTGATTATCTGGCAATTGCGACGCTGGGTATTTCTGAAATTGTTATCGCAGTGATTAAAAACGAAGACTGGTTGACTCGCGGTGTTAAAAACGTCACGGGTCTAAAACGTCCGGTGCCTCTGGAAGCTGAACTGCAGCAGGAAGAGTGGTTTATCTCTTTAGTAAGCCGCTTTAACGAAAGCAAGCTGGCTGCTATTAGCGATGCCGATGCAAAGGCAGAAATGCTGCGTAGTCTGGTGATCGAAGGCTCCGGTATATTCGTTAAGCTGTGTTATGCCGGATTATTTGCCGTGGTTCTGCTAATCGTTTTGGCACTAAGTATACGAGCATTGAACTCGCCATGGGGACGCATGATGCGTGCGATTCGTGATAATGATGAAGCTGCCAGCGCTATGGGTAAGGACATCAAAAAGCGTCATCTGCAAGTATTTATACTCGGCTCGGCAGTGATTGGTATCGCCGGAGCAATGTTGACGACCCTTGATGGTCAGTTAACACCAACGAGTTACCAGCCTCTGCGTTTCACCTTCCTGGTTTGGGTGATGGTGATTGTGGGTGGTAGTGGTAATAACTTGGGTGCCGTGTTTGGTGGATTCCTGATCTGGTTTATGTGGATCGAGGCTGAGCCGATTGCAATTGTTCTGATGAGCTTTGTAACCAGTGGCATGGCCGAGACCAGCGCCTTGAAGAGTCACCTGATTGAAAGTGCGCCGCATCTGCGATTGTTCCTGATGGGACTGTTACTACTGTTCGTACTGCGTTTTAGTCCAAAAGGAATACTGCCTGAGAAGGTACGTCATTCGTAAAATTGTTACATCCGGCAGACAAAATTTGCCGGATGTAGTAATGTTTGAATCAGCTACAAATAAGGCTGGGTTTATGTCTGGTATATGCCAGGGTTTAATAAAGAAAGAGAGGATAGGATCAATGAGAAAAACATTATTAGCAACGGCTACAGCGTTGGCGTTATCAGCATCAATGACAGCAATGGCTGCAAGCCATAGTGAAGCAATCAAAGTCGGTGTTATTTTAGGTTTTACTGGCCCGATTGAATCATTGACGCCAACAATGGCTGACTCTGCTGAATTGGCTTTTAAAGAAGCATCGGAAAGTGGCGCGCTGCTAGATGGTAAAAAAATCGAAGCAGTCCGTGCAGATACAACCTGTGTTGATGCAGCTGTAGCAAGCTCTGCAGCAGAGCGTCTGGTTACTTCAGAGAAAGTTGTAGCAATGGTGGGTGCAGCATGTTCTGGATCTTCGACTGCAATCGCGACTAAAGTTGCTGCAGCCAATGGCGTAGCGATGATTTCTCCTTCGTCAACATCACCAGCGCTAACTACGGTTGAAGATAACGGCATGTTCTTCCGTACTGCACCGTCTGATGCACGTCAGGGTGAAGTATTGGCGGGTATCGTGATTGACCGTGATATCAAAGAAGTTGCGATCACTTACACCAACAATGACTATGGTAAAGGTCTGGCTGAGTCATTCAGCACGGCATACAAAGCGAAAGGCGGTAAGGTTGCAATCTCAGCGGCTCATGAAGATGGTAAAGCTGACTACTCTGCAGAAGTAGGTGCATTGTCAGCATCTGGTGCCGAAGAGTTAGTTGTACTGGGTTACCTTGACCAAGGTGGTCGTGGTGTTATTCAGGCTTCTTTAGATGCAGATGCTTTCTCTCGTTTCATTCTGGCTGACGGCATGATCGGTGACTCTTTGATCAAGAACGTTGATGGTAGCCTGAACGGTACATTCGGCACACTACCAGGCTCTGAGTCTGCGGGTGCAAAGATGTTCCTGGATCACGCGAAAGCAAATGGTATTGATGGTGACGGCCCATACCGTGCAGAAAGCTACGATGCAGCTGCACTGTTAGTCTTAGCAATGCAGGCTGGTAAATCAGCAGATCGTGCTTCAATCGCTAAGAACATCATGAGTGTGGCTAATGCACCGGGTGAGAAGATTCTACCGGGACAAATTGCTAAGGCTCTGAAGATTTTGGCTGAAGGCGGCGAAGTTGATTATGACGGCGCGTCTAACGTTGAATTCTCAGAAGTGGGTGAAGCAGCAGGTTCTTATAAAGAAGTTGAAGTTGCACCTAAGTTCAATACGATGAAGGTGCACTAAAAGGTTGATTCAGGCCGCTTATCAGGCTTGATAAATCGTTAGTGAACGAATCGAGGCCCGGCAATTTGTCGGGCCTTTTTAGTGGACTCTGTGAGGGAGGCTACCTTTGATGGCTGGTTAGATGAGTGCGTTTTCTTTAGGTGTCGTAAGAAGCTTTAGTGCGATTAAAAATAGTTACTTTGGTTATGGTTACCGCCTAGTGAAGGAGGGTAATTAAGTCGTCTGATCGTTACCACGATTCGCCTTAAAGCCGGGCATATTAAAGCGAATCATATCTTTAGCAGCAATAACGGCACCGAGTGTGATAAGGACGCAGGCGGTGCCGATTGCCCAGCTGAAGTCAGCGAATCCAGCAGCGACTAAGGCCAGTGATGACAGTAACGGAGCGAGGTAGGAACCAGCGCCGAGTACATTGATATCGCCATGTTTCATGCCGTAGTCCCATGTATAAAAGGCGAGTCCGACAGGGCCAAGCCCCAGACCGAATACGGCCAGCCATTCACTTGTACTGGCAGGCCAGACCGTTTCCTCCATGATGCCGTGCGCGATAAGTGCGCAGAGAGCAGTCGCTAGGCAAAATCCGGTAACGACATCGGTTGAGACCGCAGAGAAACGTCGCAAGGTGACGGAATAGGCTGACCAGATCAGTGCGCAGAGTAAGGCGGCGGAGTAACCGAGTGTGTATTCGGCATTGAAATCGACACTGCTACCACCCGTCACAATCAACGCAGCACCGGATAAGCCCAGTATGCCACCGACTAAGTGATACCAGCGTAATCGTTCACCGGGTAATAATGACGAAAACAGAATGATCAATAGCGGCCACAAATAGGCGATTAAACCTGCTTCGATTGGTGGTGCATTTTTCAGGGCAGTAAAGTAAAAGAAGTGATAGCCAAACAGTCCGCCGACTCCTAATACCCAAACGCTGATAGGTTGACGTAACTCACGAATAGCATGTGGGCGAAAGATCCAACTTAGCACACCAATCATCCCACCTAGTGCAAAGGTCATCGCCATTAATTGGAAGGGGGGAACTTTGCCACTGGCTGCGGTAAATAAGGCCAGTAAAGACCATAGCAAAATGGCGCTGAAGCCGGTTAGGGTTGAGGCTGATCGTGTCATAGGGGGATTCACTCATCATGTGATTTGGTATGGATGGTCTGGTCAGGTGTAAATAGTCGTTGCCAGAGTGGTGATGACTGTAACCCAAAAGGGAATGAGGATTTGTGCTGAAAGGACGGTATGTGCGTTTGGTAGGTTGGATTTTAACGCGCCATAAAGCTTCGTGGGGATTGTCCAAAGTAGGCATTAAAGCGCCTACTGAAGGCGGACTGATCCTGATAGCCGACTTTTTCTGCAACCAAATGTGCTGGAAAGTCAGTATTGGCTAGCAAGGCGCGGGCTTTTTCCATTCGAAGCATTAACAAATACTGGCCGCAGGTTTGACCGGTTTGCTTTTTGAATAAGGTTTTGAGCTGGCTGACGCTTAAATTGGCGTGTTTGGCGAGTGTATCTAACGATAGACCCTCAGTAAGATCATCGGCTAATAGCGCTAATACTCGCGCGATACGTGGGTCGGTACGAGGTAAGAATTCCTGAGTCGCCAGCAATTGCTTAAATAACTGCATCATTGAGTCTTCAAGTGTTCTGTCTAGGCGATGTTCCAACTGAGCTTCTGCAAAGCTACAAAACCGTTGTAGGGCATTTGAAGTCGTGACGAATGGGGAGTCTATCTTGAGGAGATTATCTGGTAGTTCAGCCATATCAGCAACTAAAAAACGGGCGTGCTCTAAGGCTTTAAAGTGATGAGTGATACCAGCTTTTATCACTGCACATTGGCCGATACCGATGCTGCGAGCATGGTGGGTATCAGCTAGGGTCATTTCAATAATGCCATGCAGTGGTAACACCAGTTGATGATAATTGTGCCGATGAGAGTCGGGAACGGGGTGATAGCGGCGAATGGAGAGTTTGTCTTTCATAGCAGCAACAAGAGGCGTTAATCAGTCTTTAATCATCCAGGTGAGTAATGACGAGTTCCAAAATCGCTCCACGGTTTTGCGACAAAGCCCTTCATATTTAATTAGTAGAGGGTGTAGCGCAGTAGGCCAGCGATTCAGGTTGTCAATAAACTTACCGGTGATGGTGAGAGGTTGACGAGTATTCAGCACTTCGGTTGCTTCCATCGCTTTTGTGTACGACTTCGGTACAATATCCATTTCATGATAAGCGTCTGTTAAATAATCCAAATATTCCTGCGTGGGTTTCAGATCTTGCGTAATGGTTCTGGCACGATAATAGTAAAAAGGTAGGCCATTGTATTCCCCTAACACTTTATCGTGAGCCTTCAAAAACGGCACGCCTTCGTAATAATCCATACGTGCAGCATCACTTTGCTTAATCAGATACAGACGACCGTAGACTTTTTCACCAGGTGCGTGATCTGCCGAGGCAAAGCCGTGATCTTTGTAAAAACCACTTTGGGTAAAGCGTAAGGCTGCATCTTCCAGCGCGTAATCAATAGATTGGTAAACAGTCATATTACGCTGCTTTAATATGTGCGGGCTAAGGTTAGCACCGAAGGCGAAGTAGTAGATTTTTTGTTCAGTACGCGGGTTAATCAACCGCATTAGATTGGCCCATTCGAAGCCAAGTTTCCACAATAAAATACGCAGCAAAATGGATGCCCCGGTTGCGTTTGAAAACGGCATGATAGCAGACTTAACAGAGATGAGTGCAGCCCTTATCAGGCCTAAAGATAAGGGGCTTTAATAGGTGATAATAATGCACTGGAGGTTATTATGTGGGTCAGGATCGACTTTTTGGGCAGACATTTCAAACCATCAGCCTATAATCCAAACTTCCGATAATTAAAGGTGATGTGATGATCTCTGACTATGTTGTGACAGTCATTGGCGGCGCAAACGTTGATATCCAAGGCAAGCCGCAAAGTCAGCTTCTGCTGGCAGATTCCAGTCCTGGCGTCATCCAGTCGTCCTTAGGTGGTGTTGGCCGTAATATCGCTGAGTGCATCAGTCGCTTACAAGTCAAAGCCCGTTTAATTACAGTGGTGGGTGATGATAAGGAGGGGAGTTTGGTGAAAGACAATGCACTCTCTAACCATATTGA
Source organism: Leucothrix pacifica (assembly GCF_003172875.1). GTDB lineage: Bacteria > Pseudomonadota > Gammaproteobacteria > Thiotrichales > Thiotrichaceae > Leucothrix > Leucothrix pacifica. Next base: position 150,268 of record NZ_QGKM01000004.1, on the reverse strand, counting down.
TATCCAACTCTCCGCGACAAGCAGCGAATATCGAACGTCCACCTACCTCTATGTCCTGGATGAGCACGGTGAGATGGTCGTTGCCATTTCGGATATGGCGATTACTGAAACTCTCACACCTGCCTTTTTTAAGCCCCTGATCCCTCAAATCGAACAGTCACCTTATACAGTGATCGATGCCAATCTACCATCACAGAGCATCGAGTATCTGGCGGAAAATTTACAAGCGACTCGTCTTATCCTTGATCCGGTATCCGTTAGTAAAGCCATCCGTGCTAAATCAGTGTTGGGAAAGCTTTATGCCATTAAGTTGAACCGGAGTGAGGCAGAGGTTTTAACGGGTCTGACGCTGGATAGTCCGCAAAAAATAGCTGAAGCAGGGCAGCTTTTAATTGCTAACGGTGTGGCGCGGGTATTTATTACATTGGGTGCAGAGGGTGTTTACTATCAGGATGAGGAGCACGGCTTCTTCCGCCAAGCCATAAAAAGCAAGGTGGTGAATGCCACAGGGGCGGGTGATTCCTTTACTGCCGCAATGGTCTACGGCTTTGTTGGGCAATTAAGTCCGCAAGATCTGGTGGATTTTTGTATTGGGGCCAGTACTATTGCGTTATCAGACGAGCAGACTATTGCATCAGATTTAAGCGTAGACTCTGTTAAGACAATACTAAGCAACCCTCATTAAAAGGATTTGACCTTGAACCCATACGTCGTCATCAGTGAAGAAGTGAAAACAGCACTGGCTAATCATCAGCCGGTAGTTGCGCTAGAGTCCACCATTATCTCTCATGGAATGCCATATCCTCAGAATGTTGAGACAGCGTTGAATGTAGAGCAGGTGGTACGCGATAATGGTGCGGTACCTGCAACAATCGCCATAATCGGTGGCATCTTAAAAGTGGGTTTGTCCACGGATGAAATTGAGTATTTGGGTAAAAAAGGGCTGGATGTTGTTAAGTGTAGCAGACGTGACCTGCCGGTCGTGGTTGCCAAAGGCTTAGATGGCGCGACCACCGTTGCCACTACCATGATTATTGCTGATATGGCCGGAGTCAAGGTCTTTGCAACAGGCGGTATTGGTGGGGTACATCGTGGTGCCAGCGAAACGATGGATATCTCTGCTGATTTGATGGAGCTGGCACAAACAGATGTTGCGGTAGTTTGTGCAGGCATTAAGTCCATTCTGGATATTGGGCTTACTCTGGAATATCTGGAAACACAGGGTGTGACGGTGTTGGGCTATGGGACAGACAAGTTACCGGCGTTTTATCTCCGTGACAGCGGTTTTGGTGTGGATGCGCGCGTGGACAGTGGCAAAGATGTTGCGGATATGATGAAAGCCAAATGGGCGATGCAGCTACGTGGCGGCTTTGTGGTGGGTAATCCTGTGCCAGAGGCGTATGAAGAAGATAAAGCACAAATTACGTCAGCCATCGAGCAAGCCTTAACGGAATTGGATGAGCAGGGGATTACGGGTAAAGATTCCACGCCGTTTTTACTGGCACGAGTCAAGGATCTCACCGGTGGCGATAGTCTAGACACAAATATCCAGTTGGTTTACAACAATGCGAAAGTCGCCTCCGCAATTGCAGTGGCCTACTGTGCGTAAATACTGCGATTCTGTCTGTCAATTACATCACTAGTTCTGGTGAATGCTGCACTGACTTTGCTTGAGCTGAGGTGCTTTGTTGTGAGAGTGCCTCAGTGACGTCATCTGCATTCATTGGTCGGTTAAACAAGTAGCCTTGAGCGTATTGGCACTGATGCTCACATAAGAAAGTTTGTTGTTTTGTGCACTCAACACCTTCTGCCACAATTTCTAAACCAAGGGCATGCCCCATCGCTATGATAGCCGTCACCAGTTCACGGTTTGCTGTGCTAACGGAAATGTCCTTGATGAAACTACGGTCTATCTTCAGGGTATCAAAAGAGTAGCGACGTAAGTAACTTAGGGAGGAATAGCCAGTTCCAAAATCATCCATCGCCAGACGAATACCAAGTTCACTGAGGTCTTGTAGTGCCTCATCAATAAAGCTATGGCCACTCATCAGAACGCCTTCTGTGATTTCTAGCTCTAATGTAGACGCCGATACCCCACTGCGGTTGAGTGCACTCTTAATGAAATCTATGAGATTGGGGTCTCGGAATTGACGTGGGGACAGATTGACCGCGATACGTAATTCACTGCCATAGTGAGCCTGCCACTGCGTTACTGCTTGTAAGGCGCTTGTCAGAACAAATTCGCCGATTGGGATGATCAGACCGGTATGCTCAGCAATTGGAATAAACTCCTCTGGTGATATGTCACCCAGCAGGTGGTTGTGCCATCGTAGTAATGCTTCAGCGCCAACAATCGTCCCACTGACCACATCAATTTGTGGTTGAAATACCAGTCGAAACTCGTTTCGTTTCAGGGCTCCGTGTAATTGTTCTTCTAAAGCGAGTTCACGAGAGACGCCGCGGTTCATTGACTCAGTAAAGAAAGTATAAGTATTGCGGCCGGATTTTTTGGCGCTGTACATTGCAGAGTCTGCTTTGCGTAATAACTCTGAAGTGCTGTCCCCATCGTCCGGAAAGGTCGCAATACCAACACTGGAAGTTAATATCAGTTCACGGTCATCGACATCAAAAGGGGTTCTAAATTGCTCAAGCAACTCCTCAACAGTGGGGATAGCCTCTTGGCAGGTCTTCAGGCCCTGAAGAATTACAATAAATTCGTCACCACCCAAGCGAGCCACGGTATCGCCTTCATTTAAGATGGATTGCAGTCTTTTCCCCGCCTCGATCAATAGTTTGTCGCCTGTTTCATGGCCTAAAGTGTCGTTGATCTTTTTGAATCCATCCAGATCAAGGAAAAACACAGCGAGTGTTTCATGATTTTTATGGGCTTCTTCCAGGCCACTTTGCAGCAGGTCAAGTGCCAGAAACCGGTTTGGTAACTGGGTAAGTGCATCGTAATGAGCCTTATGTAGTATCTCTCTTTCAGCCTTGATGCGGTTAGTAACATCGGTAATTGCAAACGCCATTACTGACTCTTCATTTGCCAAGGTCAATTTAGTCACGGCAGCTTCTACGTAAAACTCTTCGCCATTTTTTTTAAGGGCGGTGAGTGGCTGGCTCACCATCTCCCGGAGCGCTTTGTCATCCACTAACTTGATCTCATTAAAGCGATGATTATTATCATCGTGAACACGTTTAGGGGCCAGCATTGACATTGGCTGACCGATCACTTCACGGCTGGAATGACCATAGATCGCTTCTGCGGCCTTGTTGAATAAGACGATTTCGCCTTTGTCATTAATGGCGGTAATCGCAGCAGGAATACGGTGTAACAGGTTGTAGTAGTGCTCTTTACTACTGGTAAGTTTGCCTATCGTATTGTTCAGTTGATGCTGCTGTTCTTTATTTTTTTCCAGACTTCGCTTAAAGGTATACACCGCCTCATTGAGTTGGTGCATATTATTGCTGGCATTACTTTTGGCAGGTAATTTTACGTCTTTATCACCCCTTGCAAGACCGATGAGGGCCTCGTTAACCAGATCTATTTCTGAAGACATTCGTCTTGAAAAATAGAGCGCTGAAAATATCATGATCCCCAGTAACGAGGAGGTCAGAATCGTCAGCGATGACTTGTCATAGAGGGAGCTTTCGATTAAGCCTGACTTTTCATTGAGGTTTTGTACATGAAAGTCCGACAGGGTCATGAAGTCATCGTTAAGTCTCCACAGCACCTCAACTGCATTATGCATTTCATCTTCGGCTAACTCTGGTTCTCTTGTGGAGAGCTCAATAGTATTTATGGTTTCGTCACGATAAAGACCAAAATTGGCTTCAATCTGTTTAAAGATTTGAATGTTGCTAATGGTTTGGGGTATTGAACGAAGTGTATTAATAAGTTGTTCTTCCAGCTCATGCAGCTCATCTAATATCACACGCCCCTCTACATAAATTCGTTCTTCATCCGGGTCATCTTCAGCATCACGAAGTAATCGCTCTAACTTCTCGTGATTATGTGACAGCAAAATAACCGTTCGGCTGATTTCACCGATTTGAGGGAGATTGGACTCGTCGATTTCCCGGAGTATATCGCTGTGAGTTTGAATGATTGCGTTGCTACTGTAGAAGAATATCAATGTCAGCACGACACCAATAAATGGCGCGATTAGAAAGCGGCTACGTAATGAGAGTGAGTCAAAGAAACGCATGTATTAGCTCTCACTATCCTTGTTTTGTAAAGGGGAGGTCCACTCATCTGGTTTAATCATACCCTTAAAAATAATGTCATCACCGCGTTTTTTAAACACGACAACAACTCCTTCAGGCTTCGGCCATACGTTCAAGCCATCCTTTAGATTAGCCGTATGGCCAACAAATACATGGTTATTGTGCTCAACCCCAGAGTTGAGCATCATGGCGAGGAGCTGTTTACCGAGTCTGCTGGCTTCTTGTTTATTTTTACCGATTGAGAATTGCAAATCTGGCTCTACGCTATACTTACCAAAGGTTAATTGCGCGGTCTCTTTTGTGCGGCAGTAAGGGCTGGACAGTACATTACCAATCGGTATTTTAAGATCTTCTATGATAGTGCCGATCTCTTTTAGTTGTTCGCGACCACTCTTACTAAGGTTCCTCTGGTTATCACAGTGTTTAAACGTATCGGTATGATTATCCCTTTCGGTAACATTAGTCTCACCGTGTCGCATGTAAATAATATGGCCACCAGACTGTAGCGCAGCGATTAACTCAGGCGCTGATAAGGCTTTTTGGGTGTCTGCTGCTACCAGGAATAGCGGTAGACATAAACAGCTCGTGATAAGGGGTTTTAGAGTAGGATGTAAAAAACGTTTCAACTTCTAAGTCCTGTGGCTATGTGTTGAATAGTGGATACAACAGCAGCTTAAAATTGTTTATTTTTATGAGTTTGCGATGACTTCTGACTGTGCGCTTATACCGGGGGGAGTAGTAGCTGTGTCAGCTGCCATGATTTTGTCACACTGCTGGTTTCGGTCTGTTTCTCTGGGTTTGTTGACTTGTTGTGCTAATTATATGTCGTGTACATATGAACGCAGGGTTTATGAGGGGATGAGTGGTCGGTGGTTGCTAGTAAAAGTCGATATCCGTTTTTTTAGTGTTATTGCATAAATTGCTGTATAAACTTCTTCATAATGAATGTTATGTTAAATCTAAGTGAAGAGAGGAGATTATCATGCCAAACCTATCCATTACCGAAATAAAAGCCTTCGTTCCCTCAAAAGATTTCGATTTGTCCAAACAGTTTTATCAGGACATTGGCTTCACGATGGCTTCAGACGGTGGTGGCGTTGCCTATTTCCACTTCGATTCCGTAAGTTTCTTACTTCAGGATTTTTGCCGGGATGAATTTGCTGAAAACTTCATGATGCATATTCTGGTAGAAGATATCGAGGCATGGTGGGCTCATATAGATGCAAGCGGTGTGGTCGATAAATACAAAGCCAAACTCTCAAAAATCGAGCTACAGCCGTGGGGTATGAAAGACTTTTGTCTGATTGATCCGGCAGGCGTGTGTTGGCACATAGGGCAGAATGTGTGAGTCATGCCTCAGACTGCTGATATCCATAAAAACCTGTTAATTTAATAGAGGAGCTTAGACTGCTATACTCTTCACATCATGTTATCCATTACTTCACACATAGCGTTAGCAGACTGGGAAATCCAGCTGACTGCAATACGTGCTCAGGGTCCGGGTGGCCAAAACGTCAATAAGGTGTCGTCAGCAATACACCTGCGATTTGATGTGCAGAATTCTACGTTACCACCGTTCTACAAACAACGCTTGCTCAAATTAAACGATCACCGACTGACAAAAGATGGCGTGATCATTATTAAAGCGCAGCAGTTTCGTAATCAGGAGCAAAATAAAGAAGATGCACTGCAGCGGCTGAAGCAGATGATTCTTGCAGCAGTGGTTCAGCCGAAACAACGCAGGGCAACTAAGCCAAGCCGTAACTCACAGAAAAAACGTATGGATAAAAAAACGCAGCACGGTAAAACCAAAGCGTTGCGTCGCAAACCCATCAATGACTAAGGCAGCTGCGCAGAACAAATATCACATAACAAAATAAATATTTTACTATATTAACCGATAGTATTATGCGCAACCTTCACTAGAGATCTTTCCTCTAGCTAATCTCTGAAAGTACAATAAAAATTAATTAAAACATAATCTTAGAGTATTTTATATTGACCTCCGCCTATTGTTGGCACAGCCTTTGCTGTGTCTATTCTCGAATAGTTTATTAATTTGATCGAGATGGAGGTCAGCATGAACGCAGCAGCCGCAAAGCAAACAATAAAGCAGCACTTTCAAAGCTTAAACGATGAGCAGCTGCAGCAATACCATATTAATCACGATTACTTCACGGGGCGGCCATTGTCACAGCCGATGATGCCGAGAGACCGGGAAGTGAGTGCGGAGATTGTGAAGAAGCAACGTAACCTCAAGCGCATGAATGAGGTGCTTTATCCTGCACCGACTTTGGGTAGTGTGTTGGGGGATGCTTTGGCTGGTTTACAGCTGAGTGATGAGCCTAATAACAACGTACAATCAGCGATATTGGAGAAACCTTCTGAGGACTTGGTGAAGCGGGCTAAACGCTGGTTCAATCAGTATATTCAGGAGGGTTTAGCGTCCCTACTAACAACCCAATCAGGTCGTCTGACAGATGCTAATCTGGCTGTGATTAAACGCGCATTTTCTCACAATACGGTGTTGATCCAGAATGTCTGTAGCTTATCGGCATTTTGGATTCGCAGCCCGTTGGAATGGGATGGCCAAGCTGAGTCAACTCAGGGCTTGTTTGAGCATTTGTTCGTACAATATGAAGCACCGGCTTTTCTAAAGCCTTGTTGGTCGCGTGTAATGGACGAGCAGACAGTTCCGTGGTTGCTGTGTTATCTCATGTATGTGCAGGGTGGAAGCCTGAAGGCGCTGGTTGATGTGTTTGGTTGGACACCTGCCAGCCATAAGTTGTGGCATCAGCTGTTTGATTGTCCGGCTAAGTTGTCACCAGAGCATGCCGTGCTGTATGCCGAGTTCAAACGATTGGGTGGCTGGGATGAAGATCTTGCTTGCCTGATGGCGAATGAGGCCTATGTGATTGATTTGCTGGCGCCGGTCTCAGAGGATAGCCGGGACTTTTGGTACGACACGTGTCGTTGGACGATCAGTAAGCAGTATGAGATGTCCGGTGAGGTAAACCGTAAGATTTTGTGGTGGGCTCGCCATCAGTTTACGGAGTTGGCGCGTCAGGGTGAGCAATATCGTTTACAAGGACGTAGCCTTGCAAAAGTCTTGGAAAGCCTGACACAGTATGAGGATGAGCAAGCCTCTATTGCGCGTGCTCGTGCGCGGCTGGCAGAGCGCGGTCGTCAGGTATCTATGGCGCGTAATGAAGAGCGTGATCGTTTGCGTGAACAGGAGCGTCTTGATCGTCTGGAGTTTATGGCGCGCCGTAATGCACCGTATCACTATAGTGATTATGAACTGATAAACCTTAGCTGGAATGAGCGTGGCTGGAACTGGGACTTGCAAGCTCACGGTAAGCAATGGCGTTTTGTGGAGCTAACCACCGGTAATGAGCTACATGAGGAAGGTCAAATAATGGAGCACTGTGTCGGTGGATACTCACAGAGTTGCTACGAAGGTCATTCAGTGATTTTTTCACTTCGATGCGACAATAAGCGCACGCTTACCATTGAAATTGATCCATTAACGCGTGACCTGGTGCAGGTTCAGGGGCACTACAACGCTGATCCGAAGAAGTCGGAATACAATGTGGTGAAGCGTTGGGTCAACGAAGTCGTTCATGGCCGTGTTTATTGGTAATCAAAGGGTCGCTCGCAGCAATGCCAGCGGCCCGCTTTTTTAAGCTAGCACCACACTAGCTTACCGACCTACGGTTAGTGTTTTTCAGTAGATTCACCAGCAAACAGCGATACTTTTGCTATACTTCTAGCACGTAATAAACACCCTCAAAGTGAATAATAATGACAATTTTAGGAATTGACTTGGGGACGACCAACAGTGCTTGTGCCGTGTGGCGAGACGGTACTGTTGAGCTGATTCCCAATGCCTTGGGTGATTTCTTAACCCCATCGGCAATTTATATCGACCAAGACAATCAGGTGCACGTTGGCAAAGTCGGGCGTGAGCGAGCAGTGACGCACCCGCAAGCAACTGCACAGGTATTTAAACGCTACATGGGAACGCACAAAGTGATTCGTCTGCAGGGGAAAGACTACAGCGCAGTGGAGTTATCCAGTTTTGTGCTAAAACGCCTCAAAGAAGATGCCGAGAAACACTTGAGTGAGACCATTACACAGGCCGTCATTAGTGTGCCTGCTTATTTTAATGACACGCAGCGTAAAGCGACCAAGCAGGCCGGTGAAATGGCTGGACTGTATGTGGAGCGCTTAGTCAATGAGCCAACGGCTGCTGCTATCGCTTATGGTTTGCATGAAAAACCCGAGCACTCCCAGTTTATGGTGCTCGACCTCGGTGGTGGCACTTTTGATGTGTCGATCATGGAGTATTTCTCTGGCGTGCTTGAAGTACATGCGTCATCTGGTGATAATTTTTTAGGCGGAGAAGATTTCCTCGAACTGCTTGTTGATCATTATCTGGAACAGATAAAAACCACCCGCAAAAAGACAAAGCCTCAGGATTTGCAGAAGATCCAGATACAGATGGAACGGGTGAAGCGTGAGTTAAATGCCGTTGAAAAAGTGGTTGTTGAGCCGATTTTGGAAAGTAACTATGAAACGGTGACGATTAGCCGTGAGCAGTTTGCCAAGATTAGCGATGTACTGCTGTCAAGACTGCAACAACCGATTGAAACAACCTTGCGCGATGCCAATATTTGTCCGGCTGATTTGGATGAAGTGATTCTGGTTGGTGGTGCAACTCGCATGCAGAGTTTACGTTCTATTGTTGCGCGGATGTTCCGACGCCTGCCGATGGCTAACCTTGACCCTGACTTAGTGGTCGCGATGGGGGCAGGTATTCAGGCCGGTTTAAAAGCGCGTGATCAGGCGTTGGATGATGTGGTGCTAACAGACGTGTGCCCATATACCCTTGGCACTGGCATTATTAATGATGCGGACATTAGCGGCACCCAGGGAGATTTATTTAGTCCGATTTTAGAACGCAATTCAGTGATTCCGGCCAGTCGCGTGTCGAGTTTTTTTACGGTGCATAATAATCAGAAAGAGCTGGAATTTAATATCTACCAAGGTGAAAGCCGCTTGGTGAAAAATAATATTGCGCTTGGTTCAATCACGGTTGCTGTGCCTAAAAATAAGAAAGGCCAAGAGGGTGCTGAAGTCAGGTTTAGCTATGATATGAATGGTTTGCTGGAAGTGGATATTAAAGTACTAAGCACGGGCGAAACCTATTACAAAATGATTCAAAATGCACCGGGTGAGCTGAGTGAGCAAGCGTTGGCAGAGTCGCGGAAAAAGTTGGCACTGCTGAAATTCCATCCGCGTGAGCAGGAGACCAATCAGCTATTGATTGCCCGGGCTGAGCGTTTGTTTGAAAGCAGGTTGGCTGAGCAGCGTCAGATGATTCAGGGGAATTTGCGCTGGTTTGAAGAAATTTTAGAGAAACAAAATGTGCGTGATATCGAACAGGCACAGCTTGATTTTGCTGAATTTCTGGATAGCTTAGAACAGGATCGTTTATTCTGATGAATTGCTGGGAAATACTGGGCATCGAGCCTGATTCTGATAAGAAAACCATCAAAATCGCATATGCAAAATTGCTTAAACAATGTAGACCGGATGAGGATCCCGATGGTTTTCAGCAGTTGCACAGGGCTTATAAAAATGCGCTGATGTGGGGACCGGTTGAGTTTGTTAAAGATGATACCCCTTGGATGACAGAGGAAGGTAAGCCGACGCAACAAACTGAACCGGAAACCGAGATTGATGTAGCCAAGAATGGCATACCCAAAGATAGTATAGCTAAGGACGATGCCTTTGGACTTGAGGGCGCCCAAATAGCCGAAGCATCTGAGTCATTCGTGTTAGAGGCTTCCGATACCGATAATGCCGACGCTTGGTTACTTGAGGAGGTACCAACACTCAGCGAAGAAGATCAAGCCTTACTCGCTGAAATCAGCCAGCAAGAAGAAAGCTTCGGTAAAGACTGGGAATCGCTCTACACGCAAGTTAATGCCATTATTAAATCCATCAAGCAAGCCAACGATATTGATTCCTGGCGATTTATTGAATCTTTGCCATCCATGCGTGATCTGGAGTTTCGGAAAGCCACTGCGGATAAAGTGTTTGAAGTGATTGCTGAGGTGAACCAGTCTTCTTTGCAGAGTAAAAACTTGTTCATCAAAAGACCTGTCATTAACTATCTCAATGGTTTATTTCATTGGGACAAAAAGTGGCAGCAGTATGATTATCAATACAACCGAAGCATGTTAGACGCGGTATTTCCATATCTAGAGGAAGCGGATCGTCCGATAAAAGGCGGCAAGCAAAAGCGGGAGTTGTATTACTATCGGCGTGCCATGGCGTTCAGTATTGATATGATCGTGTTGATTTTAGTGGCGATGTTTGTTGACTCCATCGCGGCCAACTGGGGAGCTGATGAAGAGAGCTTTACCGCCATTTTCTGGTGGATATTGCTCTATGTCCTGATCATCATTCCCGTGCAGGAAAGTTCGCGACATCAGGGAACGCTGGGTAAACGCATTATTGGTTTGGAAGTGATTTCGCGGCGAGGGGACAGGATTAATTTTATCCACGCGACCTGGCGAAGTGTGGTCACAACATTCTGCTGTATGGCATTTAAACTCGTGCTCTGGATTAACTTGATATTATCTTGGTGGCGTTCTGAATTACTGCAGGATACACTGACGCGCTCTTACGTAAGACTAAAACCCAGACGATAGTTTTACTTTACTGAGGAGAGCACATCCGTGAGCCAGCAACTTCACAATAAATACCCCGCAATTTCTGATTTAGAATACAAAGCAAAGCGCCGTATTCCACATTTTGCATGGGAATATTTAGATAGCGGAACGGGGGTTGAGGATTGCGTACCTCGTAATCGTGCTGCATTTTCTGATGTGATTCTGACGCCTAAATTTATGCAGGGTGTGTTTGAGCCGGAGACGAAAACGTCATTATTTGGTGTGGACTATGACTTGCCATTTGGCGTCGCTCCGGTTGGATTGACAGGATTAATGTGGCCTGCTGCCGAGAAGATTCTGGCCAAATCTGCCGCGCAATACCGTATTCCTTACACCTTAAGTACAGTGGCCACAGAAGCACCAGAAAGCATTGCCCCTTTAGTTGATGGTATGGGGTGGTTTCAGCTCTATCCACCACGTCGGGAAGCTCTGCGCAAAGATATCTTAAAGCGCGCCAAAGATAATGGCTTCACAACACTTGTTGTTACAGCGGATGTACCGACCGGGAGCACCCGTGAACGTCAGACCCGAGCGGGCGTCACCGTGCCACCAAAGACGGGTTTACGCACCGTGTTTCATTCAGCAATGCGGCCTCGTTGGACAATGGAAACATTACGCTATGGTCAGCCTGCATTTCGTGGTCTGGAAAAGTATCTGGATGCCAAAGACATGCAAAACATGACCGCTTTTATGGTAAAGGAGCTAGGTGGTTCACTGGATTGGGATTATCTGAAGCTGGTTCGTGATGAGTGGGACGGGCCAATTGTGCTTAAAGGCATTCTGGATGTGGAGCAGGCAAAAATGGCGGTTGCAGCTGGGCTGGATGGTGTTGTGGTGTCCAATCATGGTGGACGTCAATGTGATGGTGTGCCCGCTTCATTGCATGTATTGCCGGAGATAAAAGCAGCTGTTGGCGATGATATCAAAGTGCTGTTCGATAGTGGTGTACGAACCGGTCTGGATATTATCCGCGCCATCGCTTTGGGAGCGGATTTTGTATTGCTGGGACGACCGTTTATGTATGGCGTTGCTGCGCTCGGTCATGCCGGTGGCAATCATGTTATTGAGATACTGAGTAACGACCTTAGAAACAATATGAGTCAACTGGGTTGTCGTAGGCTTGATGAGTTTGCTGCTCGTCTTAGACATTAGGATAGGAGCAGGCAGATACATTGATCAATTCAAGCTTCAGTCTCAAACCAAGCTGCTAGAAAAGGGAATCACTGCGCATGACACAAACGACGGATACAAAACCAAAGCAGCCGCTGGAAACGCTGAGTGATCTTGCCGCTTTGGCAGATTACTCGCTAATGGATACACTCACTGCAGACCCTGATGCGGATTTAAGCGGAGCCAATCACTCGCCACGTCAAATCTACTCTGGTCATTATGTGCCGGTCACTCCCTCGCCAATTGAAAATCCTGAATACGTCACTCATAGCAAAAATTTCTTTAGTGAATTGGGCCTCGCAGATAGTTTAGCGCAGTCCGACGATTTCATCAGACTGTTTTCCGGTGATCTTTCAGATGTGCCGGAACCAATGCGTCAGATAGGCTGGGCCACTGGCTACGCGCTGTCTATTTACGGTAGAGAGTTTACTCAGCAGTGTCCCTTTAAAACTGGTAATGGGTATGGTGACGGTCGTGCCATCTCAGTGCTTGAAGCAATGATCGACGGACAACGCTGGGAAATGCAGCTTAAAGGCAGCGGGCGTACGCCATACTCTCGAGGTGCAGATGGCCGTGCTGTATTGCGATCAAGCGTGCGTGAGTTTTTAGCGCAGGAGCACATGCATGCGCTAGGTGTGCCAACCTCGCGCTCGCTGTGTTTGTATGCATCATTGACCGAAACGGTTAAACGCCCGTGGTACTCGGAAGGGTCTCGCGAGCAAGATCCGGATGTGCTTATTGCTGAAGCTGTTGCTATCTCGACACGCGTTGCGCCATCCTTTATCCGCGTTGGTCAGCTTGAAATCTTTGGTCGCCGTGCGCGAAGTGAAGCTCACCCACAAGCGATGGCAGAGCTGGAGCAAATTGTTCTGCACCTTATTGACCGTGAGTACGCAGATGTTATCGACCAGCAGCTGCCTATGACAGAAAAAGTCGCGATGCTGGCACGTGAGTTTCGCAATCGCCTGACCTCCTTGGTCGCGAATTGGATACGGGTTGGTTATTGCCAGGGCAACTTTAATAGTGACAACTGTGCCGCAGGTGGTTTTACGCTGGACTATGGCCCATTTGGATTCTGCGAGGTGTTTGATCCATATTTTCAGCCGTGGACAGGCGGTGGAGAGCATTACTGCTTCTTCAACCAGCCGGCTGCAGCAGAACGTAATTTCGCGAGTTTTTGTACAGCTTTGAGGCCTTTACTGAAATCACATCCCGAGGCTTTACAGCAACTTGATGATATTCAACGTGGTTTTCCAGATGTTATGCAAAGCAAGATGGATGAGATGTGGGCGTCTAAACTGGGATTAGATAGTTTCGACGAAGCACTATTCCATGAACTACTTAGGCTGATGATGAAAACGACGGTCGATTACACGATGTTCTTCCGTGAACTGTCAGCACTACCTGAGGATATTATCCCACTTAAAAAGAGCTTCTACTCCGAATCGACAGCGCTGGATGAGCGTTGGGCTAAGTGGTTCACACAATGGAAAATGCTGATTAATAATGCTGCTTCCCGTTCGCCTGAGGAAATATCCAGACAGATGAAGAGCGTCAATGCCAAGTACAGTTTGCGTGAGTGGTTTGTTGCGCCTGCTTATAAGGTAGCAGCAGAGCAAGACTATGGGCTAATTCGTGAGCTACAAGAGGTTATGACGCGGCCTTATGCAGAGCAGTCACAAGGTGTTGATGATAAGTACAATAGGTTGAAGCCCGAACAGTTTTTTGAAGCAGGTGGAGTGTCACATTATAGTTGTTCGTCGTGAGATCTCTGCTAACGGAACATGAGCTAGCATCAGCTCATTCCCATCAATTTCTTATCATACGGAAACTGGGTCAGGTTCTCATAACCATCCTCGGTTATCAGTGCTCAGGGTCAATTTTGCGGATAGAACGGTAATGCTGATTCATGATGTCATCCTATGTGCAACTTTCCTGATATCTACTTTAAATGGATCTGCATTTTACTCAAGTCTAAACTACTCTAGTCATGAAGTGCTTATGGTGTACAGCGCTTATTGGGTACTTCAGACTCGCTGTGTAGACACATTTGCTATTCTTTTTCAGTTAATCTCTAATATAGATATATTACTTAATCAAGGGGCCTGACATGCCACTAGCAGAACAGCACAATCAACTTAGCGTAGAGGACTACCTCGAAGGAGAACGCCAGAGTGAAGTTCGCCATGAGTTTGCTGATGGTTCTGTCTATGCGATGGCTGGGGCGAGTATTAATCATAACCAGATCACCGCTAATTTGCTGACTAGTTTAGTCACTCACTTGCGCGGTACAGATTGTCGTCCTTTTAGCAGTGACCTGTTGGTGAAAACCAGTAAAGATCACTATCGCTACCCTGATGTAACGGTTGTTTGCGATGATCAGTTTATTGATGACTATTCTACAGATTCACCACTAATACTCATTGAAGTATTATCTAAAGGTACTCACCAGCTGGATCGGCAAATCAAGCGACTTGAATACATCAACTTACCGAGCCTACAGGAATATGTTTTGGTTGAACAAGAACGGGTTGAGGTTGAAGTGTTTCGCCGAAATCAGGGGTGGCAGCCTTCCTATTATTACTGGGACGATGTGGTAGAGCTAGAGTCGGTTGGTATGAGTCTTTCAGTGCAGGCTATTTATGAGCAGGTACGAAATGGTGAGGTTGAAGAGTTGATGCAACAGGTGGAGACATACTCGGCAGACAAAAACAACGCTTGATGAGTTAGGGCACTATGCCTGCTAATATTTTGAGATATCTCTCGGGATATCAGCCTTTTTTAGCCTCGTAGCCCAATCGCCCGATCAATCGCCGCCATATCGCAGTGTTTTTCCAAATGAAGCGCCAATGTGTCCAATGCAGCATCCACTTGCTCGCTCCACTCCCCAGCCTGCGCTTCAATCCCCAGTTTCTGCAAAAACTCCTGTCGATAGACCGCATTATCAAATAAACCATGTGCATACATGCCGGCAATATTGCCTTGCACATACCCTATCACCAGTTCTTGCTGGTTCTTCAGGTAGGGTTTGACGCCATTGTCCGCGCTGGTTTTTCCATGGTGGATTTCATAGCCTGTGACCTGAGCGCCACTATTGACCAAGGTAGCAGTGGTTTGCTGAGTGGTTTTCTCGGCTTCCAGTGTGGTATCGATTGCCAGTAATCCTAAGCCTTGACTGGTATAGCCGCCTTCCAGATTATGTGGATCATTTAGTGACCTGCCCAGCATTTGCATGCCACCACATACACCCAGAATCTGCACACCTTGGGCCGCTAATTGATGTAACCGCGCAGCAAAACCACCTTGCTTTAGAAATTCCAAATCAACACTGACATGTTTAGAGCCGGGGATAATCACTGCCACCACATCCGCTAGTTCTGTCGGTTTATCGACAAACGCTACCTGAACATCCGGCTCATTAATGAGCGCATCAAACTCATCAAAATTTGACATGTAAGGTGTACGGATAATGGCGATCCTGGTGACTTGCCCAGTCATAGATACGCAATCACTGTCTGAGCCATTCAATACACCGGCCTGTTGAGAATACGCATCCTCTGTAGGCAGTGGTAGGTTGAGCATAGGAATAACACCCAATGTAGGTATCTGCGTTTTACCCTCCAGCCACTCCATTGCATTTCCCAGTAGTGATGCATCACCCCGAAATTTATTCAGCAGAAATCCGGCAATGCGTTGTTGTTCGTGACGTTCAAGGCAATGCCAGGTGCCGAGCAAGTGAGCGAATGATCCGCCACGGTCAATATCCGATGTCAACAGTACCTGTGCCTGAGCTTCTAACGCAATGCGCATATTGACGATATCACCGGAGCGCAGGTTGATTTCAGCAGGGCTTCCGGCACCTTCAATAATCAGCAGGTCATAGTCATTCTGCATTTTCTGCAGGCTACTTTTAACGGTTTCCCAGAGATAATCTTTGCGTTCCTGCCAGGGAATGGCTTTGAGTTGCGGTTGTGCCTTGCCGAGTAAAATTACCTGCGACATCGAGTCGGCTTCTGGCTTTAGCAACACTGGATTCATATAGACGCTTGGGGAGAGTCGGGCAGCTTGTGCCTGCAGTAATTGTGCGCGGCCAATCTCACCACCGTCTGGCGTGACGCCGGCATTATTCGACATATTCTGTGCTTTAAAAGGCGCGACCCGAATACCGCGATTAGCGTAAAGGCGGCAGAATCCGGCAGCGAGATAGGACTTGCCAGCATCAGAGGTGCAGCCCTGAATCATCAGTGGTGAAAGTTTGCTGGTGTGAGGCATGACGTGATGATACCCAAAACGACGGTGAGAATAGAGCGAGTGTGAACGCTGCCATTTGCCTCGTCAATCAATAAAAAGGGCGTATACGCCTCAGAATAATACGCCCTTTGTTGTACTGCGACCGAGTGATATCAGTGCTCTTCCGCACAAATCTCCTTATTCTGAATTGCCAGTCCGGTGCGTACCAATAACAGTCCCACCAAAAACGTGATCAATACCAACAACAACCCACCCAACCACATAAAGCCAAGCTTCTGTGTGCTCTCAAACATGACCAGTGTTGCGATAGTAATCGCCGCAATCGGGAATGAATATGCCCACCAGGATAAGAAGAATGGCAGATTGATAAAACGCTTAAACTGAGTAAACAGCAGTAGTGTCAGGAACAAACCAGAGAAATACAGAACCCGTGCAAATGCATCCAACTCACCTCCGTTAAGCTTCATATAGGCTACAAAACCAACCGCCGGTGGTGCGATCAGAATAAACAGTGTTGGCAGCAAACGGGCTGGGATTGGGTCGTGGAATAAGATCCGACATAAAGGCAATCGACATTAACAGAAAGCTGATGGAAATCGTCGGGAAGAAACTCAACTTCACCGGATGCTTTAATTCAGCCGATACTTGCTCAGGGTGTTTAATAATTTTCTGTGTATACATCACCCCCAATGCAATAAACACAAGCGCCGTTAAAGTCGCTAATAATGCATTAACAAAGCCAAGGTCGGTGCCGAAAACTTGTTGGGCCTTTTCCCAGGCAATGGTCATTCCTGCCATGCCCATAACAACAGAAAAGAAAGAAATCGGCATGTGTGTCAGGCGCGACTCTATGAGCTGAGATGACGTATCCATGTGATGTATACCTGATCAATTGGGTAAATCATCGGATCATACGCTGTCATTTTTTATTAGACATTGAGGAAAATCAAAAACAATAGGGAGTATTAATTTTATTGAAAGTGGTACTCACAAAATGTATCTCCTTTGGACTGACGCATTATCAATAAATAGGCGTAGACTTGAGGCGCTTTAATACCAACAAAAATGGCCGCTATGAACTCGTTCCTCCAGTTTCTATTTCCATTTATTTATTGGCTACCCAGCATAAACAAAGACAGTTTAAAGGCTGATCTGTTAGCAGGAATTACTGGCGCGGTTATTGTATTACCTCAGGGTGTTGCGTTCGCTACGATTGCCGGATTACCGCCGGAATATGGGCTTTACACCGCTATGGTAACGCCCATTATTGCGGCATTATTTGGCTCGTCACTTCACTTAATCTCAGGCCCGACAACGGCTATATCGATCGTTATCTTTTCGACGTTGAATACCGGTGGTGTAGAACCCGGCAGTGCGCAATATATCCAAAATGCGCTGACCATCACCTTTTTGGCAGGGGTGTATCAGCTAGCTTTCGCGTTGGCAAGATTGGGTGTATTGGTTAACTTTGTTTCCCATACCGTTGTAATTGGCTTTACTGCGGGCGCAGCCATCTTGATTGCCAGTAGTCAAATGAAGTACGTGCTGGGCGTGGAGGTAGAGCGGGGAAGTTCGTTTTTACACACTTGGGTCGATATTTTCCATCAACTACCCAATACCAACTGGGCCATCTTTGCCGTCAGTATGACGACATTAGTCACGGCGGTATTGATCAAGCGATTCATGCCAAAAGTACCGAATATGCTGGTGGCACTTATTGTCGGTGGAATCCTTGCTATTGCGTTGGGAGGAGAGTCTGTCGGCATTAATTTTGTTGCAGAGATACCGGCGCGTCTGCCGCCCATTTCATCACCTGATTTTTCATTACAAACCTTTAAAGCGCTGGGCCCACAAGCATTTGCTGTCGCCTTATTAGGTTTGATAGAAGCCGTATCGATCAGTCGGGCGATTGCCTCAAAATCGCACCAGCGCATTGATGGTAACCAGGAGTTCTTTGGTCAGGGAATGTCTAACGTCGTGGGGAGCTTTTTCTCCAGTTATGCAGGTTCCGGTTCATTTACGCGCTCAGGAGTGAACTACAGTGCGGGTGCGCAAACGCCATTGTCAGCGATTTTTGCCGCCGTCATTTTGGCAGCAATTATACTATTAGTTGCACCATACACACGCTATCTGCCAACAGCTGCCATGGGTGGAATTATTCTGGTGGTTGCATACAGTCTGGTCAACTGGGGAACGATTCGTAAAGTGTTTGAAACCAGTCGCTCGGAAACCAGCATATTACTGACAACGTTTTTTGCGACCTTGTTTCTAGAGCTTGAGTTTGCAATCTATTTGGGTGTGATGCTGTCACTGGTGATCTTTTTGGCCAGAACTTCTATTCCGGATGTGGTCAGCCTTGCGCCGATGCGTGATCCGGATACCGGTAAACCAACACTGGTAAAAGAATCCCGCACGCATAATTTGCAGGAGTGTCCTCAGCTAAAAATTATCCGCGTAGATATGTCAGTGTACTTTGGTTCTGCCAACCATATTCAGAATCGCCTGCATTACATTAGCGAGAAGCAAGGGATAAAGCACATTTTGGTGATCGGCACCGGGGTCAATTTTATTGATATGACCGGTGCGGAAATGATTGAACAAGAGTCTGATCGTTTGCAGGAAAAAGGTGGCGGTCTGTACTTTGCAGAGCTAAAGCCCAAGGTGAACAACTTTATTCATCGTGGACACTTTGACGAACACATCGGTGCACAGTATTTCTTTGAGCAAAAGAAGGATGCAATCAATAAAATTACCACCGTCGCATTGGATCATGTGATGTGCCAGTCCTGTCAGTTCCGTGTGTTTAAAGAGTGTGACGAGCCGCCATTAAAGGGAGGAACCCCGCTGGAAATTATTCCGATTGAGGACTATCGGAATAAGACTTGATTGTAGCTTAGTATCCCCAATATAAAGACACTATAAGCAGTGGTTAATGTATCGATAGATTGACAGAGGTCAACATCACACTTCAATAACTGCTGTACTATTTAGCTATTGGAGAGATGTTATGAGTGAATCAAGCCATATTGTTTGCCCCGCCTGTGGTGCTACCAACCGCGTACCTCAGGGTCGTTTGCAACAACAACCGGTCTGTGGAAAGTGTAAAAAGGCCTTATTGCCCGCTACACCTACTGATTTAACGGATCAGAGTTTTGCCAAATTTATTGGTAATAATGATCTGCCGGTGGTGGTTGACTTCTGGGCAGAGTGGTGTGGCCCTTGCAAGCAAATGGCACCAGCCTATGCACAAGCGGCAGCTGAGTTGCAGTCTCGCGCCATACTGGCAAAGCTCAATACTGAGGTTGCACAGTCAGTGGCAGGACAGTATGCAATTCGCAGCATTCCAACCATGATTATCTTTCACAACGGTCGTGAGGTGGCTCGCCAATCCGGTGCCATGTCACCCAGTCAGATTGTAAACTGGGTCAATTCAAGTATCAGCTAAATGCCAGGCGCACTTAGTCACTTGCAGGCCTGAAGGAGTAGCGTATGTTTCAGTTTATACCCGTTAGAGAAGACAATATATTTGCAGTACGAGTGTCCGGACGAGTCACACATGAAGAGTATCAGGCATTTTTGCCTGAGCTGGAAAGCCTCATCAAACGCTATGGCAAAATCTCATTATTGATCGAGCTGGACCATCTGCAAGGTGCAGAGTTGACGGCTATGAAAGATGATTTGGAATTTGGCCTGACTAATCAGCAAAGCTTTGAGAAGATCGCTATTGTTGGTGAGAAGCTGTGGGAGCGTCTTGGTGTTGCCCTCAGTAAGCCCTTTGTGGACGCCGACATGAAGTACTTCGACAAAAGCGCTTCCCACGATGCCTGGGACTGGTTGCGAAGTGAGCAACTATTGGAAGCGGCATTAGATGAAGCTGAAGTGACTGATTATAAGACTGTCTTAGTGGCCGTAGATTTTTCCAAAAACGCCCGTTATGCGGCTCACCGCGCTAAGTCGATTGCTAATAGCTTTTCCGCTGACTTGCGGGTGATTCATGTGGTTAATGAAGCAGTAATTAACGACTATTATTATCAACCGCTAGGTTTTGGTGTGTTATCTCCTGACGCTGCAGGACTGCAGGCTGATTTGCTGGAAAGCGGTGAAAAGCAGTTACACGCGTTGCTGGATGAGTTGGAAATACCTCGCTCTCAAGGCGAGGTGATGATGGGTTCACCCGTGAACAGCATTGTGTCTTACTCACAAGCGCAGAACGTGGACTTGATTGTATTGGGTACACGCAGCCGCCGCGGCATTGGTTCATTAATTGGCTCTACAACCAACTATGTGTCATCACATGCACAGTGTGATGTGTTGGCGGTTCCTTTGCCTGCGAAGATTGGTCAGACAGCTTAGTCATATGCTTGTTATCACCACAGGCCAATGTGTTTTTGGCTTGTGGTGACTGTCTTATCGTATCATCTGGCTTGCTTTAATCAGCGCATGCTCCGCAGCTTTCTATAAGCGAAAATCAATCGTTTCGCTCTGCTCACCTAGCATTACGTCTGACACTTTGAGAGCACTTTTAGCGACCACTTTACCTCGGCGCATGACCAGTAAGCGGTTGCTGCGTAAGCGCAAGGCTTCAACCGCATCCTTAGCCTGAAGTACCACCAAATCAGCATGACAACCGATCTCCAGTCCATAGCCTTCGAGGTTCATTGTTTTGGCACCGTTTGCGGTAACGGATTGAAATGAGGCCTGCATTTCGGCTACCCCGGTCATTTGTCCAATGTGTAGGCCCATGTGTGCCACATCCAGCATGTCGTAGCTGCCGAGGCTATACCACGGGTCCATAATGCAGTCGTGACCATAGGCGACGTTAATGCCGCGCTGCGTGAGCTCTTTAACCCGCGTCATACCGCGTCGTTTCGGGTAGTTGTCATGACGGCCTTGCAGGGTGATATTGATCAGCGGATTAGCCACCACATTCAGCTTTGCCTCCGCCATGAGCGACATCAGCTTGCTGACGTAATAATTATCCATTGAATGCATGGAAGTGAGATGTGAACCTGTGACTCGCCCTTGTAAACCTAATCGCTGCGTTTCATACGCCAGCGTTTCGACGTGCCGTGATAAGGGATCATCCGACTCATCGCAGTGCATATCCACCATTAGGCCGCGCTCCGCAGCCAGTTCGCAGAGGGCTTTGACCGACGCTGCGCCATCGCTCATGGTGCGCTCAAAATGCGGTATACCACCGATTACATCTACGCCCATATCCAACGCGCGATTCAGATTGGCAACGGAGTGTTTGTAGCGCAGATAACCATCCTGCGGAAAAGCCACCAGCTGAAGATCAATCCATGGGGCCATTTCCTTGCGAACCTCCAGCAAGACTTCCGTAGCCAGCAGACTATCATCGCAGATATCCACGTGAGAGCGAATCGCCAGTGTGCCTTGTGCAACGGCCCATTTACAGATGTCTAAAGCGCGCTTTTTGATGTGCTCGGCGTTGAGGTCCGGCTTTAGCTCATTCCAGATTTGGATGCCTTCCAGTAGCGTGCCGCTTTGGTTTAAGCGCGGTTGGCCAAGGCTTAGGGTGGAGTCTATATGGAAATGGCTATCAACGAAGGGGGGCGTGACCAGATTGCCTGCGGCATTGTAAGTTTGGTGAGCAGGGAGGTTTTGTGCCTGACTTAATTCCACGATTTTATCGTCTTTAATGCCAATGGACATGTTGGCGCGGTCATCGGGAAGGCTAGCGTTTTGGATTAGGTAGTCGAGCATTGTGGAATACCGTTAGTGAGATGTAGCTATATTACAATGAAATTCGCAGCGGTTATCAGCAGATAGTCATACCGATACATTTACGCTTGTGCTGTAACCGGAATTACGATTTTATCGAGTTCATTTCATCGACATGATCATTGATCAGCGCTTTGTATAAGCCTTGTAAGCGCTGAGTAATCGGCCCGGCTCCATCGTGCCCACCAATTTTTTTACCATCAATCTCTGCTACAGGTGTTTGTGCGCCAAAAGTGCCGGTTAAGAAGGCTTCATCCGCTCCATAAGCTTCATAGAGTGAATAGTTCTTTTCAAACACTGGAATGTCATTGCTTCGGCACAAATCGATTACTTTCTGCCGCGTCACGCCATTCATGCAATAGTCGCCGGTTGAGGTCCAGACCGCGCCACGCCGGACGATAAAAAAGTTGCATGCATTGGTGGTGTTTACAAAGCCATTAGGGTCAAGCATGAGCGCTTCATCCGCACCGGCTTGTTCAGCTTGCAGGCAACCGATAATGCAGTTTAGTTTGGAGTGTGAGTTGTACTTGGCATCCTGTGTCATCGGCAAACCGCGGATTTGCGGAACCGTAGCCAAACGAATCCCCGCTTTATGCAAACTTGCGACCGGTTTGGAGTGTTCCATAATAATCACGATCGTAGGGCCAGAGCGAGACAGTTCGGGATGTTGAAAGGGCTTGTCCTTAACTCCGCGAGTTACCATCAAACGACAGTGCACATCACTACTCATACCATTAGCTGCAGCCGTTTGAGTCAATGCATCGAGGATGCCTTGCTTGTCCATACCGATATCGATGGAAACAGCTTTACAGCTATTAAATAAGCGATCCATGTGATCATCAAAAAACGCCCACACCCCGTTGTACAGGCGCATACCTTCCCACATGCCGTCGCCCAACATAAACCCACTATCATAAACAGATACCTTGGCGTCTGACCGATGCAGGATGTCACCGTTAACATAAATTTTGATGTCTTGATTGCGTTGATCTGCCTCAGCGTCATGAGTGGTGTGGCTTGCTACGTTCTTATCCATAAGTCTCTCAGTCGGGTTGGGGATTATAGTGCCGCTCTTTTACGTAAGCGACTACAATGCACTGTGTCAAATAGATAGGTCATAATACGCGCTTTACATCCCGGCTGACTAGCAGTTAGATCATCCTGTTAGTGATGCCCGGATTCTATAACGTGGTGCCTGTTATGCATCTGCGTTATAAGTGTTTTTGAGCAAACGCCGCGATATCAATAGCTTGTTCGGTATCCACCTCAATACGATACTTCGTCTCATCGGTCTGAAGGGGCTGCCATTGTGATAATTGATGTTCCAGCACTGTCAGGTCAGCATCTGAAGCTTCTTTCACGCGTGAGACTATGCGTTGCCTGAGCGTATCGGGACTGGCGGTGAATTCCAGAATGACATAATCATAGTTGTTGTGTTCAGCAAGCTCTTGGAATACCCGGCGCTGTGTGTGGTGCATAAATACAGCATCGACAATAACATCAAAACCAGCCGCTAAACTGTGTTCTGCCAGCGCTAACAGTGTTGTATAGGTCTTAGTGCTGATGGATTTGCTATACAAGCCTGTATCTGGAGCACTGGCCGCGGATTCAGTCGCTTCAAGGTCATAGAGTCGTTTACGCTCCACATCCGAACGAATACGAATTGCGCTGATCTGTGCTGACAGCACTTGGCTAATGGTGCTTTTACCCGATGCTGACATGCCTCGTGTGATGATGAGTCTGGCTCGTCTAGGCTGGCTAATACGCAGCGCCAAATTCATATAAGCATGTAACTCAGTATCTGTTGCAGCTAGCTCCTGCGGACTTATCCCCGACTGCTGATGACGCAGTGCATCCACTTTGGCTCTGACCATTGCGCGGTAGCTAATGTAGTAGGGTAAGACGGTGAGTCCCTGATAGTCACCGGTTTGTTGCAGGTAGTGGTTGAGGAAAGCATAGGCGAGGGCATCTTGGTCCCGGCTCATTAAATCCATGACTAAAAAGGCGATTTCACACATCACGTCTATCCAGCGCAGTGACTCGTCAAATTCTAAACAGTCAAACGCCACGGGATGATCGTCCAGCCAAATCAGATTTCTGAGGTGAAGATCCCCATGACATTCACGAATGAATCCCCGTTGTTTGCGTTGGGCAAACACGTCATCAAGTGCTTGGTTTTGCTTTTTGACCCAGTCTTCAATGGCTGTCAGTGTCTGCCGATCATCCAATGAAGGATTATCAGGTGTGTCGCTGGAAGTTGCTTCAAAATAATCTTTGATGACGCTTAGGTTATCACCAACATCACTATGGATCTGTTCGACACTACCGTAATCAATGTTTGCTTCGGCAGGTGGTAGTTGTTGATGGAAGCGGGCGATCATAGCTCCTAATGCTTCCATGTCAGCCGGTAGCAGTAAGTGTTGCTCCAAACGCTTATCCAATTGGGCTGACTGTGGGAATTGCCGCATGCGAATGGCGTAATCAATCACCGGGCCTTCGCCATTTATTACTGGCTGCTGAGCGTTGCCAGTAATGGTTTCAACACCCAGATATAAGTCTGCAGCGAGTCGTGCATTGAGTCGTAATTCTTCTTCGCAGAAGTGCTTGCGGTTAGCCAGTGTCGTGAAGTCGAGAAAGCCCAGATTGACTGGTTTTTTAAGTTTATAGGCAATACGGCCGGTTAGGATAATCCATGAGATATGGGTTTCCAGTAACGTCACATCATCCGGGTTTGCGGTGTCCGGGGCATGACGCAGTACTTGCATCAATTGGGTGATCAGGGATGTTTGTGACATTTTACCTCCGGTGTCCGACTCATTAGTACATTTAACGCTAATACCTAGCTTTATTGCATTGACACTTATCAAGCGCATCCCCATCATTATCGCTATTTTTTTAAAGTTCCCGTTGGAGAAGTGTCAATGAGCAAGTTAATTGATGGAAAAGCCTTTGCTGACCGTCTGTGCGACAAGCTAGCCGATGAAGTTGCCTCATTAAAGCAGGACAAGCAGTTATCGCCCTGTATTGCCGTGGTGTTAGTTGGAGAAGACCCTGCAAGCGCGACATATGTGGGCGCTAAAGTAAGACGCTGCGCACAGTTGGGCATCGATTCTCGCTCTCACCACCTTGATGATACGACCTCTGAAGCAGAATTATTATCGCTGATCGATGACTTAAATAATGATCCTGAAGTGCATGGTATTTTGGTGCAGTTACCGGTTCCCAAGCAGATCAATAGTGACGCTGTTATCAATGCGATCAGTCCGGATAAAGATGTGGATGGCTTCCATATCAGCAATGTTGGTGCTTTATCGGTTGGCCAAAACAACATGGTACCTTGTACACCGTTAGGTTCTTTGATGTTGCTACAGGATGAGCTGGGTGACTTAAGTGGGAAAAATGCGGTTGTAGTGGGTCGCTCTAATATCGTGGGCAAGCCCATGGCAGCTTTGTTATTACAGCAAAGTTGTACAGTGACCATTGCGCATTCACGCACTCAGGATTTGCCTGAAGTCTGTCGTGGAGCGGATATTTTGGTGGCAGCTGTGGGTATTCCTCACTTCATTCAGGGCGACTGGATTAAGCCGGGAGCGACGGTGATAGATGTAGGTATTAATCGTATCTACGATGAAGCCTTGGAAAAGAACCGACTGGTTGGTGATGTTGATTTTGATGCCGCTAAAGAAGTTGCAGGAGCGATTACTCCTGTACCGGGTGGTGTTGGCCCAATGACAATTGCTTGTCTGATGTATAACACGGTGCGTGCGGCTAAGAATCAGGCGGGGATTGCTTAAGCTATTCTTACAAAAGTTGACTTAATATTGTTATCAAAGTTACATTTTTTTGGCGATTAGCGTAAAGTTTTAGTTTCCTGAGACTTACTCTAATCGCCGGTAACAAGGATATCAATATGAATGAACAAAATCCCTATGCAGCGCCAACATCAAATCTTCAAACAGAAAGCGATAGCAATAAACACATTGAGCTAGCCACGCGCGGCGCTCGATTTGGTGGCGCTGTTATCGATGCGATTATCAGTATCTTAGTGACATTCCCGCTAATTTATATCACGGGTTATTGGGAAAGTATGATGACGGGAGCTGGCAGTATTCTGCAGACTATCATGCTGGGTGTTTTAGCCTTGGTGATGTACTTTGTTATCCACGGATATTTCCTTGCCAGAGATGGTCAAACTGTAGGTAAAAAACTGGTTGGTACACGCATCGTCTCCTATAAAACAGATAAGATTCTGCCGTTGTCAAAAATATTCCTGTTACGTGTGCTTCCGTTGAATGTGGTGGCGAGCATACCAGTCATAGGTAGTTTGTTAGCGCTTGTCGATATTCTGTTTATCTTTGGTAAGGAGCGTCGTTGTCTACATGATTTAGTAGCCGGCACAAAAGTCGTGAAGGCTTCATAAGTTGCGGGGATGATTCATGTTGCAGAGGCGTCAATATGCAGGCTTTTGGCTGAGGATTTTTTCCTTCGCGGTTGACTATGTTCTGATTCAAATCGTCTTTGTCTGTTTGTCACTGCTGATTACCCCGGAAACTGTCAAGTTAGGTGAGCCTTGGGAGTTAACACTCCTCAATATTGGTCTTCAGCTCATCGCTGCGTCAATGGTGATAATGCCATTCTGGTTGTTCATGGCGGCTTCACCCGGAAAGCGATTATTTGGTTTGTCGATTATTGATCTGGAAACCGGCGAAGCTCCAAGTAAGTCTCAATACCTCATTCGTTTCTTCTCATCCATAGTTTCTGTCGCTGCGCTAATGCTGGGTGTCATCTGGATTGCATTTGATATAAAAAAGCAGGGTTGGCATGACAAGCTTGCCAAAACAAGCGTGATTAGTTCTGGCCCACGTAGGAAAATCTTTATCAACTACCGACAGAAAGTGTCACTGATGCAAGCCGGTAGAGTCAGCGATGCCATTGCAGCTAATTTCGGTTACAACGCTATCTTTCACGATAAGTCGTCCTTGGTGGGTGGTTCAAACTGGAAGCAGGGTATCGAAGAGTCGCTTAAGAGCTGTGCCGTGATGCTCGTTGTAATCGGTGATGGCTGGTTAGATCAAAGAAATCCTGACGGCACCAGACGCCTTGATGATCCCGATGACTATGTGGCGATGGAAATTGCCACAGCACTTAAGAACGATTTTAAGGTGGTGCCGGTATTAGTTGATAATGCACCTAGACTACACTCTGATGACTTACCAGATCGGATAAAAGACCTGGCATTTATTGAGCCGATTATTATCAGAGATGATGACTGGAACGCTGATATTCGCAAAGTCATTGAGGCAATCTACCTTTATACCGAAGATCCAAGAAAGATTGGCTGGAGAAATTTCACGAGTTTGTTTTTCTCGTTTTGCGGCATGATGATGGTCTCGGAAGATGTGGTCGCCACTCAGGATGCCATTGCGGGTGGTTTGCTGGGCATCATTGGAGCGGTGTTTGGTCTAGCGTCGTTTGCGAGGTTTAGAGTGGTGTCATCACATGCCAGAAGTTGGTCGATTGGCTTGATTATTTTTGCGGCTTTAGTGGTGATTACGGCTATTTCGGATTCTTAGCTTATGATTCTTTTTATTTTTCATATCCCAAAGCAAATCAACATATAGGTATTGTAATATTTATATGGTGTTCAGCAGTATTAACGAAAAAAAGTCGCTGAGGTATCACTACCCAGCGGCTTTTTTCTAGTGACATTTCAAGGTGTATTAATGTCTAAAGTGACGCATACCTGTAAAGATCATCGCCATACCCGCAGCATCTGCCGCTTCAATCACCTCAGCATCACGCATTGAGCCACCTGGTTGGATGACCGCTGCAATACCGGCCTCTGCCGCTGCTTCAATACCGTCTTTAAACGGAAAGAAAGCATCTGATGCCATCACTGAACCCGGTACTACTAAACCAGCGTGCTCAGCTTTAATTCCTGCAATACGCGCTGAGTTGATACGGCTCATCTGACCTGCGCCAACTCCAACAGTGCGGTTGTCTTTAGCATAGACGATAGCATTGGATTTTACGTATTTAGCCACTTTCCATGCAAACAGCATGTCGCGCATTTCTTCTTCGCTTGGTGCACGAGCAGACACAATGTTTAGTTCCTGATACAGCAACTGGTCACTGTCCTGAACCAACAAACCGCCCGTCACACGTTTGTAGTCCAGATGAGTTGATGATTGATCAAATGCACCACAAGTAAGTAAACGAACATTTTTCTTAGCAGCGACAATGTCGCTCACACCATCTTCAACGGATGGAGCAATAATGACTTCAACAAACTGACGATCAACAATGGCCTGAGCGGTTACTGTATCTAAGGGCTGATTGAAAGCGATGATGCCACCAAAGGCAGATTCAGGATCTGTCTGGAAGGCTTTGTCATAAGCTTCTAACAAGGTATTGGCTTTTGCCACACCACAGGGATTAGCATGTTTCACAATCACACAAGCAGGGGACTCAACGAATTGCTTAACACATTCCAAAGCCGCGTCAGTGTCAGCAATATTATTGTATGACAGCTCCTTGCCTTGCAGTTGCTTAGCTGAGGCGATACAGGCTTGACTATTGTTTGGCTCTATATAGAACGCTGCATTCTGATGTGGGTTCTCACCGTAACGCATGGTTTGAGCCAGCGTAAGTTGCGTGTTGAAAGTCGTCGCAAAACCTTCTGGCTTGCCGTTTTCAACGATTTTGCCTAAGTAGTTCGCGATCATGCCGTCATAACGAGCGGTGTGTTCAAATGCTTTAACCGCCATCTTAAAGCGACTATCGGCTTCGATTACGCCACTATTGTCGGTTAGCTGGCCGATGACGTGGTCATAGTCGTTAGGGTCAACAACGATAGCCACATGCGCGTGGTTCTTGGCACTGGCACGAACCATTGTCGGCCCGCCAATATCGATGTTCTCAATAGCATCTTCTAGGGAGCAATCCGGATTTGATACTGTCGCTTCAAATGGGTAGAGATTAACCACAATCAGGTCAATGCCCGGAATATTATGTTCCTGCATCACCGCATCATCCGTGCCACGGCGCGCCAGAATACCACCATGAATTTTGGGGTGAAGGGTCTTCACTCGTCCGTCCATCATTTCCGGAAAACCAGTGTAATCAGAAACTTCGATAACCGGAATGTTTTCATCAGCAAGCAGTTTGGCGGTTCCGCCGGTTGATAATATTTCAACATTTAGCTGGTGTAGCTGACGGGCAAAATCGACGATGCCTGACTTATCAGAAACACTGATTAACGCTCGTTGGACTGGGCGTGAGGTCGCTTGTGACATGGGGAAATCCTTGATAGAACGGTTTGTTAAATAGCGGATTATTTATCCGGAAAAAAGATAGACGCGAGTATCGCATAAGTCTTATGGTGAGTACCATTTTGAAATTCATATAATTAGGCACAAACTTTATGTCGACTACCCAACGCTCAAAAATGCCCGCGTCAGTTTATTTATTGGCGCTGTGCCAGGCTTTAATGATGACCAATACCATCTTAATGGTGGCCGTTGCATCATTAGTGGGGTTGGCATTAGCGGATGATAAGTCACTGGCTACCTTGCCGTTGTCTGCTCAGTTTCTTGCTTTAATGGCGACCAGTATCCCGGCTTCATTCTTAATGAAACGATGGGGGCGTAAGGCGGGATTTTATCTGGCGTCAGTGATTGGTTTATGTGGTGGATTGATCGCGATGTGGTCGATCTTGAATGCCAGCTTCTGGGGTTTTACGCTAGGAACAGCATTAGTCGGCGTATTTAATGGCTTTGGTGGGTATTTCCGTTTTGCAGCGGTTGATATCGCACCCGCTAGCATCAAGAGCAAAGCGATTTCTTATGTCATGGTAGGTGGCGTGATTGCTGCATTTATCGGGCCGAATCTGGCAAAGCTGGGTCAGCCATTATTTCCTGAAACCGATTATGCTGGTGCGTATTTATTGGCAGCACTGATCTACATTGTGGTGATGGTCGTGCTGTTCTTCATAAAACTGCCAGCGCCTGAAGAGCAACAAGTCAATGAAACTTCTCGCTCAGTATTACAGTTGTTTCAGCAGCCGAAGTTTTTAGTGGCGGTGATTTGCTGTACTTTTGGTTATAGCGTGATGACATTGGTGATGACCGCAACGCCGCTGGCGATGAAGCATCATGAGCATGATTTCTCAACCACTGCCTTTGTCATTCAATGGCATGTGTTGGCGATGTTTGCGCCGTCTTTTTTTACCGGTAGCTTGATCAAGCGCTTTGGAGTGCTGAATGTTTTGTTAGCGGGTGTGATACTGGGTTTGTTATCTATTTCAACCAACTTACTGGGTACGTCTACCTGGCATTTCTGGATGGGCTTAGTGTTTTTAGGCTTAAGCTGGAATTTCTTATTTATTGGTGGAACGTCATTACTCACCGACGCTTATCTGCCAGCCGAAAAGGCCAAAGCCCAAGCGACTAATGACTTTATTATGTTCTCAACAGTTGCTGCAGCTTCGCTATTTGCGGGCTTTTTGCAGCATCACTTCGGCTGGCAGATGGTCAATCTTGGCGTGCTACCTGCCATTACGATAATGTTGATATCAGTGCTATGGTTGAAGTTAAAAGCCCCCGCAGCAGAGAAAGTTGCAGCCGTATAATTCCACTTGTCGGATGCTTATTTCCATTAATCCAGTGTTCAAAATACTTTTATAGATCTGCCGTCCTAAACTAGCCTCATTAAATGTTCAACAAATAATGAGGCTGAGGCCACCGGCTCAGATCGATAATGAAAAATAAGCGAATGTTGGTTGCGACGGTTTGTTCATTGCTACTAAGCACAGCTGTACAAGCTAATAGCATGGATCCCGTTTCTGATAGTGAGGTGAGTCGGGCAAAAAGTCTGGCGCAAGTAGCCGCCAGTGCCCCTGCAGTGTCAATATTCTCGTCACGCTCAGCGAGAGTAGCAGTTCAGTCAGAGGATACAGCGACCACACCAACGGTTGAGTTTCTGCGCGTCGAGGCCCATCGCTTTGACAAGAATGACCCTAATATTGGTCAACGCTGGGCTGATGTGACCTCTTATGACTACGCCACTGATGAACTCATTATTGCAGTCGTTAATCTTGATACGGATAAAGTCATTTCCACCAAACGGCATAAAGATATGCAACCACCAATGTCACAGGCTGAACTGACGCGTGCCTTGAATATCGTGATGGATGACCCCGAAGAACGCAGCATTCTGAATGCAGAGTACAAGCGTATTACGGGTGACAGTCTGAATTCCATCGATCAACTCAATTATAAAGCGTTTACCTTCTTTGCTGACAGCATGCCGAATGTGGTGAATAGCGCCAGTAGTAGTTGCGGCGCGCAACGTTGTGCCCAGCTAATGCTCTATACCCATGACAATATCGTGTTTGAAGTTAGTCCAATTGTAAATCTGTCAGCCGGCGTTGTGACTCAACGTATGGGTTACTAAGCGAGGTTCTGAAATGTTATCAATGATTCAAAAAGTATTGCCATTGGGAGCAGTGGTGTTGTTTCTGAACCCATTCGCCAGTGCTGAAGCCAGACCCGGAAATCCGTCTTGTCCATCAGGTCAGACCTTGCAAAGTACGCTGACCACTGGTGCAAGCTGGAGTATGTGTTGGGAAGCACGTGATCAGGAGGGCATTGTGCTCAGTGATATACGTTATCAGGCACCTGGGCAGAATCAACGCCGTGTGCTCGGAGAGATGTCTCTGTCACAAATTCAACGCAATTATGATGACGGATCTGCCGCAGAATATTTGGTAACGGACTTTGGTCTGGGTGGCAGTAACTTTATCAATCTTTCCAATAGTGAATGCAGCGGTGGCCAGCTGAAATATTCCGGCGGGAAGGCGGTCATGTGTCAATCACAAAAAGACTCCGGATTCATTTACAAGTATGGCACTAATGTTGCGGTATCCGGTAAAGCATTGTCACTGGTTTCAGCATCTCAGCTGGGCAGCTACAGCTACACACAGGAGTGGGTGTTTCATGAGAATGGCACCATAGAGCCAAGGATTGGCTTGAGTGGGAGTATCAATCGTACTAGCTACGACCCGAACTTCTCATGGCCTATGCAGCAAGACGGGAAGGGCGGTATTGGCTTTGTTGATAATTATTTCTGGCGAATGGATTTTGATCTTGGCACTAGTAATAGCAACGATATTGTGGAGCAGATTACCAGTAGTCTGGATGTGAGTCGTACAAAACGGAGCAAGTCTATCTCTACGGTAAGCAGTGAAGCTGCACGAAACTTTAGTCCTGAGGTAAAGCGCTTTTGGCGAGTGCGTGATGGCTTACAAACCAATGGTGTGTCGTCTATTTCATACGAATTAGTGCTCCTTAACTATGATCACCAGTCTACCGGTGCAAATGGCGAGTCCTGGCTGGCCAATGATGTGTTTTTCACTCGATACAATGCTTGCGAGCGATTTGCTGTCGACAACAGCACATCAGGTGGCTGCGGTGCCAATGTGAAAGATTTCACGAACTCCCAAAACATCAACAGCAATGATGTTGTGGTGTGGAACCGCCTAAGCTACCACCATCTGGCACGTGATGAAGATGACAACATTATCGGTATGCGCTGGAATGGATTCAAATTGTTGCCAAGGGATTGGCATTCGGTAAACCCATTGTAATCACAATAAAAAATTCCGTAGAGAGGGTGTCATGAAACAGTTATTGACTCGCAAAGTCTTTTTAAAGCTAGCCTTTTTAGGGGCTTTATTATGGGGCTTTAGTCCTGCACAGGCCGCTGAACACTGCGCCGATGCGTATTCGATTGACCGAACACTGGCGAATGGTGCCCGTTGGGATATGTGCTGGACGCACAATAACAATCATGGAATTCGTTATCACCACATTTACTACACACCAAAAGACGGGACTCGTCGCATGGTGCTGATGGATGCGGCGGTTGCACAGATTCATGTCCCTTATGATGATAATGGCGCACGTTATCATGATGTGTCGGACTATGGTCTGGGAGGTGGTTATCTCCGGGACATGGTCAGTGCCGAGTGTCCAGGCGGCACCATGCATCGATATGGTACGAAAGATGCAGTCTGCTCCCAGATACAAAAAAAGGGCGCTGCTTATCGTGTGGGGTCAGCGACAGCGACTTCTGAAGCGCTAAAGATATTCAGCATCTCAAAAGTGGGTGCTTATGTGTACATTCCACAATGGCTGTTTTACGACGATGGCCGGATTGAACCGTCAATACTGGCCACAGGTTCTTTGCAACGCTTTAGTAGTAGCGCAGCACAACACGGATGGTTGATGTCAGGCTCTGGCAATATTGGCTTGTCACACATGCACAATTACTTCTGGCGTTTAGACTTTGACTTAAACGGCACTGCATCGAATGATGTGGTTCAGGAGATTAATTACAATACGTCAGGTGGTCAGCGCCAACGTGTCATGACTACATTCAATAATGAAGTTTCCCGTAGTATTTCACCATCTACTCAACGTTCGTGGATTGTCAGGGACGGCAGTTTACGCAATGCCAAGAACCACTTGATGGGTTATGAGATTCGTCTTGATGAAGCAGGGCATCGTGAAATTGGTCCTTCCAACGAGCAATTTACCTACAATGATTTCGTAGTGACTCGTGCAAAAAGCTGTGAGCAAATAGCCTCACATAATCAGCGTGTAAACAGTTGTACCACTGATAGTTTGGACGAGTTTGCTAATGGTGAATCATTGGGTGGTCAGGATTTAGTGACTTGGGTTGGCGTCTCTTTCTATCACATGCCACGCTCAGAGGATGCACCGAAAATGGACGTGCATAGTAATCACTTTCAGATCATCCCTCGTGACTGGCATGATAAAAATCCATTAGGAACGATTGCAACGGAGCCTTTGGTCGCCAACGAAGATGCTGCTACTACACCAGCAGGTCAATCTATTACATTGGATGTCATGGCGAATGACACAGGAACTGGTATCAGTATTCATGAATTGAATGACCCTGCTAACGGAACTGCGATCGTCAGTAATGGTAAGGTGGTTTATACACCAGATGCTGGTTATGCTGGTACTGAGGTATTCTGGTACTCAATCAAAGATGTTACGGGTGCTGTCTATGGCACGAAAATTACCATGACCGTAACAGGCACTAATACCAGTGCTTACCCTATTGCGAATCCTGACACAGCGACCACGCCAGCGGGCCAGTCCGTAAGTATTGATATATTTGCGAACGATACGGGTGCAGGCCTGACGATTATTGATATTAACAGCACCTCCTATAATGGCGGTAGCATAGTGATGTCAGGAAATCAGGCTGTTTACACACCTCGCAATGGTTATGCGGGTGATGATACTTTCTGGTATGCATTCAGTGATTCTCAGGGAAGAACGAATAGCACCTCAGTGACCGTTACAGTAACAGGTGTCGATGCCGGTGCTTATCCAACCAGTGTCGCTGACGCCGTGTCGACCGCGAAAAATACGACGGCAACCTTTGATGTCGTGGCGAATGATAATGGTGTTGGTTTGTACGTCACAGAGTCAAACCCTTGGTCATTATTAGGTGGGTCAGTATCCGTTGTTGATGGCAAGATAGTTTATACACCAAAATCTGATTTTGTTGGTGAAGACAAGCTTTGGTATGTGTTTAGTGATTCAATTGGGCGCACAAACAGTGGTGAGGTGGTCATTACGGTTACTGACAGTGCTGCGCCTTTCCCTGTTGCGGTTTCAGATTCGGTTACTACCAGTGTGAATTCACCAGTAACAATACTACCGCTACAAAATGACATCGGTAGCGGCTTGTCGATCATTGAGGTGAATAGCTATTCGGTTAACGGCGGAAGAATTACTCAGTCAGGGAGTCAGCTGGTGTACACCCCCAAATCGGGTTACTCAGGATCTGACAGCTTTTGGTATGCCATTAGTGATAGCTTAGGCCGTACCAATGCGATTCAGGTGTTTGTGACTATTAACCCGTAAGTGTTGAAGTGCTTGTCTTCAATAAGAGGTTTCCACTAAAACCTGCTTCGTGGAGCGCTATTAAACGCATTATGAAGTAGGTACTTTGATGCAGCGACACCATTAAAAGATGTGTGTCGCTTGTTTATCAATATTTTATTGTTTGAGCTACATGTCGCGCGATATAATTTGATCAACAAAAAATATAAAAATAACCCAATGTCCTATATTAATAAAAACACCGTTCTTGCAGGTACCTTTGCTGTGCTGGGGCTCTGTTTATCAGCTTGTCAGTCTGAAGCACAAACAGAAGTAAAATACGATTGCTCAGTGTCAGATACGATTGCAGCGGTTAAGTCCGGTGCTAAGGAATGGTCTATGCAAAAAGCATCGTCCTCTGGCAGTGTGGTAATCGATTTTTCCTGTACACGTAGTCCTTTTGTTGGTGACTTTCAGAAGTGTCACATCCAACTCAAGCAGAATAAAAAAGGGCAGTTTGCAGATGAAATTGCTATCGATGGTGGCATGAAAGCCCACGGACATGGCTTACCTACGGTTCCTACTTTATCACCGGGTGCCACTGCGGGTTACTATGAGATTGAAGGTTTAAAGTACAGCATGCCCGGAGCATGGATTGTCGGGTTCAAAGTCAATATTGATGGTGTGACTGACCAAATTATCTTTGATTTTATAATCTAGTCAGGGGAGTGCTCTGATGAGTCGAGGTAAATCCACAAGCGAACTTAATAATCAGGTGCTATTACATAATTCTGAATTGAAGCGACTGAAAGATAACGGCGTAGTTAAAAAGCCAATTGCCCTGGCGGTTAGCATTGCTGGTTTGGTGATCGGTTTAAATGGATGTGACTCTGCAAATTCAGCCGCTGAAGCAAACAAAAACAAGGTCAAAAACCAATTACTCAGCTCAAACAACAGTACTGTAACCCCATCAGTCAATGACTCAGTATTAGTTACTATTGGCGCTGGTAAGTCTAATCGTATTGTTTGGTCTGACGCTGAGAGATCTTTATTACAGACCTTATCGATTACCAACCTGCCAGATGTTGCACCTGATGAAAGTAACAAGTACCTTAGTAATCCAAATGCTATTGAACTCGGTAAAAGCCTTTTCTTTGACCCTAGGCTCAGTGAAACAGGGACTATTTCATGTAGTACTTGTCATCAGCCGGATCGTGAGTTTAGTGATGGGATGAGAGTGGCCAGTGGGGTGAAGCCTGGTCAGAGAAATACTCCTTCTCTACTTGGCGTTTCCTATCAACAATGGTTGTTTTGGGATGGTCGAAAAGACAGTGTTTGGTCTCAAGCGCTGGAGCCTTTTGAAAATATTAACGAACATAATTTAACGAGAGTCTTGGTCATCAAAAAAGTACTGGGTGATGAGGGATATCTCAAACTCTATCAATCTATCTTTAGCGATGTACCATCACTTCAAGAAATTGCAGAGTGGCCGGATAATGCCAGTCCAAAGGGTGATATTGAAGCCTTAAAGCGTTGGAAATCGCTGCCAGTAGAGACACGTAAAAAGATCAACCGGGTTTATTCAAATATTGGTAAAGCAATCGCCGCATTTGAAGCAACGCTGAAGTTTCCCGAATCAAAGTTTGATCGTTTTCTGAGCCGGTTAGAGCAGGGTGAAACCAATCCAACTGGAATAGTAGATACAGTTGGTAGAGTAAGTACAGCTGGCATAACAGCAACAGGTATAAAAAACACATCATCTGAGCCAGCCGACACCGCTAGCGGTGCAGTTTTTACTCATGCTGAACAGCTCGGTTTGAAATTGTTTATCGGCAAGGCATCATGCATTAGTTGTCACCATTCTCCTTTATTGTCGAGTCAGCATTTTCAAAATATAGGAACAGGTGTTCGCGGCAAAGACATGGGACGCTCTCAAGTTGCTGAGGCGCAGGCTTGGGATAAGTTTAACTGCTTAGGTGAGTACAGCGACGCACCTAAGGAAAGCTGTGATGATTTAAAATTTATGTCTAAAAACAGGCATGAATTGTCTGGAAGTTTCAAAGTACCAGGTTTACGCAATGTAGTTAAAACAGCTCCCTATATGCATGACGGCAGGTTTAAAACCTTAGATGAGGTTGTGCATTTTTATGCAAACCCACCTAGTCAAAAGCGCACTGGTCATCATCTGCCTGAGATTAGTCTGGATGAGACGGAACAAAAATATTTAACTGAGTTTTTGAAAACTTTATAAAAGCTTGTTTTCTCAATCATTCCTCAAGACCTCAAGACCTCAAGACCTCAAGACCTCAAGACCTCAAGACCTCAAGACCTCAAGACCTCAAGACCTCAAGACCTCAAGCCCTAAAGATCTTTAGTCAAGAAGCCTTGAGGCTATCGGTTTAAGTGGCGGTCTTGCGCCTGATGATGAATACCAAACCAAACATCATCAGTAATGACCAATGCATAGCGCCACCACCACTATCATTCGATTCAGTATTACTACTTACAGTATTTGAGCCAGAGCCTGTGGTATCAGATCCACCTGAACTATCACCTTCACCGGTTACAGAGTTTCTAACCATGACTTTGACCTGAGCAACAGAGCTGTCATACGTGCCGTCATTGGCAACGAACTCAAAACTGTCATCACCGGTAAACCCACCATCTGGTGTATAGGTGACGGTTTCATCTGAAACGTCCAAGCTACCGTTTTCAGGCGCTTTTATCACAGCAAACTTTAGAGAATCGCCATCCTGATCGCTCGCATCCAGTGTAATTGGTGTGGTTGCATCGGCACGAACCTCAACCTCCTGAGCAAGTGCAACAGGACGCGCACTGGTGCGAGCCAGAGACTGAGCTAATGAGTATTGGAAATAATTACCACTAACACCACTAGACTCGGCGCTATCCGGGTAGAAATCAGTATCGCTACCACCCACAGACAGGTTGTTGCCTTTCATAACCAATTTAATAGCGCTTGGATTGGCAATAGCAGTCAACGGGAAACTCAGCTCTGCCAGATCATTTGCATACTGAACATTAGCAATAACAGTAGTCTCCCAACTCCAGCTATTGGCTGTGCCGGTGTATCGTCTTACTGATGTCGCCTCAACAATATAATCAGCGCCTATATCACCGATACGGAAACCCGTTGATGCGTCGCTATCAGTGTCCAGATAAGTTTGCCATCCCCAGGGGATGTAACTACCAGTTGGACTTGCTGCATTGATGAGACCACGGTTGCGATACAACAGGTAAAGCGTATCAGCGCTGTGAGCCATCGAGGCGTTTTGCCAATTAATGGTGTCAGATTCCAAAGGCATGTCATCCGCATCATCATTAAAACGAGTCAGACTATTCCAGTCATCACCATTGCCATCAATCGATAAACCAGTGACGGGATTGGAAATAGCTTCATGGCTTGTCTCTGTCACTGTGATATTCACAGTGGCTGGTGCACTATCACGACTGCCATCATTCACCACGAATGTGAAGAAATCGTTACCGGTATAATCAGTATTTGCAGTGTAGGTCAGGTTAGGGGCTGTGCCTGTTAACGTGCCGTTGGCAGGGTTGGCTAGCACGCGATAAGTCAAACTATCACCTTCATCATCCAGGCCCGTCAGTACAATACTTAGCGAAGTATCATTATTGGTGCTTAACGCTTGAGACTCTGCAGTTGGTGTACCGTCGTTATACGCGCCACTGCTAAACTCATATTTAAAGAACTGAGTACTCGCATCCACATTGTTTTGCTGATCCGGGTAGAGGTCGATCATTGATCCACCCACTGCGGCATTGATACCACGAACTACCAGACGCATTGAATCAGGGTTACCGATTAAACTTCTTGGAAAACGAATTTCTGCGACCGGACCACCATTGGCAGCTGTTTCTGCAACACCAATATTTTCCCAGTTCCAGTTAGTGCCCAGGCCGGTATAACGATGGATAGCCTGACCTTCAATGATGAAATCAGCGCCAATATTGCCGACTTTAAAGCCTGTACTGCTGTTCTGGTCGGTGTCGAGATAAGTTTGCCATCCCCAAGGGATGTAGCTTACGGATTCACCGGTAGCACTGAAGTCGTGATAGTTGCGATACAGCACATGCAAGAACTGCGCATCGTGAGCCATCGACATACTTTGCCAGTCAATTCTGTTCGAAGAGCTAGTTGATTCTTGTGGATCTGATTCAAATGCAGTCACTGATGCCCAGTCATCTGCCGAGCCGTCCAGCGTCAACGTATCACCACTTGGATTAAATACCGCACCACCGTGATCATTAGTAATCGTAAGATTTACGGTCGCCGGCGCGCTATCAATGATTCCGTCATTCACTACAAACGCAAAGCTGTCGTTACCTATAAAGCCAACATTCGGCTGATATAAATAATTTGGAGCAGTTCCAGTGAGCTGACCATTAGCTGGCTGTGTGGTGATTTGATAGGTCAAGGAATCACCATCAGCATCACTGGCGGTTAAATTAACTGCCGCTGACGAGTTGGCACTGACCAGCACGTTTTGAGCATCTGCTACTGGTGTTGCATTACTTTGATCCGTTCCATCCGGAATGTTGTACTCAAAATAGCTGCTTTCATCATCAGGGTAGAAGTCAATTTGGTCGCCATCATAGGCTTGGTTCGCTCCACGGAATACCACCCGAATGGTGCTTGGATCGCCAATCAGCGCACGAGGGAAACTGAGTTCTGCGGAGTTACCTTGGTAAGCCGCTTGTGCATTAGCAATGCTAGCCCAGCTCCAGTTACTTCCACTACCCGCATACTTCTGGATATGGCGTCCTTCGATGATGTAATCAGCACCGATTGCACCCTGTTTGTAGCCAGTTGAAGGGTTTTGATCCGTATCGATCATTACCTGCCAGCCCCATCTCAGTGATGTGCCGCTGCTGCTAGCAGCTTCAATGGCATTACGGTTTTGATAACCGATATACAGCGTGTCATCACTATGAGAAATAATCGCCTTAAGCCAGTCAATAGGATTGGTCGTTCCATCCGTATCATCAGGGTCGACTGCAAAGAATCCACCCGGTGACCATTCAGTCAGTGCGCCATCTAAAGTGACCACAGAATTGTCAATAGGGTTAGTGTTGCGGCTACTATTGTTAGTATCACCATCAATTTGCTTGAGGAAAGCCACTAATTGGTCAAGCTCTGTACCACTTAAACTAATGCCGTCGTGAGCATTCACAGCCGAGGCTAAGTCAGCTGCAGATCCATCATGTAAATACGGAGCAGTAGACCAAACCCCGCGCAGTGTTGGTGTATCAATACCCGTCAGGCTTCCATTGAGGCGCTGACCACTGCTGGCTTTGATTGTGCCAATGTCATGCAGATTGTCAGGCCCACTGTCTGTGAAGTTGTCACCACTGTGACAGCTGGAGCATTGCTGAGCTTCATAGACTCGTTTACCGGCAATAGCGTCAGTTGTGAGGCTACCGTCACTGTTTTGGTAAGGACTGCTCTCGAGCTCAGTTAAAGAGGCAACATAGGCGGCTAAGGCGTCAAGGTCAGCACTTACCCCCGTTTTTGAATCACCCAAAGGTGTATCACGTGTACCGGAATGGAAGTCACTGTCAGAGAGTAGTCCCAGACCACCTGCCATATCACGAATCTGTCCTTCAAAGTCTTGCACCTCATCGAAGTTGGCACTCCAGTGCAGCATACCGTGTTGCATACCACCACGACCATTGAGTTCGATGGTATTACGTAGGCCTTCACCGAATCCGCCTAAGTCCCAGACTCGTCCGTCATCCAAACCATCGTTATGACAAGATGCACAACTGATGTACTGCTCACGCGCTAATCGAGGATCACGTGCGTCATAGAATAATTGCTTACCGAGCAATACCGTTGGTGTCAGTTGCTCAGAAGCTACTGTGTTGTAAGTTGATTTCAGTACGAAGCTAGCTTGCGAGCTTGAATTAAGCGCACTTAAATCATGAACCGAAATACTGCGATCCATGAAGTTATGCGTGTATAGCGTTTTTCCATCAGCAGAAACCGTCACACCTTGAGGTGCATGTCCCACACGGATACGGGTGATTTCAGACTTATCCATCGCATGAATCACGGAAACCTCACGGCTGCCTTCCAATGCTACATATAGATAGAGTCCATAAGGGCCATAAGCTGCTGAGCTGGCAATACCACCATTATCGTGATCGACACGCGCAGGGTAATCTTCGCTTTCTGAGGATAAATCAACTCGCGAACTAATGCTGCGAACCGTACTGTCGTGAGTTAGCGGATTACCATCACGCATCATGCCGCGCTTAATATTGTCTTGCTTTGAAGGCACCCAACCACTGAGTCCATCAGGAGAAATAACCAGTGGGCCAAGATAGTTAGGAATCCCGCGGCCTGAGTGTTCTGCATCTGAACGTTCAGAGTGCTGCAGCACAATTTTGTCATCCAGACTCATGTCAGAGGTATTAATTGAAGCAATCTCGCCGCCATAGTTAACACCTGCAACGGTTGTTTGAGGATTTGTTGTAGCTTCCCCTGGTACCGGTGGAGAAATAAACCGTGACGCATAAAGCTTACTACCGTCAGCATTAATACTGATATGGCGTACTTTGTCACCTGCAACGACCGATCCAATTTGTGCGCCAGAAGTAGGGTGTAGCTTCAGGACTTCACCGGTAGCTTCAAGCGCGACATAGGCATAACTACCCGTTGGTGAGAATGCAATACCATGTGGCTGAGACGCATGGGGCAGGATGATGCGCTGGACTTCGCTGAAGCTATCAGCATCTAACACACTAATGTTTGCATCACTCTTATTGCTTACCCAGATTCGTCCATCCGGTGCAATAGCAAGTGCATGAGGGGCTTTACCGACATTAATCTCTGCCAGCTTGGCATTCATCACCGTATCAAATACGCTGACAGTGTCATTATCAGGGTTTACATTCCAGATACGGTCATTACCCGAGCGTTCTTCATAAGCAAGGCTCATAGAAATAGCGGGTTTATTATTAGTCAGCACGTTGTGAACCGGCTGAGTGAATTGATACTCTTCAGCAGCACCATCTTCACCTGTCACAATCAAAGTCACCACCGGTGTCCCGGCCGTTGTGAAGGGATGACTGACACTCGATTCGGTTGACAATGGTGTAGAAGCAGTACCATCACCAAAATTCCACTGATAGCGCAAGTTACTGCCACCAGTAACCACCGCATTGTAGGTAACTAACGTATTTACTTCTGCGGGTGAGGTCGTAATCGCCTGAATATTAATCGGCCCAACTACTTGCCAGTTAAAGCTTACTGATTGGCTTCCACCACGGCCATCACTCACCGTGACTCTGCTATTGAAGCTTGCTGCTCTGCCAGGCGTACCCGAAATCACACCAGTTGCTTCATTTATACTAAGACCATCCGGCAAACCGCTCGCACTAAAGCTTAGTGTGTCTTCAATATTTAAATCACTGGCAGAGATATTTAGTGTAACTGCCTGATTGATGGTGCTGGACTGGTTGCCGGGATCACTGATCACAGGGGATACGTTATAGAGAGGATTCTGTCGTAACGTAGCACTTGGAATTAACTGCTTGCTAATGCCTGCGCCTTCATACTGCACCGTCAGGCCATCACCGCCTGTTTTTTCAAAGAATGTGACGATCAGAGAATGGTCACCGGCACTCAAATTGACTGTACCAGAACGCTCTTGCATGGCATGCAGACCATCATTATCAACGACTAAATTGCCATCGATAAATAATTGACTAC
This sequence comes from Leucothrix pacifica, assembly GCF_003172875.1. Lineage (GTDB taxonomy): Bacteria > Pseudomonadota > Gammaproteobacteria > Thiotrichales > Thiotrichaceae > Leucothrix > Leucothrix pacifica. The sequence continues at coordinate 107,462 of NZ_QGKM01000004.1, read as the reverse complement.
CGTCATCGGAGTTTGTGTAGAAAGTGTAATTACCCGCGGTTTCAATATTGATTCGTGCAGAAAAACGGAAACCAAAGTACTCGTCACGATTACGCAAAGTGATATCGAAACTGTCACTGGTGCCTGTGGCAACGGGCGTCAGTGCTGAGAAGTCAGGAAGTGCGTTCCAGTTTCCTTCAAAGTATTCATAAGAGATACCAGGCGCGCTACCAACCGGGAAAATATCCCAGGTAAATGGCGCGGAGACAGTAGCCTCACCATCACTCACTATGATTTCAACGGCGTAACTGCCTGACTGTGTCGGTGTACCTGAGATCATTCCTGTATTGGTGTTGATGCTCAAACCATCAGGAAGACCTGTTGCCTGATACAGCAGGCTAGCGCTATCGGAATCACTGGCAATAATCGAATATAATACAGAGTCACCAACCGTATTCACTTGGTTAGCAGGCTGTGTAATAACGGGTAGCCCTGCTGATGAAACCTGAACAATCTTCGCTTCAGAAGGGACACCTTCGTCATTTACAGCAAATAGCATCCAGTAGCCCGGCGTTAACACGTTTTTATTGGAATGTGGCGTGAGTTGGTAGAGTCCGGCACCTGCTTGTTGGAAATCAACCGTTAAGAAACGCAAGTCGGTGTTGACCGCATGCGTCGTTGCAGACATCTTTATCAAACTAAATTTACTGATATCAGCATCACTTTGCAGTGTGAAGGGCTGGCCGTATTTGATAACGTCCGGAGCATTGGTAATGCTTGGACGGTCAGCGAGGCTGCCGTCGTTATTAAATAAATAAGGAGGCGATAATACTTCGGCGTCTCTGTGGTTGGTCGCACAACCACCACATAAACCACTACCGCCAACCAAAACACGTCCATCGGCTAGTAATAAGGCAATGGAGTGATAATTTCTGGGTGTCGCCATGCTGGCAATAGTTCGCCATTGCTGAGTGTCAGGATTCCAGATTTCAGGTGCGAGTACCGATCCTGCATCGCTAAACTTGACGCCGGAGGTGTTGCCACCTACTACTAATACTTCACCATTAGGTAGCATTACCCCGTTCTGAAATTTACGGGCGTGTGCCATTGGTTCAATAGGTGTAATGGTCGGTGAAGGGCCATTGATATCAATAATCATAGCCTTGTTGGTGCTGGCCTGATTGTTGCCAGAAATCGCACCACCAGCGACTAATAGCTTACCCTCTTCATACATGACGGTTGTACCATGCTTGGGATACCAATCAGTAATTTGCGGGCCAACCTGAGTGACACGACCCAAGCCGGTTGGATCAATGACGTGCATGTTTTCAGTAGGGCCGGAGTGGAAAACTTTACCTCTGGGATCTATATGCAGTAAGGGCCACCAGTTGTTTTCATAGTTCGAGGTAAGGTCAAGTATCGGTGACTGCAAGCTGGCACCCGTTAAACTTTTCCAGCCTTGTCCCTCAGTCCATACCTCAGGGTATTGGCCACCACTACTACCAATCGCTGTTAGTACTGAACCATTTGGCATTGCGACCGTTGTCGGATACCAACGACCTCGATTCATGTCATCCAGCCTATTCCAGCTATTATCCCTAAAATCAAATGTACTGGTTGTTTTAACATGATTACGGCCACCATTAATAAACACCCGACCATCTTCTAGCATGGATAAATGACCACAGAACATATCATGCGATTCGTGCGGCATATCCGTAAACGTATTACTGGCAGGGTCCCAGGTTGAGGCGTAGCTGAACTCAGGACCGGACGGGAAAGCGTCGCGCTGGTTCGATGAAAACGTCAGAATGCGTCCATCGGGTAAATTGGCCGCGGTTACCGGTACATGTGGCCACGGGATCACATCACTCCATTGACCGTTGATGTCTTCGTTGCGCGCTGCCAGACGAGCCGCGGTGACTGGTGCAACAAAAGGTGGGTAGTCCTGCGCCAGTTCAGCCCAATACGCATCATCTTGTGCATGTTCAACGGGATTATCTGAATCTGTCAGATCAGCCAATGCTAGACTGGGGGCGATGCAGAGACTTAGCAATAAACCGTTGAAAGGATAGGCGTGGACTTTACTTAGAGGCTTCGATGATTTCACAGTACGACCAATATTATTTTAATGATGTACGGTGATTTAATCACTTACATGAAAAAGTGAAATAGTTATGCGATTAGTGGGAGTATTTTTTTGACTGAGTGATGAGTTATCGGTGGCTTCTTGCTGTCCACTTGAATATTTCTGGTGAAGTCTGAGGTTATCAGTGGATGGAGTTAAGCCCAATCGCCATAAAAATCTTTAGGCACTAGCAATACATCAGCGTCTAAATCAGCAGCTGAGCGCCTGCCGCACAACGCCATCGTGGTATCCAGTTCTTTATGAATCACTTCCAACGCTTTGGTTACGCCACGCTCGCCATCTGCCCCCAAACCATGCACAAATGCACGTCCGATATAGGTGCCGGTTGCACCCAGTGCGAGTGCTTTCAAGACGTCCTGGCCAGAGCGAATCCCACTATCAAGATGCACTTCAATTTTATCGCCAACTGCATCCATGATTTGCGGTAGCATACGAATCGATGATAAGGCTCCATCAAGTTGTCGGCCACCGTGATTAGAGACTACAATGGCATCTGCGCCTACATTCGCTGCCATTTTGGCATCCTCAGCATCTAAAATGCCTTTCAGAATCACTGGGCCATCCCACATGCGACGTAGTTGCGCGATGCGTTCCCAGTCTAATGAGGGATCAAATGCTTCCGCTGTCCATGAAGTCAGCGAGGCCGGATCAGTTACTCCTGCGGCGTGCCCCACTATATTGCCAAAGAAACGACGTTTGGTGCCTAGCATTTCTAGTCCCCATTGCGCTTTCGTCATCATATTGGCAATCGAGGCGGGGGTTAATTTCGGTGGTGCAGATAAGCCATTTTTAAGATCTTTATGACGTTGTCCCATAATTTGCAGATCAAGTGTAATCACCAAGGCAGAACAGTTAGCATCTTTGGCCCGATCCATTAAACGACGCATAAAATCATCGTCTTTAAGGGTGTAAACCTGAAACCAAAAAGGAGTATCCGAATGCTCCGCCACATCCTCGATCGAACAGATAGACATAGTGGAAAGCGTAAACGGAACACCGAATTTAGCCGCAGCAATGGCTGCTTTAATCTCTCCATCCGCACGTTGCATACCTGTTAGGCCAACTGGGGCAAGCGCCACCGGCATCGCGACATCCTGACCTACCATTTTTGATGCTGTGGTACGGCCAGTCATATCGACCGCGATGCGTTGTCTCAAGCGAATTTTCTCAAAGTCAGAGACATTTTCACGGAAGGTTTGCTCTGTCCAAGAGCCGCTTTCGCAGTAGTCGTAAAACATTTTTGGAGTGCGTTTCTTATGAAGGCGCTTGAGGTCGGCAATGTTTGTGATGACTGACATTTGGGTGTCTCTTTGGCTTGATGGGAGTGTGTTTCTATCAAATTCATCGATTAAGATCAAACTTGGTTTGCTTCTTGTTGAAAATACCGAGTAGCATGGGCATCTATTCTCGTTATCATCACACTATAACTTGATCAATAGCGTGATCAAGAGGACGTAAGAAGTGGCCAGACCTAAGTCTAAAAATGAACTGCTTGAGCAAGCGCAAGTTAACTTTGACAAGCTTTGGAAGTTGATTGATTCAATGTCCGCTCAAGCGCTTAAGACAGACTTTGATTTCTCAAACGATGCGAAAAAAAAGAATTACACTGGTCTCGGGATAAGAACCTCAGAGATGTGTTGATCCATCTGTATGAGTGGCATCAGCTATTGATTACTTGGATTAAGGCCAACGTTTCAGGTACTGCTGCGAGCTTTCTGCCCAAGCGATATACTTGGAAGACTTATGGCGAATTGAATATGGAATTTTGGAATAAACACCAACATACCGAACTTCAGGATGCTAAGGACCTGCTGCTAAAAAGTCATGAGGAGTCGTTAGCAATTGTGAGGGCTTTTTCTGATGAAGCATTATTTACCAAAAAGTATTTTAATTGGACTGGTTCAACATCACTAGGCAGCTATTGCATATCTTCCATGCCGAGTCATTATGACTGGGCGGTAAAGAAACTCCGGGCACATTGCAAGAAGTTAACCACCAAACCCTGATTACTCGTTATTGACAGTAGTAACATCCGCCTCAATACTCCCATCCTGCAGCCGCACCTTTACCTGTTGTCCAACACTAATCTGCCGCGTACTCTGCAATACCTCACCACTCTCCGCATCCTGAGTAATGCTATAGCCCCGCTGCAATGTATTCAGTGGACTTACACCATTCAACCGGGAAGCCAGTACCGAAAATTTCCCGGATTCACGTTCCAGTATCTGCTTCATCACTTGATTAAGCCTTGAATCCAGCTGGCTGTGACGTTGCTTCTGTCTCTCCAGACGAAATGCCGGCGCATTGGATTGTAACTTAGCCTCCAGCTGTTTCAGCTTGACGTTCTGCCGTTCCAGATAAAGATTCATTGCCCGAACGCCGCGCATAGATACTTCATCCAAGCGCTGTTTTTGCTGTTGTAAGTGGTAAGCAGGTTTTTGGTTTTCAAGGCGTTGTTGTGAAAGCTGTAGCGCTTGATATCGCTGGCTTACAAATCGTTCCATACTACGCACAAGACGGTGACGTTGTAATGCGGTGGTTTGACGAAGCTCTTGCATATCAGGAGCCGCAAGCTCAGCAGCGACCGATGGCGTCGCAGCGCGAACATCTGCCACAAAATCTGCAATCGTCACATCCACTTCATGACCGACCGCACTAATAATAGGTAACGCAGAGTCATGAATCGCCATCGCCACATTGCGTTCGTTAAATGACCAGAGATCTTCAATGGAGCCTCCACCTCGGCCTACAATCAGCAGGTCACAGCGTTTGTCAGTATTGGCTCTGATAATCGCTGATTCAATTTCTTTGGCAGCAGCTTTACCCTGTACAGCAACCGGGTAGATATAGACGGGTATTTGTGGCGCACGTCGTTCCAGTACCTGAAGAATGTCACGAATTGCAGCACCACTTGGTGAGGTGATCACGCCAATCGCGCTTGGTAGTTTTGGAAGCGTTTTTTTACGATCCGCATCAAACAGACCACTCGCCGCTAAGCTGGCTTTGAGTTCCTCGAACTGACGCTGTAATTCACCGGCACCCGCTTCTTCCATATGCTCAACGATAATCTGGAACTCGCCGCGAGGTTCATACAAACCAACTCTGGCGCGCACCATGACTTTCATACCGTTGGCTGGCTTTAACCGTAAGGCCATATTCCGGTTACGAAACATTGCACAGCGCACCTGTGCTTTTTGATCTTTTAAAGAAAAGTAGAAATGGCCGGAAGCAGGGCGTGAGAAATTGGAGATCTCACCCTCAAGCCAAACTAATCCAAAGCTTTGTGAGAGCATTAAAGCGACTTCTGCATTGAGCTCTGAAACGCCTAGCACTGTGCGGTGTTCGTTTAAAATGCTGATATCTCCGTAATTAGTTCAGTCATTAAAAAAGCCGAGCAAAAAACTCGGCTTCTGGTATCAATATAAGCTTAGCCTATTAGAAACGTGGGCCAGCCTTTTTCGCTTGCTCAGCCTGAAACATCGCTTCTTTGGTTTCTTTCATAATATTTGCGATGAATTTATCTAAATTTTTCTGGTCGTTGTTGTCATGAGCTTTTTTAGCCTTTCTCAACAAGCTTAATGTGGTTGTCCAAGGGAAACCAGCATCTCTTGCGGCCATGACAGCGGCTTCTGCTTCTTTAAAAGTAGCGGCTGATGCACTAGCTGAGGCAACGCTCAGAACCAATCCAGCAATTACACAGTTAAGTTTCATTCTTTCCTCCAGTATACGAATGTCATTATTGTGTGTGTCGATCTATTGATAGCAGTTTACCCCGTACAGGTCAATGGTTATAATGAGGCGCTTATTTTAGGAAATACCCGCTCCCAAGTACCTTGGAGGTCTTATGCGAATCCTTGAAGAAGCACTCACTTTTGACGATGTGCTACTTGTCCCGGCTCACTCAACAGTGCTCCCCGCTGAGGTTAGTCTCAGCACTCAATTGACGCGTGAAATTCGCATGAACATCCCTATGTTATCCGCCGCGATGGATACAGTTACCGAGGCCAAGCTTGCAATAGCTTTGGCGCAAGAGGGTGGCTTAGGCATGGTTCATAAAAATATGTCGATCGAAGCGCAAGCCCGCGCTGTCCGCAATGTAAAGAAGTTTGAAAGCGGCATCATCAAAGATCCGTACACCGTGACTGCGGATACCTCGGTGCGTGAGGTTATTGAATTAACGGCAAAACGTCGCATTTCTGGTGTACCAGTGATTGCCGGTGATAATGATCTGGTGGGTATTGTTACCAGTCGTGATCTGCGTTTTGAAACCAATCACGACCAGCCAGTTAGTGAAATCATGACGGCAAAGGACAAGCTGATCACGGTTAAAGAAGGCACAGAGCGTGAAGAAGTGTTGCGTTTGCTGCACCAAAACCGTATCGAAAAGATTCTGGTAGTCGATGATTCCTTTAAGCTGCGTGGTTTGATCACAGTAAAAGACATTCAAAAATCCAGCGACTTCCCAAATGCCTGTAAAGATGAAAGCGGAAGCTTACGTGTTGGTGCGGCTGTTGGTGTCGGTCATGGCACAGAAGATCGTGTTGCAGCCTTGGTTGAAGCCGGTGTGGATGTATTAACGGTTGATACTGCACATGGTCACTCACAAGGTGTACTGGATCGCATTAGCTGGGTTAAGAAGCATTACCCGCAAGTACAAGTCATTGGTGGCAATATCGCGACCGGTGCGGCGGCATTGTCTCTGGTTGAAGCTGGCGCTGATGGTGTGAAGGTTGGTATTGGTCCGGGGTCTATCTGTACCACACGCGTTGTCGCGGGTGTTGGTGTGCCACAAATTACAGCCGTGATGAATGTTGCAAAAGCGTTAGAAGGCACAGGTGTTCCGTTAATTGCAGACGGTGGAATTCGTTACTCGGGTGATGTGGCTAAAGCACTGGCTGCTGGTGCGCATTGTGTCATGTTGGGCAGCATGTTGGCGGGAACGGATGAAGCACCGGGTGAAGTGATTCTTTATCAGGGGCGTTCATACAAGTCTTACCGTGGTATGGGCTCATTGGGCGCGATGGCGAAAGGCTCTAGTGATCGTTATTTCCAGGAATCTGAGAATGCCGTGGATAAACTAGTACCGGAAGGCATTGAGGGCATGGTTGGTCACAAAGGGCCAATGTCTAATATCATTCACCAAATCAATGGTGGTATTCGTGCCAGCATGGGCTATGTCGGCTGTGCCAATCTGGATGAAATGCGCACCAAGACGGAATTTGTCAGAATCACCGGTGCCGGTATGAAAGAATCACACGCTCACGATGTCACCATCACAAAAGAAGCCCCTAACTACCACAGCTAATTGGACTCCCTAGATGTCAAATAATATTCATGATGATCGCATCCTGATTCTGGACTTCGGTTCGCAATATACTCAGCTAATCGCACGCCGTGTGCGTGAGGTGGGTGTTTATTCTGAGATTTATCCTTGGGATATCGATGAAGAAAGCATCCGTAACTTTAATGCGAAGGGAATTATCCTGTCGGGTGGTCCTGAGTCGGCCATGTTGTATGATGCGCCGGTTGCACCACAAATTGTGTTTGACCTTGGTCTGCCAGTACTCGGTATTTGCTACGGCATGCAGACCATGGCGCAGCAGTTGGGTGGTGAAGTAGTCAGCTCGAACCAGCGTGAATTTGGTTATGCTAAAGTTCGCGCGCGTGGTCATACTGAGCTACTTCGAGACATTCAGGATGAAGTGAATGAAGAAGGCCATGGCCTGTTAGATGTGTGGATGTCACATGGCGATAAGGTCAATGCTATGCCGGAAGGCTTTAAGCTAATGGCAAGCTCACCGAATGCACCGATTGCCGGTATGGCGGATGAAGATCGTCGTTTTTACGGTATTCAGTTCCACCCGGAAGTCACGCACACGGAAAAGGGTGGCGAGATCTTATCGCGCTTTGTACAGGGTATTTGTGGCTGTGAAGCACTGTGGAACCCTAAGAATATTATTGCTGACAGTATCGAACGCGTTCGAGAGCAAGTCGGTGATGATGAGGTGATTCTGGGACTGTCTGGTGGTGTTGATTCTTCAGTGGTTGCAGCGTTATTGCATGAAGCGATTGGTGATCAACTGACCTGTGTATTCGTGGATACTGGCTTATTACGTCTTAACGAAGGCGATCAGGTCATGGATACCTTCGCTGAGCACATGGGCGTTAAGGTGATTCGTGTGAATGCATCTGAGCGCTATTTCTCAGCATTAGAAGGTGTCACTGATCCGGAAGCGAAGCGAAAGATTATCGGTAATTTATTTATCGAGATTTTCGATGAAGAATCTGCAAAACTGACCAGCGCAAAATGGCTGGCTCAGGGCACGATTTATCCGGATGTCATCGAGTCTGCCGGTAGTAAAACCGGTAAAGCGCATGTCATTAAGTCCCATCACAATGTGGGTGGATTGCCGGATGATATGAAGCTTGAACTGGTTGAGCCGCTGCGTGAGTTATTTAAAGATGAGGTTCGCGCGATTGGTGTGGAGCTGGGTCTGCCTCGTAAGATGGTATTCCGTCATCCGTTCCCTGGCCCTGGTTTAGGTGTGCGTATTCTGGGTGAAGTTAAAGAGGAATATGCGGACTTGCTTCGTCAGGCTGATCATATCTTTATGGAAGAACTGGACAGACACGATCTGTATGACAAAACCTCTCAGGCCTTTGCGGTATTCCTGCCGGTAAAATCGGTTGGTGTTATGGGTGATGGTCGTCGCTATGACTGGGTGATTGCATTACGTGCGGTTGAGACGATTGATTTTATGACAGCTCGTTGGGCGCGTCTGCCGTATGAGTTCCTTGAGCTTATGTCACTGCGTATTATTAATGAAGTCGATGGTATCTCACGTGTGACTTACGATATTTCTGGTAAGCCACCAGCGACCATTGAGTGGGAATGATCGGGCAGAAGCCTGCTTTGAATGCCACATCAGATACTTCGGAACATACCGAAGTGTCTGGTGAGGTATCTAATGATGTCAGTGAGACTGTAGTCGATGAGGCACCTGAAGAAGTGACTGATGGGTCTTTAGATCAGGATCGGCTTTGGATGTCGCATGCTATGCGATTGGCCGAACGTGCCGAAGCTCAGGGCGAAGTGCCGGTTGGTGCGGTGCTCATTAAAGATAACACGCTAATCGGCGAGGGCTGGAATCAGCCGATTAGTCATCATGACCCTAGCGCACATGCTGAGATCATGGCACTGCGCGCAGCGGGGCAAGCATTAGAAAACTACCGACTGCCAGATACTACCTTGTACGTCACGCTTGAGCCTTGTGCCATGTGTGCCGGTGCGATGCTCCATGCACGGGTAACGCGGGTAGTATTCGGTGCATTTGATCCCAAAACGGGTGCAGCGGGTAGCGTGTATAACACCTTGCAAGATGACAATAATCTGCATAAATTAGAGGTGCAGGGTGGGGTGCTGGCTGAACAATGCAGTGAGCAATTGAGAGCTTTCTTCAGGCGTCGCCGCAAAAACAAATAATCAATAAGCAAATCGCGCTTATTTTCTGAGAATATTTATGACTGATTCAAATGCCGCTACGACGTCTGTAGTGAAAGGCCCGTTGTTGGCGCTTGCCGGTTTTGCTGTGTTTTCCACACACGATGCCTTGTTGAAATCGCTGAGTGAGTATTCGGTATTCCAGACGATTTTCTTTGCCATGTTGTTCGGATATGTGCCGTTTTCACTGGCGCGGGTGGTGGATTCAAACCCCGGTTCAATTAAAGCGGTAAACCCAAAACTGGTTATTTTTAGATCCTGCCTGATGGTTGGCAGCTTATGCTCCGCATTTCTGGCGTTTTCCATGCTGCCAATGGTGGAGGTCTATGTACTGATCTTTATGGCACCGATTATTATCTCTATTCTGGCGATTTATTATCTTGGTGAGAAAGTACATCTATTTCGCTGGTTTGCCATTCTGGTTGGCTTGCTGGGAGTGATCATTGTACTCAGGCCGTCGGTTGAAACACTGTCCATTGGTCACTTGTTTGGGTTTCTGGCGGCGTGTAGTAGTGGTGGGGCGGCGATTATTGCCCGTAAGGTCGGTTCCAGTGAAAACGCGGCAACCCTTATTTTGTATCCCATCCTCACCAGTATTATCGTCACCGGCTGTGTACTGCCATTCGTGTACAAACCTATGCCGCTACAGGATCTGGGTGTGATGTTCCTGATTGGCGTATTTGGACAGATTGGACAGCTGTTAATTCTGTTCGCCTATCGTTCGGCCAATGCCGCATTTATTGCACCGATGCAGTACAGTCAGATGATTTGGGCGGTAATTTTTGGGCTGTTTTTCTTTAATGAATCGATTGATCAGTGGGTGGTTATTGGTTCTTTGGTGACCATATTCTCGGGTGTGTTGATTGTGTGGCGAGAGGCGATTGTGTCTAAGATCCAGCCTAACCTTAACTCCAGAAACAGTCGTATGGTCTCTGCTGCACCCGCACCGATTCGTGAGAGTGACGAGCTGCGCTAAGGCTTATCTATTACTAGTTTGTTTCGTGTAGAGCATTCCGGTTTAGATCAAACTCGTTTTGATGTATTCAGCCAGCAGATCAATGGCTTCGCTGCGGCTATCGACTTCCCGGATCAGGCTGATGGTTACCTCGCCCAGGTCCGGGAATTGCTCTGACTCCTGAATGATATCTAAGGACTCCGGTACGGTACTTTTCGCCAGTGCTGTTACGCCCAGTCCCTCAGCAATTGCCACCTGAATTCCCGTTAAGCCCGGTATGGTGTAGACAATGCTCCATGGCTGATTGATGCGGCTGAGTCGTTGCAGCATACGGCGTCGATATAGACAGCCCTCCGGTGCAACCACTAAGGGGATGGTCTGTTTCAGGTGTGCCTCGGAATCTTGCTTACTCACCCAGACCAGTTTGTCTTGTTTGATTATGCGACTGTGTGGACTAATCAGATTTTCGTCATCACTCAGGCTGAGCAATACATCGAACTGTTTGTTCAGAAACTGAGGCGCTAAATTTTTACTTAGGTCTGAAGTGACCTCCAAACGCACTCCGGGGTAGATTTTTGCAAAACGCCCGATGATTTTTGGCAAGAGGGTTGAAGCAAATTCATTGGGAATACCCAGACGAATACTGTCGCGAATGGTTGGCTTGGCAAAATAATTCATAGCCTCATCGTTTAGTACCAGAATCCGCTGCGCATAATCAAACAGTACCTGGCCTGAAGCCGTCAGCTCAAAGCGGTGTCCTTGGGTGCGCTTAAACAAACTCTCATTCACAATCGATTCCAGCCGTTTTATCTGAAGACTGATAGCGGGCTGTGAGCGTCCCAACATTTCACCGGCACGGCTGATATTGTTGAGTTCAGTCACCGTGACAAAGGTTCGCAGCAGATCAATGGGGAGATTTTTAAAGCTTACATTCATTAAAAGTTAGCTAAACTAAATTTATTTATAATATTAATAATTTCATTTTAACTATTCATTTAACAAATGCAATCTTGGGTCATAACATCACGCTAACGATAATCTAATAAACACTCACTTTAGCGGGAAAAAGCCAATGACCATCAGCGTATTCGATTTGTTTTCAATTGGCATCGGGCCATCGAGTTCTCATACGGTTGGGCCAATGCGAGCCGCCAATTTATTTGTCGACTCGCTCGCCACATCGGGCCTGATGAATCGGGTGGCGCGGGTCAAGTCTGAGCTATTTGGTTCTCTTGGCGCCACGGGTAAAGGGCATGGTTCTCCAAAAGCGGTTTTGATGGGATTAGAGGGCGAAACTGCCGAGGCGGTGGACATTGCCTCGATGTCTGATCGATTGAATCGTATGCGTACTGAGAATTGCCTGTTATTGGGCGGTAGCCACGAAATTACATTTAACGAAGACGAAGATCTCCTGTTGTATCGTAAAAAAAGCCTGCCATATCACCCTAATGGTTTATGTTTTGAAGCATTGGATGCGGACGGGGAAAGCTTACTGAAGCGCTGTTATTACTCCGTTGGTGGTGGATTTATTGTAGATCAGGATGCAGCAGCAGGTGGCAGTGCTCAAATTGTAGAAGACAATACCATCGTGCCTTACCCCTTCAAGACCGGTGCTGAGCTATTGGCCCTATGCGAAAGCAATGGTTTATCAATCAGCGATATCATGCTGGCAAACGAGTGTGTTCGGCAAACTGAGGATAAAGTCAGGGAGGGGCTACTACAGATCTGGCAAGTCATGCAGGAGTGCGTGGTGGCTGGTTGTCAGAATGACGGCATTTTGCCGGGTGGTTTGAAGGTAAAGCGACGCGCACCTGATTTGCATCGTCAACTACGTGAACGCATGGAAATGGTAATGGTTGATCCACTCTCTGCAACCGACTGGGTGACGCTCTATGCTTTGGCGGTCAATGAGGAGAATGCAGCGGGTGGACGGGTCGTGACTGCACCGACGAATGGTGCTGCAGGCATAATTCCCGCGGTATTGCATTACTATACCCGTTTTCATTTGGACCATAACAGTCCGGGATGGAGCAACGATAAGGTGGTCCGGTTCTTATTAACTGCAGCCGCAATTGGAATCTTGTTTAAGGAAAATGCCTCGATCAGTGGGGCAGAAGTCGGTTGTCAGGGTGAGGTGGGTTCTGCGTGTTCGATGGCGGCAGGCGCACTGACTGAGGTGTTAGGTGGCACACCTGCACAAGTAGAAAATGCCGCAGAAATTGGCATGGAACATAATCTGGGACTAACTTGTGATCCTATTGGTGGTTTGGTTCAAGTGCCGTGTATTGAGCGCAATGCCATGGCGTCCATGAAAGCAATTACTGCATCACGCATGGCGTTACGTGGCGATGGAACGCACTTTGTTTCCTTGGATAAAGTCATTATCACTATGCGTGAAACGGGCCGTGACATGCGCCGCAAATACAAAGAAACTGCGCGTGGTGGCTTGGCGATCAATGTATTGGAGCTACCGGTAAATATTACGGAGTGCTAAGTTTAGTTACTTATGCCTTACGTGCGTAAATTCGTCATATGCGCTTATGGATAAGGGGATATAGCTGGCTTATCTTGAAATGGTTATTATGTTGTATTCCTTACCGCCCTGGGTGTAATTAATGGGCATACAGCGGAGTGAATCAATGTCGGAAAGTCAGACCAGTCTGGAAAAAGAAAAGCGGATTTTAGCGGTCCTACGCAAAACCTTGGCGCAAGTCGTTAAAGACGTGACACCTTCTGACGCTGCACTTCGTACACCGTTACAACCGTCCACCATTGAAGATGTGCGCATGTGCTTTGGCCTGATCGCTGCGCGTGAGCGCGAAATTATGGATGAGTTAAAGCTCACTGCCAAAGAGCGTCCGCAATTCATCGATGAGCCTACGAAAAGCAATGTGGTTAATTTTATCCCGACTACGACTAAAAAAGATTCCGGAGATCAGTCATGAATGTAGATCAGTATTCAGACGAGCACAAAAAGGAACTCACTAAAGGGGTCATGCATTATCTGGATAGCTGGAAATTATCTAGTGATCAGGTTATGTCTATGCTAAATCTACCAGACACTGTACGGAGCCGAAGTCTCGCACACTTCCGCGGTGGCATGATGGCTTTTCCGGAGAATGTTGGTGTGTGGGAACGGGTTGACCACATTATTGGGATTGCTGATGCATTGCGCACGACTTATCCGTTTAGTGAGCCGATGCGTTTAGTGTGGTTGCGTAAACCCCACCGTCGGTTTAATCGTCGCAGCCCGCTGGAGGTGATGCTGGAAGAGGGAACCAGTGGTTTGCTCAAGGTGCGCATTGATGTTGATTGTGCGTATGGATGGAAGATCTCTGAGTCCATGGCTAACAATCAGTAGTTTTTTTCTCGTCCCACGAGCAATATTAATTGCTCTTCGCCGACTCCCTGCGCTCGTAAGGACTACGAGAAATTAATATCGTGCGAGGGTTTGCTTGGGTGTTGTGCGATTAAAGCCAAACTTTGGAATTTTTCTTTGTCGGTAAGTATCTTTGACTCCCCCTGAATAATATCAATTACTTAGATTAATAGATGAAATTGATTAAAAATTAATTTTTTATAATCTAATGTTGTATGTGATTTATTAACTATTTTTTGTGTTATTGTTGGCTGGATCTTTGTATTTTGTACATTATGTCAACAGTAAGGGCGCAGTAGTGATAACTGAGTCAACATATTTTCAATACTGGGGTAAGTCAGCTCCGAATTCGTATAAACCAAATGTGGCTTGCCACCTACTGCCATATCACTCTTTGGATGTGGCAGCGGTTGGGTATGTTTTACTAGATAAAAACCCAAGCTACTTAAACCAGTTTCAGTCGCTTACAGGAATAACTCCAGTAAACCTTAAAAAGTGGATTACCTTTTTATTAGCGTTGCATGATATAGGTAAGTTCGCTGATAGTTTTCAAGGTTTGAACCCTGCTGTTCTTATGCGACTGCAAGGGCGGGAGAGTGATCGTGAATATTATGAGCGACATGACTCTTTGGGTTGGATTTTGTGGAAAGAATCTCTAAAAGAACAATTTCAGAAACACGGAATTATCCCACGCTCGGCAGGCTCCAAACGTCGTAAGGCTTCAATAAGTCCTATTGATATCTGGATTGCAGCAATGGTTGGGCATCATGGTCAGCCACCTAAGCCAGTCACTAGCCGTCAGATTCCCGATGACTTTAATGCCTTAGTTGATTTTGATGCAGCCGCTTCATTTCTGAACGATCTTATTCCTTTGTTATTGGAGGATGGAACGGCATTTCCAGAGTGTGAACTTGGTTCTATCCAGCTTGCATCTTGGTGGCTATCTGGTTTTGCCGTACTCTGTGACTGGCTAGGATCAAATACTGAGTTTTTCCCTTACCAAGATGATCACGAACCTCTTGAGTCATATTGGGACAAAGCCAAACGACGTGCAGTCCAAGCGATTCAGGCAACTGAGTTAACCGGCAATTCCCCGTCACTTTCATTAGGCCTGTCAGATCTAATTGAACTCCCCGAAGGTTTGAAACCAGAGCTGACGCCGTTGCAAAAAGCAGTCAGTGATTATGAAATTAAAGATAGTCCACAAGTCTTTATACTGGAAGATGTTACAGGCGCAGGAAAGACTGAAGCTGCTGTATTACTAGCCCACCGCTTGATGAAAAAAGGCTTAGGTAATAGCGTCTATTTCGCGCTACCAACTATGGCAACCGCCAATACGATGTATGAGCGAATGCGGCATGTTTATAAAAAACTCTTTTCGCAATCAGTTCAGCCTTCTCTCGTACTTGCGCATGGAGCAGCTGCCATGTCCGACGGATTCCAGCAGTCTATCGTTGGGAAATATTCTGCACAGCAGACTGAATATGATACCAACGAACAATCCGCCGAAGCTCATTGTAATTCATGGCTTGCCGATAATCGCAAAAAGTCGTTATTAGCTGAAATTGGTATTGGAACAATTGATCAGGTTTTGCTGGCAGTATTGCCATCAAGACACCAATCGTTACGACTATTGGGGTTGCTTAATAAAGTGCTTATTGTCGACGAAGTGCATGCTTGCGATGCATATATGCATGAGTTGTTGTGTGCTTTACTGAGAGCGCATGCTGCAGCTGGTGGGAGCGCTATTTTACTATCGGCAACACTGCCTCACCACCAAAGAAGGTCATTGTTACAAGCTTATGCTGATGGGCAGAAATGGCCTAAAGTGTCATTGCAAAAAACAGATGATTATTCTTATCCATTGATGAGTAACATGGATTCATATGGGACTCACGAACAAGTAATTGCTACTCGTGACAATGTTAAACGCGAAGTTACAACTGTGTTTATACATGATGAAGCCGAGGTTGAGCAGTTGCTAAAAATAACAGTAGAGAATGATCAATGCGTTTGCTGGATACGCAATACTGTTAAGGATGCTGTTGAGTCTTATCAAAAGCTCAGGGTGGCTCACCCTGAATGGAGTATCGACTTGTTCCATGCACGTTTTGCACTTGGTGACAGAATCGCCATTGAAAAGCGGGTTGTGGAACGTTTTAACAAAGAGAGCGGTGTTGCTAACAGGCGTGGGCAAATACTCATAGCTACGCAGGTTGTGGAGCAATCTTTGGACTTGGATTTCGATACGTTAGTTACTGATCTTGCGCCAGTTGATTTGGTGATTCAGAGAGCGGGACGTTTGCGCCGTCATAGTCGTGATCAGCAAGGAAATCGAATATCTGGACAAGATCAACGGGGTAATGTGAGTTTACATATCTTTTCACCTCCGATTTCGGATGCTCCTAGCTCCAAGTGGTACGCCGCTCGATTTCCAAATGCCCAAAAGGTTTATGAACATCATGGCCAGCTCTGGCTAACAGCTACTCTGCTTTATCGCAAAGGTAAGTTTCGAATGCCAGATGATGCTAGGTGCTTAATTGAGGGAGTATATGGTGATGATGCGCAAGCTGAGATTCCAGAGGGACTACTTCATCAAAGTTTTGAGGCTGAAGGTGGAGATAGAGCAGATGCCAGTATTGCCTGCTTAAATGCATTAAAAATGGATGTTGGGTACTCCGATGCATCAACGAACCGGTGGTGGGATGAAGCACAAACCCCAACACGACTAGGTGACCCAACTACAACGGTGTATTTAGCTAAGTGGCAGAATAATGAGTTATTGCCTTGGTCTGATGAAAGCAAGCATTCATGGCAATTGAGTGCGGCATCGATGCGGACATATTGGGTTGCGAAAGAAGGGACTTTTCCAGAATTGACACAGGAAAAGTTGGATCTCTTTAAGGCTCAGCATTTGCCTGTAAAAGGTAAGTGGGGTGTGCTTGTGCCATTGAAGAGTGTGGATAACGGTGTTTGGCAAGGAGTGGCACTTAATGAACAGGGTGCAGAGATTAGAGTGACCTACAGTCGAAATGGTTTGGAAGTAGCGGAATATCAAGATGGTTGGTCTTGATATTCCAATCCCCAGTTATCTGGGGAACAGCGTCCAATGGTCTTTTATAATTACCATTAATGCGGTTCATCCCTATCAGGTAAGACGGGGAAAGTCTAAGTATAGCAAAGTGTAATTATGCAGTAGATAAATTTTAATAAGCATTAATGGTATTTATAAAATACAATTGTATTTTATTTTAGTTTGAGTTTCATGTTATGGTTAAGTCCTGTCCAATATTAAAGGAATATATGCCATGTCTGGACTTGTTGAGATTGTGGTTTCAGCCGTTGTATTTGCTTTGTTTATTGCTACTAATAAAGTAAAAAAAATTAACGTAGACCTTGTGAATAAGGAAGGTAAGCATGGTAAGTAATTTAATCAATGATGAGTGGATTCCTGTAATTCGTAGAAACGGCATAAGTGAGCTCATTGCCCCATGGCAGCTGACCGAACCAGATAATCCTGTCATCTCTATAAATGCACCACGTCCGGATTTCAATGGTGCATTAATGCAGTTTCTGATTGGTTTACTGCAAACAGCAGCAACACCCAAAGACTATAATCGTTGGCTCGATAAGTTCGAAGCGCCATATACGCCTAGTGAACTAAAAGAGTTGTTTTCGAAATATACAGACGCTTTTAAGCTAGTAGGAAAGCAAGGTGCATTCATGCAGGACTATGATGCACTGGAAGGCAGCAGTGTAAATGGTATTGCAGACTTATTAATAGAATCTCCGGGAGGCAACACCGTAAAGGAAAATAAAGATCACTTTATTAAACAAGGACGGGTCGAAATGATGTGTCCGGTGTGTGCTGCGACCGCGTTGTTTACATTACAAACTAATGCCCCTGCAGGTGGTCAAGGACATCGTACTTCATTGCGAGGTGGTGGTCCCTTAAGTACCTTAGCAGTACTTGACGAAACAAGTGATCTGCCGAGTGACCTTTGGAGAAATGTTTGGCTAAATGTGCTAGATCAACAAATGGTTGACACTCTCACAGGTAGTAAAAATAAAGCAGAATTTTCAGATATTTTTCCATGGTTGGCATCTACACGTACCAGCGAAAAAGTGGGTGGCGTTGGAACCACGCCGATGGATGTTAATCCATTACAAATGTACTGGGGTATGCCACGTCGGATTCGAATTAACTGGGACACAGTACAGCAAGGCCACTGTGATATTTGTGATGCGTATTCAGAGCGGTTAGTCAGTGAGTACAAAACTAAAAACTATGGTATTGACTACACTGGAGCATGGCAACACCCACTCAGTCCTCACTCTTTGAGTAAATCTGGAGACTTATTGCCTCAGCACGCACAGCCTGGTGGAATGACTTATCAACACTGGTTAAAAGTAGCGATTTATGACTCAGATAAAGAGCCTTCATATTTTAATGCATTGGTAGTGAGTCGTTATCGAGTGTTAGCACATGACTGGAAAGAGCAGTTACGTTTACATGCATTTGGTTATGACATGGATAATATGAAAGCACGTTGCTGGTATGAAACTACCTTTCCATTATTAATTGTTGATGATGACATACGACTGACTTTCTCTGGCCGAATACAAAACATGACTGAGGCCGCCAGTGAGTTTGCAGGCTTTGTTCGCTCATGTGTGAAGGAGGCGTGGTTTAAGCGTCCAGGGGATGCCAAGGGTGATACCACGTTCATATCTCAGAGCTTCTATCATCACACTGAAGAATCATTCTTTAAATCCGCAAAACACTTGCAAGAGGCTTTACAGAATGATGACGATGATAAAACAGTACTTCACCAGTGGCATCGAACACTAGTGAGTGCATCACAAGCACTATTTGATTATTGGGCTGCTCGCGGAGATATTGCTCAAGCCAATCCACGGCGTGTCGCAACCGCCAGAGATAAACTACGACGACTCGCCTACAGCAACAAAATTAAACAAGCTTTACAACTACCCAAAAACGCAAAGAAACCTGTCAGCACACTCAAAAAGGAGAACGCATGAAGTCAATGTTTAATAGTGATCAAGCATTTGGTGATGCTTTATTAAAATGGTGGGACCAACTCCAAGATCGTAACGGAGACCGTGCAGAGCTTCGGCGTGCGCAAACAGTTGAGGGTGTCGTTTTGTTGCCCGTTTTTCAGCGTGCTTGCGTAAGATTTGCCCCATACTTCAGGCATGAGCGAGATGATAGCTGGCAACTCCGTTTAGCTGCGATTTTAGGCTTATTGGCGCACGTACGTCAGCATAACCCAGAACAAAGCCTAGCTATTCAAATGGCAGGCAATCCACCAGTTGTTAGTGAATTACGCTTTCGCCGTCTTATTCAGCGTGACCGTGCTGATCTATATATTTCCATGATTCGCATACTGCGCATGCTGGGTAATAAAGCCAATCTAAATGATTTAGCTACTTCTGTTTATTACTGGGGTGATGATGTTAAGCGCCGGTGGGCTTTCGATTATTTCCCTAACACACCTGATAATGCATCTGCCTGATTACCTATTTTGAGGATTATTTTATGAGCCGTTTTGTACAACTACACTTGTTGACTTCTTACCCTCCAGCCAACTTGAATCGGGATGATTTGGGTAGACCAAAAACCGCCATGATGGGTGGTCAGCCACGTTTACGTGTGTCATCACAAAGCTTGAAACGTGCATGGCGCACTTCTGAGGTTTTTGCAGACAGCTTAAAAGGCCATGTGGGTACCCGTACCAAAGAAATGGGTGTTGAGGTATTTAAAGCGCTGCGAGATCAGGGAGTTGCTAAAAAAGATGCGTTGGATTGGACGAAGTCCATCGCAGAGCAGTTTGGAAAGTTGAAATCGCTTTCAGCTGGCGAAAAGAAAAGTCTCAACGATTTAGAGGATGATGAGAAACTAAAGCTAGAACTTAAAGAGGTCGAAATTGAACAACTAGCTCATTTTAGCCCTGAAGAGCGTCAGTTGATCGATGAACTAGTAACAGTATTGGTTGAGCGCAAAAGCAAACCTGAGAAAGAGGAGCTTGCTTTACTTCGTAATCAGCACACCGCAGCTGATATAGCTTTATTTGGTCGAATGTTGGCTTCTAAGCCTTTGTTTAACACAGAAGCGGCGGCACAGGTTGCTCATGCGGTGAGTGTTCACCCAGTGGTGGTTGAAGATGACTTTTTTACGGCAGTTGATGATTTGAATAGTGGTGAAGATGATGCAGGTGCAGCGCACCTTGGAGAGACAGAATTTGCCGCTGGATTATTCTACTTGTACCTGTGTATCGATAAAGCGTTGCTGGTTAAAAACCTGTCAGATAATGAGGAACTCGCCAATAAGACGCTTGCAGCTTTAATAGAAAGTGCAGCGACGGTTTCCCCTAGTGGGAAGCAGAACAGTTTTGCCTCTCGCGCCCGTGCCTCTTACATTCTTTGTGAAACAGGAAACCAGCAACCACGCTCTTTGTCAGTGGCATTCCTCAAGCCTGTTTCGGGTGCTGACATGCTTGATTCTGCAATAAAGCAGCTAGGTCTGACGGTTAAGAATATGGAGGAGGTTTACGGCAAATGTGCTGATCATCGTAGTAGCCTTAATGCGGTGACTGCTGAAGGCAGTTTAAGTGCTGTGATTCAGTGTGCAGCGGAGGCGTAATGATGCCCGATTTTTTGGTTTTTCAACTGCATGGCGCACTAGCGTCGTGGGGTGATATTGCCGTGGGGGAACATCGTCCAAGTGCAGGGCATCCCAGTAAGTCGGCCATTACTGGTTTACTGGCTGCTGCTATTGGCGTTGATCGTCAAGATGATGAGTCACAATTGCGGTTAAGTCGGGACTATCGCTTAGCGGTATGTGTGATTGAGGCTGGTGAGCTATTGCGGGATTACCACACAGTGCAAGTACCCGGTGGCAAGCGTGAGTACGCAAGTCGGAGTGATGAGCTAATGTTCGATAAACAAAACCTGAATACAATTCTGTCACAACGGGACTACCGAACAGATGCTTTGTACCAAATTGCGATAGAGTGTTGTTCTGATGCTCCGCTTTACCCTTTAGAGGAGCTGCGGGAAAAGCTTCTAAACCCGCACTTTACACTTTACCTTGGTCGAAAATCTTGCCCGGTTAGTTTGCCGCTGTTTCCTCAGCTTAGTACAGGTTGTTCTTTAAAGCAGGCGTTCGATCAATATCCTTCAGAAAAAGCAGCTACTTGGACTTATGCTTTAAAACCAAAGCAAACCAAATTACGTAGTTACTACTGGGAATCAGGTTTTTCAGAGGAAACACTCACTGGCCTGACAGCAACGATGGCATACCCAAGACGTGATCAGGTGAGCAGCCGTCAGCGTTGGCAGTTTTCAAACCGGGATGAGTTTTATTGTGCTGAAACCCGTCAAGGAGAGTTGTGATGTATCTAAGCCGAATGACTTTCAATCCCGTGATGGATTATCAGCAGCTAGCCAAATCGCTTTCTCAGGATGGTTACCGTGAACATCAGGCGCTATGGAGGTTATTTGATAATGACCCGGAAGCATCACGTGATTTCCTGTATCGCCGTGTGAATGAGCGGGGGCGCATCAAGTATTATATTTTGTCTCAGCGAATGCCCGTTGATTCTACAGGTCTGTGGATGATTGATCCGCCAAAACATTATGATCCTCAGTTGCTTGAAGGGCAGAGTCTATTTTTCACATTACGGGTGAACCCTGTTGTGACTATCAGTAGCACTGATGGAAAGAAGAGACGCCATGATGTTGTGATGCATGAAAAATGGCGTATTGGTTTTAAAGAACTTCCGCAAAGTGAAAAGCCTGCACTGCAAGAGATTGTTCAGACGAGTTGTCTACAGTGGTTATCAAAGCGATCAGAACCTAATGGCTTTGATGTTTCGCCTGAGCAGGTGTTGGTTGATGCTTATCATCGTCATGAAAGTTTGGCAAAAAGGCAGAAGCAGCCAGTGAAATACAGCACCGTGGATTTTCAAGGAACATTGACTGTGACTGATCCTGAATTATTCAGGAAGGTATTATTCAATGGAATGGGTAAGTCCAAGGCGTTTGGTTGTGGTTTGCTATTGGTACGGAGAGCCTAACTCATGTCAGATACCCCATTCCTCCCCCTAAAGCCCATCCCCATGAAAGATCGTGTCTCTATGGTATTTTTGAAGTACGGCCAAATTGATGTCAAAGATGGGGCATTTGTGCTTATTCAGGAGGATGAGGTTCGCACTCATATTCCGGTAGGTTCTATTGCTTGTATTATGTTGGAGCCGGGAACACGCGTTTCACATGCTGCTGTTCGGTTGGCGTCCGAGGTTGGGACATTACTGGTTTGGGTGGGCGAGGCTGGTGTGCGTTTGTATTCTGCTGGTCAGCCGGGCGGCGCGCGCTGTGATCGTTTGTTGTATCAAGCCAAGTTGGCGCTGGATGATAACTTGCGGTTAAAGGTGGTTCGCAAGATGTATGAGATTCGCTTTGGTGAGGCGGCACCGGCTAAGCGCAGTATTCAGCAATTGCGCGGAATTGAAGGGGCAAGGGTTCGTAAAACTTACGAACTTTTGGCAAAACGCTACAAAGTAGACTGGAAGCGCCGTAATTACAACCCAAATAATTGGGATGCCAGTGATATTCCTAACCGCTGTATGAGTGCAGCAACGTCTTGCTTGTATGGAATTACTGAAGCGGCGGTATTGGCAGCGGGTTATGCTCCGGCGATGGGCTTTATTCATTGGGGCAAGCCTTTATCTTTTGTTTATGATATAGCGGATATTTTTAAGTTCGATACGGTTGTACCTATTGCCTTTCAGGTGGCTGCTAAAAACCCTCGCAGCCCTGATCGTGAGGTGCGTATTGCTTGTCGTGACGCCTTTCGTCAGCAAAAGACATTGGCAAAGATTATTCCCATGATTGAAGAGGTGCTAGCTGCGGGTGAAATTAAACCGCCTGAAATGCCGGAAGAGTCTGTTCCTCCGGCAATACCACCTGCTCAATCAATGGGGGACTCTGGACACCGGAGTAAATGATATGGCGATGTTGGTGGTTGTGACTGAGAACGTTCCTCCCCGTCTACGAGGACGTTTAGCTATTTGGTTGTTACAGATTCGTGCGGGTGTTTATGTCGGGGATGTATCTAGCCGAGTTCGTGAAATGATTTGGGAGCAATGCAGTGAACTGAGTAGTGACGGCAATGTTGTGATGGCTTGGAAAACCAATACTGAGTCGGGTTTTGATTTTCAAACGATTGGAGAAAATCGTCGAATCCCTGTTGATATGGATAATTTACGACTTGTTTCATTTCTTCCTGAAGGTGAAGAACGTGCTCTTTAATAAAGTGGAATATTTAAGCAATTTAGTCGGTAGAATTTCTGGGTTCTGTTTTTCTTATTTAAACCAATGATTTAGAATTGGTGTGTTCCCCATAGGCATGGGGATGAACCGCCCCTTCTGGGCACGCCCCCTGCGGGATTAACGTGTTCCCCATAGGCATGGGGATGAACCGCCGGTCTGGGTGGCAACTTACATCGAGCAAGGGTGTTCCCCATAGGCATGGGGATGAACCGTTTGGGCGGGTATCGAAGCCACGGCAGCCGCTGTGTTCCCCATAGGCATGGGGATGAACCGACTATGCAGTGCGGCGTTGTAACGATGTGTCAGTGTTCCCCATAGGCATGGGGATGAACCGTGTGTGTCTGCTTCTTCGAGCGAGCTGCGGCTGTGTTCCCCATAGGCATGGGGATGAACCGAACGCAGCGGTAGGCCAAGTCTAAGAGTCGCAGTGTTCCCCATAGGCATGGGGATGAACCGATAAGATGCCATTGCATCCTGGTATTCTTTATGTGTTCCCCATAGGCATGGGGATGAACCGCAATCGGTCTACTTACAACGCCAATAAGACAAGTGTTCCCCATAGGCATGGGGATGAACCGATTCATGAAACGGTTTGCGGTGTTGCCAGAGGGTGTTCCCCATAGGCATGGGGATGAACCGTGCGCCCAGGTGAAAGTTGGGCCGAGCGCTGTCGTGTTCCCCATAGGCATGGGGATGAACCGTTGAAATCATCTTGGGGCATGCTGAATCCAGAGTGTTCCCCATAGGCATGGGGATGAACCGCAGGTTTAGCGGTAATCCATTGTCAGGCATGAGTGTTCCCCATAGGCATGGGGATGAACCGCAAGTCAGGAGCCTTAAAGCGCGTACCAGAAAGTGTTCCCCATAGGCATGGGGATGAACCGGAAATACCGGATGGTTCGGTAGATGCGATTATGTGTTCCCCATAGGCATGGGGATGAACCGACTAGTCAGGGAAAAGAATCTCCTTGTTATAAGTGTTCCCCATAGGCATGGGGATGAACCGCTTAATCCAACAGTTATAAATATTGAACGACAGTGTTCCCCATAGGCATGGGGATGAACCGGTGAGCTTGCTACGGCTTACGGCTCATTGGGTGTGTTCCCCATAGGCATGGGGATGAACCGTCTTCGTTTGGCATTTAAATGACCGGACGCTTGTGTTCCCCATAGGCATGGGGATGAACCGTTCTGAAACGCCTGCTTAATCTCAGCATTCTGGTGTTCCCCATAGGCATGGGGATGAACCGGTATCGGTATCGTCTGGTCATGGTACTGGGAAGTGTTCCCCATAGGCATGGGGATGAACCGTTCTTTAGTCTGCTTATGCCGTGCAATGCGTCGTGTTCCCCATAGGCATGGGGATGAACCGAAAATCAGTTTTGATTTAGTTGAAGATATGAAGTGTTCCCCATAGGCATGGGGATGAACCGTACAACAATGAGTTTTTTGTAAGCTCCTGCCAGTGTTCCCCATAGGCATGGGGATGAACCGTGAGCGTATGGATGTAAGGTTATCTATTGGATGTGTTCCCCATAGGCATGGGGATGAACCGCGTGACACTAATACCTGCTTGTTGAAGTGCTTGTGTTCCCCATAGGCATGGGGATGAACCGGCATACAGGCCAATAAGACTGGTGCACGCTAGGTGTTCCCCATAGGCATGGGGATGAACCGTGTCAACGCTGATCAAACCGCCCTATCCTCAGGTGTTCCCCATAGGCATGGGGATGAACCGTTCGTTAACTGGTGGAATAACATCAGCCTGAAGTGTTCCCCATAGGCATGGGGATGAACCGCTGGGTAAAAAGGTGTTGAACTGGTGGAACGGGTGTTCCCCATAGGCATGGGGATGAACCGGCGCAGAGAATGTTTGAAGCAAAGCTGATTGAGTGTTCCCCATAGGCATGGGGATGAACCGACATTGGGGATGATTTGTTTGATGCCATGATGGTGTTCCCCATAGGCATGGGGATGAACCGCCGCTGAACGAGTTCTTTAAGCTGTCAATCATGTGTTCCCCATAGGCATGGGGATGAACCGTTGATGACTACATTGCGAATGTGAATGCTAATGTGTTCCCCATAGGCATGGGGATGAACCGGCAGTACGCGACTACAAACGAGCGGCATTAGTGTGTTCCCCATAGGCATGGGGATGAACCGCCGACTCAGTCAGTCGCATTTATGATCGCAACGTGTTCCCCATAGGCATGGGGATGAACCGCCAATGCCCAACCCTAAGCGAGCAAAAGACACGTGTTCCCCATAGGCATGGGGATGAACCGTCCTGTTCAAAAACGGCGCTCGCCCTGGTGGCGTGTTCCCCATAGGCATGGGGATGAACCGAAGAATTTTTTTTCTTGATTGGGTAGCTCTTCGTGTTCCCCATAGGCATGGGGATGAACCGTCTGTTTGACGCATAACATCTTTGATGCGTATGTGTTCCCCATAGGCATGGGGATGAACCGCCTCATTATCCATCATGAGGCCACCCAGTACGGTGTTCCCCATAGGCATGGGGATGAACCGGTTCGCCGTGAGCATGGAATCGTATATGCACTGTGTTCCCCATAGGCATGGGGATGAACCGACGAGTTCGACGGCTCCATGTCAACGACCGTCGTGTTCCCCATAGGCATGGGGATGAACCGAAAAAAACACAATTACCACGGT
The DNA here is from genome assembly GCF_003172875.1 of Leucothrix pacifica. Lineage (GTDB taxonomy): Bacteria > Pseudomonadota > Gammaproteobacteria > Thiotrichales > Thiotrichaceae > Leucothrix > Leucothrix pacifica. Next base: position 81,470 of record NZ_QGKM01000004.1, on the reverse strand, counting down.
CAACAATCAAGTGTTCCCCATAGGCATGGGGATGAACCGTTGGGGATATACTCCCCTTCCAACTTCAGCAGGTGTTCCCCATAGGCATGGGGATGAACCGCCGCCTCCTCACCAACCACTGGCTCGTTACTTGTGTTCCCCATAGGCATGGGGATGAACCGTGATCGTCTGATTACTGAGACCGTAATCAGCCGTGTTCCCCATAGGCATGGGGATGAACCGCTGTCCATCTGATTGCTTTGACGCTAAAAACGGTGTTCCCCATAGGCATGGGGATGAACCGGCTCCCACGCTTCGAACGTCATCGGCAGGGACGTGTTCCCCATAGGCATGGGGATGAACCGGTCACGGTGTTAGCGCACGACGTGGCCTTTTTGTGTTCCCCATAGGCATGGGGATGAACCGTTTAACTTCAACAGCATTTTACGAGGCGACATGTGTTCCCCATAGGCATGGGGATGAACCGTGCTTTTCATTTTGACAACAGTATTGAGTATGGTGTTCCCCATAGGCATGGGGATGAACCGTCGATCAGCTCTTGTCGGTAGGTGTAGATCGCGTGTTCCCCATAGGCATGGGGATGAACCGAACAACGCATAAAAAAAGGCGACTATAAAAGCGTGTTCCCCATAGGCATGGGGATGAACCGCTAACGAAAAAGCGGCAACAGCTGCATTGAAGGTGTTCCCCATAGGCATGGGGATGAACCGCAGTTGACGACGCAGGCACATTCTCCGGTTATGTGTTCCCCATAGGCATGGGGATGAACCGAACTCGTTCACTGGGATATACCGCTAACCTGGGTGTTCCCCATAGGCATGGGGATGAACCGATCCCGACCGGACACCGCAGTGCCAGGCATTCGTGTTCCCCATAGGCATGGGGATGAACCGCTGGTACAACGAAGAAATCGCAATGGCCTTCGGTGTTCCCCATAGGCATGGGGATGAACCGCCCAACGCATCTGAAATGGCTTGGCTTGATGCGTGTTCCCCATAGGCATGGGGATGAACCGTTTTCAAGCTCTTGACTGTCGCCACCCAAGCTGTGTTCCCCATAGGCATGGGGATGAACCGCCAATGGGTTTAATCGCGTACCCAACCGCAGCGTGTTCCCCATAGGCATGGGGATGAACCGGCTGCTACCGTGCCATGCGCTGGCGTCGCTGTGTGTTCCCCATAGGCATGGGGATGAACCGTTAAAACACTCATTGGCGCAGCCGGTGAAGTTGTGTTCCCCATAGGCATGGGGATGAACCGATCCTTTGCTAGCCGGACCAAGCGACGGAGAAGTGTTCCCCATAGGCATGGGGATGAACCGACCAAAGATAAATATTTATTTGTCTTTATAGAGTGTTCCCCATAGGCATGGGGATGAACCGTAATCACCAGATGGATCAGAAAGGAAGGCATCGTGTTCCCCATAGGCATGGGGATGAACCGGAGAACCAGCAAAGCCAAAGCGCACTGAATATGTGTTCCCCATAGGCATGGGGATGAACCGTGTCTGTTTTCCCTAAAAAATAATTGTAATTAGTGTTCCCCATAGGCATGGGGATGAACCGTATCATCCGCAAGTTCATCTTGCTGTATCTTAGTGTTCCCCATAGGCATGGGGATGAACCGGCACTGGATCAAATTGAGTTAGCAATGGAGACGTGTTCCCCATAGGCATGGGGATGAACCGGGAATAACCCAGACATTTTTGACTTTGATACCGTGTTCCCCATAGGCATGGGGATGAACCGACGTGAACATGAGTTTGATTCTGATGAAGCGCGTGTTCCCCATAGGCATGGGGATGAACCGAATACCCGCAGAGCGCGCTCATGGTTCGAAAAGTGTTCCCCATAGGCATGGGGATGAACCGCCAGCGAGTGGATCGCTGGTCACACCAGTCCCGTGTTCCCCATAGGCATGGGGATGAACCGCCAGTAAACACTACAAAGCACTGGCTCCCAAAGTGTTCCCCATAGGCATGGGGATGAACCGTCGTTATAGATGCGGGCACTGGCGTGGCGCAGGTGTTCCCCATAGGCATGGGGATGAACCTCTCGCACGATCACGGATATTGACCCGTATTTAGTGTTCCCCATAGGCATGGGGATGAACCGTATGTATTTATTTTCGGAGCATGAGGAATTTAGTGTTCCCCATAGGCATGGGGATGAACCGTGAGATTTCAGAAAATCTATTATTAATGTTTTGTGTTCCCCATAGGCATGGGGATGAACCGCTGTTAGGATTTATTAACTATCGCACCCATAAGTGTTCCCCATAGGCATGGGGATGAACCGGGTGCTGATACGCTTGTAGAACTGCTAAATGAGTGTTCCCCATAGGCATGGGGATGAACCGGAGAACTGTTTGACGCAAACATGAGTGCTGCGGTGTTCCCCATAGGCATGGGGATGAACCGCCATTGCCATTGACCCAGGAGGATAACCCGCTGTGTTCCCCATAGGCATGGGGATGAACCGGCAGCTTTGAATCCGTCTGGTAGCCATTGGTCGTGTTCCCCATAGGCATGGGGATGAACCGTCGGTCTGGGTCACTTGTTTCATTCCCCTATAGTGTTCCCCATAGGCATGGGGATGAACCGTAATGGTGGATTAGATAACCCGAACAATCGCAGTGTTCCCCATAGGCATGGGGATGAACCGCACGTCATGCCTGCCAGATATCAGCAGGGCGAGTGTTCCCCATAGGCATGGGGATGAACCGTGCTAAACGCGGAGAAGAAACCGACGCTACTAGTGTTCCCCATAGGCATGGGGATGAACCGTCGTATCCCAACCGGGTACGCTGCCATTAGTCGTGTTCCCCATAGGCATGGGGATGAACCGTCGTATCCCAACCGGGTACGCTGCCATTAGTCGTGTTCCCCATAGGCATGGGGATGAACCGGTATCTCAGCTTTAAGCGCTACGAACGGTGGAGTGTTCCCCATAGGCATGGGGATGAACCGGCAAACGAACCAACAGGTCAGCTTTAAAGACTGTGTTCCCCATAGGCATGGGGATGAACCGGTATAAGGCGCGCATGCGTGCATTGGTGTTAGGTGTTCCCCATAGGCATGGGGATGAACCGTTACCGCCAACAAGCGCGCGATTGCAGGTGCCGTGTTCCCCATAGGCATGGGGATGAACCGCCCCTCAAAGAGATACTGGAAGAATCACCCGTGTGTTCCCCATAGGCATGGGGATGAACCGCGACACGCTGTCAACACCGGAGTCATTATCAAGTGTTCCCCATAGGCATGGGGATGAACCGGTAGGAGAGAGAGATTACATTATCAAGCATATGTGTTCCCCATAGGCATGGGGATGAACCGAATCCCTGAAGCAGTTGACGCCACACGTAAGTGTGTTCCCCATAGGCATGGGGATGAACCGGCGCGCTATACACCACAATGCCGCGGCTGTCAGTGTTCCCCATAGGCATGGGGATGAACCGCACCGTCGGGCTACCAATCAAGTGCGCTGCAGGTGTTCCCCATAGGCATGGGGATGAACCGGGTGGTGGCACTCCGCCAGTACCAGCGCCAACGTGTTCCCCATAGGCATGGGGATGAACCGCTTTCGCCTGACCTATAAACCCATTCTAAGTGGTGTTCCCCATAGGCATGGGGATGAACCGGTTACCGCCCAGCATGACTTTTGAAAAGCCGTGTGTTCCCCATAGGCATGGGGATGAACCGACTTTGAGCGCAGCAAGCAAGCACTCATCGACGTGTTCCCCATAGGCATGGGGATGAACCGGAATATCCAGCCCCAGAACGGTGCCAGCTGCAGTGTTCCCCATAGGCATGGGGATGAACCGCTGTTGACGCATCAATTCGTGCATTTATCCAAGTGTTCCCCATAGGCATGGGGATGAACCGCGCCTGAATCTCATCAACTTGCGCATCAGTATGTGTTCCCCATAGGCATGGGGATGAACCGCCTGATAGAAGAAGTCTCACCCGTTAAAGAGGGTGTTCCCCATAGGCATGGGGATGAACCGCAGTAAAAGGCTGCGTTAAGTAATCAGGATAAGTGTTCCCCATAGGCATGGGGATGAACCGTCAATGATTATTCCGGTGAACAACAACTCCGGGTGTTCCCCATAGGCATGGGGATGAACCGGATATGCTGGATCAGATGATCGAACGCTATGTGTGTTCCCCATAGGCATGGGGATGAACCGTTATGACAATCGGTAAAGCCATAAACGACTATGTGTTCCCCATAGGCATGGGGATGAACCGCTTTAATTAATAAATCCTAGCAGCTTGTAATTGTGTTCGCCATAGGCATGGGGATGAACCGTTTTCTGAGGGCAGCCCGTTCCCTAAGGAGTGGTGTTCCCCATAGGCATGGGGATGAACCGGATTGAATGGCGTGTTTATAACGCGTTCCTTCGTGTTCCCCATAGGCATGGGGATGAACCGTCTAATTGACTTATAATATGACTTATTCTTAAGTGTTCCCCATAGGCATGGGGATGAACCGCAGACACGATGGGTATCTCCGGGTTCATGTATGTGTTCCCCATAGGCATGGGGATGAACCGACACCAGCCGGCGAAGAAGCGGTAGTGATTCAGTGTTCCCCATAGGCATGGGGATGAACCGTCTTACCAGCAATTAGCAGTCTGAAAGCTTCTGTGTTCCCCATAGGCATGGGGATGAACCGGCCGCGCCACTATTTCAGAGAGTCTGGCTAGTGTGTTCCCCATAGGCATGGGGATGAACCGATTCATCGCAGCTAGCTTGGCTTCAGGTGTATGTGTTCCCCATAGGCATGGGGATGAACCGCAAAGGATGTAATCGAAAAGCTTGGCTTGGACGTGTTCCCCATAGGCATGGGGATGAACCGTGGCTACACATCAGCGCAGGCTGATGCCAAAAGTGTTCCCCATAGGCATGGGGATGAACCGAATGGTGGGCTGGCGTTGTTGACGTTGCGGCAGTGTTCCCCATAGGCATGGGGATGAACCGACTTCCGGAACGTCTTTAAACAGGCGGCGCTTGTGTTCCCCATAGGCATGGGGATGAACCGCCACATTGCTTAATAAACGTGCGTTTCTTGAAGTGTTCCCCATAGGCATGGGGATGAACCGCCAGTGCTACAGTTGGCCATGGCAACGGCAGAGTGTTCCCCATAGGCATGGGGATGAACCGCTTGACGGATTCACTCGTAAAATCCTAGCAGCGTGTTCCCCATAGGCATGGGGATGAACCGGCCATCGTGTGGTACGAACTTCGGTAGCTGTGGTGTTCCCCATAGGCATGGGGATGAACCTAAAAAAGATGCTGGTTCGAAATACTTTCGACCTTGGATACATACTCAATTATCGAGCTGTTGCCGTATGAAGAATAGCTAAGCTACTAGTTACAAAAATAATAGCTGACTTAATCACGCCCTGTCAGTAAACTGCCACACGCCAGTAGAAACTCATCTATTAGCGATGCACCACCGTATGAACCACATGTTTGTTTTCGAAGTAAACTGAGAAGTTACCATAGTTCCAGCGAGTAATTCGTGGGTGTTTGCGGCTGACTTTTCCTTTGGAAGTAGTGATTTTTTTAGCGCTTCCGTATTTCGCTTTGACTGATTTCATGGAGACGCCACGACGCGGTGTATCGGCTTTTGTGATGACTTTAGCCTGTCCGTCAATCTTTAGAATTTCGGCTTGTGCTATGTTCGATGCTGATAATAACGACAAAATGGTTAATGATGCAGTCAGCAATAAAGGATTAAGTTTCATGGTGTTCACCAGATTACTCATTATTTTAGTTGGTATAAAAGTGCCTGTGATAAACAATAAGATGCGATATGTTTAAACCATTAGAATTATTTATTGGTTTGCGATATACGCGATCCAAACACAAGAATCACTACATTTCTTTTATCTCGTTAGCGTCAATGCTAGGGATTATGATTGGGGTATTAGCACTGATCACGGTTCTTTCTGTGATGAATGGGTTTGAGAAAGAACTACGGGAAAGAATACTGGGCATGGTTTCTCATGTCACGGTTTCAGGGACAGATGGTAAATTAAGCAGCTGGCAGGCGTTAGACCAGCAATTAGCGACCAATAATCAGGTTGAGGGCATCGCGCCATACATCCAGCAGCAAGTCATGATCAGCGCCAATGGTGAAGTGCGTGGCGTATTAATGCAGGGTATTCAGCCGGAAAGACAAAGTGCAGTCAGCAAGTTAGAAGAGAATATGTTGGACGGTAGTCTGGATACCTTTGCTGACCGTGAGTATATGATTGCGATTGGGCGAGAGCTGGCTAATTCGATTGGTGCGTTTATTGGCGATAAGGTCACGGTGATTACACCATCCGCTAAAGTCACGCCCGCCGGTGTATTGCCACGCATGAAGCGATTCACTGTCAGCGCTATCTATAAAATGAATATGCGCGACTATGACAGTTCCACGGCGTTTATTCATATGGATGATGCAGCCCGATTGTTTAAGATGAAAGGGCAGGTCAGCGGCTTGCGCATTCGTTTGGATGATCTGTTTGAAGCCCAATCCGTTGCCAATACCTTGCAAAATGAGCTGGGTGATGAGGTCAAAGTCAGCGATTGGGGACGGGATAACAAAACCTTCTTTAGCGCGATCCGTATGGAGAAGACCATGATGTTCTTTATCCTGTTATTAATCGTGGTGGTTGCTGCGTTTAATCTGGTTTCATCATTGGTGATGGTCGTGAATGATAAACAGGCGGATATTGCGATTCTCAGAACACTGGGTATTTCACCGAATTCCATCAAAAAAATATTCATGATTCAGGGCAGTATTATCGGAGTATCCGGTGCGATTTTAGGAGCGATTGGTGGTGTCTTACTGGCGGGTAATCTTGAAACGATTATTCCGGCGCTTGAGGATTTCTTTGGTGCCAAAATATTCCCCGAAGATATCTTCTACATTTCCAAAGTGCCGTCTGAGTTACATATGTCAGATGTTTGGATGATTACTGTCGCGGCATTAGTGCTGGCAGTTTTGGCAACCATTTATCCGGCGAACCGCGCGGCAGCCGTTCAACCCGCTGAATCACTGAGGTACGAATAATGTTTCAACCCTTAGAAGCGGCCATTGGCTTACGCTATACCCGAGCGCGCCGCGAAAAAAGCTTTGTCTCCTTTATTTCATTTGCTTCGATGATCGGTATCGCACTGGGTGTGATTGTATTGATTACGGTGCTGTCGGTAATGAATGGTTTTGAACAAGCCATGCGCGACCGGATTCTGGGTGTGCTGTCGCATGTCACAGTGTCAGAGACCGATGCCCAAGTGGCTAACTGGCAGCAACGTCGCGAAGAATTACTCAAGCTAGAGCACGTTGTTGCAGCTGCGCCGTTTGTTGAAAAGCAGGTGATGCTGAACGAAGGTGGCAGTGTTCAGGGTGCGATTTTAGAAGGTGTATTGCCTGAGTTTGAAAAGCAAACCGGTAATGTCAGTCAGCACATGATGGAAGGCAAAGGCAGTTTTGATCAACTGGTCGCTGGCGAGAATAATATTATTCTTGGTGTGAAGCTTGCTGAGTCACTTAAAGTCGATGTCGGTGATAGTGTGACCTTGTTGACGCCCACTGCTGGTGCGGATTTGGGTGAAATCCCGATTCTGAAGCAGTTCAATATAACAGGTATTTTCCGGGTTGACCTGCAGCAATATGATCAGGGCACGGTATTCGTTCATATGGAGGATGCCGCTTCCTTGTTTGAGATGGGTGATCAGGTTACCGGTGTGCGTTTACGTCTGAATGACTTGTATAAGTCACGTGTTGTGAGTGACCAGGTCGCGGCAACCTCCGGCACAGATTACTGGGTGAGTGACTGGACACGCCAAAACGAAAACTTCTTCAAAGCCATTCAGCTACAAAAGACCATGATGTTCTTTTTATTAGGACTGATTATCGCAGTAGCGGCGTTTAATCTGGTTTCGACACTGGTCATGGTAGTGACTGATAAAGGGTCTGACATCGCTATATTCCGCACATTAGGTATGACGCCACGCAATGTGATGAAAGTGTTTATGGTTCAGGGCACATTGATTGGTGTGATCGGCACTATTTTAGGGGTGATATTCGGCGTGTTATTGGCTGTAAACGTTGATGTCATTGTGCCATTTCTTGAGCGGATCTTTAACGTCAACTTTATCTCAGAAGATGTCTATGGCATCAGCACATTAGAATCTGTGGTTCGTTTTTCTGATGTGGCATTGATTGCCATCGCTGCATTGGTGTTGTCTATGTTGGCAACGCTTTATCCTTCCTGGAAAGCCTCCAGAGTACAACCTGCCGAAGCATTAAGGTATGAATAAAATGAGTGAAAATAATACTGTTATTTCTTGTCAGGGTTTGCGCAAGCGCTTTATGGAAGGCAAACTGGACGTTGAGGTACTAAAGGGTATTGATCTGGATATCAAAGCCGGAGAGAAAGTTGCGATTGTTGGTAGCTCCGGAAGCGGTAAAAGTACCTTATTGCATCTACTGGGTGGTCTGGATTTACCAAGTCAGGGCGCAGTAACTGTGTTGGGTAACAACATGGCTAACTTATCTGATGCGGATCGCGGTAAGTTAAGAAACCAGTCCATGGGGTTTATTTACCAGTTCCATCACCTATTGGCTGAGTTCACTGCATTAGAAAATGTAGCGATGCCACTGTTGATTCGTGGTTTAGAAGTGGCTGATGCGACCAGGCAGGCGACTGAGATTCTGGTTAAAGTAGGGCTGGGATCACGCTTACAACATAAGCCAGGACAGTTATCAGGTGGTGAACGCCAGCGTGCCGCGATTGCTCGTGCACTAGTCACCCGACCCGCTGCGATTCTCGCTGATGAACCAACAGGTAATCTGGATCAGAAAACAGCATTGCAAGTATTTAGCTTGATGCAAGAGTTGAATGATGATTTGCAGACAGCCTTCATCATTGTCACGCATGATTTACAGCTCGCTGAAAAGATGGATCGGCAGTTCAGTTTGGTGGATGGTCATCTCAGTGAAATCACTGTTGGTCACCACCGTGCAGATGAGACGCTGGTCAGCGCTTAAGTCTCTGTAGCAAGGTTTGTATGCAGTGGCGGAGTTACTAGCTGACTTCGTCCGCTTTTGATTTGTTGTTGATTGCGCGTGTTGAGCGGCTGTTTTGTTGTTTACGAATATTGTAGCGCCAGATAAATTGAACGACCAGGTAGCCCAGCATCGAGGAAAATAACGCCAGTAAAAAGCTGCCCAGAAACAACGGTTGCCAGATTTGTCCCAGACTATTCACCAGCCATTCCAGGCTTAATTCAATGTCTATTTTTTCTTCTTTTCCACCCAATATCAGACTGCCTAGCCGGTAGGCAAAGTAAAACATAGGTGGAATCGTTATCGGATTGGTGACAAACACCAAGGCGACGGATAAGGCCAGGTTTGCACGAAAATACAAAGCACCGAAGGCAGCGATCACTGACTGAAATGGAAATGGAATCCAGGTGCAAAACAGCCCGATAGCAAACGCTCTGGATACTGAGTGGCGGTTAAAATGCCAGAGGCTTGGTTGGTGTAGCCGACTTCCAAGAAAACCTAGACCGGGCGTCTCTTTAATCCGCTTCGGGTCGGGGGAGTATCGTTTAAAAAACTTTTTTGGCATGCCGCTGACGCACCAGGGTTTGAGTTATTAAAAATGCGATGTCACGCGTGCATTAACTGGTTCAGCTATAGTGCAACTATCCTGCGTTAAAGTTCCACAAAAAATGGATCTTCTGTTGGGATAATGCTCTAAATGGTTAACGATATTCATGCGTAAGATGGCAATAGGCCTATTGCTCGGCAGTATGTCAGCCTTACTCCTTGCTGATTTACCTCACTTTGTCCTGAGCGGCAGTATACTGTTTGTGAGCGTTTTTTTCCCGATCTATTTTAACTTGAACGGTAAAAGTATTTTCTCCTTGTTATTGGCGGTAATGATCGGGTTTAGCCTGACAACATTTGTTGCCGATCTTCAAAAACGCGCTTCATTCACTGCAGCTCATGAAGGCAAAGATTTGGTGGTCACCGGTAAAGTGGCCAGTATGGTGAGCTTTCATGACAATAGTTTGTCGTTTCTCTATAAAGTGAGCAGTGCCAAGACAGTAGAAGGTGATGTTTCACTCAACTGGAATGGTTTAATACGTCTGAGCGCATACCGCGATCTGCCTGATGTGAAGGCCGGTGAGCACTGGCAATTCCAAGTACGTCTAAAACGCAGTTCCGGATTCATGAATCCTGCGGGGTTTGATTATGAGAAGTGGCTATTTGCAGAAGGGATCGATGCAAGAGGGTATCTGAGAAAGTCCACGCTTCACAAACGCCTTGAAGATGCACCGTGGTATTCCATTAATCAATGGCGCGCTTCGATTCATGACAATATTCATCGTCTGGTCAAAGAAGAGAATAACGCAGCGATTATCAGTGCCTTAATGATTGCAGATAAATCGGCAGTGTCGCAACGACAATGGGAAGTGCTGAGAGAGACAGGTACCAGTCATTTGATGGCAATCTCTGGCTTGCACATCGGTTTAGTCGCAGCATTTGGTGTTGTGGTGGTTTATTCGATTTGGTGGTTGTTTCCGATCTTGAGCCTCCATGTGCCAGTAAGAACAGCGGGCGCTGTGTTGGGGGTAGTGTTTGCATTGATCTATGCCTTACTCGCCGGATTGAGCATTCCGACACAGCGTGCTTTGTTAATGGTCGTGGTTGCGTTGGTCTTTTTGATGAGCCGGCAATACTTCAGTCCTTCAAGAGTGCTGGCGATGGCTATGGTCGTAGTGTTAATCGCTAATCCTCTGGCGGTGATGAGTGTCGGTTTTTTTCTGTCATTCTCTGCGGTAACGATTATTTTGTGGATTCTATCCAGACACACTGGTGAGCAGCGGTTTAATTTACTTCGCCTGCAAGGGTATTTGTCACTGCTGATGATACCGATTGGCTTTGTGTTTTTCGGCGAAGGTTCGCTGGTGTCGCCGCTTGCCAACTTAATCGCTATTCCCTGGGTGTCATTGGTGGTTGTGCCATTTAGCTTTTTAGCCGTTTTACTCAGTTATGTGAGTGATAGTTTGTCGTTGTTTGTATTCGATTTCATCACGCTGCATCTTGAGGGCTTATTTAGTTTGCTTGAGCGCTTAGCGGAATTCCCGAAAGCGAGTATTAGCAAACAAGCATTGCCTTTGTTGCTGAGTACTTTGCTGGTCGTCGTTGCAGCGTTAATGTTATTGCCATCAGGTACGAAATGGCGATATACCGCAGTATTAGCCTTAATTCCTCTGGTACTGTATCAATCACCTAAACCTGGTCAGGGAGACTTTTGGTTGACGGTACTGGATGTTGGGCAGGGCTTAGCGGTGGTTGTTCAAACACGGGACAAGACCTTAGTGTACGACACAGGAGACAGACCCAATGAAAATTTCGATCTTGGAAAGATGGTCGTTCTGCCCTACTTGCAGCAACAATCCACGCAGCAGATCGATGCTTTAGTTGTCTCCCATGATGACAGAGACCATAGAGGTGGGGCTTCAGCTTTGTTTGATGCGTTGCTTGTTGATAAGCTCTATTCCAATAGATCCGATGCTTTAGAGGGCTACGAGGCAATTGTTTGTCAGCAAGCGATGACATGGTCCTGGAATGATGTTGTTTTTGAGTTTTTACACCCCGGGCCATCGATGACGGGTAAAGATAATGACCGCTCCTGTGTGCTTAAAGTTAGTAATCCGCAGCATTCTGTTTTATTAACCGGCGACATACTTAAAAGAGCGGAACGTTTACTTCTCAAACTACAGCGTGATAAATTGGATTCAGATATTCTTCTGATGCCGCATCATGGCAGTAATAGTTCTTCGACAGGCGCCTTTATCAGTGCGGTGAGTCCGCAATGGGCGATAGCTTCTGCTGGATACCGCAGCCGTTTTAAACACCCTCACACACGTGTACTAAAGCGTTATGAAGCGCAGGGTGTTGGTATTTTGAATACTGCGGATGATGGCGCAGTGCAATTTCATCTTTCAAGGAATGATGAGGTGCGTAAGCCAACTCGTTACAGGCTGGATAATGGCCGGTTTTGGTCGAGAATTCCAACAACTAACTAGCTTTTTTAAGGGTGGTAATGTTTCATATTGGTGCAAATAAGGCGGCATGTTGATATACGTATCTTATACAGCTTCAGCCGTTTTACTTTCCCTGTTTTATAAGCAATAATGAATTGGCTTATCATTTTTGAGTGCTCCGGAATCAATGGCAAACGCCACTGGGGTTTTATAATAGATAATGAGGATGAGGATCCGTATGAATAGACGTGATGTGTTAAAAGGTGCAGCATTTGGGGCAGTGGCTACTGCAGGTACTGTTGCAGCACCAGCGATCGCTAAAGATCGTATCGAAGTAAATATGGTTTCAACCTGGCCTCGTGACTTCCCTGGTTTGGGAACAGGTGCACAGCGTTTTGCTGAGCGTGTTAACGTCATGAGTGACGGACGCATCAAGATCAACTACTTTGCAGCCGGCGAGCGTGTTAAAGCGTTTGACGTGTTTGATGAGGTTGCTGCAGGTAACGCGCAGATGTACCACGGTGCTGAGTACTATTTCAAAGGCAAGCACCCTGGTTTTGCTTACTTCACTTCTGTTCCGTTTGGTTTGACGTACACAGAAATGAACGCATGGATTCGTTTCGGTGGTGGTCAGGAGTTATGGGACAAGCTCGCTGGCGAGTTCGGTCTTAAAGGTCTTATGTGCGGTAACACGGGTGTCCAGATGGGCGGTTGGTTCCGTAAAGAGATCAAGTCTGCTGATGACCTGAAAGGTCTTAAAATGCGTATTCCTGGTTTGGGTGGTGATGTTATGGCTAAGCTAGGTGCTTCGCCGGTATCACTTCCTGGTGGTCAGATTTATGAGAACCTGGTATCCGGTGCGATTGAAGCGACTGAGTGGGTTGGCCCATGGAATGACCAGATCATGAAGTTCTATGAAGCGGCTAAGTTCTACTATTATCCTGGTATGCACGAGCCTGGCGCTATGCTGTCTCTGAGCATGAACAAGAAGTGGTGGGATAGCTTGTCTAAAGCTGATCAAATGCTGATTGAAGCGGCATCTTCCATGGAAAATGATGTGATGATGGCAGAGTATAACGCAAAGAACGGTGCGGCTTTGGCTACATTGCTAACCGAGCACGGTGTTCAGTTGCGTAAGTTCTCTGAAGATACTTACGATAGCTTCGGTGAAGCGTCTGAAGAAGTATTCGCGGATGTTGTTAAGCACAGTGACTTGGCAAAAGAAATCCACGATAGCTTCGTTAAAGCACGTACTGAAGTAGGTTCGTGGGCTAAGATCTCTGATCAGGCTTACGTATCTGAGCGTAACCGTGTATTGGATTTGTAATTCCAATGATCGATTAAAAAGAAACGGAGCTGATTGCTCCGTTTCTTTTTTGGGCTGTATAATTTTGCGCTTCCGATGAATATCTTAGGAATCTCATCTCGATGACGATTAATTCCGTTCCGAAGTCTCGCCGTTTCTGGCGTTCTGCCGCGGCTGTAATGGCTGTTGCAGTATTACTCTTTTTGTTTAGCCGCTATCTAATGTTTTGGTTAGAAGTCCCAGGTGTTGATGCACTGATAGGGCACTTTGGTGAAGAGCAGGCCACACTGGAAACCAGCCAACTCTTACAAACAGCAGGCTTTATCGTTTTTTGTATCGTTGTATGTGGTTATTTACTTCGAAAAGTTAAAAGCACACCAGATGTTACGCTGCAAAAAGATTCAGAAAAGTACGCACGTTGGGCGGCATATATTGTCAGAGCCGCGTTTTGGTCTATTTTTCTGGTCGGTATTGTTGACGGCGTCATTTCATTCCTACGGATTGAAAACCTGCTGACGCCGATGGTGGGGGAGACAATGTCGCAAAACCTTGATCAGGCACGCTGGCGTGGTACGTTTGTGCATTACCCAATCATTGCTTTGTCGATGGTTATTGCCTGGTTTAGTCGCTCTCTGGGCTTCATCTGGTTGGCCTTTTTGGTAGTGATTGCCGAATTCGGAATTGTGTTATCAAGTTTTATTTTCTCTTACGAACAAGCCTTTATGGGCGACTTAGTTCGTTTTTGGTATGCCGGTTTGTTCTTGTTTGCCAGTGCATACACCTTAGTCGAGGGCGGCCACGTAAGAGTAGACGTGCTATATGCCGGATTGCATCGACGCACGAAGGCTTGGGTAAATACCATCGGTTGCTTGCTGTTAGGTCTGCCACTGTGTTGGACGATACTGACACTGGGTATGGATACCAAGCAGAGTAGCTTGATCAGTCCTATCTATAATTTTGAAATGTCACAAAGCGGTTACGGCATGTACGTAAAGTACCTGATGGCGAGCTTCCTTGTGGTGTTTGCGGCCTCAATGGCCTTTCAGTTTATTAGTTATTTATTAAATAATATTGCGATTATTACCAACGAACCTGGTTCCGAAGCACTAGAAGGCGGAGAAGAATAATGGAATTAGTCTTTTTAGGAGTTTTATTCCTGCTGATGGCAGTGGCCTTGGTCTCTGGTTTTCCAGTGGCATTTGCTTTACCGGGTTCAGCAATTATCACTGTTGGTTTAGCCGCTGGTGCCGGGTATATGTTTGAAGGGGACATTACCGCTTATTTTGCGCAGGATGGCCCGAAACAGTGGTTGAGTGCCGGGGTAACCAATTTCCGAAGTCTCTACTGGATAGTAGAACGGGATACCTTGATCGCTATTCCGCTGTTTATTTTTATGGGCATTATGCTTCAGCGCTCTAAAATCGCTGAAGATTTGCTGGTTGCAATGGCTCAGCTGTTTGGTCCGATTCCGGGCGGCTTGGGGATTTCTGTTGTATTCGTTGGAGCGTTATTAGCCGCTACAACGGGGATTGTCGGTGCGACCGTGATAGCAATGGGACTGATTTCATTGCCTGCAATGTTGCGAAATAATTACTCCAAATCACTGGCGACAGGAACAATCTGTGCATCCGGTACTTTGGGGCAGATTATTCCTCCGTCAATTGTTCTCATCATTCTGGCGGATCAGCTTTCAAGTGCTGCAGATCAGGCAAGTACCGCGCGTAAAGCTCTGTACAAAGAAGCGACGGGTGAGTTCTCGATGCCATCTCAGTTTGATGTGGTTTCAGCGAGTGCCGGCGACATGTTTATGGGTGCGTTGATTCCGGGCGCAATCTTGGTTGGTTTATACATGTTGTATATCCTGATCATTGCCTGGATTAAGCCAAGCATGGCACCACCAGTTCCTTATGAAGGTGAGTACGACGCTAAATTTGTACGTAATATTTTATTAGCGCTGGTACCACCACTAACACTGATTTTTGTGGTACTAGGCTCAATCATTCTGGGTATAGCGACGGTTAACCAAGCCGGATCCATTGGTGCGGTAGGCGCCATGATCATGGCAGGTTATCGGTTACACCGTGGTGGTTGGTCGACCTTTATACCGGCATTTATCGCTATAGTGTCGCTTATTGTGATCGCTTACTTGCTAAGCAACCATTCCTTGAATGTACGTAATATTCAAAATGAGGGGGATCGTCAGGCAATCTTTTATGCAGCCATTGCAGTCGGTGCATTGTTGTTTGCGGTAGCCTGGAGTGCATGGCGTGTTCATAAAATCAATGACACCTTAAAAGAGGTGATGATTGAAACGGCTAAAACAACCTCGATGGTATTTATCATCCTGATCGGTGCAGCCATGCTGACATCAGCATTCCGTGCCTTTGGTGGTGAAGAGTTGGTGAAGCATTATCTGACAGGTCTGCCGGGTGGTTTCTGGACACAGTTCCTGGTGGTGATGCTAGTTATCTTCCTGTTGGGCTTCTTCCTTGACTTTATTGAGATTGCGGTCGTTGTTGTACCGATTGTGGCACCGATCTTGCTGGCTAATCCTGAAGCGAATATTACTGCGGTATGGTTAGGTGTCATGATTGGATTAAACATCCAGACATCATTCCTGACTCCGCCATTTGGTTTTGCATTGTTCTACTTACGGGGTGTGGCAGATAAAGTCGTTAAGACGATGGACATCTATAAAGGCGCTGTTGTGTTTATTTGCCTGCAGTTGGTGGGTCTGGCAATTGCCGGCTACTTCCCTGTGCTGGTTAATTACCTGCCTAATCGTACTCATTTGTTATCAGAAACAGCGCCACCACCGATTAATCCTAAGCTACAGCGTTGTCTGGAAGACTATGCGATTGCTGAGTATGCCAGTGATGAAACCAATATCCGTTCGGCTATCACTAAAGCGCAAGGTCTAAATATCGCTTACTTGCCAGAAGATCTACAGCAAACTTACGATCGAAGCACTGCCGATGCAGCTAAGAGCTTTGAGTTGATGGAGAAAATCGCAGTCGCTAAACAAGCATTGAATGATTATATGCCTGAGTATGAGCCAGCTCATCGCAATGTGCGTGGTATCGAGAAATCTATCTCTCGTTTATCAGCTGATATCAAAGCATTGGAAGAAGAGATTAGAAACCTGACGTATACAGCAGGAGATAACTCAGAAGCGAGTGCTGCCATGAGTGCTGAAATTGAGGCGAAGAAACTGGAGCAGGAACAACTTAAAGCGACCATTCCTGACAGTTGGACTGCAACCCGCGAGAAGTATACTGAGCTTAATAATGAGCTGACCAAGGCACGTCGTAATTACTACAATGTGACGGATACCGCTTATCAGGCAAGTCAGGATCTTCAGAAGATTATTGCGGCTACTGCTGAGTTAAAGGCATTCCGTCCTCAGATTGATATGCTGGCTGAGTCCATTACACATGCTCCTAAAGATATGGCAATGGATACCATCAAAGCCGTTGAAGGGCGTTTAGGTGATATCGCCGGTGCCAGCTCAATTAAGTCGTCTTTATCCAAAGCGCGACGCGCACTCAAAAAGGATGACTCGGAAGAGGGACGTGCTAAAGCAATGGATCATCAGAAAGATGCGATTGATAAGTACGTTGCTGAAATGGCGTGGCGTGAGCGCGCAGAGAAGGAGTTAGCTCCGGAACTGACGACTTATGACTCAGCGATTGCTAACACGGTGGGCTTACGCTCGCAGCCTCGTTTGACCGATGCACAAGCCAAGCAAGTTGCCATGTGTCAGGCGTCACATCGTGATATTTCGCTAAATTTCTAAGACAGTGCTGCGCGTGAGTACTGCTACTCACGCGCTCCTTAACCACAACAATAACAGGACATTGTATGATCACATTGCCTGCATCAATCCGTGTTGTTAACAAGTCTGAACTGATCGACGCGCTGCACATTGATAACCAGTATGCACATGCCACGATTTCATTATGGGGGGCGCATATTCTAAGTTATGCGCCTAAGCATGATGGCAGAGAGCGACTTTTCTTAAGTGAAAAAGTGCTATTTGACGGCAGCAAGTCAATTCGCGGCGGTATCCCTGTGTGTTGGCCTTGGTTTGGTTCAAGAGATGATGAATTGCAGGCTCACGGTTACGTACGAACACAGCCTTGGCAACTACTTAGTGCGACTGATGAGACTGATTATACCGAGTTGATGCTGTCGCCTGAAACCACCCAAGGTGCAGGCTTTGATGGTATCGCTGAGTTGAGGCTGACAATTCGGATTGGGAAGACGATGCATGTCAGTTTGAGCACGAAAAATGTGGGCGAAGAGACATTCACATATAATGCAGCGTTGCATAGCTATTTTGCAGTGGATGATATTTATCATACCGAACTGAAAGGCTTATCTGGGATTTACTCCGACAAGCCTCTGAATTGGGCTGAGTTTGAAACACCGTCTCCGTATTTGTTTACCAGTGAGACTGATCGTGTGCATTTGAATCCTGTCGAAAAGGTCAGCATTAATCAGTCTAATGTCTCTACGGTCATTCAATCTTATGGTCATGATAGTTTAGTGGTTTGGAACCCCTGGTCTGAGATTGCTACGTCCATGATTGATATGGATAACGACGGTTATCAAAAAATGTTGTGTGTTGAGACAGCAGTTACTCAAGGGGTCACAGTGAACCCTCAACAAACACACACATTGCTTCAAGTGATTAGTTAGCGCTTAATTAAGTGTTTTATACGAGAGCTGTCATGCGTTAACGGTCCGGCATTTCGACGGAAAATTTCGCGGCAATGCAAGCGGAATATTTTCATTTTTTTAACTATTTATACCGCTGGTATCTTGACAATTCACTTTGTGGATTTGTCCACAGAGGTTGTGGATAAGTCTGTGAGTAGTGTTCTGAAAAGTGTCATCAAGCCTTTAAATACCTTGCTATCAGCGAATTGATCAAAAAACAAACATGGTGAAATTTATTAATAAAAACAATAAGTTAAAAACTATTGCTAATCCATAATTTATTTTATTAAAAACTATTGACATTTCATTTCCGACGAACGGTAGGTGTGTATAAGTCTCAAAATACGTCTTGACAAAAGATAATGAGGCGAGTGCTTCGGGATGACACTAGACTGGTAACGTGAGACACTTAGCGCATGATAAAAAGATATACTTTAATCGCTGCAATTCTCTCTTTGATTCTATTACTGGCTTTTTTCTGGTGGTTTCAGGGCAATCTGTTGGCAACGGGCATTTATGCCGTTATCTCGGTGATATCCATTCTAACAGTTCCCTTGTTTTATCGCTTCGCCGGATATTCAGATGTTGATGATGAGGAGTGGCTGGAAGAACGTGAGGCCCGGGAGCATGAGGAGATGCGGGCACGTTTGATGACGATCAAATCTGAGCTAAGTGATCTTGGTTTGAAAGAGGGCGTTCGTCAGACCGAGGTGCTAACCGCTATCATTGATGACTATCATTCTGTGGTGGAGACGCGATTCTATGGCAAAGCCAATGTGCCAACGACTTACCTGAGCGCTGCGAGAACGGTTCAGAAGCATGCTATTCAGAATCTGGCAGATGTAGTGGCAACCGGCCATAGCATTTCTACCTTATCTCACACCTATCGGCAGGCAGATCAGGTTGAGAACAACGAACAACAAAAGCGCCATGATAAGCAGACCGTGCTTCAGGATGAGCAGGAGGCGCGTTTAAATGGATTCTTAGAAGAAAATAACCAGTTGTTTCATTCTTTAACAGAAACTGCGGTAGAAATTGCTAATATAAGATCATTCAGCGATTACGAGCGAACTGATGCATTGGCCAGATTAGTTGCACTGGCAGAGATTGCGAACAATAGTGGTCGATAAGTCCCAATAATTAATAAGAGTTTAAAACTATGTCACAAGCCATTCAAAAGATATTCACTCAAAGCATTCCGGGATTATTGCTGGCGGGAGCGGTGGCAATCACGCTGAGTGGCTGTGGTGGAGCAATTGATTCGCCTGAGAAAGCCGCAGAGGAAATTAATAAGCTGGTCAATAAAACGGTCCAGCCTAGTTATCGTGAGAATCAGGTGCGTGCCAATATTCAGCTTACACAAACGAATTTGTTGTCGATGTTGCCTGATCTGCGTGAATACCCTATCTCATTGAATGCACGTGATGATAGTCAAACCGAGGCGGTCGAGATTTTTACTTCCTCAGAGAAGGCGGGGCAAGGGCGCGATGGGTTTTACATTGAACTGGCTCAGGCGTTTAACCAGCAGGGCAATCGCATTAGCAATGGCAAAGTG
The DNA here is from genome assembly GCF_003172875.1 of Leucothrix pacifica. GTDB lineage: Bacteria > Pseudomonadota > Gammaproteobacteria > Thiotrichales > Thiotrichaceae > Leucothrix > Leucothrix pacifica. The sequence goes on along the minus strand of NZ_QGKM01000004.1, from coordinate 61,830 downwards.
GCCAAGGTAGCGATTCGTAAGGTGGCATCGGGCCTTGGCGCACAGTTTATTCAGGCCAGACGATATACGCCGGATGCCTTTTCACCCAGTAGTTTCTTATGGGCGGAATTACTCAATGCTAATGGCATACCACTCGAAATGATTGCTGAGGTAACCGCACCAAATACCGCTGGTATCATCGTTAAAAAGTCTAAATTAGACATGATCACCACGGATGGAAAGCTGGATATCGCCAAGTTGCTGACCAATGTTAGTAGTGGCAGCTTTGCAATGGGGTATACCAATCCTTATCAGTCCAGTACAGGTCTGAACTTCCTGCTCACCGTACTAAATTCATTTGCCGAAGGTGATGAGTCGCAAATGCTGTCACCTGATGTGGCGAGTGCCTTTGAAGCATTTCAGGCCGGTGTGCCGTTTGTGGCACAAAACACCATTCAAATGCGAGATGCCGCACAAGGCAGTGGTGTGCTGGATGCCATGGTGATGGAGCACCAGTCTTGGGTTAACGTCACGGGTATGAATGATTATCAGTTCGTTCCATTTGGCGTGCGTCATGACAGTCCACTGTATGCAACACCGGAAGCAGACCCCGCTGAACGAGAAGTACTAAAGCTGTTTGCTAAGTTCATTGAGTCTCAGCAGTCCGTCGTAAAGCGCTTTGGCTTTGGGCAATCAGCAGACTATGTAAATGCTTATAAGCTGTCTGATGGTTCTATTATTGGTCAGGCACAAAAATTGTGGAAACTGAAAAAATCAGGGGGGCGTCCAATTGCTGCGGTATTTGTCGCAGATGTGTCCGGCTCTATGGAAGGTACCCGTATCAAAAACCTGAAGTCGGCTCTGGTTGAGTCATCTGATTTGATCAACTCAACCAATGCCATTGGCTTGGTCACTTACAGCGAACGGGTCAATGTGGACCTAATGATTCGCCCCTTCGATGTACAACAAAAAGCACTTTTTAATGGTGCAGTAGGACGCTTGCGTACCGGTGGTAAAACGGCTACCAATGATGCGGTGTTAGTCGCAGCTGAATTGTTGCTTGAGTATGGCAAGGCGCACCCTGATCATAAAAAGGTTATTTTCTTGTTGTCAGACGGTGAAACTAATCGAGGTTTGGACTTCACCGAAGTGGAGAAGGCGCTGGAATGGTCTGGTATCCCAATCCACGCAATCGCCTATGAACTAAGTTCTGATCACCTGCGTGGATTGGCAAGCTTAGCTGAAGGTGCTTATATTGAATCCAGCGCCGGCTCTGCAGCCTATCGGATTGGTAATCTGCTGAACTCGGAGATGTAAACGAATGAAATTTATCAAGGTATTTGCACTGTTTCTTGTCCTGCATCTTGCGGCATGGGCTGGTGCGCATTGGTACCTGGATCAAAATCGTACGGAGGTATTGCTGGTGGTGGATACCTCTTACTCAATGAAGCCTAAGTTTCCGGAAATGACTGACTGGATTCAGAATTTCAATGAATCTGCTCGTTATAAAATCGTTACGGTTGGTACAGATAAGGCACAGCTCGGTGTGCTGTCTGAGCTTAAATCAAACTCTGTTATTTTTCGTACTGCATTTGGGCGTATGACCGCTGAAAGTTTGGATCAATATCGCGGTAGTCAGGCAAAAGAGAAAATACTGTTATCTGACGGTTCTATTAGTCCCGATGGCTGGAAGGTCGTTAGTTTTTAGCCGTAATAAGGTCGGAAAATAACTCACCGTTGCACTATTTCTAAAGTCGCATGCCATCGTTCATTATCCTTAAATTGGCTCATCTGAAACAAAAGGCGTACACTGCCGGTTATGAGTCAATATGCATTTCATCCCGCTGTTCAGTCTTGGTTTGATCATAGTTTCGATCAACCAACATCTGTTCAAGAAGCTTCATGGGCTTCTATCTCTTGCCAACAACACACACTATTAGCCGCACCGACTGGCTCTGGTAAGACCTTAGCTGCGTTCATGGTGGCCATTGATCAACTGATTCGTGAGGGCTTAGAGCAGCCACTGGAGTCATTGACACGCGTTTTATACATCTCACCACTCAAAGCATTATCCAATGATATACAGATTAATCTGCAGCTGCCCATTCAGGGGATTCGGGACAAATTATTGGAGCAAGGTTTACCAGATGTGCCTCTGCGGGCGTGGGTGAGAACGGGCGACACACCCGCCTCAGAGCGTAGTAAAGCAATCAGAAATCCACCGCACATTTTGGTGACCACACCGGAGTCGATTTATATCCTGCTGACTTCGGACTCTGGTCGTAAAATGCTAAGTACTGTAGAAACGGTCATCGTCGATGAAATCCATGCAGTAGCAGGCAGTAAACGTGGTTCTCATTTGTGTTTATCGCTTGAACGACTCGATGCATTGGTTAAAGCAACCAATTCTTCCGCCTCTTTACAACGCATCGGTTTATCCGCTACGCAAAAGCCAATCGAAACCATGGCGCAGTTTCTGCTGGGGCAACGAGATGAGCATTGTGAGATTGTCGATACGGGGCACAGCAGGCAGCGTGATTTAAACCTTGAATTGCCGGGCTCGCCGTTAGAAGCAGTCATGGCGAATGAAGTCTGGATAGAAGTATACAACCGCCTCCACTCGCTGATAGACCAACACAGAACCACTCTGATCTTCGTGAATACTAGGCGACTGGCAGAGCGAGTCTCTAAGAATATCGCTGAGCGTGTGGGTGAAGATAGTGTTATGGCCCATCACGGCAGTATGTCAAAAGATAAACGCCATGCCGCGGAGCAGGCACTGAAACAAGGTAAGCTGAGGTGTTTAGTTGCGACGGCATCTCTGGAACTGGGTATTGATATCGGTGAGATTGACTTAGTCTGTCAGCTTGGTTCACCCAGATCGATTGCAGCTTTCTTACAGCGTGTTGGTCGCTCTGGTCACCATGTCGGTGGTACGCCAAAAGGGCGGATCTTTCCACTGACTCGGGATGAATTGGTCGAAACAACCGCGCTGCTTGGGGCGGCTAATAATGGTGAGTTAGATAGAATCATTATTCCTGAGCAACCATTGGATGTGTTGTCTCAGCAAATCGTTGCAGAAGTAAGTGGCGATGAATGGTTGTGTGATGATTTATTTAAGGTGTTCTCGTCAGCCTATCCTTACCGGGATTTAATGCGTGTGGACTTCGATAGCATTATCCAAATGCTCAGTGATGGCTATTCAACGCGACGGGGCCGCAAAGGGGCTTATCTTCATTATGATGCCGTTAATGGGCGAGTCAGGGCACGACGAAACGCACGTCTGGTGTCGCTCACCAACGGTGGCGCAATACCGGATCAGTTTGACTGTGATGTGATTCTGAGTCCTGAAGATATCCGTATTGGTTCGGTCGGTGAGGATTTTGCGTTTGAAAGTTTGCCAGGCGGCATCTTTCAGTTAGGAAATACCTCCTATCGCATTCTAAAAGTTGAAACTGGCCGTATGTATGTCGAGGATGCAAATGGTCAACCGCCCAATATTCCGTTTTGGTTTGGTGAAGCACCGGGGCGGACTGACGAGCTGTCACTGGCTGTCTCAGACCTGCGAAAGGGTATGAATCAGCAGTTAGAGCAAGGCATGTCCGCTGCCCAAAAATGGGTTCAGCAAACCTATTCAATTCCACCATCAGCTGGCGAGCAAATCACCGCTTATCTGGCTGCTGCGAAAGCTGCATTAGGTGAGCTACCCACGCAAGAGACCATAGTGTTTGAACGTTTCTTTGATGATGTCGGTGACATGCATTTTGTGATTCATTCCAACTTTGGTTCGCGTATCAACCGTGCGTGGGGCTTATCGCTGCGCAAGAAGTTTTGTAGACGGTTTAATTTTGAACTACAGGCCGCTGCGCTCGAAGACAGTATTGTTTTGTCACTTTCTTCCAGTCACAGCTTTCCGTTGGAGGAGGTGGCAAAGTATTTGAATGCGACCACCGTGCGGGAAGTATTGATTCAAGCTTTTTTGGACGTTCCGATGTTCCCGACACGCTGGCGTTGGAACGCGACAATTGCATTGGCGGTCCTGCGTAATCGTGCCGGTAAACGAACTCCCCCATATTTCCAGCGATCAGATGCAGAAGATCTGGTGGCAATTTTGTTTCCTGATCAAATTGCCTGTGGTGAGAATATCGCAGGAGACCGACAAGTCCCGGATCATCCGTTGATAAAACAGACTATTAACGACTGTTTGCATGACACGATGGATATAGAGGGCCTGGAAAAGTTATTGTCTCGCTTAGCCGCAGGTGAGCTGACACTGAAGTGCTGTGATTTAACCGCGCCTTCACCGCTTGCTGAAGAAGTGGTAAACGCCCGTCCCTATGCGTTCTTAGATGAAGCACCTGCTGAAGAGCGACGCACTTTGGCAGTAACTTCAAGAAGCCGTTTGAACCCGACGGATGCAGCAGATTTGGGACGTTTAGATGAAGCTGCTATTGCAAAGGTTCGGCAGGAGGCTTGGCCAACGGTGCGAGATGCCGATGAGTTGCATGATGCACTCCTGGTGTTGGGTTTCATTTTGGAATCCGAGGTACCTGCTACGGCGCATCAAGAGAATGGTGACGCCCGATGGTTGCCTTTATTTAAAAAGCTTTTGAAAGAATCCCGGGTGTGTCGGGTGTATTTACCAAATGGCACTGTTCTCTGGGTAGCGGCTGAGCGTCTGTTGCAAATCAAAGCGGTATTCACTGACGCAAAAATAGCACCAGATATCAAGCCGATTGATACAGCTGAGCTTGAAGATCCACTGCGTGAGTTGGTACGAAGTCGTCTGGAGGGCTTAGGGCCTGTCACGATAAGACAAATTGCTGAGCCATTGGGGTTGTCCTTAGTGTCTGTTGAGGTTGCACTGCTGAATCTGGAGCAAGAAGGATTTGTTGTACAGGGCTATTTTAGTGAGATGGCATCCTCCGATACTGATATAGAATGGTGTGAGCGTCGTTTACTGGCACGTATCCATCGTTACACGATCAACAGGCTACGAAGCGAGATCAAACCAGTCAGTATCGCTGATTATATGCGGTTCTTATTTGACTGGCAGAGTTTAACAGAAAAGGGTGAAGGGCTTGAGGCTGTGGCTTCTGTACTGCAACAATTAGAGGGCTATTCGGCTGCGGCGGGTGCATGGGAGACGGATATCCTTCCGGCACGCATTGATTTATACACTCAGGATTTATTAGAGACCTTGTGCGCAACTGGCCGCTTTAGTTGGTTGAGACTGCATATCATTCCACAAGAAGACGATAAGAAAAAGCGCTCACCAATACGTTTAACACCAATTAGTCTGCTGCAACGTCACCACTTGCCGGACTGGAAAGTGTTTACTAAAACAGCTGGTACTGTATCACTCAGTGCTTATGCACAGAAGGTTGCGACCGCATTGGATACCAAAGGGGCTCTGTTCTTCACCGATTTAGTCATGCAAACAGGCTTACTAAGAACGCAAGTTGAAAATGCTCTGGGTGAACTGGTGAGTTGGGGGTTGGTGACTTCAGATGGTTTTGCTGGCTTGCGTGCGCTGATTACCCCGACAAACAAGTTACCGCGATTTTCCGGAAGAAGAGGGCGCGGTGCAGCAGGTTCACCCTTTGACAGAGCGGGGCGATGGTCATTGATAGTGCCGCTGGAGAGTCTTGAGAATGACGCAGATGAGATGCAGTCTTTTTCCATGATTGATTCAGAGTCGATTGAAACCATTGCACACACACTGCTGATGCGTTACGGCGTAGTGTTCAGACGTGTGCTGGATCGTGAAACAGCTTTACCAGCATGGCGCGATCTACTACGGGTTTACTGGCGCATGGAAGCACGTGGTGAGATACGCGGTGGCCGGTTTGTTCAGGGTGTGAGCGGCGAACAGTTCGCGCTGCCTGATGCCCTGGGCAGCTTGCGTAAAATTCGCAGACAAGATAAAAACGGAGATTTGATTGCGATTAGCGCAGCAGATCCTCTAAACCTCACTGGTACACTTATTCTGGGGGAAAAGTTTCTATCGCGAGTAATAAGCATATTGTGTTCAGGGATGGTATACCCATCGCCGTTCAACATAAGCAGCAGCTAGATTATTTGTGCGAACTCGATGAGAAAACACAATGGGATGCCCGCTTGGTTTTAAGCTCAGGCTTGGGTACCCGGGGCGGATTACGAGTCCATTAAACTATATGTATAAGCATCTATTGTTAAGGTAAGATTAAGTTTTGGCAATGTGTGTATATAATCCTTGTCAGAGAACTGTATCGGACTTAATCTATAAGTCCCCAATCTAGCAGTACCTCTGGCTCATTTCTTTTGAAGATCTGAGCCAGTTTTTTATCTACTATTCCTAAATCGATCGGGGGGTTCCTTGGATATATCAAAACGCACCGGACTTGCTGAGTGCGCGCGCTACATTCCATCACCAAATCACGATGACCGGCCTGATCCGGAAGATTTGAGTCTTATCGTCATTCACAATATTTCTTTGCCTCCCCAACAGTTTGGTGGTGAGTTCATCACCCAGCTGTTCACGAATTGTTTGTGTGAGAGTGATCATCCATTTTTTGCTGAGATTAGTCACTTGCGAGTATCCAGTCATGTGCTGATACGCAGAGATGGCGAGATCATACAATACGTACCATTTCATAAGCGGGCATGGCACGCCGGACTTTCAAACTTTCAGGGGCGCGAGGTCTGTAATGACTACTCTGTCGGCATTGAGCTTGAGGGCACCGATTTCGAACCGTTTTGTGATGTGCAATATGAGGTGTTGGCGAACTTGATTAAAGGGCTTCAGCGGGATTACTCAAGTTTGCGTCATGCGCCGATTACAGGGCATGAACATATCGCTCCCGGTAGAAAAACAGATCCCGGCCCATTTTTTGATTGGTCCCGATTGGGTGAAGCCTTGGGTATTGAGCTCCCTGCCAATGCGGTGGCGACGACAGAGAGTTGCTAATCAGTAATTGCTTCTTCTTTGGATGAAATAAGGCGCCCGGCTAAATGTGCGCCTTGGTCTAGCTCTATCTCTTCGTAGTGAATATTACCAATAACGATTGCACCTGCTTTGATGCTTATGCGGTTAGTTGCGTAGACATCACCGGTCACTTTGCCTTTGATCTGTATGTACGGAACGCGTACTTCCCCTGTAATGGTGGCATCAGCTTCTAACAGTAAAGTCGCGTCGGAATCCATAGGGGCAATCACATTCCCATAGATGTTACCTTTTACTTGCAGCAATCCGGAGAACGACAAGTCACCAACCAGTTCAACATCTGGCTCTAGCTGTGAAGCGATTCGACGTGGTTTTGTAATTTCAGTGGGTTTGTTTTTCTTTCCAAACATAAGCATATGGCCTTTGAGGCTTTTGTGGTGGAGTATTGCTGAGCCGGGGGATTAGCAGATCAGTAACAAGGTCATTATTGCTTTTATACGCTTTAGTATACGGCTTGTTGATTTTTTATTTCAACGTTTTCATGTGTCAGACCGATTATGGGTCATTAACAATAGATAATCGTTGCAAATTGTTTGTCACAAGGGCTTGCGGGGTGTTTGCCAATTCTGTAACTAGCTTAATTTAGCCGATAAAACAGCAGAAAATTTTAAGGTTCGTATATCTTTTTAGCCTTCTTTCTTATAGAGTCTAGGCACAATTTAGAATTTCCTTGAGTGTCAATCAGGATTTTGGGTAACCCTTATATGCATGAAAACCGTGATAGCACGGATGCGTTGGAAATATATAAGCTTCCCGCCACATTCAGTTTAGATAACTTGAAAGCGTTGCAGTTAAGTGACGACTTAGTGACTTCCCCCGGTCGCAATCATTTGGCTCATCACATCAGACGTTATCCTCTGGATTTACGCGCGCAGGTTCAACGTGTTCTTATGAACAAAGATCAAAGTGACCTTGCCGGTGCTTTGCAAGATTTATTCATCGCTCTTAAAGACAATGGCCATAAGCTTCGTGAATTGGTCTTCGCGCAAGTCAGTGCACATCTGTCTGATGAACACAGGCAATATTTTAGCGCTTGGCTCGAGCACGGTTTTGACCAAGGCTATGATGATCGTTTTATGACTGGTTCAGTGTTAGCCACCGGCTTGCCACAAAAGGCTTATCCACTCATTACACTCGCAGCCCGGGAGAAAACAACCTACACCAGTTATTACCAGGAAGCGGTAGATTGTTTGGAGTATGGTCAACTGGAAGTCGCACAGGAGTTACTTGAGCAGGAAATGCTTAATCCTGAAGGTGATCCCAGAACAGAAGAAGAACTATTACGTGTTTATAGTTATTCCAAGGATTATGAAAGTCAGGAACGCTTGCGGAGTTTATTGCAGGAGCAAGGCCGTGAGTTAAGTCCCGGATGGGACTTGCCCAGGACTGACAATGCCAATTAAAGGTAACCGTTATCAATGATTGATAAATCCAATCAGAATATCACTTTACGTGTATGCCTTGAGGATGTAGGCACACACAACAAAGCCGTTCTGGATTTCTTTTTTGCGAAGCTCGGACAACATACGTTCAGCCGGGTTGATACTCAGGAAGAGGCTAATGTACTCATTATAGATTACGATTATCCTCCAGCCAGACATCGCTATGAGGAGGAATATCAGCAATGGAATAAGCCCACAATCGTGCTGTCGATTTCACCGGTTGAGCTAGAGGGTGTAGTTTGGTTATCAAAACCCTTAACCAGCCGAGCATTACTAGATGCAGCCGGGGATGTACAATCTGAACTAGTCGCAGGCTCATCAGACAAACCTGAATCTAGAAAAGCACCCGCTGATGCCGCAGAAGCCCAAGCGCTTCACCAGCGAGCGAAAGCAGAGGAAACGGCTCAGCGCGAAGCTTTATTGCAAAGACCTGAAATTAAGCCTGCTGCCGCTGCTGTTCCGAATATCCCACTAGTGCCAGCACTTACAGAATCTGTTGACCAGTCTGTCGAAGATAAGAAACCTGCAGAGCAATCAGAGCAATCAGAGCAATCAGAGCAATCAGAGCAATCAGAGCAATCAGAGCAATCAGAGCAATCAACTGCGGCTGCTGCTCCACCAATTGCACAAGTCGTACTGACTGACGAAGAACTTGAAGCTCGCTGGCAACAATTGTGTGGGACACAGCAAGACATTGACCCAAAAGCAGATCTCAGCGAGATTCAAGCCGAAGATGGTTTCTTCCTCTCAAGTTTGAAAGATGCAGTGAGATTGGCGAGACAATGTCAGCAGGGCGTACTACTAAACTTTCCCGACACACGAATCTATGTATTGCCTGAAATACACCGAGTGTTCTGTGCGATACCAACGCATTCCCCCGAGTTTATTGATTTCATCAAGTCATGCAGTGCTGCTGATGGCGGGAAAATGCATATTCTTAGTACCAAAGAAATTCATGAGCTCAATGACATGATCGCGCAGCAGACTTCAGCACTTTATGATCTGGAGTCGTTTGTCTGGACGAGTAGTCTGCTATCGGCTGAGGGTAAGTTATCAAGAGCGTTAGACCCATCTAAACCAGTTGACTTAAGACATTGGCCAAGTCTGACCAGGTTGGAGAGATTTCCACATGTGATGCCAGTAGCAGCACTGTGGTCAGCAGATTCACTGAGTGCATTTGACGTAGCAAGGTCATTAAATATACCACAACGTTATGTCTTTTCCTTTTATAATGCGGCAAGTGCCTTAGGGTTGATCGAACAGGATTCAGATAAATTGATTAAGAAACAGTCTACTTCTCGTACCACTGAAGCACCACGTGGTTTGTTCTCACGTTTACTTAAGCGTTTGATAGGGGGGTAGGGCATTATCATGAGCACAGACAACAAAAAAATTATCTTTACAGGGCCGGTTGGGGCAGGAAAAACAACCGCTATACGCTCGATTAGTGATATCGATATTGTCACCACCGATGAGCAGGCTTCCGATATGGCTAAGGCAAAAAAGCCTGCAACCACGGTCGCAATGGATTACGGAATGATTCGTCTGGGGGAAAATGAGCGGGTTCATCTCTACGGTACGCCGGGTCAGGAAAGATTCAACTTTATGTGGGACATTCTTACTCAGGGCGGGATTGGATTGGTCTTGTTAATCGATAATTCCCGCAAAGACCCCCAGCAAGATCTCAAATTTTATACGCAAGCATTTAGTGAGTTTATTGCAGCTCAGCAATTAGTCGTCGGTGTGACGCGAATGGATACTCACCGTACACCTAATGTGAATGATTACCGCAACTGGTTAGATCAATTAAGAATAAAAGCACCTGTGTTTGAAGTGGATGCTCGTCAACGTGACGATGTGTCTCTGTTAATACAAGCGATGCTGATGTCTTTAGCGCCCGGAGCAGAAATTTTATGAGTGATTTTACATCAAGTGATGATTTGTACATGGGTGTAACGCCCGGTGGAAGCTTTTACGCGGTGCAATCAGATGCTGACGAGTTTGGTCGTGAGTTTTTGCTGAAGCTGTTAAGTGTCAGTGAAACACCGGCTTTTAATCTTGAAATCGCTCAGGACCTAAGTGGTCTGGAAACTGAAACTGAAACACTTGAGTTTATTCATTTGCTACAGGATGCGGGTTTCATCTACGGGCAAAAGCAGCAAGAGGTCGCTCCGACCGGTAGTCTGGAAAGTATGTTACCAGAGATACTGGAGAGTTTATCCGATGATGGTCGTGCTGTATTAGCTGAAGGACAGGGGTTGTATTTGGGTAGCTCTGGCTTCCCACATGAGGCGGCTGAAGAATTAGCTGCATTGAGTGCCAGCCTTACAGCGATTTATCGAAGACACAAAGATGTACTAAGAGGAAACCTCGGCTATACACAGCGGGCTTGGGGCCTGATTGATGCTGCGGGTAATAGTGAGATCGGATTTTGGCCGTTATATATCGGCGGAGACCGGTTCACGCTAATCGTGGGTGGGATGCCACAATTAAATCAACCCGCTTTCACACAACTGGTTTGGGCTTTGGAGCGTCGATACGGCACCCACAGCTCAATGCTGCTGAACTAAAATAGACTTCACAGGAGTAAACGCATGCGAGCAGAGATGCTAAATTCAATTCTGAGCGATTTAAACGGCTCAACCGCTGATATTGAAGCTTCGGCGGTATTATCTAAAGATGGTCTCATGATGGCTGCTTTGTTACCGGCAGCGATGGATGAAGATCGTGTAGGTGCAATGAGTGCTGCAATGCTGTCATTGGGGGATCGCACAGCACAGGAGCTGGCTCGCGGTACATTAGAGCAAGTGTTGGTTAAGGGTGATCAAGGTTATATTCTGATGACTCATGCCGGTCATGAAGCGGTTGTAACAGTTCTGGCCAAACCAAATGCACGTCTGGGATTGATTTTCCTTGATGTTAAACGTGCTGCTGAAAGTATTGCTAAGATTATTTGAGATTGCCCATGAATAGTTCTCGTCTGATACCCACTAAGGTTCTGAGTAAGCGTCTTTTGCCGCTTGCTTTGATGAGCGTAGTTGTTTTTCAGTCTGTCGCAGTCGCTGATACTCGCTATGGACCAATCCGCTCAGGTGAAACACTCAGTAGTATTGTGAACGAGAACTATGTGCTTAGTCCCTATTCGGACCAAGTCATTATGCAGGAGATCTTCCGAAACAACCCCAATGCCTTTATTGGCAATAATATGGGGTTGTTGAGGCAGGGTGTCACATTAACACTTCCTAGCGATGAGACGATTTCATCCAGGGTTGCCCAGCCGGTGACACCAACTCGTCAAACTCAGTTAAGAGCGGCAACTGTTCGACCGGTGACACCTGTAGCTAGTCAATCCTCAGCGAACACCGCTAATCTAGACCTTCAGCGTCGTCTGGCGACAGTACGGGCTGAGCGTGATCGGTTAAACACAAAAATATCGGGTTTGGAAGGTGAGGCCTCAACCCTTGAGAGTAAAATTTCTCAGCTTGAGTCTGCGAATGCAGGTTTACAAGCGGATCTGAAGGTAGCTAATGAGTCTGTTGATGCGGCTCGTAAAGCGCTGTCGGATGCCAGAGAGTCAGCGCGTGCTGAACTTGAAAAAGCACAACAAGACGCACAGGTAGCTTTGTCAGAGGCTGAGAAAAAAGCGAATGCAGCGCTATTACAGGCTGAACAAGCTGCCAAAGAGAAGCTGGCTGAGATAGCGTCTTCGTCTGGAGCTGCTGCAGCCTCATCAGAGAACGAACAGTCCGCTTTACTGGCTGAGCGTGATGAACAAATCAGGTCTTTGGAAGCAACTGTAGCTGAGCTGAGACAAAGCCAGGCGTCAGTTCAGCAGTCACTCGACTCATCACTGAGCAACAAAGATGCTGAGCAAGCCGCAATGATAACGAAGCTTGATGATTTGACGAGTGACTTGAGTAGGGTTGAACTTGAGCTGGTGCAACTTAAAGCTAAGAATGAATCGTTAGTGGTTGAGCTTGCAGAATCCAGAGCGGCTAATGATGATTTGAAAAGTCAGAACGCAACGCTTCTGGCGAGTGTTTCATCGAGCGCTAATAGTGCAGAAACAACATCCGCGTTTAAACCTAAGACTGATATAACGCTTCCGAGTGATGAAGAGGCTACTGGTGCTTCAGGACCCACGGATGAATCGTTTGATATTACTCAGTTGAACGCTCAGACGATAAAAACTCAGCTAGAAAAGCCGGTGACATTTCCGTTATGGGGTGCGTTACTGGGCGCGCTGGCCTTAGCCTTGACAACCTTGTTGATGTTTCTTGCCAGAGGTCGGGCGAACAAAACCGTTGTGGCAGAGCCATTGATTGTCAGTGATGACGCCACCTTACCTGCTGACGATGTCGTATTCAGAGCAGCTGACCCTGAACGTATTGAGCCAGATATTGACGCATTGCGTGTGCCGCCAAGACGAGATCCTTCCAGAGTAGCTATTCTCGATCCGACGATGACTGATACGCCAACCATTCCCCCTGATGCGACAGCAGTATTAAATCCTGATACATCACAAAGTGATGCTGAATCAACTGAGATTAGCTTGAAGTTAGCCATGGCTGAGGCGTATGGTGAGATTGGTGATCTTCAGGCTGCCAACGAATTACTATTGGAAGTGCAGCAAGAGGGGAATCAAAAACAGTCAGCAACTGCGCAAATTATGCTTAGCCGGCTCGCTGGTTAAGTGCTTTATACCGTCCATCGGGATTTATAAGAATTTACTAATAACAGTGATAAATTGTTCTCAGGGATTCGCATAATAAAAATATAATAATGCAAAACACCGGGGCCAACGGGCGAATCTTCGGCACCAGGCTGGAGCATATCATGTCGGCGTTAACCTCAAAAAAACAGTCCGTTAAAGTAAAAACACTCATCAGTGCAACTATTTTTTCCGCTCTATTGAGTATGCCTGCAACCTCGTTTGCAGACGTCACTTATGGGCCAGTTCAGTCCAGAGATACTTTGGGTAAAATCGTGAAACGATTTTATGCAGGACCTAATCGGTCGACAATTTCCTTGATGAAGACGATTGTAGCGAATAATCCTCAGGCATTTGTCAGGGGTAATATGAATCTGTTGAAGAAAGATGCATTACTGGTTCTGCCCGGAAATGAGTGGTTGGTTAATGATTCACGGTTTGTATCAGGCGCTACTGCTCCATTAATAGCACAGCAAACAATAAACAGCGTTAGCGAGAGAACGACTTCTGATGCACTTGATGTGCCAAAGCGGACCCCGCAGCAAATGCAGGACCGTATTGTGTTTTTAGAGGCTGAGCGTTTGAGCCTTATTAGTCAGGTGGAAGCTTTAAAAAGAGATACAGCCAAGCTAGAGGCTAAGATTAAACGCTTGGAGTCGCAAAGTGGTAACTCAGATGAACAATTACGCGTGCTTGATAGAGAGATTATTCGTTTAACCGAGTTACTTGAAACTAAAAATAGTAGTGCTGATGCAAGCAATAGTACCACCAATGTGGTTAGTCAGGCTGATTTAACACAGCTCGGCGAGTTACAAGAGAAGTTACAAAGTGTGCAGCGTGAAACAGAACAGCTTCGTGATGAATTGAGTAAAGCCAAAACAGAACTTAGCAATAACAGCTTTCTTAAAAGTCAGGCAGATCAGACGATTGCGCAGTTAACTCAGGAAAATAGCCAGTTGCAACACTTGCTGAAACAATCTCAGCCTGGGGTGCATTATTTTGGTGAAACTGATAACAGCTCTCAACTGAGCCTGTTGGGCGGTAAAATTAGTTTTCCATCATGGTTGGCTATCTTAGGTGGGGCATTGTTTTCACTCGTTATGATTGCACTTTTGGCGACACGTCGGAAAAAGCATGACACAGACCCATTCCCAGAGAAGACAGAGAGCGAAGTCGCCACTCCGGAGACGATCAATACTTATGATGCGCTACTTGAGAGCCCTGAAGAAGATATTGAGCGTGGATTTGCACAAACAAGTAACCGACCAGAAGAGAATGTCTTCAAAATGTTTGATGAAGGCACGCTTGAGATGGACTTGAAGTTGGATATGGCGGAAGCATATCTGCAAGTATCAGACTTTGAATCGGCTAAGTCTGTACTACAGGAAGTGATTGATGGTGGAAGCGAACTTCAGCAGCGTAAGGCCACTCGTTTAATGAAGAAAGCTGCTTAATCTATTTTCGATAATCTATGAAAAGCCGATGCTTCTGTAATCACGAAGTATCGGCTTTTTTTGGCAATGAATCAGTTAGGAAGGCTGTACTACTCTTTTACCTGCTTGGGACCAGGTGGAAAACCCACCGTGCACATTAACGACAGCTTCAAAACCCATATCCTGTAGTGTTTTAGTCGCTAGCGCAGAGCGTCCACCTGTTTGGCAAAAAACCAACCAGTTATCATTTCGCCCATCACGCAGTGCCGGGTTTGCACCTTCAAACTCAATGTCTGCAGCAGCTTCAAGTAATCCTCTTGGAATATTTAAAGCCCCTTGGATGGTGCCATTGGCGTATTCGCCAGGTTCGCGAACATCCAGAATTCGATATCCTTCAGACATCAGTTTTTCAGCTTGGTCGATATCGACTTCCTTGATATGGGCCAATGCTTCAGAAATCATGCCACGTAGTGTCTTGTTACTCATACACGCTCCTCACGTAAATCGTTAATACAGTATATTAGTATAATCTAATGCAATCAATTCCTGAATGCATATAAAGGAATCCATTAGCCAAGGCTGACTTATATCGGCATAATCGCGACATTGAAAAGCGTAACAGGCAAACATTATGAATGAAGCCCCGGTAATAACTATCGATGGTCCTGCCGGCTCAGGCAAAGGGACGATTTCCCAACACGTAGCAAAAAAATTATCCTGGCATATCTTAGATAGCGGGGCGCTTTACCGCTTAGTAGCCTATGCGGCTCTGGATAAGGGATGTTCCTTTGGCGATCACGATGCGCTGGCCGATATAGCCAGAAATTTAGATGTCAGTTTTCTGCCTCAGCAGGGTGGTGTACTTAAGGTAGTTCTTGAAGGGACTGATGTGAGTCAGTCGATCCGTAGTGAATCAGCAGGTGAGGCGGCATCAAAAGTGGCTGCCGTAATCTCAGTTCGGGAGGCTTTGCTGGAACGACAGAGGGCATTTGCCGAGCCACCAGGATTGGTTGCCGATGGCAGGGATATGGGAACGGTTGTTTTTCCGAACGCTACATTAAAAATATATCTAACAGCAAGTGCTGAAGTTCGTGCGCAAAGACGTTTGAAACAGTTGAAAGATCATGGGCTTAATGCTACCCTCGCCGGCTTGGTGAGCGATATTCAGGAACGTGATGCACGGGATATGAACCGTGAGCATTCTCCACTCCGTCCTGCTGCTGATGCCCATACCGTCGATACGAGTAATCTGTCGATAGATGAGGTGGTTTCTAAAGTAATTGGTCTGTACGAAAATCGTTAACATTTTTGATAAGAGCTACTTAACACCCTGTTGACACTTATTTATTTTATCAGTCACTTAGTAGCTTTTAGTGATCCACTTTCTTTAGCAATTCCGCTACTGAAAGTTAACTCAACCCGACGTAAGCAGGGTGCTGTCGTCTATTTATTTAAGGTTTTATACCATGAGCGAAAGTTTTGCAGAGTTATTTGAAGAGAGTTTGACGTTTATTGAGATGACGCCAGGTTCTTTGGTCAACGCAACTGTTGTCGAAGTAACTCCAGATTTTGTAACAGTAAGTGCAGGCCTGAAGTCAGAAGGCGTTATTCCAGCAGAGCAGTTCAAGAACGAAGCGGGTGAACTAACCGTTGAACGTGGTGACGTTGTTGAAGTTGCATTGGAAAGCGTTGAAGATGGTTTCGGTGAAACTAAGCTGTCTCGCGAAAAAGCGCGTCGTCTACGTGCTTGGGAAGTGCTCGAAGAAGCGCTTGAAAATGACGAAATTATTACTGGTATCATCAGCGGTAAGGTCAAGGGTGGTTTCACTGTTGAACTTGGTGATATCCGTGCATTCCTACCGGGTTCTTTGGTTGACGTACGTCCAGTACGCGACACAACTTACCTTGAAGGAAAAGAGCTTGAATTCAAACTGATCAAACTTGACCAGCGTCGTAACAACGTTGTTGTTTCTCGTCGTGCAGTTGTTGAAGAAGAGTACAGCGCAGAGCGTGATGCACTTCTTGAGACGCTTGCAGAAGGTAAAGTGGTTAAGGGTATCGTTAAGAACCTTACTGACTACGGTGCATTCATCGACTTGGGTGGTATTGACGGTCTTCTACATATCACTGATATGGCTTGGAAGCGTGTTAAGCATCCTTCAGAAATCATCCAGATGGGTGATGAAGTTGACGTTAAGATCCTTAAGTTCGACAAAGAGAAGAGCCGCGTATCACTTGGTCTGAAGCAATTGGGTGAAGATCCATGGCAGGATCTAGTACGTCGTTACCCTGTTAACACACGTCTATTCGGTAAGGTGAGCAACCTAACTGACTACGGTTGTTTCGTAGAGATTGAAGACGGTGTTGAAGGTCTTGTTCACGTTTCTGAAATGGACTGGACAAACAAGAACGTTAACCCATCTAAAGTCGTTACACTAGGCGACGAAGTTGAAGTAATGATCTTGGATATCGATGCAGAACGTCGTCGTATTTCTCTTGGTATGAAGCAGTGTAAAGCGAATCCTTGGGATGAGTTTGCTAAGTCATTCAACAAGAACGACATCGTTAAAGGTAACATCAAGTCGATCACTGACTTCGGTATCTTCATCGGTCTGGACGGTGGTATCGACGGTCTTGTTCACCTATCTGACATTTCTTGGAATGTTCAGGGTGAAGAAGCAGTTCGTGACTACAAGAAGGGCGACGAAGTTGAAGCAATCGTTCTTGCGGTAGATCCTGAGCGTGAGCGTATCTCTCTCGGTATCAAGCAGATGGATCAAGATCCATTCTCTGCATTCTTCGCAGCTAACCCTAAGGGTAGCATTGTGAAGGGCACAATCACTGAAGTAACACCTAAGATGGCTAAGGTTGATCTTGGTGATGGTATTGAAGGTTCTCTACGCGCTTCTGAGCTTTCACGTGACCGCGTTGAAGATGCGAGCACTATCCTGAAAGTTGGTGAAGAGATTGAAGCTAAGTTCATGGGTGTTGATCGTAAGAGCCGCATGATGAACTTGTCTATCAAAGCGAAAGAGTATGCTGATGAAGCAGAAGTAATGAAGGAATACAGTAATCGTTCTTCTTCTGGTACTTCTTTGGGCGATATCTTCAAAGAGCAGATGGGTGAGTAATTGCGCCAAGTGTGCGTAATGTAGCTTACTAGTTAAACTGATTTATTCGGTTTAACTTGCTAAATAAAGCCGGTTGTGTTGATGCGCAATCGGCTTTTTGCATTTAAATTCAAGCTCTTATTCACTTTCTCTCTATGATTTATTCAAAAGTCGTAGTAAACTCTACTTGAACACGTCAGAGGGACAGCAGGTATGACTAAATCCGAAATTATCGATATTCTTTCCAGAAAACAAAGCCACTTAAGCGGGCGTGATGTTGAGCTATCTGTGAAAATTCTGTTGGAGCAGATGAGTGATACACTTTCTTCAGGAAACCGTATCGAGATCAGAGGGTTTGGCAGTTTTTCACTGCACTATCGTGCGGCCCGTCGTGGCCGTAACCCGAAAACTGGTGAGACGGTTGATTTGTCTCCAAAGTATGTTCCTCACTTTAAGCCTGGAAAAGCATTGCGTGATCGCGTCGATGCCTCTAAAGAAAACTTTCCGATCATCGAGCAATAATGACCGGCAATGTCTGCTACTTGCCCGGTGATTTAACTCATGACTGAGTTATTATTCCTGTTGTTGCCGTTGGCCTTTTATTCTGGCTGGCGTGCTTCAGGTAATAGCTCCAGAAAAAAATCACTTCCGGAAAAACGTCCACTATCTGACAATTTCGTGAAGGGAGTAAACTTCCTTCTGAACGAAGAGCCGGATAAAGCCTTGGATGTATTCCTTAATCGCCCTGAAATTGATGAATACACAGCGGAGACTTATCTGTTATTAGGTAATCTTTTCCGTAATAGGGGTGAAGTAGATCGTGCGCTCAGTGTTCATCAGAATTTAATCGGACGTGCATCGCTAAGCCGCGAACAAAAATCAACGACGATGCTGGCATTGGGCAAGGACTTTCTCGCTGCCGGCATGATGGATCGTGCTGAACGCGTATTCACAGAGCTACTGCAAAGTAATGCGGATGATGTGGAAGCACGTCAGGCTTTGCGCCACATTTACGAGCAAACTCAGGAATGGCAAAAAGCTATCGAGGTGACTCAGGCCGTTCAGCGCCTGAATAATGAAGATGTCAGGCATCTCATTGCAAACTATTACTGCGAACTTGCCGATGAAGCTATTGAAAAGGGCCACTTGCAGGAAGCAAATGACCACCTTGCGATAGCAGCTGCGAACTATCCCGAGTCCAGCCGGGTGAGTGTATTGAGAGCAGGTGTAGAGATGCTTCAACATAAACCCGCTGAAGCCAGCCAGCTTTACCTTGCCGCCGCTCAGGATTCGCCAAGACTGTTGGGAATGATATTCGCGCCAATGGTTGACGCTTACCAGCAAGCCGGCACCATCGATCAGTTGCAAGACCAATTACTGTCTATCTACGAACAATGCTCCGATGTCAAAGTATTGGAGTTTACGTTACGCCTGGCAATTGAACATGGTTTGAGTGACAAAGTTAAGTCTTGTCTGCCAGATGTGCTTGAGAAAAAGCAGCTAAACGTAAGGTCTATCAGTAAGGCGCTGACGTTGTATAATGAGCAAAGTATTATTCCTGCGGATCAATCTCTTGCGTTGATTGATAAAGCGGTATCAAATCACTTATCGACTCAACCCGGATTCCAGTGTCGTCATTGCGGATATAAAATGCATGATTTCCTGTGGCGATGTCCGGCATGTAATCATTGGGATGAAGTCGCACACATTTAAATTCATCAAATTTGATTGGGTACAAAGTACATGTCTGAAATGCTAATTGTCGCGCTTGATTTTCCTACTGCCGATCAGGCACTCCACTTTATCGAACCACTTTCACCTGATGACTGTATTCTTAAAGTTGGTTTGCAATTATACGTTGCTTCTGGCCCTCAGTTTGTCAAACGTCTGGTAGACAGTGGTTTCAAAGTATTTTTGGATCTCAAGTTTCATGATATTCCCAACACAGTCGCTGGTGCATGCCAAAGTGCAGCGGATCTTGGTGTGTGGATGATGAATGTGCATGCCGGAGGTGGTCCGGTGATGCTAGATGCGGCCGCTAAGTCTTTGGCGTCTTATGAAAAACCACCTATATTAATAGCAGTCACTGTTTTGACGTCCATGAATCAGGCACAGCTTGGAGCAACGGGTGTTTCTACCTCACCTGAAGCGCAAGTTAAACGGCTCGCGGCACTGACTGCTGAACAAGGTCTTGATGGTGTCGTCTGTTCCGCGCAAGAGTCTGCCATGTTACGTGAGCAACAAGGTCAGGATTTTGTGCTAGTCACACCAGGTATCCGCCCCTTAGGCAGTGAACAGGGTGATCAGCAGCGTATTATGACGCCACAAGATGCAAAGCAAGCAGGCTCCAGCTATATCGTAGTCGGCAGACCTATCACAGCAGCAACTAATCCGCTGGCTGTTATAAAGTCCATTAATGACTCATTACGTTGATATAACCAGAGCACTTTCAAACCATCTCAAGTCGCTAGCGAACGCGAATTCGACTCCCACTTTTGATCATGTTTGATTTCAAACCATTAAGACGCTTTAGCTTTTTCACTGTGGTCTTATGTGCACGGGCAATACTGTATAAGGTTTGCCCTGACTTGATGTAGTGTGTTTTGCGCTTACTGAATTTTGATTTCTTGGTAGATTTTCTATACTTCTTACTTAGGCGTGTTTTCTTGTAAGTCTTTTTAGTCAATCTCAGGTTCTTCTTCTTAGATGATTTATATTTTTTATATTTAGACTTTTTCAGCGATACCTTGCGTGATTTAACAGGAACAATACCGGGGCCCTTACCGCGTGTCAGTGTGCTGTATGCACGCATCACGTGTCTGGAATAACGTTTGACCTGATTGAATTTAGGGCCATACTTCTTGCTAACCGCACCTGGGCCACCATTGTAGGCAGCGGCAGCATAGTGCTTATTTCCGTTATAGCGAACTAGCAGTCGCTTTAGATATTTGGTGCCACCATGAATGTTTTGCCATGGACTATAGCCATTCTTTACACCTAGTTCTCTGGCTGTGCCCGGCATTAATTGCATTAAGCCTTTTTCACCTAAACCTCCGCGAGCGCGTGGGTTGAAGCAACTTTCAACAGCAATTACCGATCGGATGAAGTGTGCACTCACGCCGTATTTTTTAGCGGCGCTGTTGATGGTTCCGGCAAAGCGCTTTGACTTTCGTAACAATGTTTTACGACTGTACTGGTCACAGGTAAACACTGAGCGGCGCTTTTTCTTACTTGATTTACGAGCCTTCTTGCTGCTGACAGAATACTTTTTTGCGGACTTCTTAGATGGTGCGGCAAAAGCATCTGGTGGGGAACTTAAGGCTAACATTACAGCCAGAGCACAAAGGCTGGTAATTGGCTTCTTCATTTTAACTCCATGCAACTTTCTTAAGACTAGTTAACTAGTCGTAGTATTTGAAATAGGAAGAAGTGAATAAAAGAGGGAGAGAAGCTGAAACCATGCAAAGGCAGACAGTCAGGTGACACAACCTGACTGTCTGGTATACACAGTTGACGTAGTCCAACGAATTGGACTAAATCTTATCCAAGCTAAAGGCAGTTACTAACATCCTTGTTTCTAACCCAACCATTTAGTCGATAAATACATAATCTCGGGGGATAAACCATGTATTAAAATCTGTGTGTCCTATTCCATTTGATACACACAGAAACTCGCCGCCCCTAATAGGTTCAGCTGGCGTTAAGTTGACATTAAGGTGACAAGCTTACAAAGAAAAAAAATCTATCATTACCAATTGTATTTTTTATTAATAACGAAGTGATACAGAAGTTAGACGTGCCAGGCTTTTTTAGCACTACTGAGCGATATTATTAATATGTTTTCTATCTTACTGATATATATGCTTATGTTTAGGTTTATTTTAACAAGTGATAATCTAATTCTCTATTGTCGATATACCCGTTATTAATATCAGCTTAGACATGGGTGCTTGTCATATTGCTATTATTGAAATATTTTATGTGGGTAAATAAGCGCCAAAATAGAGATATTTAAGCCGTACAGGGCATGGTTTTAGTTTGACTTAATGATATAAAATGAACAAAAAATTTAAATGCAGCGACAATACTTTATTGTTTTATTCGACTTCACATTAACATCGGTAATTTATGTCACACAGACCTGAAGCTCTGGACGAGCTAACCAATAGTACGATTCGCAGTGGTAACAGCATTCGGTTTTTGCCGAGTGGTGCAGAGTCATTTGAAGTTCGTTGGCGTTTGCTGGATGAGGCAAAACATTCTATCCACATAGCAACCTTCTCTATGATGAAGGATGAAACGACCGAAAGAATGGAGAAGGTGTTACATCAGAAACTTAAGGAAGGAGTTGAAGTTCGGATTATTCTTGATGAAATCGTGAATAGAACCACGTTTGCCGGACCAATGATAAAGCGACTCAGAGATGCCGGTGCTTATGTGCATGGCTACAATGGCTTATTTGAGGAGTGGTTACCGTTTCCTAAACATACCGGGCCACTCAAGCATGTCATGCAAGGCATCAAGCTCAAACTAAAACGTCACTATCACGAGAAGTATATGGTGGTAGATGGCACTGAGGTAGTTTTAGGGGGCATTAACTGGGGTGATAAATACGCTTATGGTGGGGTTAAATCATTCGCATGGCGAGACACGGATGTGTATCTTCGGGGACCTGTTGTGCATGACATACAGATGCAATTTCTGAAGGATTTCACACGCTATAAAGAATGGGATCAACGAACCGCGTCACAAGCCATGACATATCCTGAGTTTGTCAAATTACAGACACCGCCTGATCTGACGAAACTTGCACAGCAATATGCGCCTCACCTTCCTGAGCAAGCAAATGCAGGCTCGGTGGATGTCCGTTACGTCGCTCACAAACCTTACGATGATAATGATCTGCCGCTCACTCATGCATTTCTGACGCTTATCAAAAACGCAGAAAAAAGCATTTACTGGGGTTGCCACGGTATTCGTCCGCCACGCATCGTTGCTGAATACTTAGCAGATGCAGTGGCTCGCGGCGTTGAGGTTCACTTAATTACTAACTCACAATATTCTTCGCAATCGCTCATGGTCAAAGGTTTGCTGGGGTGGATGTACAAGGAGTGCACCAAGCATTATCGGGGGCTCTTAGAGAGTGGGGTGAAGATCTATGAATGGCAGTTAGAAGGAGCTTTTCATTCCAAGAATTTTTTGGTCGATGAGCAAATAGCGTCAGTGGGTTCTTATAATATTGCCCGTGGCTCGACTTACCATCACTCTGAAAGCAACATCTTTGTCTATGATGACGAGTTCGCACAGCAAGTGAAGCAGCAGTTCGATGACGATATTACGCATTGCAAATTGGTCAATCTGGATCAGATAGCGCCTAGATTACCCAAAGAGGATGCTTACTCCAGACCATTGCACGAGCGTGATTTAATGATCCGCAAGGAAATGGTTCCTGAGGGTATACAAAAGGAGCTTGACCAAGGCACTTATAAAAGGATTCTGACATGAATCTGTTAACTCAGATTTACAATAATACCTTGAAAATATTCGGTGACTTAAAGGTTTATAAGTTTCCGTTTTTTCTGCTGTACGACCCCGGTAGTTACTTGATCAAGGGCGATGAAACCCGTGAGATTATGAAGACCCTGCAGCCCGGAGATATTGTAGTTCGTGGTTATAAAAACTACCTCGATGGCTATTTCATACCCGGTTTCTTTTCTCATGTGGGTCTGTATTTAGGTGATGTGCCAAACGAAGATAATATTACTTTGTTACCCTCAGTGAAGAGCCAGTTCTATGCTGAGGGTGAGCAAATTGTCGTACACGCCATGGCAGAAGGTGTGTTCATGGAAGACTTATTAAACTTTTGTCGCTGTGATTATCTGTTAATACTCCGCTCCTCAAAAATCACGCAAGATAACGTCAATGAAATCTATAACCGCGCATTGATGACCTTGGGCACACCCTATGATTTTCGTTTTGATTTCTCACAATATAATAATATGTCCTGTACGGAATTTGTTTATGTATGTCTTGAGGAAATCATGCAGGAAGAGGGCGTAAGACTCAGAGATCGTCGTGCCCCTTTTACCAAACGACCTACATTGATCCCTGATGACTTTATCGACTCAGATTTGGAGTTGATCTGGGCAAGTCAGGGAATTCCTGAGGGTAAAATTTCTGAAATTAAATCAGCGGACGTCACTAACTGAGTATGGGATTTCAGTTTTAATATGTAATTATCGGCCTATATGCTAGTGATGTTCATCAGTGGTTTGTGCAAATAGTTATCTATCAGTGAATTGTTCTTTTATCGTGTCTTTAATTCATGTATTAAACTTACATGGATACGATAAAAAATACCCCCGAACTGCTATTTATCGACCTGAACAATTTTGCTGCTTACCCAACCTTAGCCGTTGGGTACTTGATCAGGTCGCTTCGTGACGCCAACTACAGTGTACGGTTACTTAGTCCACTGGCACTTGGTGTTCCCGCCTTTACCCGTGACAACCCGGAAACGTGGAAAGATCAGCTAATGCGCCGACTGTATTTTTCAGGTCATCCGGTGATGCGATTTTCACGTGACTTCTTGCGAGAACAACTGGCAAAGCGCAATGCTAAACCCCACCCTGCGATGCTTGCTGAGATAGATAAAGCACTTACCGCTAAACCTGATGCCATTCTGATTTCCTCCTATTTAGACCATTATGAAATGTGCCGGCTAATCGGTGAGAAGGCTAAAGAAAAAGGCATTCCCGTATTGCTTGGTGGCCCTTTTTTTAATCTAAATAAAGTCACCGAACAGTGGTTGGCTCTAGAGGGTATTACTGCCATTGTCGGTGGTGAAGTTGAGTTTGAATTACCCGGCATGGTCAGTGATCTACTGGCAGGGAAGTCTTTGGCAGGTAGAGCTGGTGTATTCACCAGGGAGTCAAGGCAAACCGTTCAAGCACTCAAGCCATTGCAACAACTGAACCAACTACCGGTACCTGACTTATCGGATTTCCCATGGGATAAATACCCGCATAAAATCATCCCAATCATGTCTGGCCGTGGTTGTGGCTGGGGTGCGTGCACTTTCTGTGGTGATGTGGTCTCTGCCAATGGCCGTACTTTCCGCTCCCGAGGGCTTAAAGCAGTATTGGATGAGTTGGCGGCACAGTCTAAGGCGCATGATAGTAAGGATTTTATCTTCCTCGATATCAAACTCAACTCGGATCTCGAGCTGTGGTACGGATTAATTAAGAACATTCAAAATGTGGTACCGGGTGCGCGCTGGATTGCGACGGTACATGTAAATCATCTGGGTGATAATGGTCTGGATAAAGACACCTTAATCGCCGCCAAAAAAGCAGGACTCACCCGTATATCCTTCGGCTTGGAATCAGGTAGTCAGGCACTACTGGACAGCATGAAGAAAGGCACCAAAGTAGAGGAGGCAGGTGATTTCTTAAAGCATGCTTATGAGGCTGGTATCAGTGTGCGTACTTCAATGATGCAGGGCTTTCCGGGAGAGACAGCAGAAGATTTAAAACTGACTGTCGACTTTATAAATGAGCATGAGCAATATCTCGACCGGATTCGTTTGTCCCGATTTAAGCCGTTACCGGATACGCCATTCGATCGTATCTATCAAAAACAGCCAGATCGTTTTCCTTACATGAAGCATTTTAAGTGGGACTACAAGTTGGCTCGCGGCTTGTACCAATATTTACCGCCCAGAGATAAACAGTACCGTGCCAATAAAAATCAACTCCTTGAGCAGGTTTATAAAATCAACCGTAAGACGTTGAGAAATGATGCTAAAGAGTTTAACGGCATGATGTAGAGATTCTTTCTGCAAGCAATTGTTTTTTTTTACTAGCCATGAAATTCCGCTTTCCGATAAACTGCCGGATTCTGTAGTTACTACAGAGTCCGTTTTGTAATAGCAGTAAAAATGTCAGGAGCCAGACGTGTTTAACATTAATATGAATATCGCCGATTATGACAACGAGTTATATGACGCACTTGCTGACGAAGCTCAGCGTCAGGAAGATCATATCGAACTGATCGCCTCAGAAAACTATACCAGCCCACGTGTGATGGAAGCACAAGGCTCAGTACTTACTAACAAATATGCTGAGGGTTATCCTTCAAAGCGCTATTACGGCGGCTGTGAATATGTTGATGTTGCTGAACAATTAGCAATTGACCGTGTTAAAGCGTTGTTTGGTGCTGACTACGCAAACGTACAACCACACTCAGGTTCCTCAGCGAACTTATCTGTCTACATGGCATTATTAGAACCGGGTGATACGGTTCTGGGAATGAGCTTGTCTGACGGAGGTCACTTAACTCACGGTTCACACGTGAGTTTCTCTGGTAAAGTATACAAAGCTGTTCAGTACGGTTTGAATAATGAAACGGGTGAAGTGGATTACGATCAGGTTGAGGCACTCGCAAAAGAGCACAAACCAAAAATGATCATCGCTGGTTTCTCTGCATACTCTCGCGTGATGGATTGGCAGCGTTTCCGTGATATCGCGGATGAAGTAGGCGCGATCTTATTTGTTGATATGGCGCACGTTGCAGGTTTGGTTGCAGCAGGTGTTTACCCATCTCCGGTACAAATTGCTGACGTTACCACTTCAACGACTCACAAAACATTGCGTGGCCCACGTGGTGGAATCATCCTTGCTAAAGCAAATCCTGAAATCGAGAAGAAGCTGAACTCAGCGGTCTTCCCGGGTACACAGGGTGGCCCTTTGATGCACGTGATCGCAGCTAAAGCGGTTTCATTCAAAGAAGCAATGGATCCTGGTTTTGCTGACTATCAGGCACAGGTTGTGAAGAACGCACAAGCGATGGCTCACACCTTTATGGAGCGTGGTTTTAATATCGTTTCCGGTGGTACTGACAATCACTTGTTCCTGTTGGATTTGATCGACAAAGGTTTGACGGGCAAGCAAGCGGATGCAGCGCTTGGCAGTGCACACATCACTGTCAATAAGAACTCGGTGCCTAATGATCCACAGTCACCGTTCGTCACTAGTGGTATTCGTATCGGTACACCTGCGGTCACAACCCGTGGCTTTAAAGAGCAGGATTGTATTGATCTGACTAACTGGATTTGTGATATATTGGAAAATATTGAAGATCAAACTGTCATCGAGTCAGTCAAGGCCAAAGTCAGCGAGATCTGCAAACGTCTCCCCGTATACGCAGAGTAATTAAAGCCCATGCATTGTCCGTTTTGCAGTGCCACAGACACCCGTGTTGTTGATTCACGCTTAGGCGCGGATGGCGATCAAGTTCGTCGTCGACGTAAATGCGGGTCCTGTGATGAACGTTTCACCACTTATGAAGTCGCTGACTTAAATATGCCTCGTGTCATGAAGAGCGATGGTGTTGGCGAGGCTTTTAATGTGGAGAAGCTGCGAGCCGGAATGATGCTGGCGTTAGAAAAACGTCCGGTCAGTATGGTTGATATTGACCGGGCTATTCAGCAGATCAAGAAGAAAATTCTCAGTAGTGGTCTACGCGAAGTCGAATCTCATTGGATTGGCGAACGTGTGATGCAAGAGCTGCGTGAACTCGACGGTGTCGCCTATATTCGTTTTGCATCGGTTTATCGAAGTTTCAATGATATTGACGAATTCGTCGAAACCATCAACCTGATGGAAAAGAAAGTTGCAACAGATAAAGGCTTGTCTTAGACGACTGTCCGGACGCTAAAACTGCTACACTATCCCTCCACTAATTAACCCTTCAATTAGTATGAACGATACCCAGCACCTGCAATACATGGCTCAGGCGATTAAATTAGCACGCTTGGGGATTTATACGACGCATCCAAATCCACGGGTCGGTTGTGTGCTGGTTAAAGATGGGCAAGTCATCGCAGAAGGTTTCACACAACCGGCAGGTGGCCCGCATGCTGAAGCCGTCGCACTTGCAAAAGCAGGGGAGCATGCCAGAGGCTCAACTGCTTATGTCACTTTAGAGCCTTGCTCTCATACCGGCAGAACCCCGCCTTGTGCCGATGCCTTAGTAAAAGCGGGTGTATCTCGCGTGTTTATCGCCATGGAAGACCCTAATCCTTGTGTGTCAGGTGGCGGTATCGCGCGTCTGGAGTCAGCAGGGATCGAGGTGACTAGCGGCATGTTAGAGCAGCAAGCCCGCGAACTTAATCCGGGATTTATTCGTCGTATGGTTCACGGTATGCCCTTTGTCCGCTTAAAAATGGCTACCAGTTTAGATGGTCGAACTGCTATGGCCTCGGGTGAAAGTCAGTGGATTACAGGGCCAGCTGCCCGACACGATGTTCAATTTTGGCGCGCCCAAAGTGATGCGGTTCTGGCAGGTATTGGCACGGTGTTAGCTGATGATCCTTCACTGACGGTTCGCTTAACTACGCTGGAGCTGGGGATTGAGGGTGAGGTTCGTCAGCCGGCTCGCGTGATTCTGGATACTCAACTGCGTTGTCCGGCTACTGCCAGGCTCCTGAGTCTTCCGGGTAAAACTCTCATATATACCCAGCGCTATTCTTCAGATACGGTTTATGAACTAGAGCAGGCTGGCGAAGATGTCGAAGTCGTTGTCATGGAGAGTGCAGACACAACAGCACGTATGTCATTAAAAGCTGTTCTCAAAGATCTGGCGAAGCGTGAGATCAATGAGGTACATACAGAAGCAGGCTCGCTGATCTGCGGTAATTTGTTGGATAAAGGCTTGGTAGATGAGCTTTTATTGTACATGGCGCCGCATTTATTAGGCAGCGATGCGATGGGGGCATTTTATTTGCCACAATTGAAAAAAATGAAGGATAGAATTAACCTGAAAATTAAGGATATACGTGCAATTGGTGAGGATTGGCGTATCATAGCCGCCCTTGAGCAAACACAGGTTTAGACAATGTTTACCGGTATCATTCAGGCTGTTGGCACAGTAAAAAGTCTCAGTAGTAAAGGTGGCGATGTGGCGCTGAGTATTTCCACAGGCAAACTAGCCATGAATAATGTCGCTTTGGGTGACAGTATTGCGGTAAATGGCGTGTGTTTGACCGCCGTTCAGCTTAGCGAGGATTCCTTTGTTGCCGATGTATCCCGCGAAACACTCTCTCTGACATCATTGGGCAGTCTCAGTACAGGCTCGTCGGTTAATCTGGAAAAAGCACTAACTCTGCAAGATCATTTAGGTGGGCACTTAGTCAGTGGTCATGTTGATGGCTTGGGTGTGGTGGAATCACGTCGTCATGATGGCCGCTCTGAGTGGTTCAAAATTAAAGCCCCTGATACGCTGGCAAAATACATCGCAGCTAAAGGCTCTATTACGATCGATGGTGTGAGTTTGACAGTTAACCGTGTTGATGGCTGTGACTTTGAAATCAATATTGTGCCGCATACCTTGCAGGAAACCATTATCGATGGCTATCAGGCAGGGACAAAGATTAATCTGGAAGTGGATTTGTTAGCCCGTTATCTTGAGCGTTTATTACTCGGTGATAAGGCAGCAATCAGTAGCGCCGGTGAGCGTGGAATCACCGAAGCATTTCTGGCCGAAAACGGTTATTAAGAAGTAATAAACTATGTTCAATACTATTGAAGAAATTATTGACGATCTTGCTCAGGGCAAAATGGTCATTATTGTGGATGACGAAGACCGCGAGAATGAAGGAGACTTTCTAATGGTCTCCTCAAAAGTGCGTCCTGAAGACATTAACTTCATGGCAACGCATGGCCGGGGTCTGGTTTGTATGACTATGCGTCGTGAACGTTGCATGCAGTTGGACTTGCCACTGATGGTGTCCAAGACCAATGATGCACACGGGACTAATTTTACGGTTTCAATCGAAGCGGCTGAAGGTGTCACTACTGGTATTTCAGCTTATGATCGTGCCCTGACCGTGCGTGCTGCAATTGCCCCTGATGCCACTCCAGCTTCAATTGTTCAGCCTGGTCATATCTTCCCGATAATGGCGCAACCAGGCGGCGTATTGACGCGTGCGGGCCATACTGAAGCAGGTTGTGATCTTGCCGCATTGGCAGGTTTTGAACCCTCAGCGGTGATCGTTGAGATCCTGAATGAAGACGGCACCATGGCGCGTCGTGATGATCTGGTTGATATTGCTGAAAAACATCAGCTTAAGATGGGTACGATCGAAGATCTGATCCGTTATCGTTTGGACAACGAAACCACCGTTAACCGCACCTTTGAAAAAGTGGTCAATACAGCACATGGTGAGTTTAAGCTGATTGCGTATAAAGACATCGCCAGCGATCAAACCCATATGGCCTTAGTGAAAGGCGAGATTAATCCGGGCGATGAAGTTTTGACGCGTGTACATCTTGAAGATTCGATTTGTGACTTGCTGTCATTGCGTGAGCCGGGTTCTGGCTGGCCATTGCAGGATGCCATGAAAACGATTAATGAAGCCGGGCAGGGTGTGGTTGTTATTCTGCGTGAGCCGCGTGAAAAGATTGATATACTAAAGCGCTTGCAAAAAGTCATGGGCGTGGCGCAGGATACTGAAGTTGTTGATGACGATGCCAAAGATGCACCCGCCGAGTTAAGAACTTACGGGATTGGTGCACAGATTTTATTAGACTTAGGCGTGCGTAAAATGTGCGTGATGAGTGCCCCAATGCACCTCAGCGGCATTGCAGGGTTTGGGCTAGAAATAACCGGATACAGACAGGAATAATCCAGAATGAAGAATGTGAAAGAAATTGTCGGCGATTTCACGCCAACGAAAGCACGCTACGGTATTGCAGTAGGTCGTTTTAACGGTTTTGTGGTTGAAGCGCTATTGGAAGGTGCGGTAGATGCATTAGTGCGTCACGGCGTTGATGAGAAAGATATTGAAGTCACGCGTGTACCCGGTGCATTTGAGTTGCCATTGATCGTTCAGCACATGGCTAACAGCAAAAAGTACGATGCAGTGATTGCACTTGGTGCGGTGATTCGTGGTAGCACACCTCACTTTGATATCGTGGCAAATGAGTCTGCTAAGGGCTTGTCAGCGGTTGCATTGCAAACCGGTCTGCCAGTCATTAATGGTATTTTGACGACTGACTCAATCGAGCAAGCGATTGAGCGTAGTGGTACTAAGGCGGGCAATAAAGGTGCTGAAGCTGGTTTAACGGCTTTAGAAATGGTTTCTCTGATTAAGAAGTTCAATGACTGATTCTCCAAACACTAAGCAGCTGATTTCTCAGCGACAGGTTGCTCGTAAACTAGCGATGATCGCTATTTACCAATGGCAAATGACGCAGAACAGTTACCAGGATATCTATCTGGCGATTCAGGATGACCGCGATTTGTCGAAAGACTTCCGCAAATGTGATCCTGCTTATTTTCAGTCACTGGTTCGTTTCGTGATTGAAAATCAGGAAGATGTCGACGCTTTATTTGTGCCGCTACTTGATCGTGGTGTGGATATGCTCGATCAGATAGAACTTGCAGCACTGCGATTAGCAGCCACTGAGTTACAGAATCATATCGACGTTCCTTACAAGGTTGTGGTCAATGAGTCTGTAAATCTAACTAAAAAGTTTGGTGCAGATCAGGCGCACAAGTACATCAATGGCGTGGTTGATAAAATGGCTCGCCAGATCAGAACGCTGGAAACGGGCGGTCTGTAAGCTTGGATGGATTAAAGAATGGCGGGTGAGTTTGATTTAATTGCCCGCTATTTTAACTGGCCTGCGCAGGGTGAGGGCGTTTCCCTCAGTGTAGGCGATGACGCTGCTTTACTGTCGGTTAAAGCACAACACCAATTGGCTATCTCGGTCGATACACTGGTTTCTGGTGTACATTTCCCTGTTAATACACATCCCGCTGATATCGGACATAAAGCACTCAGCGTTAATGTTAGTGATATGGCTGCGATGGGCGCAGAGCCTCGATGGTTTACGCTGGCACTGACCTTACCTGAATACAATACGGCATGGCTGGAAGGGTTTTCTGCTGGATTAAAGCAAGCTGCGGATGACTATGGCGTTGATTTGATTGGTGGTGATACCACGCGTGGGTCGCAAACCATCACTGTTCAGATTATGGGCGAAGTGACGCCCGCAGCTGCTTTGAAGCGTAGTGCAGCGAAACTGGGTGATGTGATCTTTGTAACCGGTACCTTGGGTGATGCGGCTGCTGGTCTGGCTTTGGCTCAGGGAGATTCATCAATATATGCTTCTGGCGAAAAGCGTGCTTATCACGACTATTGTATTCAACGATTAAACCGTCCCACTGCAAGGACTGTAGAAAGTCGCATTATTCGTCAGTATGCTCATGCCTGCATTGATGTATCCGATGGCTTATTACAAGACTTGATGCATGTCCTAAAAGCCTCACAGTGTGGAGCAGTCATTAACACTGATGATATTCCATTTTCAGAGGCATTGTCGTCGCTGCACCCACCAGAGCAATGCTTGCAATATGCCCTGACTGGCGGCGATGATTATGAGCTACTATTCACGGTGCCTGATGATCAGTGCGATGGTTTTATCAAGGCAATGTCAGAACAACAGTTGAGCTGTCAGGCAATTGGCTACATTACTGATGATGCCGAGCAAATCATTAACCAATATAGCCATCTATTAACCGCCACTGGTTTTCAACATTTCTAAACAATAAGAGCCGATTTTCCCATGAGCAATAAACCTACCCAACGTGAATTAGTCAGTACCGTTATACGTTCGCCGGTTCACTTATTGGCCTTTGGGTTTGGTAGTGGCTTAGCACCATTTGCGCCGGGTACATTTGGTACTTTAGCCGCAGTTTTGCTGTATCTACCAATGCAGTATTTAAGTCTGCCGCTATATTG
Organism: Leucothrix pacifica; assembly: GCF_003172875.1. GTDB lineage: Bacteria > Pseudomonadota > Gammaproteobacteria > Thiotrichales > Thiotrichaceae > Leucothrix > Leucothrix pacifica. The sequence goes on along the minus strand of NZ_QGKM01000004.1, from coordinate 29,364 downwards.
TTTGATGGTTGCTGCGGTGTGTGTGGCGGGTGTTTGGATTTGTGGTCGATCCTCGGAAATGCTGGGTGTGCATGATCATGGTGGGATTGTTTGGGATGAGTTTGCCGGTTACTTCATTACGATGATTGCCGCACCAGCGGGCTGGCAGTGGATTGTGCTTGGTTTCGTACTGTTCCGTATTTTTGACATTATCAAACCATGGCCGATTAAATGGGCTGACAAGCAGGTGCATGGCGGTCTAGGTATTATGCTGGATGATATTCTGGCGGGCTTTATCTCATTGGCATTGCTTCAGGTGATCGCTAGTTTGGGCATTCTCTAGTGCTTCATTTCGAGCGTAATTATCGTTATGTAGGCATCAGTTAGTTACCTTGACCACAGCCACACTGGTATTTGTTCATTTCTTTGTTATCCAGGTCTAGTCGCCCATCACAGTCACCACAATCTCGCGATTAAATCGACTAGTTCTATGCTCGTACAGATAGATTCCCTGCCAAGTTCCTAAAGCGGCACGGCCATTACTCACAGGTACCGTCAGGCTGTCATTGGTAAGAATACAGCGGATGTGCGCTGACATATCATCATCGCCTTCATAATCATGTCTGTATTCCGGATCGCCATCTGGTGCGAGACGTTGCAGTACGGTTTCAATATCGTGACTTGCTGTTGTCGCAAATTGACGAACAAGTTAAATGGTTATCACGCGGTAAGATATTTGCTCAGCCCGGATTCTGGCCTGCGGTAAGTTTAGTGGGTATGACGTTTTTTGCCTTACTTCACTTAATTGGATCCGCGTTATCCCCACGTATTCACGGACGTATGGCCGAAGTAGCTTTGTGGCTTCGCTCTTTGGAATATGCTGCCTGGTTTTTACTGTATGTCTGGTTGGTACCAATCGTGGGATACTTACCTATGACGCTCATCTTCATGCCCCTTCTAAGCTTTCGCATTGGCTATCGTAGTAAAAAAATGTTGCTACTTTCTGCATTCATCGGCTTTCTCATCGTATTGGTATTTAAGAGCTTTCTGGAAGTTAAGATTCCGGGTGGACAGCTCTACGAATACCTGCCAGATGCCATGCGCAGCTTCATGCTGCTAAATTTCTAGGGGGAAGTATGGACGTTTTTATCGGTGCAATGGACACTCTGCTGCGTTGGGATGTGCTGATTGCATTATTGATCGGTTCTGTTGGTGGGGTCTTCATTGGGGCAATTCCAGGTGTTGGTGCTGCAGTTGCTATCGCAATCTTATTACCCGCCACTTTTTCTTTGGAGCCAATCGTAGGACTGACCCTATTGCTGGGTATTTATGGGTCTTCTATGTATGGCGGGTCTATCCCAGCCATTCTGATAAACACCCCGGGCACAGCGGTTAATGCACTGACCACCTATGACGGTTATCCGATGACCAAACGTGGAGAAGGGCGCCGCGCTTTGAGCCTTGCTTATTCCGCGTCATTTCTCGGTGGCATCATATCGGTAATTTGTTTAATTCTGTTTGCCCCTGTATTGGCCTTAGTCGCACCACTGTTTGGTAGCCGTGAGATATTTATGGCGGCATTGTTGGGTATTGTGCTGGTGATTTTTGCGCATCGTGGTCAGGTGTTGGCTGCGGGTATGCTGGCGTGTTTCGGTATCTTTATCAACAGCATTGGTCTGGAGCCGATAAAGTACACCAAACGCTACACTTTCGATCAGAGCTGGTTAGCCTCTGGTATAGATTTAATCGTGGTTATATTGGGATTGTTTGCTCTTTCGCAAGCTTTCTTATTACTGGTTGAAAAAGATAGGACGCCAAAGGCGATGCCTGTCGATGGCGGCTTATTTCAGGGACTAAAGGAGCTTTGGATATATAAACGAGTTGCGGGAGTTGCCTCGGGGTTCGGTGTGTTAATGGGAATGATTCCCGGTGTTGGTGAATTTACCGCGCAGTTCATGTCTTACACCTATGCCCATAAAAGCTCTAACAATCCTGAGTTATTCGGTAACGGCTCACCGGAAGGCTTAGTCGCCTCAGAGTCTGCCAATAATGCTGTTCCTGCCGCCGCAATGATCCCATTGCTGGCGCTGGGCATTCCCGGAGAAGCATTAACGGCCATGATGCTGTCAGTCTTCTATGTGCATAGCGTTATTCCCGGGCCTCAGCTATTTCAAAACCAGATGGATTTTGTGATGGCACTGTATATCGCATTATTGATTTTAAATGTCATGGTGCTGATCTTCCTTATGTTCTCCACCAATTGGATACTAAAAATCATTCAAATCCCAACTCGCTTCCTTGGCGTAGTGATCTTGGTGTTGAGTTTTGTGGGGGTGTATTCCTTGCGTAATTCAATCACGGACTGTGCAATCGCAGCAGGATTCGGAGTATTTGGACTGGTGTTAAAACGCCTTAATTTACCGATAGTACCGATTATATTGGGCATGGTATTAGGCGGAATTATGGAGGTTAAGCTGCGCGCTTCAATGGCACGAGTAAAGACGCCGTTAGACTTTATTGATCGCCCAATCTCAGCAATTATTTTTGGGATTATCGTGCTGGTCATCGTATTGCATATACGTGGGGTGATTAAGGAATATCGCGGGCATAAACAGCAGATAGAGGAGGCACGTAATGATGCCGACTAACACGCCAGAAGGTGAGATATTATCAGGAGCTTGTCATGTCGGATAAAACGATATTAATTGTCGGCACATACGACACTAAAAACGACGAATTGGAATACATGGCATCACGCATCAAAGCTATGGGTGGCGGTGTGTTGACAATGGATGTGAGTGTGTTGGGTGATCCGGAGAACCCGACGGATATCTCGAAACAACAAGTTGCAGAGGCTGCCGATGGTTCGATTCAAAAAGCCATCGATTTCAATAGCGAAAATGAAGCGATGCAGATGATGGCTGCAGGTGCGTCAGCAGTGGCATTAGATCTTTTTAAGCAGGGTAAGTTTGACGGTATTGTACTGCTAGGCGGGACTATGGCGACAGATCTGGCACTTGATGTGTGTCAGGCGCTACCTTTGGGAGTGCCTAAATATGTTGTCTCCACGGTTTCATTCTCACCATTGATAGCGCCGGGCCGTTTAGCCGCAGATATCCAAATGATCCTTTGGGCAGGTGGCTTGTATGGGCTTAATAGTATTTGTAAGTCCTCGCTTAGTCAGGCAGCAGGTGCAGTGCTTGGTGCGGCCCGAGCGGTAGAACCCGTGACAGATAATCGTCCGGTAGTCGGAATGACTTCGCTAGGCAGCTCCTGTTTAAGCTATATGAAATTACTCAAACCTGCACTGGAGGAACGGGGCTTTGACGTGGCTATTTTTCATTCAACAGGCATGGGTGGTATGGCCTTTGAAAACATCGCTGCCAAAGGTGACTTTGCCTGTGTCATGGACTTTTCCATGCAGGAATTTAGCAATCTGATCTTCGGCTCCGTGGTTAGCTCTGGGCCGGATCGCTTGCTGAGTGCTGGTCGTGCGGGTATTCCTCAATTAGTCGCGCCGGGTGCGATAGACCTGATTGATTTTGCAGGCTGGCAGGAGATACCAGAGCAATTTCAGGACAGACCATTTCATACGCACAATCGATTAATCAAGTCGTCAGCATTAAATAATGAAGAACGGCGAGAGACCGCTCGGGAAATGGGGCGACGCCTTTCTCAGGCAACAGCTGCGGTGCATGTTTTTCTTCCCCTACAAGGACTTGAAGAGTGGGATAAAGAAGGTGGTGATGCTTATGATCCTGAGGGCTTAGAGTCATTCTGTGCTGAGATGCGAAAGTCGATTCAGTCCCCTGTGGAAATGACCGAACTAGATGCTCATATTAACGATCAGGCATTTGCAGATGCAGCACTTGCCAAGTTTGATCAATGGGTGGCGGATGGCACGATTAAAACTTAATTTGCAGCAATTAAATCATGCACCAATCAGGTAATCAGGTAATCAGGTAATCAAGTGATGTCAGGGATTGATTAGCTGATAGCGAAAAATTTGAATATCACGGTGAAACTTGCGTTCGACAGCGCACAACCGACCAGGAATAAATATGTTAGAACAACAACAAATTGACGTGCTACGTCAACAGAACATTGCTCCTCAGCAATTGTTTATCAATGGTGAATGGCAAGCGGCTAGCAGTGGCCAGACCATGGATATCATCAGTCCCATTAACGGTGAAGTGATCACTATCACTGCCGATGCTGGCGTTGAAGATGTCGATCGCGCCGTAAAAGCCGCTCGTACTGTGTTTGAAAAAGGAAGCTGGGCACAGGCATCACCCGCTGAACGTAAAAAAGTGATGCTAAAAGCGGCTGAACTCGTTGAGAAACATGCATTGGAGCTGGCTGTACTGGGAGTACGTGATAACGGCACTGAAATCGGCATGGCGTTTAGAGCAGAGCCGGGTTCTGCAGCGGCAACGATTCGCTTCTACGCCGAATCAATCGATAAAGTCTATGGTGAAATTGCACCCACTCCGAACAACATTTTGGGAATGATTCACCGCGAACCTGTCGGAGTCGTAGGGGCTATTGTGCCGTGGAATTTCCCAATGATGATCGCTGCCTGGAAAATAGCACCGGCACTGGCGACCGGTAATTCCGTCGTGCTCAAGCCATCTGAGACCGCTTCCTTAAGCTTACTGAGGCTTGCCGAGTTATTTTCAGAAGCAGGTCTTCCGGATGGTGTGTTGAATGTGATTACCGGGCAAGGTGCGGTGTGCGGTGAAGCTTTAGGATTGCATAATGATGTCGATGTTTTGGTATTCACCGGATCGGGTTTTGTAGGCCGTAAATTGCTGGAATACTCGGCCCGTTCAAATCTAAAACGTGTGTACTTAGAACTTGGTGGAAAATCACCAAACATTGTTTTCGCTGATGCTCCTGACTTGGCGCAGGCTGCTAAGGTCTCAGCGATGGGAATCTTCCGCAACTCCGGTCAGGTTTGCGTAGCAGGATCTCGCTTACTCGTTGAGCGTGAAATACATGATGAGTTTGTTGAACACCTTGCCGCTGTTGCCAGACAATTGAAAGTCGGCGACCCACTTAATCTGGATAATGACATCGGCGCGATTAATAGCGCGGCACAGCTGGATAAGGATTTATCATTTATTGACAGTGCCATGTTAGATGGTGCGAATCTAGTCACGGGTGGCAAACAAATTCTTGGTGAAACTGGTGGCTATTATATGGCTCCAACCGTGTTTTCTGATGTCACTACCAATATGCAACTTGATAAGGAAGAGGTGTTTGGACCCGTGCTAGGGGTGGTGGTTTTTGATACTGAAGAGCAAGCGGTACAAATGGCGAATAGCTCCAACTACGGCTTGGCATCAGGTGTTTGGACGGGGAATTTATCACGGGCGCATCGTATGATTCGGGCGGTTAAGGCTGGAGTGGTGCACGTGAATACTTATGGTGGGCCGGATGTGACGGTGCCGCTGGGTGGTGTTAAGCAATCGGGGAACGGGGTGGATAAGTCGCTACATGCCTTGGAAAAATATACTGACCTGAAGACTGCATGGATTCAGTTGTAGTGGTGCCGCGGGGTGTTATTTAATTCGCTCACACAAGCTGCGCTTGAATCGATGAGCGAATTAAATAACACCCCGCGGCAATTTGGCATTGTGCGAGGGAGGGTGAGTAGGCTGGGTAGTATTACAGAGAATAGCATCGCTGAATTTAATGCAGCACTCAGGGATCGAAGAGTGAGACTTAGCGAATGAGTATGATTTCGCACTCAACAGGAACTTTGGCCCAAGCTTTAGCGGCGGTATAAATGGCGTATCCGGTCTCTATTCCTAAGGCTAAACAGGCTCTGTCACCCAGTGATAAACCATAGGCTTTGCTTGCCAGTCTTAGCTCTCCGGCAATAAATGCTTGTTGTTCAGATAGTGCAATACATTCCATTTCGAGGTTGTCCATGGTTGTCTGAATGGCTTCTGATGGCATTTTTAGGTCAAATAACTTGCTGACTGTTTCTGCATAATTCGCACTTGAAATCACTGCCGCACCAGATTCTAAGATAGGCGCGACTTTTTCTGCGCCGGTTTGATCAAACAGGTAAGCCAATACAGCGGAAGTATCCAGAACGACTTTACTCATATTTTGGAGCCTCGTGTCGTTCTGCAATTAATTCGTCTACAACAGATCCATTAGGCTTGGCGAATTGTTTAATTAAGTCTCTAGCTTGCTGCAGGCGTTGTTTACGGGTTGCGATGATTAGCTCTTGTTTCTCTTCCGACCATGAAATTAAGACTTAATGGCATTGATCATCATTTTCACACTGTTGATGCATTCTTGATCTGATATCGTCATTTCACTGCCCCTTGTAGTGTGTTGCGGCAGTGAAGAATAAAGTGTGAAGTTATGGTCGGGTCAAGCTTGTGCGATATTGTTTAATCTCCTTACACAAACCTCATTTTATTAGCATCTATAAATCCCAATGATAGGATGCTTTGCGAACTAAACAACACAACGTGGCAATGGGTAGTGATGTGATAACATGAGAGCTAAGAATCTATGCTCGCTTGCCTCTGTTTAGGTTAAGATGCCACAATAGTGAGACACTAGAAGTGATAGGGTTTCTAACCTATTGATAAATAGAATATTGGACACTAAGCTCCCATGTATACACCTCAGCAAAGCGCGTACTTTTCACACTGGCTATCCTTGCAAGGAAACTACGAAGAATCTTTAACGCAAACTATCGCTAGTGCAAAAGTAGATATGAATGCGCATCAGGTGCAAGCAGCTCTTTTTGCACTTCGCTCGCCATTGTCTAAAGGTGTGATTCTTGCTGATGAGGTTGGTTTAGGTAAAACCATTGAAGCAAGTTTAGTTTTAGCTCAGCGTTGGGCTGAACAGAAGCGTAAATTATTATTGATTGTCCCAGCAACATTACGTAAACAATGGGCGCAAGAACTACAAGATAAATTTGAACTACCATCTGTTATTTTAGAGTCATCGAACTATAAAGATGCGTTGAAAACAGGCGCGGAAAATCCTTTTGATGTCATACAGTGGCAAGATGCTGCAATCGTTATAGCTTCTTATGAGTTCGCTGCACGTAAAGAGCTAGAGCTTGGAAGGGTTGTCTGGGATTTAGTCGTCTTTGACGAAGCGCATAAACTGCGAAATATCTATAAAAAAGAGGGTGCCAAAACAGCTAAAGCATTAGATGCTGCACTACTTAATCGACCTAAGATTTTAATGACAGCCACACCATTACAAAATAGCTTACTAGAGCTATATGGCATGGTATCTGTAATTGATCCTTATTTTTTTGGTGATTTAGATTCGTTTAAAGCGCGTTATTCCCGTCCCAATATTGAGCAGTCAGAGTTAACTCTCCTGAGTAAGCGTTTAGGTACTATTGTTAATCGAAGTTTACGTAAACAAGTGCAGGAAACAGGGAGCTTTAATTTCACCAAGCGCTACTCGCTTACCGAAGACTTCACTCCAAGCGACCAAGAGCAGCTTTTATATAATTCAATCTCTGACTATTTAATAGATCACAATTTAATTGCTATTAAGCCGGTTGCCCGACACTTAGTAGCATTAGTGATACGTAAAATACTTGCTTCTTCAAGCTATGCGATTCAGGGAACACTGGATACCATGATTCAACGTTTGAAAGATAAGCAGTCTGTTGTGGATGGCTTAAGTAAAGACTATGAGTCTATCAACGATGTAGAGGATTCCGATGATGAAGACATTGAGTATATTGACCCAGAGGTATTAGCTGAAGAAATAGAACGTCTAACATCATTTAGTGACGCCGCTAAAAATATTGAACAAGATGCTAAAGCAGATGCTTTATTGAGGGTACTCAGTCGAGCATTTGAAATGACTGAACGCTTAGGGGGGGCTCGTAAAGCCGTTATTTTTACGGAGTCGATACGCACTCAGGCTTGGCTTTACGATCTACTGGAGAAGCAGGGTTATCAAGACCAGATTGTACTTTTAAATGGTACGAATAATGATCCAAGATCACGACTGATCTACAAGGAATGGTTGGAAAAACACAAAGGCTCTGCCCGTGTTTCAGGCTCAAAAACCTCTGATATGAAAGCGGCCTTGGTTGATAAGTTTCGTGATGATTCAAGATTAATGATCAGCACCGAAGCAGGTGCAGAAGGTATAAACTTACAGTTCTGTTCCTTGCTGATTAACTATGACTTGCCATGGAACCCTCAACGCGTTGAACAGCGCATTGGTCGTATTCATCGTTATGGTCAGAAGCATGACGTCGTTGTCGTTAACTTTATCAATAAAGGTAATCGTGCTGATGAACGTGTCTTCGAATTACTTAATGAAAAATTTAAGTTATTTGAAGGAGTATTTGGTGCATCAGATGAGATCTTAGGCTCTATTGAGTCTGGAGTAGACATTGAGCGCCGCATATTTGAAATTTACCAGAAGTGTCGTAGTGATGAAGAAATTGATGCAGCTTATAATGAGTGGCGTGAAGAAAATGCACAAACTCTGGACCATCAAATCCGAGAAACGTCTCGCTCTGTTCTAAACTATTTTGATAGTGATGTTGTTCAGAAGTTAAACATGCGTAAGGAAACAACTGTTCAAAGCCTAGGTGAGTATCAGCACATGATGATGCGCTTAGCAAAGGCTGAACTTTTACCTAATGCAGACTTTCACAAAGACCGCTTTAGATATAACTCGTATTGGTATGACCTGACGTGGCCAGCTGCTGAAACACATGATGCAAAGTTTTTTCGTCCGAATGAAGGGTTAGGTAAGGAGTTAATACAAAAAGCTCAGAAGCGTCAGCTGGATGAACAAATAGAATTAACACTAAATTATGGGCAACTGGAAACACAACGAGTTGATGTACGAAATCTGATTGGCTCAAGTGGCGAACTCAGGTTGGAAAAATACATTATCACGAGTAATAAACAGCACTTAGAGTATCTTTTGGTAACCGCTTGTTTAGATAATGGTGAAGCAATACAAAGTGATACTGCGCGGCGCTTAATGTTGGTCCCAGGGCAGGCAACAGCGACAACAAAAGCTTTGATGTATTCAGATACTCTTGAGCAGCAGTTGCAGCTGGAGCGCGGTCAGTACTTTGCCAAAGCTGAGGAGCAAAGTGAACAATATTACGAAGAAGAAAATGAGAAGCTAGAGCACTGGAGTGATGACCGAAAAGCAGCTTTAGAGATACGTATGAAGCAATTAGATAGAGAGGTGAGTGATGCTCGAAGGCTCGCGCGCCAACTACCCAGTTTAAAAGAAAAAATGGATGCTAAGCGTGCTCTAAAAAAACTAGAGCGAGAACGTGACACGATTATGCTGAATTACCACGAAGAGAAGAAAAAAATCGAAGCAAAAGAAGATGAGTTGTTAGAGGAAGCCGCTGCTGCACTAGAGCTAAGTGCATACAGCGAGTGTTTGTTTACAGTGCGTTGGTCGTTACAGGAGTCTGTATGATTGATACAACTGATTTAATCAGGGAGTTGGTGTACCAACTTAGATTAGGTGAAGACTCAGCTTATGAGTTTAAGTCAGTCTCTTTTCAGGGTAATAAAATAAAAACACCTCACAAAGACGGTATTGCAGATGAAATTGCAGCATTCGCCAATACGAGTGGTGGCATTATTGTTTTGGGGGTTCATGACCAGACTAAAGCGGTTGAGGGGATACTTGCTGAACAATTAGATGATGTTGAGCTTTGGCTTACTAATATTGTAAATGAAAAAATCAGCCCACCGCCTTTAATCCAAACACGGTTAGTCGAGGTTCCTAATCGTGAAGGCTACCAAAAGCCTGTGATTTGGGTGCGTATCCTAAAAAGCTTATTCGTTCATCGTAGTCCTAATGGTTATTATCATCGCGTTGGCTCCAGCAAACGCGAAATGGCCCCTGACTTGTTAGCCCGAATGTTTCAGCAGCGCAGCATGGCGCGATTGATCCGTTTTGATGAACAAGTCGTGCCTAATGCTCCGCTTGAAGCAATTGATCCCTCCTTGAAAGAACGCTTCTTGCGCGATAATGATCTTCCTGAAAGCATGCAATTGAGTAAGCTTTATCTGATCGGCGAAGATGATGAGAAAGAGACTTACTTAACCGTTTCTGGTGTTTTACTGCTGACTGCTCAACCTTCTGATTATCTATCTTCAGCATGGTTACAGTGTGTTGCATATAGCGGCACTGAGCGCAATGCAGAGTTTCAAGTAGATGCATTGGATTGCCGTGACAGTATTGATCAGCAAATAGAATGTGCATTTAGTTTTGTGAAACGAAATATGCGCATTGAAGCCGTTAAACGACCGGGTCGAATTGATATTCCTCAGTATGATCTAGGGGCTGTTTATGAAGCGATTGTTAATGCGGTGGCGCATCGTGATTACGGCGTCCATGGAGCGAAAGTTCGCTTGCATATGTTTAGTGACCGCTTGGAAATAATGACACCCGGTGGCTTACCAAATAGCTTAACGGTTAAAACGATGGACGCTAACAGTATTACTCGTAATGAGACGTTGGTTAACTTGTTAAGTCGTTATTATTCAGCTGACCCAGTGACTAAGCGGCAAAATATTATTGAGCGCCGAGGCGAGGGTGTTCCCAAAATTTTGTCAGCAAGCCAAACGCTATCCTTACAAAAACCAAAGTATGAGCAATCTGATGAAGCACAGGCTGAGTTAAAATTAACAATTTATGCAGCTAGCAAAGCGATGAACGGAATAGTTGAGCAATTTGATGAGTAAACAAAAATTAGAGCTAACGTGGATTGGTAAAGAAAAACGGCCACGCTTGGAGCCACGTATTTTGCTAGAAGATCCTGAATTTTCTTATCGGGCTGACGTACCTGACTTAGCTGAGAAGGGTGAAACAACTGACTTGTTTTCACAGACAGAAGAGGATACTCCAAAGCCTTTTGAAGACAACATTCTGATTCATGGCGATAACCTATTGGCACTGAAAGCGTTAGAGCAAGAGTACGCGGGGAAGGTTAAGTGCATTTACATTGATCCGCCTTTTAATACAGGTGATGCATTTGATAATTATGAAGATGGCTTGGAGCACTCCGTTTGGTTGTCTTTAATGCAACAGAGAATTGAACTGTTATTCAGTCTTATGTCAAATGATGGAACTCTTTTTGTCCACATAGATGACAATGAAATAGCCTATCTCATGGTGATTCTTGATGAAATTTTTGGGCGAAAAAATCGTATAAATATCATTACCTTTAAGCAAGGGTCGGCTACTGGGCATAAGTCGATTAACCCTGGCTTAGTTACTACGACTAACTATATTTTGGTCTACGCTAAAAATAAGGAATATTGGAAACCTAATCGGTTATTTACTGCTCGTGAGAGAGATTCACGTTACTCTCAGTTTATAAAAAACACGGAAGAACCATATTCAAAGTGGTCTCTTGAGCCCCTAAATTTAGCATTTTCCAAGCACCTTAATATTCCTCAAAAAGATTTAAAAAAACGTCTTGGTACTAGTTATGAAGATAAAATTACTGAGTTTGTTATAACGAATGCGGATAGAGTTGTTCAGCCTGCTAGACCTGATTATAAATCGGTTGGTCAAAATATACGTGATGCCATCGATTTATCAAAAGAAAATCCTTCGGAAGTGGTGTTTTTAGAGAGAAAAGATCATGGCAATATGTACTTTAAGAATGGACAGCGTTGGTTATTTTATAAAAACAAACTTAAACTAATTGATGGCGTATTTGTCTCTGGTGAGCCGCTGACAAATCTCTGGGCGGATATATTATCGAACAACTTACATAAAGAGGGTGGGATTAAGTTTCCTAAAGGAAAAAAGCCAGAAGCTTTAATAAAGAGAGTATGAGATTTTATCAAACTCTTCACTATCGGGTCTTTGTGGGAGGTTTAGTTAATAGACGTTTGAAGAAGGTATGTTGTAGTTCTAAGTCAAAAAACAGTTTCTGATGTTTCGCTGATTTTCTGTGTAACAAAAATTAGTTACTGCTAAAACATTGAGCGTGTACTGTTTAGGCTATCAACACCACGTTACTTGTGAAGCAGTATCGAGGCGTGATAGCTGGATATTATTGAGTACCTTAAGCGACCTGAGTTTGTGCTGGCTTCTGAATATCAACCGGCGCATTAGTACGTGGCAAACGCACAGGCTGCTTAAATTCACCTTGCTTTAGACCTTGCGCAAGCGTAATCAGCTCACGAACTTTTTGCAGTACAAATGCATTTTGCTCGGTATTCGCCCCATCCTTTGGAGACTCAACTGGCAGGTGCTGTAGCGACATATTCGGCGCAAGCCATAGGCGTTCTTTCAAACGATTAGCAAATGGCGTCAATTTTTCCAGCCATTTATTCAAATCGGTCTTAGCCAGATCATCTGCGCTCAATACACCCAGCGATAGAATTTTATGACGTGGCAACCAATCAACTACGCGTAAAATTTGCTCTGGTGCTGTGCAAGCATCGATATGAATCGCCTGAACCGGTAACTGGCAAGCAATTTGTAAATTACGGTTCAATGCGCCATAAGTGCTGGCTACCATGACTTTCACAGGTGCACGTTGTAGTCTGAAGTAACTAGTGCGGTAAGCATGCTGCCATTCACGACTCAACTCTTGTGTCAGCATTGGCTCATCGAACTGAATCCAAGGCAGTTTGTGCTCACCCATTTCAGTCAGCAGCTGGGTATACAGTGGCATGACTTTATCAAGATAGCTCATGCGCTCGGCGTCATCACTGAGGTTTAATGACCACAGTAAACTAATCGGGCCTAGCACTGACGCCTTACAAGTGTAACCTGCCTTATCAGCCTGTTTAATCTGCTCGACTAATGCGTCAGTGTTGAGCTTCAAAGCGATATCTTGCTTTGGTGTAATCGCCTCAAAATACTGGCTACTGCCGAACCATTCCGTGCATTTCGTAGAACCACTGCAAGCTTGATCGAATCCGAATAAGTGATGATTAAACGCCACTTGCTCACTCACACTACCCGTGTGCAGGGTAAGCAGGTCAGTATGTACCAGTGCATCGGCTTTACTTAGTGAAGCTGGATTGTAAACCTGTCCAAGTGTGTGAGTGGTGATCATGGTGAGTCCTTGTTTAAACTATGGGGCAAGTTTACAAGCTTCAATCAATGATGAATAATGATAGTTATAAGACTATCCATGAACTGAGTTCATCAATGATTGAACGTATCCATCTGCAAATCATACTGGCATTGCACCAATACAAGACGTTGACCGCGGCTGCCAGCTCATTAAATCTGTCGCAATCGGCACTTTCTCATCAGATAAAACACTTGGAAGAGCGCCTCGGTGTCAAGCTGTGGCAGAAAGAAGGGCGCTTGCTTCGTTTGACCCAACCGGGAGAGCAATTGCTGAGTTCCGCACAGCGCGTGATTCCTGTTTTGCAGCGCACAGAGCAAACCTTACAGGCGTACTCCGAGGGGCGTCAGGGGAATTTGCGCATTGGTGTGGAGTGTTACCCATGCTATGAATGGTTGATGCGGGTGATCGCTGACTTTCTGCAATCCTCACCAGAAGTCGATGTAGATATTGTGCAGAAATTTCAATTCTCCGGCGTTGAGGGATTGCTGAATCATTCGGTGGATTTGTTGATCACGCCTGACCCGTTTGAACACCCCGGATTAATCTTTGATAGCTTATTTGATTACGAATTAGTGCTGGTGATTGCTGAGGATCATCCGCTGGCAAAAGAGAAATATTGTAAGCCTGAGATGCTACGTGACCAGACTTTGCTTCTGTTTCCCGTTCCCGTCGATCGTCTGGATATTTATACCGAGTTTTTGATTCCAGCTCATGTGAGTGCCAAGGCGCAAAAGTTTACCGAGTCGATCGAAATGATGCTGCAGCTGACGGTTTGCCAGCGAGGTGTGTTTACCTTGCCGCGTTGGTTAGCGAAGCTGTATTGCGAGCAATACCCTTTGACCACCTTGAAACTGGGTAAGAATGGCGTCAATAAAACGTTGTATGCCGCTTACAAACAAAGTGATGTTGAGACGCCGTATTTGCATGCGTTTTTGGAGCTGGGGAAGCAGAAGCAGTTGTGATCGTAGGCAACACCCCTCGCAGGAGTACCTATGTCTTTCTTTGAAGTAATTGATCCGCGCGTTAGCTGTTATGTCATAGATAATGCACCGTCTGACTAAGTCGGGCCGTCATTTTCTATCTTTCATACGACTAGAGTCTGGCATTTGAGTTGAAATTGACAATCCTGCACCTGACATGGTCTACTGCGTTCAGTTTACCCTGGGAAAACCAGTTAGCTTTGCCGTTCCTTTCCCGCTGGGTGATAATGAAACTTTCCCTAAGCGATGAAACTCGCAGACTTTCACTGTAAGAATAGGAAAACCAGCAGATGATGCAAGAAATCCCGGAAGGCAAATGGGTCGCCTCTTTCAAACGTGTATTCGCGCTAAACGGAATTGGCGAAGGGACTGAAGTCGTCATTATCAGTGAGTCGCAATCACGCCCGGTATTGCGTCAACTTGCGGCCTTAGCGTTGTATGATCTTGGCGCAGTTTACTCAACCATTGTCTTGCCAACACCACCTCAAACCGCCCCTGTACCGGTCAAATCAACCGGTGCCTGCGATGCTATTCAAGGCAAGCGCCATGTTATCGAGGCGTTAAAAGCGGTAGAGGTCATTGTTGATGTGACTGTGGAAGGCTTGCTTCATGCAGAAGAAATGGCAGAGGTTGAGAAAGCTAATACACGCTTATTAGTGATCTGTAACGAGCACCCTGAAATTCTTGAACGCACTGAGCCGAGTGCCGAGCTCGGGCCTAAAGTGGCTCTGGGCATTAAGATGTTAAATGCAGCCTCTGAAATGCGAGTGACGTCTGCTGCTGGCACTGACCTTACCATCAATATCAAAGATGCACCGTGTGGTGGAACGCCCGGGTTTTCAACGCATCCCCGCGGAGTCAGTCATTGGCCGGGTGGGCTTTGCCTTTGCTTCCCGCTGGCAAATACGGTGAGTGGCAAGATTGTTATGAACACTGGAGATATGAATCTGACCTTTAAAGAGTATATTCGTGATCCCATCACCATCACGCTCGAAAACGATTACATCACCGACATCCAAGGCGAAGGTTTAGATGCAAAATTATTTCGCGAGTATCTTGCTGCGTGGGATGACCCAAAAGCTTACGGCATTAGCCATATCGGTTGGGGCATGAATCCAAAAGCGCGTTGGGAAAGTTTGGCGCTCTACGACAAAGGTGACATCCAAGCCACTGAGTTTCGCGCATGGGCAGGAAATTTCCTCTGGTCCACAGGCTCTAATCAATTTGCAGATCGTTTCACCTTAGGGCATTTTGATTTGCCGATGCGTGACTGCAATATTTCTCTCGACGATACACCCATCGTGATAAACGGCGAACTTCAGGAAGAATTGGCATGAGCACTTTTAATTCCAAGGCTGCTCACGCGTTCTGACGACTAAATCATTCTCCAGAGTGCGATGCACCGGACAACGGTCCGCGATTTCAATCAAGCGCTGGCGTTGTGCTTCAGTCAAATCACCTTTTAGTTCGATATCACGGGTAATGCGCTCGATTTTACCGGTTTTACCGTCGCAATCCGGGCAGTCATCGGAGTGAATACGCTCGTGCTTCAGACGTACATTAATATCTTCCAGCGGTAACTTTTTGTGGTTGGCGTACATGCGAATGGTCATCGACGTGCAAGACCCCAGCGACATCAACAGTAAGTCATAAGGGCTTGGGCCAAGATTGCGGCCGCCATAGCTTAGAGGTTCATCTGACAAAACCTGATGATCCTCAGTATACAAACCGCGTAGGAATTTGAGGTCTTTTTCAGTCACCAGCACTTCGCCATGTTTAAGTGATTTGACCAGCGCAGGTACATCTTCAGAAACGCTTTTTTCAACCTCAGCATCGGAATCGATTGGTGCGTCATCTAAATAACGATCCGCCCAGCTTGCCAGTGTTTGTGCGACAAATTCAGCATCTTCAGCACGGCTTAGTAAATGATCCGCGTGATCCAGCGAGACATAGCTTTTCGGATGTTTGGCAGCAAGAAAGATCTTCGCTGCTTCATCAACCGGCACCACATTATCAATCGGTGAATGGAAGATCATTAGTGGACGACGTAAATCACCGATGTGCTCAACATCAGCATGCTTGCGAAGGTCATCAACAAGCTGTTTGCGAATTTTAAACTGGCGCATTCCAATCTGAACATCGGCTTCACCCTTGTTTTCCAAAGTGTCGATTGAGCAGTGGAAGAGATGCTCTACGTGATCTGCGGTCGCTGGCGAGCCGATAGTCACCAATGCTTTGACACAAGGCATTCGATCCGCGGCACTTAAAACGGCGGCACCACCCAGACTGTGGCCAATCATCAGTTGCGGGGCTTTAAAGTCACGCCCTAGCATTTCTGCAGCATCGATTAAGTCATCAATGTTGGATGAAAAGTTGGTATTCGCAAAGTCACCGTCGCTATTGCCCAGTCCGGTAAAGTCAAAGCGAAATACCGCGATGCCGTGTTTGGTGAGTGCGCGTGAGATACGGGATGCTGCAGCAATATCCTTACCGCAGGTGAAACAGTGTGCGAATAATGCATAACTGCGTATGGCCGTGCCCGCTGGTGGCTTTTCCAGTAAGCCGGCTAACTCGATTCCATCCCGATTGTTAAATGTGACTTTTTTACGCGGCATTGCTGACTGCACCTTATGGTTAAATGATTTGTTGTATTATACGTCGGCTGATGGATCTCAGATACAAACTAGCGCGATAATTGTTCACCGATCCTGATGATCTCTGCCAATAAGTCATCCAGGTGGCGCTGCTCCAGCTTATTATTGGATATTACCAGGCGAATGCCGAACTGCTCACGCAAGGTTGAATAGTCCACATAGAATGATCCGGCTTTTTTCATCTCATCGAGAATCGCGAGATTTAATTCAGCAAGTTGCCCTTCGCTGTAACCGGTAGAGGGAGTGTAGCGGAAGAATAAATTCAGGTAGTCCGGCTCCACCAATAATTCCATCTGTGGGTGTTGCTTGATGAATTCACAACAGTACTGCGCTAGTTGCATGGAATGGTTAATCTGATCGCGATAGCCCGCTGTGCCTTTACTGCGCCAATCTAACCAGAACTTCAGGGAGTCGACCCGACGACCACATTGCAACGACTTCTGGCCGAAGTTGTAATCCGCATTTTCATCGGCATGGAAGAGGTACGAAGCGCCACCACCGCTACAGGCAGATTCTAAAATACCTTTTTCGCGCAGTAATACGGCTGAGCATATCAGTGGAATGGACATAAACTTATGCGCATCCCAAGTCACCGAATCTGCACGCTCCACCCCTTGCATGAGAGCTTTGTGTTCATGACTAAATGCAGCTGGGCCACCCCAGGCGGCATCCACGTGTAGCCAGAGCCCGAATTCCTGCGCGATATCAGCGAGTTGATCAATCGGATCAAATGCACCAGCAACGGTTGTCCCAGCGGTAGCGCCTATCAGGAATGGTTGTTTACCGTCAGCAATATCCGCTGCTATCAGTTGTTTCAGGGCAACCGGACACATGCGAAAGCTTTCATCACTGGGAACCCGGCGCATATTGTCTGTGCCGATGCCTAGTGTAAACACGGCTTTTTCATAGGAGTAATGACACTGGTCAGACACATATAGGATCGGCTGTTGTCCCCGATATCCCTGAGTTTTTATCTCAGGCCAGCGCCTATGCAAGCCGCATAACAGGCCGAGTAAATTGGCATTGCTACCGCCACTGGCCATGATGCCGTCACCATCATCAAAGCCAAGTAATTGATTCAATCCA
Source organism: Leucothrix pacifica (assembly GCF_003172875.1). Taxonomy (GTDB): domain Bacteria; phylum Pseudomonadota; class Gammaproteobacteria; order Thiotrichales; family Thiotrichaceae; genus Leucothrix; species Leucothrix pacifica. The sequence continues at coordinate 11,569 of NZ_QGKM01000004.1, read as the reverse complement.
TCAATCAATTGTTGTTCCATCAGGGTCGCTACCGGCGCAACCTGAAATGTGTGAGCGGCGGTGTTTGTAACACTGCTTACCCAATCACCGGCAATCGCTGCTGCTGTACTGCCGGCGTATAGCTGTTTCATAAAGTGGGGGTGGGAGGTACGCACGCTATACTGTAAGAACTGTCGGATATCATCCAAAATCTGCGCTTCATCACAGGCGTCTTCAGGTAAGTTTAGCGCCAGTATTTCACTCAACTCAGCCGCACTGTGGTACTCACTAATGCTACGATCAGTCTGCTGACATTCGTCCAAATACTCTGTTAACAAAGCAGCGGTCTGTTGTAGCAGGGGTGTTTCGTTGGCATTCATTACGATGTTTCCTTGGGGTTGAGTTGTTCAATTTAGGGAGTTGGGTTGAAGAATAGGCGATTTTACATGGCAGCGATATAGTGCATGATGGTGCGTAGGGTAATGGCAACGAGTGCGCCGTAAGCCGCGGGTTTCAGTACAGAGGCAACACGTGGCCCCGCGCTAATTAAAATGGCCACACCCGCAACATCAAACGGTGTAATCAATAAGGCTGCGCTGATGTGAAATTCTCTCAGGCTAATCACATCCTGCTGTAAATATTCGGTCATAACGCCCATCATCGCGGTTCCCCCTGCGATGGCTTTGGTCACCAGCGGGAGTAGCATTGCAGAGGATAAATCAAAGCTGTTAAATAGCGGCATTAGCAAACTTTCTAAGCCAGCAATCAGACCCGAAGAGCGCAGAATATTCACCAATAATAAGGCCAGAACCAACATTGGAATCGCAGAGATCGCAATATTCCAGGCCTCTCGTCCCGCACTATTGATGAGTGCTAATATACCGCGGGTGTCATTTGCGGTGGGGTGTGTAGGTAACTCAATGGCAGGTGCATCATGATCATTTAAGGCTCGGCCAAACACATAATAGGTAGAAGCAGCACCTGCCAGTGCGCCAATCATCGATATACAGATAATGAGTGGTGTGTTGACACCAAATGCGGCCATTGGAAAGGTGACATTCGCTTGCGCAGCACCAAACACCATGGCCAGAGTGGCCGCGATTTGACGACGCGGGATCGCACTTTTATCCATCATCGCCAGCGTAGCCATTGGCGCGGCAACCCCGACAAAAACCACCTGAATTAAGGCGAATAAACCCAGTCCCGGAATGCCGAACCAACGCACTAAAGGCGTTGCACGCTTCACAATCCAACCCAGAATACCACGGGCTTCTAAAATGCGCATAAAGGTGAGCATCACGATCATGATGGGCAGCAAGACAAACAGCGCCAGCTCAACCCCGGAGCGCCCGGAACGGAGGATTAAATCTGCAAATTCAGTCATGGCTGTTTATGATTCCCATTCACCCATGACAATGTGAGTGGTCACCTTGCTGACATTGGGTATTTTATCCAGCTCGCTACGAATCACATGCAGTGCTGCCATGGATTCGGCTTCGGCATATAACAATAAGTCCAAATCACCACTGATGCCATGGCATAGCTTAATACCCTCTACCAATAGGGCATTTTTAGCGATGGATTCACAATGATAGCCGCCATGACGAATTTCAAAATAGGCCTTGAGCTGTCTGTTTTCAGGCGTTTTACAAATCACCTGATAACCCAGAATTTCACCACTGTCTTCCATACGTTTGATGCGCTCAGACACAGCGGAGCGTGACAGGTTCACCCTTTCAGCAATTGCTGACACGCTTTGGCGAGCATTGAGTTTTAGTTCATTGAGAATTTTTTTATCAAATATATCCATCTGTAACGACCTGGCGACGATATGAATCCGTTGGCAGCACAATGACGGCGATATGGCGGTGCAAACGACACAGTGCTAAGGGGGCATACAGTAAACTATTGCTTTGATCGGGGAAATGAAAATGACATCACTAAATCCAACAATTACGCGATGGCAAGGCGTTGGCTTAATGGCCAGCACCCTGCTGGGCACCGGCGTGTTTATCTTGCCGCAACTGACTATTAACGAGGCAGGGGACTGGGCTGTATGGACCTGGGCCTTACTGGTTGCTGCGATATTGCCACTAACGTGGGTGTTTGCTGCGTTGAGTAAACATTATTCTCATGCCGGTGGTCCTGCCTTTTTTGTGCAAGAAGCCTTTGGCATTCGTTATGGTCACATGGTTGGCATGATGTTCGCCTGTGCGGTGCCATTGGGTGCACCGGCTGCATTGATGATGACTTTTGAGTTTTTAAAGCCGTTGATAACGCTCACACCACTGCAGGCCATGCTCGGACAAATCACTGTGATTGGTGGCATGTTTTTATTAAATCTAAAAGGCATGCAACTGTCAGGCAAGGCGCAACTGGTTCTCACACTTGCCATTGCGGGTGTTGTATTTACCATGATCGCAGCGTTTTTATTTAGCTCAAGTGACATAGCGGTTTCAAAAGAGGTGGCACAAGGGACATCAGGTGGCGTGATGGCTGCTGTCGCATTGGCGATCTGGGGCTTTTTAGGTATTGAGGCCGTGACGCACTTATCGGCAGAGTTTAAGGATGTTAAGAAAGACTTCGTCCCTGCCGTAATGATGGGCACTGCTCTGGTGGGGGTGGTGTTTATGTTCTGCACCTATCTGTCGATGTTTGATCCGACAGCTGACTTGGCCATGGTGGCTGCTTATCAAATGCTACTGGGAGACAGTGGGCCATGGGTGATTGGTATTCTGGGGTTGGTTAGTGGTTTTGCGACTGTGAATGTATATTTTGCCAGTGTTGCGCGATTGGTGTGGGTGCTGAGTAATGATGGTGTGTTGCCGAAGCAATTACGCGGCTTAAACCAGCACGGTACACCACGCAACGCCCTGTTAATTGTGCAGGCGATTGCCATTCTGATTATTATCGGCACGTACGTGATGTCAGAACCTTATGAGCAGATTGTGCGCTGGGTGAATGGGGTATTTGTATTTATATACGCCGCCTCCATGCTGGCTGCGTGGCGATTATTAAGTCAACGGCATCGTCCAATTATTGTATTGGGTTTAGCAACCTGTGCCGTGTTTGTTTACTGTCTTGGTACTTCAATGATTTATGGCTGTTTGCTGGCTGTGGGATTATTTATCTGGTTGAAAATTGTTCCGAGTCAACGCGCTACATCGCAGGCAGTCTCAAATTCACTTTGAAAAATGATATATTGAGGCTGAGCAATCGATAGGGTGGGAGGAGTATGTGATGCAGCAGGAGATAAAAAACAGACTTCAGGACTACCCTAAAGATGCGCAATCCGCATTATCACAACTGGATGTGTTGATTTATTCCGTCGCTAACGATCTCGAAATCGCCGATATTACTGAAAGTATAAAATGGGGCGAACCTTGTTATAGCTGTAAAACGGGCAGTCCAATTCGTTGTGACTGGAAGCTTAAAACACCACAGCAGTATTATCTGTTTTTTAATTGTCAGACCAAGCTGGTAGATACCTTTCGTGAGTTATATGCGGAGACGTTGACGTTTCAGGGAAATAGGGCGATTGTGCTGAATCTAAATGAGGCTCTACCCGAAGAGGCCATTCGACAATGCATTGAAATGGCGTTGAATTATAAGAAAATCAAACACCTGCCATTGCTGGGTGCCTAGGATAGGCCTTATATGGTAGCTGTCACGGTTAATTTCCATCCTTATAAACGAACGAAAAATGGAAACTCGATTTTACAGGCATTTCGCCAAGACCCCTATTTACGATCTCAGTATGAGACGCGGACCAGTAATGGAGGGTTGACCGCTTATCAAGGTGGTGCGAGGTGGCAATGGGAGAGCCGCATCTTTAATCAGAAATATGATGCTGTGAGACCTGAGGAGCGTCCTAAATACGGTGCCTTAAACTATCTGAATCATAGGGCTGGTGCTTCGCCACGCTTCGGCTCTGCGTATTTTTGTTTGAGGCCTGAAGTGCTTGAGCGTACGACATTTTGTTATCCTGACAGCTGTTTTAATCCTGAAGATTTTGCTGATTATAAAGGCATAGACAGGCTAATTCGGCTGGCAGATCAGCATGATGGTGATCTACTGGATCAATACATCGAAGCGCATATTCATGGGCAAATCAGTCTGCAAGATGATGTGGATTGTTTAGTGTTAGACCCTGTATTTAAGGGGACAGTCATTGAAGCTGAGGCGCAGCGATTAGCCGTTGATATTGAATGGCATAAAGGTTTTCTCCTGAATGTTGCCATACTGGATCAACATTTGGATTATCGGGGTGAAGAATATGTTGCTTTAGCAAAAGCCATTGCATCTGCTGATAACGCTGTAGAGTCTATCAGTGGTTGGGAGTGTGAGACTGATATAGGAATGAAAAGTGCTCCGACTCACACCTCAGATGATGGTTGTCTGGATTGCCTGAAACTGGCTCAAGCTGAATTGTCGGGACAATATCCGGCAGATGCTATCAAACGCGTCTGGCATTATCTGGCACGATTTGGTAATCAAAATTAGATGTGCCTAAAAGCAAAAGACCAACCCTTACTAGAAATAATAAAATCACCGGAATAAAAAAGGGCGCTTCCTAAAAAGCACCCTTGCTCAGCCCCCCAGACTAAGTCGGTAGGATCAGTATTGATGGTAAAGCTCCATTTAATACCGCATCCGATGTGCCAGATATGTTGGCAAGCTATACGCTATCTACATCATTTGAGTGATTGCTGTTTGTCATCACACCAAACTTACTTGGTACGTCTGATTTGCCGAGATTTTGAGGTGCAAATGTGCAACCTTCAGCAATGATACGGTTGGTGTTGATAATAAAAAATCCTACACAAACTTTGTCGATTTGTTCGATGCTAAGGACGCCGATGCGCAATTTATCTGGTCGTCGAATCTGGTATTAGATAATTTGGTGTTGCTGCGTTCTACCATTAAATAACGCGCTTCATTGCCGATAAAAAAGCAGACTCTGGTGTTTAAACCGTAGTCTGCTTGTTAGTTTTGTGACTGTCGGGTTCGTTAATTAGATCAATGAACCCTGTGGTAGATACAGCTTATAACCTTTGAAAGAAGGGCAAATCAGGATAACCATCAGCGGGCAGTTTCATCTGCAACTGAACTTGACGAACCGCGGCCCGCGTTTCCTCACCAATAATCCCGTCAATTTTCGTGATCCGTAGTCCACGTGCGCGTAATTTCGATTGTAATGTTTTCACTTGCCCAACATTCAATACCTGTATTGGTGCGTTCCCATAACGAACTTGTCCTGCGCCAGCATAGCGCGATGCAAGGTATGCGGCTGACGTTGTGTAAACGGTTGACTCATTCCAGCGTAACATCACATCAAAGTTTGGAAATGCTAAAAAAGCTGGGCCATTTCTGCCCATCGGTAATAACAACGCAGTGTTGGTGTTGCCATGAAGCGCCTGACCGTTGATATGTGTAACACCTTGTTTAGCCCATTGCGAGACAGGTAGCTTCTTATCCAATCGTGCTAATGACCAGCTCATTTGTGGAGGCACGCGCACTTCAATGAGCCATGGCTGTTTGGCTTGCCAACCGTATTGCCTCAGCAAGCTTGCGGCAGAGGCCAATGCATCAGCTTTGGAATTAATCAGGTCACGACGGCCGTCACCGTCGTAATCCACCGCATGCTTGTTATAGCTGGATGGTATAAATTGCAACTGCCCCAATTCACCGGCCCAGGCACCACGCATTTGTACAGGTGTGATATCACCGCGTTGGATTAACCGTAGCGCGTGGATTAACTCGTTTCTGAAAAAACTTCCACGACGGCAATCATAGGCGAGGGTGGCTAAGGCTTGCAATGTGTGAACATTGCCGGTGACATTTCCAAAATCCGACTCAAGCGCCCAGTAGGCAGTCAGTACTGGCGCTGGTACACCAAACTGTTTCTCGATGCGTTGAAACAAGGGGTAGTCTTCCTGCATTTTTCGCTTACCATTACTTAACCGGTATGGATTCGCTTTGGTCGCAGAGTACTGAAGGAAGGTTTGAGCAACGGTATTTTGTGAACGATCCAGCTGAATAATGCCCGGATCAAACCGCACATTATTGAGCGCGCCATTGACGATATTGGCAGGAATGCCGGATTTAATCGCTTGTTGTTTAAAGCCATTCATCCATTGCTGGAAGCTACCACTGTTTCTGCACTCCGCGAGTATCGGGTTACTCAGTGACAATGCTCCAAGCAATACGAGTAGTTTAAGCTGTTTCATTAGGGCTCCTTTTTTATCGTGGCGTTACGCACGGGCGGTTTTTTTGCGTTCCTCCACTAAGTTTATCAGCCAATCCGGGCGCATCCTTGGCTCGAATTCCAGTAATCGTTGTAATATACGCTAGATACACTGCAGAATCTGTGGCAGCAGGTGGTATTTACATGCCTATCAGATCGTCGCTTTATAAGCGCACGACACCGCGCTCAGGACTCGAATCATCGCCGTAAACATTGAAACGATGCCTCGTCACTGTAGTCATAGACTAGATGTCACGAAGTAGCTTGATGGCAGAGTGACTGATTGATCATCCGACCAGACTAATAAGGACAGGAATATGCAAAGGAAAGTTGCACCTAAAATATTCATAGTCAGTTTACTGATAGTATTTTTGGCAGGCTGTAGCAGTATTAAACTTGGCTATCGTTTGATGGACAACGCGATTCGCTGGAAGGTGAATGATTATGTCAGTTTGAACAATGTTCAGAGCGCTGAGCTAACGCGTGGTATTAATAACTTTCATCGCTGGCACCAAAAAACACAGTTGCCTTTATATGCCAGTTTTTTGGGGAGAAAAGCCATTCAATTTGAGCAAGCAACATTAAGTCCGGCAGATGTCAGTAAAATATATGATGAGGCGTTTTCTCTTGCCATGCTGAGTCTGGATCAACTTGGCCCTGTCATTACTAACATGCTGCTCTCACTGGATGATGAACAAATTCCTGTGGTGATCAGTAACCTCAAAAAGGAATCTGCCAAAGACCTCCGCAAAGATTTCGCTATATCGCAGAGTCGTCGGATCGTTAAACGTCAGAATAAAATGATCAAGCGTATCAGTAAGTTAACCGGCGGTTTGAATCAGACACAGCGTGACATGATCGCCGCATGGGCAAACAAGTTACCGGTTGATAAAACGATAAGGGTAGAGCGGCAAGATCGTTTTGTTGAGGTGTTATCGAAATACTTAAACGAGCGTTCTGATCCGGCAAGGTTCAGGCAGAATGTGATGGCACAGTTTAAGACGCCGGAGCGATTTTCCAGCCCGGCTTATCAGCAGTCGTATAAGAAGCGCAAACAGATGACCTTACAGCTGATGTCAGATTTATTTAATGCTTTGACGCCGACACAAAAGACTCGATTAATTGCTTCAGTGAAGAAATACCAGTTTGATTTTCTGTCTTTGGTGCCGAAAGTGAGTAAGGGCTAATGACGTCTTTAGCGACTTCAAGTGGTTTGAGGTGAGGTGTGTCTCGGTAGCTATATAATTAAAATAATGCTGCCTTAACCAAATAAACACACTTCGCGCTCATCCAGCCACAGAGGATAGAGCACCATCGAACGTTGAAATAAGCGACTCTGTAGTTGATGACTCAACCAACGGTGCAGACTCGCATACTCCGGCTGATTAAACACGGGCTTATTCACGCGTGAAAACTGCCGGATAAAGGGTAGTAGGGCATAGTCCAGCAGGCTAGGCGTGTCTCCCATAAAGAAGTCGTGCTTTGACAAACGCTGCTCCAAGTCCTGCACGAAAGGCTCGCATGCCAACCGACAATCTTCCAGATTATCACCATGAAAGCGTTTTGCTCGTTTATAGCGTTCTAAATTTGGTTTGAATTCATCATCGTTGCACTGAATGATTCGTAGCATTTCGGTCAGTGCTGTTGGATCGTGGGAGTAGAGGACATTCTCAGGGTCGTTTAGATTCAATGCCCACAACATGATATCCAAACTTTCGTCCATGACAGTATACTGTGGCTCACTATCTGCTGATGCCTCATTTCCCAAAATCAATACAGGGACCGTTGCTTTTGGTGATGCCTGTATCATCTCATCCGGTTTGTTTTTCATCGTGATGGCGCGGATCCGGACCGTCTGCTGTGCCAGTAAAATCGCCAACCTCGCGCGGATCGCATAGGGGCAGTTTTGCAGAGAATAGAGTATTGGCAAGGTTGATTGTGCCGTTGTTGTCCCAGTCGATTTCGTTGACATACAAGACTCCTGATGATTCTGATTTACAGACCCTGACGATACTGAGCATTAGTCGATAGCGTCACCAGCTCACTAAGCTGTTTTGCCGCATGGAAATGTTCATCATCACTTCTGCTGCTCAGCAGATTCTCAAAATAGCTAATCAATTGAGCTTTGTCATGCGGTTGCTTGGAGCCTGCTCCGATATTGGTGAGGTCGATAAAGAATTCATCAAACAAATGCCCCAAATCCTCAACAATTTCAGCATTCAGGAATTGCTCGTGGTTATAAATACTTGGGTAGCCGCCACGTTGCTTATCGACGGCAAAAGAAACACCTTTGACATTGGTAATGGTGGTGGCTTTGCTGCACTTCAACATGCAACCATCTTCGATGCTTGGCTTTTTGCAGCCGACCGTTTGCTGGAAGAAACACTGACGACTCGTCATCATCAGTATGGGATGGTAAATGCTGTAAAGTAGTTTAAAGCCTTCACTTGGACGCACGATGTTTCTGATTTGCACACGGTTAATTTCATTAGAAATAAACGCACCGGCACAATTGAGTTCTTCCTGAAGCGTCAGCAATGCGTAAGAGTTCGTGGTATTCAGGAATGGCCCGGCAATCCACTCAATTCCCATTTCATTGGCGACATAGGCGATACCGGTATTATTACTTACGATACGTTCCGGGCGTATGGCCTTCAGCAAACGCACGGATTCATCATAATCCTTACCAATTAACACGGCAGGGAACCATGGAATCAGTTGAGGGTTCCGCTGGAAAATGGCGATGTGTTTGTCACAATCTTTCTTCCAGCTCTCAGGCAGTTTGAAATAGACATCCGCATCACTAAGTTCACAGAGATGGACATCTTTTTCATCAGCAATCAGTATCGACAAGCTGTTTTTCAACTTACCGCTTAAAGGGAGTTTCGGGTGCTTTATTAGAGCCGGAACCTCAACCGGAGGTTTGACTTCTACATCATTATTCAATAAAAATAACGCCTGTTTTTTCAGCGTGTTGAGCTCTTTAAACGGAATGCTCAAGTCGTTACCGAGTTCGCTATAGTCTATTGTCTGAAGTGTGTAGCCGTCAGGATTGAAGTTCTTAAAGCTTTTATCAATGACTGCCTGGCTGAGTGCTAAGTCTTGCGCTTCCCGGAATGACGAATCACTGAATAGCTGATGAACTTTTGCATGCGCTGTATTGTTGTCAGCGACAGACTCACCAACCGTTATTGTCAGGCATAATGGCTCACCTAGTTGGCCAGAGAATGTGAGATGTAAGCTTTGTTTGGCAATGCTGAGGTATTTGATTTTGCTTTGAAGTTCATCACTCAGTTCATCCTTTTTGGCATATAAATCAGCCTTGGCTTTCTGAATATGTATCACCGTTTTAGCACCACTTGCTTTGACGGCATGTTCCAGACTGTGGTCACGAGGATTGTCGATAAACATATCCTTGGTGAGATTTCCCTGTAAAAAAGAGTTGGTGAAATTACGGTTAAACACACGGTGCAGATTCGAATCGTCGGGTGCTAATTTGCCTTCTCTAATAAAGCTGTCCATCGATTTTCGCCAGGTATCTGTCACGGTATAAACATAATGTGCATTCTTGATGCGACCCTCGATCTTTAGTGAATCCACCTGTGCATCGACCAACTGTGGCAGGTCAAAATACGCCGAATTATCTTTTAAATTTAGCGGGAAACGATTCCCCGCTTCGGTGATTTCATACTCGTCACGACAGGCTTGGCTGCAGCTGCCGCGATTCCCTGAGTTACCCACACTGACAGAACTGGAGTAACATTGCCCAGAGAAGGCAATACACAACGCGCCGTGTACAAATACTTCCGTCAGTACATCATGCTCATGTGCCAATGCCGTTAATGATTTGATCTCATCGATATTGAGTTCGCGTGACAGATTGACGCGAGAGGCACCAGCTTTGGCTAAGAACTTAATCTGGCCTTCATTATGGGTGGTCAGTTGGGTTGACGCATGTATATCCAGTGTCGGAAAGTACTTTTTCACCAGGTGAAAAATGCCCAGATCTTGCACGATGATTCCGTCAATACCGGAGTTTACGATCTTATTGAGCAGCTTGATCAAGGCGGGAATTTCTTGCTCCAGAATCACCACATTGATGGTTAAAAACACTTCGCAGTCGTATCTATGTGCTAAACGTATGACGCCCACAAGATCATCATAAGTAAGATTAGCGGCACGGTTACGGGCATTGAACTTATCAAGGCCGCAATAAACTGCATTGGCACCAGCGATGACCGCTGCTTTTATGGCTTCAACATCACCACCCGGTGCTAATAATTCAATCTTTCTGCTCATGTTTTTGCTCGTGTATAACGTTAGAGCAGGAGTTTAACGGTATCGGCTGCGTATTGGTATGAGTAGTTCGACGATATTCGCCGGGTGTGTGAGGTTTCCAGCGGTTCCATGTCCGCCGCAGGCTGCGCTCTGCTGCAAAACCACAACGCTCTGCAATCTCATCAAGCGGCAATGAGGTTTGTTCCAATTGGCGCTGCGCCAATTCTAATTTAGCCAATTGCAAAACACATAGACGACTTGCCAGTCATTGTTACGGGTATGACGGTAGGGGACTAGTTTGGGACTGAAGCGGACATGTTGCTTTTGTAGTAGATGATTTGAAAGTTGGAAGTTGACACAGGTTATCGTAAATATAGTTAATAGTTTTTCAAGGAGTATTTTATGGTATTGATTCGACAAGTAACCGCTGCAGATGCTCAGGCTATCGCGGATACCTATAACTATTATATTGAGCAGACGACTATTAGCTTTGAAGAGCAGCTGGTGACTGCTGCGGATATATCAAAGCGTATTCAAAAAACACAAGATGCTGGTTTCACTTGGCTGGTTGCAGAAGAGGAGGGCGAGCTTGTTGGCTACGCGTATACCTCCAGCTGGAAAGAGCGCGCGGCCTATAAACATACCATAGAAGTTTCCGTGTATTTGGCGAATGGCAGTAGTTCACGAGGTATTGGTCGGCAGCTTTATGAGGCTTTGTTTGCCAGCTTTGAACAGTCATCGGTGCACGTCGTGATGGCGGTTATTGCATTGCCTAATCCGGCTAGTATTGCCTTGCATGAAAAGTTTGGCATGAAGAAAGTCGCACACTTTACTGAAGTGGGTAAAAAGTTTGATCGGTGGATTGATGTTGGGTATTGGCAGTTGCAGCTGAATACGGAAAATTAAACTAAGCCTTCACGTTTATTTCACATCTGCTGTGGCAAGCTTCTGATAAATAGCAAAACTTTGCTTAGATTTTAAAGGAGCTATCCGCATGAAAAGACTATTTAATAAAACCAAATCAACAATGCTGGTGGGGCTTGTCACTTTATTAGTCCTCTTCAA